>JAFSEF010000095.1 GCA_017435865.1 Clostridia bacterium
AACTGCACCTCGCTGACCTCGGTCACCATCCCGGACAGCGTGATAAGCATCGGGGATTATGCGTTCTCCAACTGTCCCGTTCTTACGATCCGCGGCTATCTTGACAGCTATGCACAGCAATATGCAGAAGAAAACGACATTCCTTTCATTGCCCTGAATGGTGAATCCACCTGCATCCTCGGTGACGTGGACGGTGATAACGAAGTGACTTCTTCCGATGCACGTCTTGCACTGCGTGCTGCGGTCAAGCTGGAAACACTGACCGAAGCACAGACCAAGGCTGCCGATGCCGACAAGAACGGCGAAATTGAAGCTGCCGATGCAAGACTGATTCTGCGTGCTGCGGTGGGTCTTGAAACCCTGTAATAAGGTAAGCGTTGCACGGCTTGCAAAGTCAAAACAACAATCTTTCAGGCTGCACCCGTTGCGGTGCAGCCTTTTTGCTTTACAGGGAACTGCATTTCCGTGAAGAACCAAATAAAAGAATAGGCAGTCACTTGCAGCAGGTGCCTGTATCAGTCGGGAACCTTCGGTCTCCCTTTTACATGTTGCAAACAGTACCCCTTACAGAGTTCGTGCAAACCACTGATGCAAGCAGTGATTTTGAGTAAAATAATTGCATTCAACGGTTACTTGTAGTATAATGATACTGTATTTATGGTTATTGTTAAAAGAAGGCATATGTATGGAAAAGACAAACGAATTCAACGAGCCTCTTATAAGAAAGGCTCCCTTTCTTGATATGACAGACCTTTACACCGTTCCCGGATCGGCAAAGGAGGTTATTGCTTCTCTTGCAAATCATCCCGAAGCACAAAGGCTGTTTGAAGCTGAAATTGCTTACAGCCGTGGTGAAATTGAAAATGTTTTTGAGCATTTAAGCTATTTATTAGAACATCATTCGGGTATGTATGCCGTGGTTTCCGCAGGTATGCTTCTTGCTCTTGTTGCCATGTGGCAGGGTGATGTCACTCTTTGGAGCAATGCAAAGGTACACATCTGTGAAGCCCCCGTAAAGGATGATCATGACAGGGACATTCTCTCTCTTTCTCTTGCCTGTGTGAACAGTGCCATCCGTTACCTTGACGATTATCCCGATTGGTTCACGCACGGTCAGTTTGAGAATCTCCCCGCTGATTCGCACCCTGCAGCAAAGGTGTTTTATGTTAAATATCTGTTGGTTCTTGCACAGGAAATGGCAAAGGGCGAATTTACTCTGCCGGATGTCACGGGTATGGGACTTATGAAAACCATACCTTATATAACAGAGCCGCTGATTGCACAGGCGGTGGCCGCCAAAACCGTTATACCGGAAATTTACCTTCGTTTGCATGTTGCCGTTGCTTATCATCAAACAGGTGAAGAAGAAAAGGCAATAAAGCATATTGATAAAGCCATTGCTCTCGCACTTCCCGACGGACTTTTAGGCATTCTTGCAGAGGCCCGCAGACAGTTTGACTATCTTCTTGACGACAGACTCCGCCTTGCAGATGAAGAAGCCTATCAGAAATATCTGAATTTACATAAAACTCTTCTTGAAGGCTGGACGAAGCTTCACAACGCAGTGCTTAAACGCCATATTTCAATGGAGCTTACCATCCGTGAAAGGCAGATTGCAAGGCTTGCCGCCTACGGCTGTTCAAACACGGAAATAAGCAAGCGTTTAAAGATAAGCGAAGCCTCTGCCAAAAAGGCTCTTTACGATGCTATGAATAAAACAGGTGTCAACAAGAGAAAAGAGCTCGGAGCCTTTGTATAAAACCGAATATATTTTATCTGCAACTGCTTTTTTTAGCGGTTTCAGTTTTTTTGTAAAAAATCATTTATAATTCCAAAACAGAACCAAAATAGCCGTTTTCGGAAAAATACTATACTTTTTTGCCCCAAAAAGTTACCCCACAAAGGAAAAAAATAGTTTATAATAGTGTTATTAACTTTAATCAACCCCGAAAGGAGACAAAGCAAATGAACAAAACCTTAAAGAAAACCTTGTCAATCATCCTCACAATCTTAATGCTTGTGACGAGCGTACCCTTTGCCTTTGCGGCAGATGTCAGTCTTGTAATCAATATGACCGACAGCTACGGTGACGGCTGGAACGGCAATAAACTGCTCATCAAAAACACTTCGGGTGAAGAAATCGGTGTTGCAACGTTTGACGAAGGATACAATGATACATACACCTTACTGCTTGCAGAAGACGTAATTTTCACGCTGACATGGCAGGAAGGATCCTACGCCGACGAATGCACATTTGAGGTTGCCGTTGACGGTGAAACCGTGTTTAAATCGGAACGCGGCGATAACTATGAAAACGATGAAGTGGTTTACATCTACTGCGATCACGAGTTTGTAAACAGTGTCTGCACAAAGTGCGGCAAACCCTGCTTACACGATACCGACAACGGCGAATGCTCCCTTTGCGGAAAGTATCTTTACGCAATCACCCATCAGCCCACCGAGGCAGAGCCTTATGTAGAACTCAACGATGATACCGATGCTTCTTATCAGTGGTATGTCTTTGAGCGCAAAACCGTGGAGATCACGGATGAAAACGCAGATGCGGTTACACCTGATCTGTTCGATGAATCCGAAGATATATTCGTGCAGGTCGCGTCTTATAATGCAGAAAACGGCTGGAGCAGCACTGCGATTTCGCAGGGAGACAGCACCACTCAATTCTATTTCATTGCGGATCTCAAGGCAGGCGATGTGGTCAATGTTACATTCTCGGCAGAACCTGAAGCTTGCGATTTAATGACGGTCAACGACGTCGTATACGCTGATGCTGAAACAGAAGACGGGATCAATTACTCTTTCACCGTACCGCAAGACGGACAGTACGGTCTTCGGGCGAAGAGCAACGATCTGCTTTCTGCCAAGGCAAGCATGTTGACTGCTGTCAGTAGCAAACCGGAAGGCGAGACCGATGCCCGCTTGCAGAATCCCGAAATCGGCAATGCGTATGTCTGCGAAGTCACCTTTGCAGACGGCACCACAGAAAAATCCGATATTCTTGACCTCAGCTACAGAATCACCCATCAGCCCACCGAGGCAGAGCCTTATGTAGAACTCAACGATGATACCGATGCTTCTTATCAGTGGTATGAGCTCGAATACGGCACGATTGAGATCACAGATGAAAATGCCACCGCACTGAACGGCGATATTCGCCCTGCCGAATATGTTCCCGGTGAAGGCTGGCAAGTCGGACTGCAATATCACTATGCAGAAGGCAACTACCTCAGTCATGTCTTCGAACGGGTTTTCGAAGCGGGCGATCAGATCATTCTCGACATAACGACAACGGAAACCGATCCCGAACTCTGGCTCGGCGGCAGCGATGATTTCAACTATGTCGGATTTAAGCCTGATGAAAACGGAAGACTCTGCGCTACCGTTGAACTTACCGATTCATACCAGTTGTTCTCCGGTAATCTTTATGATCCCGATATGATCATAAAGGCTTACCTCTATTCAAAAAATACCTCTGTTGCGCTCGAGAGTCAAACCGATGCCCGCTTGCAGAATCCCGCATTCGGTGCAGAGTATTTCTGCGAAGTCACCTTTGCAGACGGCACCACAGAAGAATCCGACATTCTTGACCTCACTTACAGAATCACCCATCAGCCCACCGAGGCAGAGCCTTATGTTGAACTCAACAATGATACCGATGCCGCCTATCTGTGGTATGTTGAGCAGAAGGGCACGGTTGAGATCACGGATGAAAACGCAACTGCGCTCACGCCCGAATTTTTAGATCTACCTGAAGATGAGTTCACACAGGTCGCGTCTTATGATGCCGAAAACGGTTGGCAGAGTTCTGTGCTTCCGCAGGAAATCGGCAATGGACTTCTCTTCTTCATTACGGACCTCAAGGCAGGCGATGTGGTCAATGTTACATTCTCTGCAGCCCCTGATGATAGCAAATTGTTAACAATCGACGCCGACAAAATTGCTGATGCTGAAACAGAAGACGGGATCCATTACTCTTTCACCGTATTGGAAGACGGACAGTACGGTCTTCAGGCAGTGTGCAACGATCCGCTTTATGCCAAGGCAAGCATGTTGACTGATGTCGGCAGCATACTGGAAGGCGAGACCGATGCCCGCTTGCAGAACCCCGCATTCGGTGCAGAGTATTACTGTGCAGTCACCTTTGCAGACGGCACCACAGAAGAATCCGATATTCTTGACCTCACTTACAGAATCACGCATCAGCCCACCGAGGCAGAGCCTTATGTTGAACTCAACAATGATACCGATGCTTCTTATCAGTGGTATGTCTTTGAGCGCAAAACCGTGGAGTTCACGGATGAAAACGCAACTGCAATTACACCCGAAAATTTCGATTTTCCTGCAGAAATGTTCACACAGCTTGCCTCTTATGATGCCGATAACGGTTGGCAGAGTTCGGTTGCCCCGCATGAAAGCGGAAATGCACATCTCTTTTTCGCTGCGGAACTCAAGGCAGGCGATGTGGTCAATGTTACATTCTCGGCAGCACCTGAAGATTGCATATTTTCAATTATCAACAGCAACAAATACGCTTTACCTGAATCAGAAGACGGGATCAATTACTCTTTCACCGTATTGGAAGACGGATTGTACGGTCTTCAGGCAGTGTGCAACGATCTGCTTTATGCCAAGGCAAGCATGTTGACTGATGTCAGTAGCATACTGGATGGCGAGACCGATGCCCGCTTGCAGAATCCCGAATTCGGTGAAGAGTATTTCTGTGAAGTCACATTTGCAGACGGTACTACCGAAGAATCCGATTCCTTTGAATACAAGTATGCCATCACCCATCAGCCCACCGAAGAAGAACCCTATGTGGAACTCAATTACGACACCGATGCTTCTTATCAGTGGCACACAGTTGAAGAGGGCATAGCCGAAATTACGGATGAAGAAGCAACCGGCTCCTGGAGTTCGCTGGGTGCTCCGTCCGAGCTTCACGGTGAGTATGATCCGCAAACAGGCTGGACCAGCTCCGAAGGTTATTATTTTGTCATTGAATTGCAGGAAGGCGAAACCATTGAACTTGAAGCCTCCGAATCGGTTTCAGAATGGTGGATCGCCTATGCACAGAAGCCGGGTATGTACACGGATGAGTGGACTGTTGAGCAGTACGGCACAACGATTTCGTTTACCGCAACGGCAGACGGTTATTACGGTTTTTCAATCTCCGAAGTTTCCGGTGTAGCAGTCAGAGCCTATATGGACGGCAGTGTTTACACCGCAGTGGACGGTCAGAACACCGATACCCTCACACCCGATGCAATCGGTCAGTATGCCTGTAAAGTCACCTTTGCGGACGGCACCACCGAAATGTCGGATACATTTGAGGTTACATCCGTTCACACCTGCGATTTCAGCGGCGATTGGGTATATGACAACGCGAAACATTGGAAAGAATGCACCGTAGACGGCTGCAGTGCTGTTTCCGAAGAAACGGAACATGAATTCCTGGACGGCGAATGCACGGTCTGTGATTATGTCTGCGACCATGCAAATGCAACCGAAGAATTAAACCGTCCCGTTCAGAATGCCGACGGCACATGGGGACAGGGCAGCATCGTCACCACTTGTCCCGATTGCGAAAACGTTGACACCGAATATGTCAACAGAGCCGATTACACAGCCTTTGATGCCGCTGTTGCAAAGCTGCAGGCAATTCTTGCAAGAGAAGACCTTGTAAACGGACCGAAGTCCGGTTATGCTGCAAGCTTAAACACTGTCATCAACGCCATAGGCTATAACAGAGTTGTTACAGAACAGAACAATGTTAACACCGGAACAGGAACAATCAACGGTTTTATTGCCGCACTTGAAGCAGGGCTTGCCGACAATACGATGAAAAAGGCAGACCTTTCGTATATGACAGCTCTTCTTGATGAAGTCAACGCCCTGATCGACAGTAACCCGAGCAATATTATTCCCTCTGAAAGCGGCAGGTATTCCGGTCCTTACGGTTATTACATGGCTGTGATCAATGACGGTAATTACACGCAGGCTGACTATGACAGACGCATAGCAGAATATGACTACGAAAATCAACTTGAAACGCTTATTGCAGGTCTCAAGGACGGCACCATGCGCAAGGCTGACTACACCGAGATCGATGAAGTCATTGCAGGCATCGACGAAGCACTCAAAACTGCAACCGTCAGCGACGAAATGCAGGCAGAACTTGACGGTATCAAGAAGGAACTTGACGCTCTCAAGTCAGAAGTAAACACCTCAGCGGCCGACCTTGCAAACAGCGGTCTGCTTGACAGAGCCAAAGCCATTGCCGCCACCATGGCAGACTGTGCAAACGGTGTTCATGTGTTCACAAACTACGAAGAAACTGTTGCACCCACCTGCAAGGAAGAAGGCAAGAAGGTTGCTTTCTGTGACAACGGCTGCGGTGCAACCGACGAAAAGGCAGTGGAAGCCCTCGGTCACACCGAACTGCCTGCAGTGAAGGAAAACGAAGTAGCAGCTACTTGCGAAAACGCAGGCTCCTATGATCTTGTTGTTTACTGCGACGTCTGTAAAGCAGAAGTCAGCAGAACAACCGAAACCGTGGAAGCCCTCGGTCATGCATTCACCGTTTACACCGTAACAGCGGAACCCACCTGTGAAGAAGCAGGTAAGCAGGTTTCTGTTTGCGACAACGGCTGCGGTGCAACGGACGAAACGGAAAGTGCAGCACTCGGTCACGCTTACAATGACTATGTATCCAACGGCGATGCAACCTGCACGGCAGACGGTACAAAGACGGCCGAATGTGACAACGGCTGCGGCAAGAAAGATACCGTGGCTGATGAAGGTTCAAAGCTCGACCATGTTGACGAAGATGCGGATGAGATCTGTGACGATTGCGGCAACAGCATCCACGAATCAGAAGAAGATTGCAAATGCACCTGCCACCGCGATGACCCGCTGAATCGGCTCTTCAATAAGATCATTCAGCTCATTCGCAGAATCTTCGGCATCAACAGCACCTGCGAATGCGGAACGGTTCATACATCCGGTCTGACTCCGATCTGGAAAATCTTTGTTTCATAACTGAATGAATGCAAGTCACCGCCGGGGAGAAATCCCCGGCGGTTGCAATTTTTTTGAAAAAATCAGTTTATGATTCCAAAACAGAACCAAAACAGCCGTTTTCGGAAAAATACTATACTTTTTTGGCCCAAAAAGTTACCCCGCAAAGGAAAAAAATAGTTTATAATAGTGTTATTAACTTTAATCAACCCCCGAAAGGAGACAAATCAAATGAACAAAACCTTAAAGAAAACCTTATCAATCATGCTCGCACTCTTTATGGTTGTGACGAGCGTACCCTTTGTCTTTGCGGCAGATGTCAGTCTTGTAATCAATATGACCGACAGCTACGGTGACGGCTGGAACGGCAATGCAATTCAGGTGGGCACTATTTCCGGCGGTGAATTCACAAAAATTACAGATGTGACAATTGACGAAGGCGCAACTGCCACCTATGAGGCAGCTATATCCGACGAAAATGTTTATGCTTTCAGATGGACCAAGGGTTCTTATACCGAAGAATGCAGCTTCAGCATCGTTATAGGCGGTAAAACTGTTTTAGAGGCATCTGATTGCAATGCTTATGTACCGGATGGTATTTTTTATATCACTTGCAATCACAGCTTCAGCGACAGCATCTGCTCAATATGCGAACTTGAATGCGGTGTCGATTTTGCACACACTATGAACAGCGACAGTGAATGTACCGCTTGCGGTTTTATATGCAGCCATAGCTATACTAACCATTATTGCAAAACCTGCAAAATTGCAGAGAACGGATATTATGCCGGTGCCTGCGGTGCAGAAAACATGAACGATGCAATCTGGTCACTTGATTCACAGGGAACTCTTACTATCAGCGGTACAGGTAAGTACGATGTAGAATATCTTAACGCTCCCTGGCTGGCTTATGAAAGCAGCATTAAAGATGTTGTAATTGAGGAAGGTATAACGAATATTCGACAGGGATCTTTTTATGAGTTGTCCAATGCTGTTTCTCTGTCAATCCCTTCAACTGTGAATGAGATAGAGGCTTATGGCAATAACTATTTTGCCGAGTTTAAGCTCGCGGAAGGAGATTCCAACTACGCTCTTATTGACGGTGTTCTTTTCAATGCCGATAAAACTGAGCTTGTTATGTATCCTGTAAGAAAGGCAGACGAAACCTATACCGTTCCGGCAGGTGTTCTGATCTTAGGCAATGATTCATTTTCGTCTTCTGAAAACCTTAAAACAATAAACATTTCTGACGATGTTACTACAATGAATGAGTCTTGTTTTTTTAATTCTTCGGTTGAAACAGTTAATATCGGAAAAAATGTAAATTTTATAGACTATAACGCTTTCTGTAATTCAGACATTAAAAATATAGTTTTACCTGAAAAGCTTACTGAAATGTCCTCCAGTATGTTTTATAACTGCAGTTATCTTGAAAACCTTGTAATCGGCAGTCATGTAATTTCAATCAATAATAATGTAATAAACTATTGTGATGCGCTTGAAGCAGTGCACTTCACGGGAACTGAAGCACAGTGGGAAGCAATCACGAAGCCCGAAAACGAAACAGATAGAATTAACACAATTCCCGTTCATTTCGGTGCATTGGAGGAAAAGACAGACCGAGATGCAACTTGCGGGGCTGACGGACACACAGCCGGTCTTTACTGTGCAGAATGTGATGCTTATTTAACAGGTGAAGTGATTCCTGCAACCGGTGAACACGAAAGCTACACAGACGGTGTTTGTGATGTTTGCGACTATGAATGCACCCACGAAAGCTACACCGACAGCAAATGTGATGCTTGCGGCTACGAATGCATCCACGAAAGCTACACCGACGGTGTTTGCGATGTTTGCGACTACGAATGTCCCCACGAAGGCTACACAAACAGCATTTGCGATGTTTGCGGCTATGAATGCACCCACGAAAGCTACACCGACAGCAAATGTGATGCTTGCGGCTACGAATGTCACCACGAAGGACAGAAAGGCTCCTGCGAGGTTTGCGGTGCAAATCTTGGCAAGCTGGTCATTGATGTTACCGACGAATCAACTGTGGAGATCGGTAAGGGTTATCCGTATTATGACGAGGACGGCTATATTATCACAGGAACAAATCCGGATGCAATGGTTTATGTTCGTGAAGAAACAGATCTGACACTTAGCAATCTTACTACAGCAAGTCTTGTTTTTCAGTATGCACCTGATAATTCCGTGATTCATATAACCCTTGACGGAACAACAGAGGTAGAATACGTAGATGTATTTAAATCACATCTTATCTTTGACGGTGGCGAAACGGATACATTAAAGACCTCGAGTTTTAATACCGCCGGTCAACCCGGCTCCGTTACCGTAAACGGCGGTAATATCATTCTTGACTGCGTTACAGAAACCTCTTTACCTACAATAATCTGTGCAGGCGGATTTATAATCAACGGCGGAACGGTTACCGCTTCTAACAATTATTATTATGTGGTATTTGCCCCCGTTACGCTTAACGGCGGTGAGCTGAATATGATAAGTACATCGACCGCTTATCAAGCTATCTTGGGTAGTGTCATTATAGAAAAAGGCGCTTTGCTTACCGTAAGTGCCACAAAGGGAATACTTGATATGTCTGCAGATATCGTTATGGCTGACGATGCAGAAGAAAACGATTACTTCTTTGTGAGATATGACACAGAAAGTGAATTTGCACCTGTTTCTGACATGAAAGCAGCTCTTGACGGCAAGACCTATGCAGAAATCAAAATTGACACACATGAGCATAGCTTTGAAAACGGCAAGTGTGTTTGCGGCTATGAATGTCCTCACGAATGGCAGAACGGCAAATGTGATGTTTGCGGCTATGAATGTCCTCACGAATGGCAGAACGGCTCCTGTCAAGTCTGCGGTGCAAATCTTGACAAGCTGGTCATTGATGTTACCGACGAATTAACTGTAAGTATCGGTAAGGGTTATCCGTATTATGACGAGGACGGCTATATTATCACAGGAACAAATCCGGATGCAATGGTTTATGTTTATGAAGCCTGTGACTTGACATTCAATAATGTTACAGTTTCCGGTTTAGATATAGTTGCCGGTGATAACGCAGTGATAAATATAGCATTTGAAGGAACGAACGAGATTGCAGGCAGGGTAGCTCTTTACAAAGAACATCTTGTTTTTGAAGGAAGTGATGATGCCACATTCAAGGCTGCCCGCTTTTATAACGGTGGTAACCGCGACAGCTCCGTTACAGTAAACGGCGGCAATATGGTTCTTGAAACTGTTGGCCGAAGCGCTTATACTATAAACTGCGGTAATTTTATAATCAATGATGGCACGGTAACTGCTTCAAATGATTCTTACGAAGTAATCGCCTCATCGGTTAAACTCAACGGCGGTACACTGAATGTTATCAGCACTTCGGGAGAACATGAAGCTATATGCGATGAAATAACAATAGATAAGGGTGCTTTGCTTACTGTAAGCGGTGCATACAAACTTATTGATAAGGACAATGGTGATATTGTAAAAGCAGACGGGCTTACTGAAAGTGATTGTTTCTTTGTAAGATATGACACAGAAAGTGAATTTACACCTGTTTCTGACATGAAAGCAGCCCTTGACGGCAAAACCTATGCGGAAATCAAAATTGATACACACGAGCATAGCATGGATATCATCGGTAAGTGCATCTGCGGTTTTGAATGTACTCATGAAAGTATCACAGACAACAAGTGTGATGGCTGCGGTTCAGAAGGTACAATCGTTACAATTGAAATGATCGACGGCTACGGTGACGGTTGGAACGGAAATGCCGTTGTCATTAAGCATCTTGTTGACGGGGTATATACGGAAGAAGGAACAGCAACTATTGAATACGGCGAAAACGGAATCCTGACAGTATTGCTCCCCAAAGACAGTATTTATACCTTCAGTTGGGTTGCAGGAGAGTATTCCGAAGAGTGTAACTTTACCGTTGTAGTTGACGGTGAAACGGTTTACAGCTGTGTAGACGGAAGCACTCTTACAGACGGACAGGTTATTTATTCAACTTGTCAGCACGACTGGTCAAATAAAGACGGTATCTGTGCAAAGGGCTGTGGTTACAGCTGTCCTCACGATAATGTAACAGACGGCAAATGTGGTGTTTGCGGCTACGAATGTCCTCACTTCGATGATGTAGAAAAACATTTTTGTACAGAATGCGGAATAACAGTAAGCAAATGCGCAGACGAAAACGGCGACAGTATCTGTGATATTTGCAATGCTCTGATGGGTGCACCCGGGATTTCCGTTGGCGGAATCTATGTAGACGGCAGTAATTACACCGATATTCTCGGTGATGCAGATGAGGGTGCAACGGCATATTACATTCTGGAAACAAATACTCTTGTTCTTGACGGCTTCAATTATGAGGGAGAGGACTGCGGTATTATTTGTAACGGCTCTCTGAACATTGAAGTGAAGGGCGAAAACAAAATTGTTGCCGTTGACGGTCTGTGTATATATGCAGAGGATGACGCTGTTCTCAATATCGGCGGAACAGGTAAATTAGACATAGAAGCTATCGAAAACGGAATATATGCTGCCTCTGCAAATGATACTGATGAAAACATTGAAATAAACGTCAAGGACAGCGTAACACTGAATATAGACTCTGCTGATGACGGTATGGATATCGACGGTAGGAAAGCAAACAAAATTACCGTGAGTGAAAACGGCTCATTAAACATAATGGCAGTTTCAGAAGGTATTACCGTGTCGGAGGTTTCAGAAAGTGTTGAAATTCTTGTTAAGGATAACGGCACATTAACAGTAGACGGCAAAGATGAATGTATCTATATCGTCGATGCTGACAAAGCGACTGTAACCTTTACTGATCATGCAAAGGTTTCGCTTGTAAATAACGACGAAGAAGGTATTTATATCGATGCACTTGAAAACGAAACAGTAACGGTAAGCGGCAATGCCGATGTTTACATTGATGTTGTGGAGCAAAGTGTTGAGGCAGACACAGTTATTATTGACGGCGGAAGTCTGAAAGCCTACAGCAAAAAAACTTACGATGCAATTGTTGCAACAGATGTTACTGTTCATGCGGGCAAGTTAATCGTAAGCAGTGAAGATGATTACGCAATTAAAGCTGACTCAATAAAGATTACCGGCGGTACTCTTGTTGCAGGTAACAATACAGCGGAATATCCTGTTTTCAGTGTTGCTCCCGATTTCAGCGAATACAACTCTGCGTATATGGTTCTCGCAAGTGAAAATGCTGACGCAGCTTATCTTGTCGAATACGACAGTGCCAATGCGGAAAACTACAGAGTTATAACAATTCAGTGCAAGCATGAGCTTGACGGAAAAGTCTGCAAAAAGTGCGGCTTTGAATGCGGCGTTGATTGCGGCCATTATTTAGAAGAAGGTGCTGTATGTGCAATTTGCGGAAGTATTGTTTATGCAATTACGCATCAGCCCACAGAAGCAGAGCCTTATGTAGGACTCCTTGATGATACGGATGCTTCTTATCAGTGGTATACCGTTGAGGAAAATACATCAGAAATCACAGACGAAAATGCTGCAACAGTTTCTTATACCTGGGGCGAGAGCTCTTATGACAAAGAAACAGGCTGGACAGGTGTTCCCTATGAAGAGGATTATTCCGGACAGGATTTCTTTACTGTTGCAATGAAAGCAGGTGAAACCGTAACTGTTGAAGTTACAGGTGATTTCTTCAGCGGTGTCGGACTTTATGATTACGACTCCGATACAGAGGTTTGGAAAGATGCGCAAGAGGGTGTGACCACTTACGAATTTACAGTTGAAGCAGAGGGTAATTATACATTCTACACGTATGTGAATAGTGGTGTGGTTACTGTTAAGGCACATAAAATTACTGTTGATGAAAACGCAATCGACGGCGAAACCGCAGCAGAGCTTAAAAACCCCGTAATCGGTAAGATACATTTCTGCGAGGTAACCTTCGCTGACGGTACAACCGAAATATCAGATGCTTTTGAGGTAACGCATTTACACTCCTTCACAAAGTACGAAGTAACAGAAGAAGCAGAGTGCGGCAAGGCAGGTAAGGAAGTAGCTTCCTGTGACCACGGTTGCGGTGCAACAGACGAAAACGAAATCCCTGCTCTCACTCACGAGCCTCTTGCAGCAGTAGTTGAAAATGAAGTTGCTGCTGCGTGCGAAAAGGCAGGCAGCTATGACCTTGTTGTTTACTGTGATCTTTGCGGTGAAGAGCTTGACAGAGACACGGTAACAGTTGATGCTCTCAAGCACTCCTTCACAAAGTACGAAGTAACAGAAGAAGCAGAGTGCGGCAAGGCAGGTAAGGAAGTAGCTT
>JAFSEF010000096.1 GCA_017435865.1 Clostridia bacterium
CGATACCGTGCATTTGATGCTATACTAACCATAGAAAATTCAACTCCTTCAGGTGTGTGTTTTTTGTGGTGATTAACATCATACCATATTTGAGTTGAATTTTCTTTTTTATTTGTCACCCATCAATTGTACCATAACATTTATAATAATTAAAAGAAGTAATAATCAACAAAAATGACAAAAAAATCCGCTGAGAGTTTGACAACACATCAGCGGATTCTGTAGATTTATGTATTCTTATTTCTTGGCTTCCCAACCGTCGAAAATTCTGTCAAATTCATAGACATTGTTTTCTTCCTTGGTGTGGTTGGTGTACCATACCTGTGCAAAGAAGGGATTGGTCTTGGCAATTTCGTCATAGTGCCATGCTTTGCCGATACCGGGCAGGTAGCAGTTCGGGCACCAGTGACCGCCCTTGAGGATGAGTGTGGGGCTGGCTTCGAATTCTTCGCCGCAGTGACCGCACTTCCATGTGAGCTTGGTCATGACGTCGCCCTTCTTCATCTTCTTGCTGACGACACTGCCGCCTCTGAATTCTGCAGCCTGCTGCATATCCTTGAGAGTCCATTCGCTTGCGGGCTTGCTTTCATCGTAACCGTGGTCAAGCTTGTAAAGATCGGCAACGGAGGAATCCTTTTCGGGGGAGTTGAGAACATAGTTCTTCCAATCCTTCGGAATGGCTTCCCATTCTTCGTAAGAGCCGTAGTAAGCGGTCAGACGATCCTGATCTTTGTTCTTGATCCAGTCAAGCGTACCCCACTTGGGAGTCTGTGCAATCTTCTTCATGAAGGGCTTTGCAGCGGCACCCAGGAGCTTCTTGGTGGGAATGTACTTCGGAATGCGGAAGTAGAAGTCAACCTGCTGTGCCATTCTGTCGAAGTAATCCTTGGCGGTGATGTCCTCACGGAAATCAAGGTAATCGTTCAGAAGGTCGCCGTCTGCATAGTACTGACCGTGGAAGTTCTTGGTGGTGAACCAGTTGGGGTCAAACAGGGTCTTGGGAGAACCGAGACCGATGCAGCCGAGCAGCAGTTCTTCGAATTCATAGTTGGTAAGACGGAATTCCTTACCGGAACCGATGTTGTAGAAACTTCTCCAGAATTCTTCGGGCAGGGAACCGTCGGAATCTTTGAGAACAAGGTTGCACATCAGGCGGCCGGAGTCTTCAACCGTACACCATTCAAGCATACCGTTGAGGGGAACGTGATACATGATGGGTTCCATGTTGTGCAGCAGATCGGGATACAGAATACCGGACTGACGCATAACAACCCAGTTCTTGATGCCGCTTTCAACGAAAATGCGTTCTGCAAGAACTTTGGAAATTGCATAATGGTCATAAACGGAAACCTTCAGCGGGTCACCGCAGCGACCCCAGTGGATCGGAATGTTGCGGTCGCCGGTTTCGGCAACAGTACCGATGTAGCAGACTTTGATGTCGTCTGCATTGGGCTGTTCAAGAACAGCTTTGCAGATGTTGGCAGCTGCACCGGGATTGATCTTCTGTGTGGAATAGGGTTTGTAGTCAGCAGCGGGGGATACCATGCCGCCTACGTGCAGAACGTAATCGGAACCTGTTACACCCTTGAGAATGGCATCATATTCCATGAAATCGCCCCAGACGATTTCAACATTGGAATAAAATTCGTAAGGAGCAAGAAGCTTTTTGTTCTTTTCGCTCTTACGGGCAAGAAGCTTGATGTTGATTTTGTCGGGGTGTTTGAGCATTTCCTGGAAGGCTGCCCAACCCATGTTACCGGTACCGCCGGTCAGAAAGACTGTTTTTTTCATAGGTTTCTCTCCCATCTGTAATTTTTTTACAACTTATATCATACCTTATTGTGCTATGGTTTTGCAATAGACAAAAAGAAAAAAAATGTTCAGAATTAGTCAGTTTTGTCTGTGTTCAGCTTGATTACCGGCAATGTCTGCTCCTGTTCGTTGAAAAAATACTCTGCACCTTTTAAGCCGAGAGCCAGAATTGTCTTTGCCAGATACTCTTTGGAAACATCCCAGTCGCCTGCAATCCAGCGGCAGAGGATTCCGATTGCACCGTTTGAGAAGAAGGAATAAAGCAATTCCATCTGCGATTCGTTCAGATTGTTGACATTGTGTTCTTCCCAATATGCGAATGTGAAGTCTTTCATGAGATCGAGCAAGCGGTTGAGAAATGTTTTGTCGGCATTGATATTGAACAACACATTGCAAAGATCACGATTCTGCTCAATTGTGGACAAAAGCTCCGTGAGGAGTGTACCGGATATACCGTCTGTTTTGAATCTCTCAAGCTGCCTTGTCAGGTTATCGTAAAAGCTGTCCTCAATTTGTGCAAGCAGGTCGTAAGCATCACAATAATAATTATAAAAAGTACCGCGGTTCAGATCTGCTTTTGTGCAGATGTCCGTGACGGTGATGCGGCTGATCGGTTTGGTTTGCAGCAGGTCAATCAGACTCTCACGCAAAACCTTTTTTGTGTAACGTACTCTTCTGTTGAGTTTTTGTTCTTGCATAGTATGACCCCTTTGTCTGATAATCAACAGTTTTATGGTATCATACAGGGTGACATAAAGTCAACAACATGTTTAAAGTTTTTTGTGGAGTTGTACATTTATTTACAGATTTTTCACATATTTACTGAATGCTTACCAATTTCAGTTGCTACAATTCAAGTGTAATAAATGCAGATAAGGAGACAAAAAAATGGTTACAATGATTAAATTGCTTGTTGCTTTTATCAAAGTCATGATTTTCTTTGCAAAACTGTTTGCCAATGCAGACGTGCTTGCAGGTCTGTATGAAAAGCTGGAAGAACTCGAAAAACAGGAAGAAAATGCACAACAGTAAACTGTGTCTGTCTTGTTTTTAGTTGAATGCAAAAAAAGAGCCGGAGTTTTTCACTCCGGTTTATTTTTTACTTGTTGTCCGCTGCGTGTCTTGCTTCAAGTTCGGCAAGAATGCGGTTGTATTCTGTTTCGTCGATGGTGTATTTCTTTTTGATGATGACATAGGCAATGCCCATGAACAGCACCGGCAACACAGCCATCACTATACGCAGAGCCAGTGTCATACCGTCATCCGCACCTGCGAGAATGTTTGCAACATACTGTTCTTTTGTCAGGTCACCGAAGGCGGCAGGATTGCTGATGGCAAGGTTTTCCGCTTCGGAAATCTGATCGGTGATCACTTTCAGACCGATGGCAAGGTACACAACGGTGATGATGACCTGCTGCAGGGAAGCACTCATTTTGGACATGAACGGACGGACCGAGAAAATAATGGCTTCGTCACGGCTGCCGGTCATGTATTCGTTGTATTCAATGGTGTTGGACAGGCAGACGGCTGCAACGAGGTAGAAGAAAGAATAACCAAGACCGATGAACAGCGATTCCGCACACAGGAAGGCAAACGATACGTTGCCTGACAAAAAGGTTCCCGACAGGAAGAAACAAATGTATCCGATGACGGTCAGACCGAAAGAAATGCGGACCATACCCATGCGGGAGAATTTTTTGGAAAGGGCAGGATACAGAAGGTAGCTGATGGCGGAAGAAGCACCGTAGAAAATAACAAAGATGGATGCAAACGAGCCTTCGTAACCGTAAGAAAGATAAATATAGTTCGTACCGAAAGCTGTCAGCAATGCACCGCTGAGGTTGACAAACAGGAGAATAAGGGAAGTCCAGAGCACCTGCTTGTTGTTGAAAATAATGCGGATCATTTTTTTGAAGCCGACACGTTCTTCCAGCGGAACACTGGCAACATGGCGTTCCTTGACACCGACGCAGGTCAGTGTCTGACAGCCGATGAAGCAAAGTGCAATGATGAACGAAACCGTTTTGTACCCCGTGATGGCATTGCCGCCGATGGCCATGGTGCCGACTGTGCACATCGGAATCAGACCGTTTGCAAGAATAGTGCCAAGTCCTGCCCAGAGGTTCGCCGAAGAAGTAAGAATATCTCTCTTTTCAGGCTCACTTGTCAGCGACGGCAGCATCGACCAGTAGCCGATGTCATTCATCGTGTAGGTCAGATCCCACAGCAGGTACAGGAAAGCAAATGCGATCACAAAGGGGGTGCCGTCCAGCGGCAGCGAGAAAATCAGCACAAGCACAACCGCGTTTGTGATGCAGCCGATGAGAATCCAGGGCTTGAATTTGCCGATTTTTGTGCGTGTGTTTTCGATGATACCGCCCATGATCGGGTCGTTGATGCCGTCCCAGATACGGCAGATGACAATGATGACGCCGATGAGTGCAAACTGCGCATCGGTGATGTTTTTGGTGTAAAGAACAAAGGTAAGCAGGAAATAGGTGTACAGCGAGTAAGCAAGATCACGTCCGATGCCGCCCAGACTGTACGTCCATTTGTTGCGGTCAAAAACCTTGTCGCCCGTATTGCTGAAAATATTACTCATTGCGATTCCTCCGACATAATGTAATCATAGTTTGCACGGAACAAAATCATTTTATCAAACCTGCCGACACTTGTCAATTATGAATATAAAACGGCAAACGCACATATAATGCAGCAGTATCAGAACGGAGGATGACAGCGTGATGACAGAAGATCTGAAGCGGCTTGCACCGCACGGGATTCGTCTGGATGACAAAAAACATCTGACGGTGACGGGTGTCAGGCAAATCGGGGATTTTAATGAACAGACGGTTGTTTTGTTCATTGCAGACGGACGGCTGAAAGTCAGCGGTGAGAATCTGAGCCTTGACAAACTGGATCCCGACATGGGGGAAGCTCAAATCAGCGGCAATGTGACGGCTTTGCAGTATTCCGACAACCAACCCAGAGCAAAGAGCATTGCTGCAAAACTGTTCCGATGAGTTACGGTTGGGACCCTGCAAGGCAGGTTGATGTTGTGTTTCTGTGCCTCGGACTCGGTTTTCTTGCCGGTTTCCTGCGTGACGTATTAAAAAGCATTCGTTTGCTGTTTTCGGATAAAACCGCCGTTGTCTTTGTTGAGGATGTGCTGTTTTTTCTGCTGTGGGGTGCCATGAGTTTTTTGTTGTCCCTTGCAGTGTGTGCCGGACGGATGCGCGGATATATGTTCGTCTGTCAGGGAATCGGTTTTCTGGTGTGGTATCGGTTCCCCGGAATCCTGTCAAAAAAAACACTGGCAAAGTGTCTTTCGGTCCGTAATCGGCATCTTACAGAAAAACTTCCGGCACTCGGAAAAGCCATTCTTTGGCCCGTTCTTGCAAAGCGGATGGCACTGTACCGTAAAAATTACGAAAAAAAACAGACAAAATCGAAAGTTGATCATAATAAATTAAAAAAAATGAAAAAAAAGCTTGCATTCCTGAAAAAAATTAATTATAATAAAAATGTTATTCAATAACTTCTGAGGGGTCACGCATGAACGGTATCTTAAAAAACAGAAAACACAGTGTTCTGCTTCTGTTTTTTGTACTCGTTGTGTTTGTGTTCACGGTCGTTGTTTTTGCCAATTCGCACAGCCATGTCACGCAGAAGCAGGAGGAACTTGCTGCTTTGCAGGCTGAGTACAACGCCATCAGTGAAGAAAACGCAGAGTATGAGTACATTCTCAATGAAGCAGATGTTGTGGAACAATATGAATATCGTGCCCGTGAACTCGGCTACGGCTATGCCGATGAAGTCAAGGTTATTGATGTAACTCCGGGTAACTGATAATAAACAGCAGGAGGAACACCGCATTTTATGCAGGTAGAAATCGGACAAATTTATGAAGGAACGGTCACCGGACTGACGAATTTCGGTGCCTTTGTCAAACTGCCCACCGGCGAGTCCGGTATGGTACATATCTCTGAGGTCGCTTCGACTTATGTCAAGGACATCAAAGAGCATCTTGCTGAAGGGCAAACCGTAAAAGTCAAAGTCCTGGGCGTGAATGATAATAACAAAATCAGTCTGTCCATCAAACAGGCTGCTCCGCCTGTGCCGCAGGAAGAGCGTCCGCGCAAAAAAAATAACTTTCAGCGTCCCAGACCGCAGACCTGGCAGGGAATGCCCGCTGCCGCAGAACCGTCTACCATGTCATTTGAAGATATGATGGCAAAGTTCAAGCATGACAGCGATGAAAAAATGTCCGACCTTCGCCGTTCATCTCCTGAATCAAGACCCAATCGCCGCGGAAACGGCAACCGATAAACAGTATACACAGGGCGGCTGCGAGCCGCCTTTTTTCTTTACGAAAATTGCTTTCTATGGATGAAAAGAGGTTATGTTTGTGAGAGAGATTCATGTTTCGCAGATCACGCAGGCAGTCAGGGATGCCGTGATCAAAGCCAATATTTATCTGCCGGAGAGTCTGTGCGATACCATCCGCACCGCTGAGACAAAGGAAAACAATCCCTTGGCAAAGAGTATTTTCTGCGATATGTGCAAGAATCTGGATGCCGCACACGAATTGCAGATTCCCGTTTGTCAGGATACGGGAATGGCTGTTATTTTTTGCGAAATCGGACAGGAAGTGCACATTGTCGGTGGTGATTTTGAAGCAGCCGTCAACGAAGGTGTCCGTCAGGGA
>JAFSEF010000009.1 GCA_017435865.1 Clostridia bacterium
ATGGGCTCTGCCCCTTGACCCCGCAAGCTTTTGTGAAAAGCTTGACCAAAACTTTTAATAACTGACGACAGTCAAAAGTCAGCGATAAACTCCAATTTATTCGTTTCAGAAAAAGCCCTTCTTATTCATCTTCAAATTCACTTGTATGCACGCCTGTCAGATCGAACGGCGGTGTAAAGCAGGCTTGTGCACTTGAAAGCTCCTGCACAAAACCGTCCTCAATGCCGCACAGGTACAGATAATCGACCGCCTTTTCATATTCTTCTTCCGTCAGCGGTCGGTTGAGATTTTCAAACGGCAGCTTCTGTTCGGGCGGTGTATACTGTCCCATGAGGCTGAACAATGCCTGCCCGGGTGCAAACAAATCAGAAAAAGCATCCATGACGGCATACGAATTTTCGGATTCACCCGGCAGCATAAGGTGCCGCACAAGCAAGCCTTTCTGTAACATTCCGAAGTCATCAAAAACAGGCGGACCGACCTGACGGAACATCTCTTTGATGGCGGAACGCACACGGAACGGATAATCCGCTGCAGCAGAATACTTTTTGGCAGGCTGCAGGAGTGCATATTTGTAATCGGGCATATAAATGTCGATTTTTCCTTCCAGCAGCCGCAGAGTCTGCACGCTGTCGTAGCCGCCCGAATTCCAGATTACGGGCACTTCGTGAGAAAAACCGTCCAGTGCTTCGGCAATCTGCGAAGCAAAATGGGAAGGTGTTACAAGATTGATATTGTCCGCACCCTGCCACACAAGCTCTTCAAAAATCTCACGCAGTCTGTCCACGGTGATTTCTTCACCGTAGCCTTCGGTGCTGATTTGCTTGTTCTGACAAAAAACACAACGCAGATTGCAGCCGCTGAAAAAGACCGTACCGCTGCCGCCCGGACCGCTGATGCAGGGTTCTTCCCAGAAATGCAAAGCAGCCCTTGCAAGAACAGGGGCTTGCTTCTGACCGCAGAATCCGACTCGGGTTTCGCGGTCGACATGGCAGTTACGGGGACAAAGTGTGCAGTCCATATCAATCCTTCTTTTTATACAAAAGATGCAATTCGTGCAATGCACGGGTCGTCATCATATAAGCGACACGGCGGTTTTCTTCCAGCGTATCCGCAAAGGGAATCACAACCGCATCAAATTCAAGACCTTTGCTCAGCGTAACGGGCATGACGGTCACCCTGCCGCCGAGTTTTGAGTGTGCCGTATTGGCAAGAATACAGTCGGGAATGTATCTGACAAGTTTCTTGTGGAATTTTGCGGCGTCGGCAGCCGTGTTGACAAGCACACAGACGGAATTAAAAGAGTCGGGCGTATTGCCGATGATTTCAGCCGTCTTTTTTGCCGCATTTGCCGTGTGATACACAAACGGCTCGCTGCCCTCACGGTCAAAGACTTCATAATCCGCACCGTCAAGGAATTGCTTGGAAAATTCCGCAAGCTGCTTTGTTGCACGGTAGCTTTTGCCGAGTTTCATGGTGCGTGCACCGTAAATTTCGGCAAGCTGCACTTCATCTGTGGTGTTCAGCTGCGGCACGAGTGCCTGGTTGGTATCAGCAAGCAGCGTAAAAACCGTTTTCGGGTATATAAGCCGCAGAATTTTGTGCTGCAAAACGCAGAAATCCTGTGCTTCGTCAAGCAGAATATGCACAGGCGGTGCTTCCTGTTCACAACCGCCGAGTTTTGCATTGATATACAAAGCCATCAGTGCATCTTCAAACAGAAGCATACGGTTGCCCATGCGGTGTGCAAGCTCATCAACGAGAGTTTTATCCTTGCACCATGCACGGAAAAAGCGGTAATACAGCGGTACGGTGTCATTGGCAACGGCACCGCGGATCATCACTTCCACATTGCCGAGTACGCTGTTTTTGAGATTTTCCATCAGCTTCTGCACAGGGTCATAAATATCATACTGTTCAAGCAGTTTTTTACTCAGGTCAATACGGTTGACAATGAAGAAATCATCCACTTCATCTTTTGCCCAGTCAAACAACAGATTCAGTCTCGCACGGACAGACAAGGTGGAAGCAAAAGCATCATAACGCTTCTGCAATGCTTCGGCGGAAAGCACCGTTTCACCATACACGGTGACATCGCGGAAACGGCAATTCATAAGGTCAAGACAACGGTCAACGTAAGCTAAAAACGACGGATCATACACAGTTGCAACATGGTGCGAACGATGTGCATCCCCCACAAGCAAAGCTTCTGCCTGCTCATAATAATCGCTCACGTCATAATCGGGCAGGAACAAATCGAATAAAGAAGTAAACAAACACGAACGCACTTCTTCTTCCCCGAGGTCAGGCAGAACACCCGAAACATAATTGAGAAATGCGACATTGTTGGTAAACAAAAGAATATCCTTTGACACCATGGACGTACGAAGCTCATACAAAAGCCATGCAAGACGGTGCATACCGATGGAGGTTTTTCCGCAGCCTGCAGGACCAAATACAGCAAGACTTTTTCCCGTGTCAAAACGGATACAGCGGTTCTGTTCACGCTGAATGGAACAGACGATGACTTTCAGACGGTCACCGGAAGCACCCGAAAGCACATTACGCAACACGGAATCATCAATACGCAGATCCGCATCCCAACAGGCACTTAAGTTTCCGTTTTCAAACTGATACTGACGGATGCGTGTGATTTCCCCTTCAATGGTTCCCATCGGTGCATCATAGGATGCTTTCCCGATCTCCCCTGCATAGAACAACGAACAGACCGGCGTACGCCAGTCATACACATACACAAAATAGCTGTCCGTATCCGTCAGGGAACGCAGACCCACATAAAAACACTCTTCACTTCTGCCGTTTTCGCAAAAGTCCACCCTGCCGAAATACGGTGCATTACGCATTCTGCCGAGAATGTCAAGATCAGACAGACAGCGGTTGACCGTTTCCATCTTCTTTTCAATGGCTTCCTGTACTTCGGTCGCGTTGCCGTAAATGGCACCGTAAGGATTGGACATGGAATAATCCAGTCCTTCACTGCGTGCTTCACGCAACTGTGTTTTTTGCAAAAGTGTAATGCGTTCGATTTCGGAATCAATATAAGATTGCACCCTTTGCAGATAGACCTGCTCGTTTTGCTCCATAAAGACACCTCACGCAAATAGTCTTATTTATTATACCATTAAATCTCGCAAAGGCAAGCCTTGAATTATAAATTAAAATATGGTATAATGGCTCTATAAGATATAATTGCGACTTATATCCTTTTTCAGGAGGTCAAAATGAAAAACGACAAACTCTCTTTCGGCTCCAAGCTGTGGTACGGTTCGGGTGCCATCGGTCTCGACTTGAGTTACGGAATGTTCTACAGTTTCCTGAACAAATACCTGACAGACGTTCTGAAACTGAAATCAAACTTCCTGTCGATTCTTACCCCCATTGCCCGTATCTGGGACGGCATCAATGACCCGATGATGGGTACCATTGTTGACAACACCAAAACCAAAATGGGCAAATACCGTCCGTGGGTGCTCATCGGTTCCGTTCTTAACAGTATTGTGCTTGCATTGCTGTTCAACAACCCCGGCATTCCGACAGATTCCGCATGGATTTATGTGTATATTTCGGTTCTGTATGTCGGATGGGGTATGTCCAATACGCTTGCGGATATTCCCTACTGGTCCATGGTACCCTCTTTTACAAGCGACCCGAAAGAACGCTCCATGATTGCCACCATCGCCCGCACATTCTCCGGTCTCGGTCAGGGACTTGTTTCCATCGGTGCCCCGATTCTTATGAAAGTGTTCAGCACCACCTTTTCCGCAGACGGTACACCCGTATGGGATGAAAGAAGTTTTTCGTTCATTTCCGTCATCTGCTCGGTGGGTCTTGTGTTCTTTGCCTGCATGGCCATGCTCAGGACAAAGGAAAATGTTGTCATCAAGCAGGAAGAAAAGTTCACATTCAGTAAAGTTTTTCAGATTGCAAAAAACAATGACCAGCTGCTCGTCTTCATGCTCTTTGCCATGCTGTCCAATGCCGCTCACTACATGATTTCAGGTGTCGGCGTTTACTTCTTCGACGTTGTTGTGGGTGATGCAGGAAAGCAGAGTCTGTTCAACACACTGGGTGCTGTCGGCTCTATCCTCGGTCTTGCCGTCATTCCCATCGGTCTGAAATTCACAACACGCAGACGCACCTATCAGTTCTCGCTTTCCCTTGCAGCCGCCGGCTTCATCGGTATGTTCGCAAGCTACAAACTCTTTGCACAAAAACTCATCGTGATGTACATTTTCAATATGATCGCACAGATCGGTACGGCTGCCATGTTCGTATCCCAGACCGTGTTCCTTGCCGACATCGTGGACTACGGCGAAGTCAAAATGGGCTTCCGTGCAGAATCCGTCACCTTCTCCATGAAGGGATTTTTGCAGAAAATGGCATACACCATTCAGACACTCATCTTGTACATCGGCATGAGCATCACAGGCTACAACGGCGACCTGCACGCTGCCAACGCACCTGCCGTAAAAACCGCTTTCAGCTTTATGATGCTGATTCTGCCCTTTGTATTTATGATCGCTTCCCTTGTTGTTTTCTCCACCAAGTTCAAGCTGCACGGTGCATTCATGGAGGACATCACCGCCAAAGTCACCGCTGCAAAACAGGAACGTCTTGAAAAAATGGAGAAAGAAAACGCATGATAAAGACTGATTCCCCTGTCCGTGTGACAAGTGCCGTACTGAAAATTGTCGCCCTTGTCACCATGACATTGGACCACGCCGGACACGTGTTCATGATACCTCTTATGTACGGCTCGCATCCCGTGCCGTGGCTGTATTTTGCACTGCGTACGGTCGGCAGAGTGGCTTTTCCGCTGTATGCATTCATGATCTCCGAGGGATGCCGCCACACAAAAAATATCAAAAAATACCTGCTGCGGATGGCTGTTTTTGCTGCCGTTTCCGAAATCCCGTTTAACCTTGCCTGCAACAAAACACTGTCTTACCCCGAAGGGCAGAACGTGTTTTTCACCTTGTTCCTCGGACTTTGTGCCTGCTATGTTGTCCGCCTGCTCGAAGAAAACGGCAAAAGCTTTCTGTGGAGCATTCCCGTGACGGCCTTGCTGTGTGCATCGGCTTTTGTGCTGTCCACGGACTACGCATGGTACGGAGTTTTGTTTGTATGGCTGTGCTGCGTAACCAACAAAACAAAGCCTGCTGTCCGCTTTTGCATCCTTGCAGTCGGCCTGCTGCTGATAGCAAAACCGTGGGAAATCTTCCTGCATCCCGGTGTACAGGGGTATGTCACCAACAGTTTAAGACAGTTCTTCGGCAGCCTTGTTGCCGTACCGCTGATTCTTGCTTACAACGGTCAGAAGGGCAAACTGCGGATGCACAAGTATTTCTTTTATGCTTACTATCCTGCCCACCTGATTATTTTGTGGTTGCTGCTGCAACTCTTATTCTGAAAATAAGCTGCCCCGCGGCAGCCTGTAAAACGGTATGATTACGTACACATCCCTCCATGATTACTGCCTGTCCGTCTACGGAAAAAAGCTGTACAAGCTGACCGTGGACGGCGGTTTTTCATGCCCGAACCGCGACGGCACCTGCGGTGACAGTGGCTGCATTTTCTGCGGAGCGGACGGGTCGGGTACATTTGCGGCACACGGCAATGACATCACCGCACAGCTGCAGGCAGCCAAAGATCGGGTCATACAGAAAAAACCGCAGGGTTACATTGCCTATTTTCAGGCATTCACCAACACCTATGCCCCCGTCAATATCTTACGCGAACGCTTTTTGCAGGCGATGGAATTTCCCGGGGTGGAAGTGCTCGACATTGCAACACGGCCCGATTGCCTTGGGGACGACGTGCTGTCACTGCTGGATGAACTCAACCGCAGCAAGCCCGTGTGGGTAGAGCTCGGTCTGCAGACAAGCAAGCCCGAAAGTGTGCATTACATCCGCCGCGGATATGAAAATGAAGTATACCTGCAGGCGGTGAAGAATCTCAAAGAACGCGGCATTTACTGCGTGACACACCTGATTCTCGGCCTGCCCGGTGAAACACAGGAGGATATGAAAAACAGCCTGCAATTTGCACTGAATGCCGGTACAGATGCCGTCAAACTGCAGCTTTTACACGTTCTGAAAAACACCGACCTCGAAAAAGACTACCTTGCAGGCAGGTTTGAAACGCTGACCATGGAAGAATATATCCGCCTGCTGACCGTGCTGCTGCCGCTGATTCCGAAAAACGTCAGCATACACCGCCTGACAGGAGACGGCGACAAGAAACAGCTTGTTGCCCCGCTGTGGAGTGCCGACAAGAAACGGGTTCTCAACCAAATCCGAAAAGCATTGGATGCAATATAAAATAAAAACTCCGGTTTGTCAATGCAAACCGGAGTTTTTTGTTCAGTTTATTCTGCAACTTCGTTGCCGTGGCGGCGTTCCTGCAGCTCGGCAAGAATACGGGAGTGTTCCTTGTTGCTGAGTGCGTAATTCTTCAGCGGAATAACGGAAAGGAACAGACCGATTGCAGGCGGAATGGAACAAAGGAAGAACATGGCGGCAGCATATTCGGGATAATCCGCCTTAAATGATGCACCGTTTGCGAGGGCAATGTTCAGTTCTTCAATTGCCGTATCGGAGAAACCGACAATGGAATAAACAACACCTGTGATGATGGATGCAATACCCGTGGAAAGCTTGGTGATGAAGCTCTGCCCCGAGAAGAAAACACCGTCGGGACGAACGCCGTGCAGATATTCCTCGTAGTCGATGGTGTCTGCGATCATAACCGACTGCAGAACATTGAGAGCACCCTGTCCTGCACCTGCAAGGGCAAACAGAATGGCATTGACCACCAGCCACAGCGGCTTGTCGAGATCCTGCGGTGCGATCAGATACACAACAAACACAAGTGCGAAGCCGACCGCGGAAATCAGCGTGGAGCCGATCATCAGGGTCTTCTTTTCATACTTCTGTGCAAGCGACGGAATAACCATCATAATACCGAACTGACCGACCATCATACCGCCGCCGAGGATGACGAGGTACAGAATATAATCGCCGTGGTAGTCACCGAAGTAGTAAGCAAGCAAGGTCATGGCAACGTTCATAAGAAGCTGGATGGGACTTCTGAGAACACCGGAGATCAGCTGCTGACGGAAGGGCTTGTTGGACCACATCAGCTGGAAATTTTCCTTGAGCGTGTAGTGCTTTTCGGATGCGGCAACACGTTCCTTGGTGAACAGACCTGCAAGCTCAAACAGAGCACAGCCGATGACGGTCAGAATGATCGCAACGATGATGAAACCTTTCTGCTGACCGGAAGAGATCTGCTCTGCGGTTGCATTTTCGGGTGTCAGAGCCGTACCGACGGCCTGCGAAATGGGAACAATGAGAGCCAGCACAAGACCGCCGCCGACACCTGCAGCCACACGGGCAAGAGCCAGAATATTGGAACGGTCCTTGGGATCTTCGGTCATGAGTGCCGTGATACCCCACAGCGGAATATCACCGACGGTGTAGCACATACCCCACAGAATGTAGGACAGTGCAGCCCAACCGATGATGAACGCATTGCGGGCAGTGTCACCGCCTTCAACATAGCGGCCGTTGACAAAGGTGAGAATGGTGATGATGCAAATGACTGCCGGACAGAAAATAAGATACGGACGGCATTTGCCCCATTTGGTACGGGTACGGTCAACGATGGAACCCATCATCGGGTCGTTGAAAGCATCCCACACACGTGCAATCGTCATAAAGGCACTGATTGCGATGGCAGGCAGGAAAATAACGCTCTGGAAATAGAAATACAGACCTGTGCCGATGATGTTGAAGATCATATTCTGACCTGCAAGACCGATGAGGTACATGGCGCATTCTTTTTTGGTGTAGGTGTTGAGTTTGTGCGGATCCGGTAATTTACCCATTTTTAATTCCTCCTTAATTTCGTTTATACATTGCATTGAATGCTCTGAATTTGGCACGGTCGATACCGTTGATCTGATCTGCCGTGACACGGTATTGCCAGTTGCCGTCGGCTTTGCCGGGGATGTTCAGTCGCGTGTCGGAACCGTAACCGAGAAGATCCTGAATGGGAAGAATCAGTGTGCCTGCATGGCTTGCAAACATGGTGCGAAGAATCGCATCGTAGCCTCTGTCCCAGTCGGGTGAAGTATAACCGCAATAAGCAAGCATGGATTTACGTCTTGCATCATCGAGTTCCCACACATAACCGAGTAAGGTGTTGTTGTCATGCGTGCCTGTATAGGCAATGCAGTTGTTGGGGTAGTTGTGCGGCTTATGGGGATTGTCATCGTCACCCAAAAAACCGAACTGGAACACACGCATTCCGGGGAAGCCGCTGTATTCGACAAGATCAATGACCTCCTGCGTGATCTCGCCGAGGTCTTCGGCAATGACAAAGTGGCTTTCATCCGTGATTTCATGCAGCATATCCACAAAGGCTTTACCAGGTCCCTTGACCCACTTGCCTTCCCTTGCGGTTTCGGCATCGGCAGGAATACGCCAATAGGATTCAAGACCTCTGAAATGGTCAATACGCACACCGTCAAAGAGGTTGAACATATGCTTCATACGTGCTCTCCACCAGGAGAATCCGTCCTTTTCCATCTTTTCCCAGTCATACAGCGGATTGCCCCACAGCTGACCGTCCACGGCAAAATAATCGGGCGGACAACCTGCCACGGCGGCAAGATCGCCTTTTTCGTCAAGCTGGAACAATTCGCGGTTGCCCCAGACGTCACAGGAATCAAAATCGACATAAATCGGGATGTCACCGATGATCTGAATGCCTTTTTGGTTGGCATACTCCTTGACCTTTTTCCACTGACGGAAAAATTCATACTGCGTGAACTGCCACATAAACAGTTCGTCGGGATCGATATCAGAATTTGTCCATTCCGTCCAGGGTTTCTGTGCGTTGGCAGCCTTGAGAGCCATGAACTCACAGAACTGACCGAGATACGGATTCTCTGCAATGAAATCCGTCACCTTTTTGCGGTCATAGCAGCGACCGGCTGCACTTTTGAGCAATGCAAAACGGGTGTGGAACAGTCTGACATATTCGCAGCTGTAAGGTGTATTCTGGCGGGCATTTTCACGCTCTTCATGCGTGATGAGTCCCTGCTGAAACAGCTCGTTGAGGTCAATAAAATAGGGGTTTCCGCCGAATGCGGAATAGGATTTGTAAGGAGAGTTGCATTCATCGACCATACAGAACGGGAGCACCTGCCAATAGGAAAAACCGCAATCAGCAAGAAAATCCACAAATGCAAGTGCTTCTTTACCGAAGCTGCCGCAGGAAAACTCACCGTTGAGTGTGGATACGGGAAGCAAAACACCGCTTTTTCTTTTCATAACTTCCTCCGAAATAAAAGTACTTATTATATTAACATTATTATATATGAAAAGCAAGATTATTTGATGTTTTTGTAAAATCTATTCAGCTTCTTCTTTCACAATTTGTCCATTTTGTACAATATTTGACTTTTTTTTGTATTTGGCATATACTGTAAATACTTCACACACGCAGAACAAGGGAGGTTTTTGATATGCAAACCGATCTGTGTAAATATGTGGACGTGTTTCTCGGCTGCGATGAAATTGCACTGCCCGAACCGCAGGGCGTTGCCGCCACATGGAAGTTTATCAAAGGCATCACGGGCAACACCAATCCGGGTGCCGTTCTTCCGTTCGGAAAATATTCCTGCTGCACCTATACTTCGGGGTACCCGACAGGATACGGCGATCACTTACCCAATTCCTGTCCGCAGGACTTCCGTCGCTCCGAGGAATGCAGAAAATTCCTCGGTCTGTCCCACTTTCACCAAAGCGGCACAGGTGCGATCGACTATTATTACAACTACTGTCTGCTGACTCCGTTTTTCGGTCAGCCTGCGGATTTTGCGGGCACACCCATTGTGGAGGACATCGGTCAGCCCGGTTATTATGCGGTGCGTACACGCGATGACATCTGCAGCGAAACCACCGTTTCCGCAAAAAGTGCCTATCACCGCTTCAGATTCGGAAAAGAAAACGGCAAGATCCGTGTGGATTTCACAAATGACGGTCTGCTCAAAAAGAGCCGCCGCGACTATGCACGTCCCGATTCGGGCACCATCCGCATTGTGTCGGATAACGAAATTCACGCACAGATTGTCCTCAGCGGCATTGAAACCAATTTTTGTCTTCGTCTGCAGAATGCAAAAGCGGTATACCTGCTGCAAAACAATGCCTACATCGCAGGCAAAGAGCTTTTGTTCGGCAAAACAGAGGATACATTCGGCGTATTGATCGAAGCCACTGCCGAAACCGCGGAAAGCCGTCTGTCGGTATCTCTGAAAAGCCTTGAAACAGCCATCGGCGACAGCCTTGTTGACGAGGGCGGTTTTGACAGTGTACGGCAGGCTGCCTACGACAAATGGAATGAAGCACTCAGCCGCATTGTCATTGAAACCGAGGACGAAGAACAAAAGGAAATCTTTTATTCCAACCTCTACCATACCCTCATCAAACCCTGTTCACGCACAGGCGAAAGCGTGCTGTGGGACGAAGAACCTTTCTGTGTGGACTTTGCAACCATGTGGGATATTTACAAAACACAGCTTCCGCTTGTCTTCACCCTGTATCCCGATATTTCAAAAGAGATCGTTGAAACCTTTATTTTAAGCGGCCTTCACACGGGACAGCTGCCGCACACTTTCCTGCTGACAAAGGGAATGCACGTTCCTTCCTCACAGGCGTGCATGCTTGCCGAACACAGCCTTGCAGATGCTTTTTTCAGAGGGATTCCGGCCGATTACAAAGATGCACTGCGTGCCATTGTCAACGACCTGAAACGCGAATACTATGCAGACCTTCTTGCAGGAGTGATTCCCGACAGGCTGACACATCTGCTGGATGCCTGTGAAGCGTGTGCAGCGGTTGCAGAATTGGCAAAACATCACGGTGAAACCGCCGTTGCCGAAAAACTGCAGCTGTTTGCTGACCGCTGGACAGATGCCTATGACCCGAAAACGGGTTATCTGTACAAAGACCACGATTATTATGAGGGCAACTACCGCAATTATTCGTTCCGCCTGCTGCATGACATGGACAAACGAATAGAACTTTCGGGCGGCACGGATGCTTTTGTAAAACAGCTTGACAACTTCTTCGGATTCACAGCACAAGACGAATACAGCGGATGTTTTGAAGGATTCAACAACGAATCCGACATGGAAACCCCCTGGGCCTACCACTATGCAAAGCGTTTTGACCGCCTGTGCGAAGTGTTGCAGGCAGGTGAAGACAGTATGTTCACCACAGGCAGAGGCGGTTTGCCCGGCAACAACGATTCGGGCGGCACATCCTCGTGTCATCTGTGGAACTGCATGGGGCTGTTCCCCGTTACGGGGCAGAACCTGATGCTCATCGGTTTTCCGAAGTACGAAAAAGTCACACTCCGTCTGCACAACGGCAACACCCTCGTCATCAAAAAACAAGGCAGCGGTATTTATACAAAATCCGCCACCTTCAACGGTGAAAATCTTCCCGACCTGCGTTTAGCGGTCACGGATATGATGCACGGCGGCGAACTTTGCATCGTCTGCGAAGAAACCGCATAAAGGAGGAAACACAATGGTTCAGAATTTCAAAAGCTGGTTGTATGCGTTCTGGCAGTTCACATGGGGCTTGCCGCAGAACATAGTGGGGCTGCTCTTCTTTCTTGTGCTTGCCCCGTTCGGCAAGGTAAGATTGTTCCACAACTGCCTTGTAACGGACATACATCTGAAAAAAAAGAGTCTGGGCGGCATCACACTCGGAATGTTCGTATTTCTGTTTTTGTCCGATGAAACCTATGAAAAACGACCCGATTATGTGCACGACCTGACCATCCACGAATTCGGTCACACCGTACAGAGTCTGATTTTAGGGCCGTTCTGGCAGCTGACCGTCGGTCTGCCCTCGTTCACATGGGCAAACCTTGTGTGGAAATATTTCATGCACAAGAAACACTCTTATTACTGGCTGTATTGCGAAGGCTGGGCAAACGTTCTGGGTTGCAGATTCAGCAAAGACGAATTCCGCACCGAACACTTCCGCAACCACGGCAGATACGACAAACCGATGAAATAAAAAAGCGAAGGAGCTGCCGTCAGACAGCTCCTTTTTTGGGCAAAAAAAAGGTTTTTCACGAAAACAAAAGGGAATGATCATATAAAAATTGGAGTTTAGCGGGATGACATCTAAGTAAATTATCCTCTCAAACACTTGTCGCCCCTGAAAGGGCAATGTCGTCAACTTAAGAAATGCAAGCATATTGTCTGTCTATTAAACGGACAAATTACAGTTTATCGAGCTGATTAGCGGTTTGATTTGTAGGGAACGCATACCATGCGTTCCGCTGTGAATTTGACGACGAGAATGCATTGTAAACAACAGAAAACCTCATCAGGCCGCCGATTTGCCGGAAACGGATGTTATCCGTTCCCTACGGTTTGTGTCCAACTTCCTGCAAATCAATCAGTTTGCCATACTATAAATTTATTTTCCTTAAGTTGACGACATTGC
>JAFSEF010000097.1 GCA_017435865.1 Clostridia bacterium
ACCACAGACGGAACACTTCACACCGGCGGTCAAACCGCTTTCGGTACAGGTTGCATCCACTGCGGGGATTGCTTCTTCGGTGTGACCGAGTGCATCAACAACTTCCTGTGCGGTGATGATTTCGCCACAGACGGAACACTTCACACCGGCGGTTAAGCCTGTTTCAGTACAAGTTGCATCCACTGCGGGGATGGTTTCTTCTGTATGACCGAGTGCATCAACAACTTCCTGTGCTGCAAGGACTACACCGCAGACAGAGCAATGCTTGCCTTCGGTAAGCCCGGGTTCGGTACAGGTTGCATCCACTGCGGGAATGGTTTCTTCGGTATGACCAAGAGCGTCAACAACTTCCTGTTCTGTGAGAATTTCACCACAGACGGAACACTTCACACCGGCGGTTAAGCCCGTTTCAGTACAAGTTGCATCCACTGCGGGGATGGTTTCTTCTGTATGACCAAGTGCATCGACAACTTCCTGTGCTACAAGGACTTCACCACAAACCGAGCAATGTTTGCCTTCGGTAAGACCGGTAACAGTACAGGTTGCTGCGACAGCTGCATCAATTTCTTCTGTATGGCCGAGGGCGTCAACAACTTCCTGTGCTACAAGGACTTCACCGCAAACCGAGCAATGTTTGCCTTCGGTAAGTCCGGTAGCAGTACAGGTTGCTGCGACAGCTGCATCAATTTCTTCTGTGTGACCGAGGGCATCAACAACTTCCTGTGCTACGAGAACTTCACCGCAGACCGAGCAATGTTTGCCTTCGGTAAGACCGGTTTCGGTACAGGTGGGAGCGACTGCTGCATCAATTTCTTCCGTATGGCCGAGGGCGTCGACAACTTCCTGTGCGACAAGGACTTCACCACAGACCGAGCAATGTTTGCCTTCGGTAAGACCGGTAGCAGTACAGGTTGCTGCGACAGCTGCATCAATTTCTTCTGTGTGTCCAAGGGCAGCTTTTTCAACCTTCGTTGTGTAGTCGCAACGAGAGCAGGTTACATAAGCATCCCAACCGGGTTCGGTACAGGTCGGAGTCTTTGCTTCGTGTGCAACTTCATTATGATTGAGAGCATTGGTGACAACTGTTTCATATGCATCACATTCGGTACAATCTCTTCTGTCTTCGCCTGCTGTGGTGCAGGTGGCCGCAGTGATTACGTTCCATGCACCCCACTTGTGACCGGCAGCTTCAACAGTTTCCTGTGCTACAAGAACTTCACCGCAAACGGAGCAATGCTTGCCTTCGGTAAGACCTGTGTTTTCACAATCGGGAGCAACAGCGGAATCAATGACTTCGGTGTGGGCGATCTTTGCAATTTCTTCAGTGTAGGTATGGCTTGCATCGTTGGAGCAAGTGTAAGTCATAACACCGGTTTCGGCGCAGGTCGGAGCCTTTGTTTCAACGCCGACATAGTCATGGCCGAGTGCATCTACAGTTTCCTGTGCAACAAGAACTTCACCGCAAACGGAGCAATGTTTACCTTCGGTGAGACCTGTGTTGGTGCAATCGGGAGCAACTGCTTCGTCGATCACTTCTGTGTGTGCCGCAAGTTCAAGGGCTACGGTATCTCTGCTGAGTTCTGCATTACAGACTGAGCAGTAGATAACGGAGTCATAAGAACCGGCTACCGTACAGGTGGATTCTTTTCTGTTTTCTTCTTTTGCTTCACCGGCAGAATGTCCTGTGGCGGTGATGGTTTCGGTGTATTTGTGTTCGCAATCAAGGCAGGTTCTGTACTTTTCGCCGTCTTCGGTGCAGGTTGCATTCTTTACAATTGTATAATCGGAATAGGTGCAATCTGCGTTCTGACGGTGGTTAGCGTTGTATTCGCAAACGCAGGTGTGGGTGGTGCTGTTGTCGATGTGTTCAAAAGAACTCCACTTATGGGCATCGGGATCCATGGACTTTGCACGTTCTTCACTTGTGCCGCAAACGGAGCAGGATCTTGCTTCTTTGCCTTCTGCGGAACAGGTGGGGGCCAGGGTTTCGCTCCAGTCACCCCACGGATGGGCTTTCTTGGCAATAACTACGCTGTCAAGCACTGTGTTGCAGGCTTCATCGGAGAACGCCTTATTACAACGTGAACAGAAATAATGTTCAATGTTGCCTTCGGCTGTACATGTGGAATCTTTGAATGCAACCAGCTTTGCATCGTGACCGAGTGCTGCAACGGTTTCAGCCTTTTCGGCACCGCAGACGGGGCATTCATAGTAAGCCGTTCCGTTGGTGGTACAGGTAGCGGCGGGATCCTCTTTTACAAGTTCATAAGGATGTGCAAGAGGTTCACCCGGTTCGGTGTCGTAGGTATCACCGCAACGAGAACAGGTGAAGGTGCTGTATGCACCCTTGGTGCAGGTGGCAGCGGTTATTGTTTCTTCGTAATTGTGTTCGAGTGCTGCAATGGTCAGCTCGGCTGCCGTTGTGGGCTTTGTTGCTTCGGCATCGGAGAACAGCGCGCCGCAGACGGAGCACTTAAAGTGTGCTTTGGTGCCGGGCACTTCGCATTTCGCATCAACCTGTGCTACATCTATAATAGTATGTGCAATGATGGGCAGCACTTCGGTGGTTCTGTAACCGCAGGTGCATTCAAGGTAAGAGGTGCCGGTTGCGGTGCAGGTGGCATCGTTACGGGAATACTCGGAGAGGGTATGTGCGGTTGCGGTCTGCTTTTCGGTGTATACGGCATCGCCCGTAACCTCGGCTACGGTCGGCCATGCATAGGTGTAATGGTTGGTTGCATCGTAGTGCTTTTCGGTGTTGGCAGGCTTTACGACAGCGGAAGCTGCAGTACCGTAGTCATATTGCGTTTCGGAAACGGTGCTGCCGTTGGCATCCACGAATTTCACGGTATATTTATTGACAGTCTTGTTGAAGTTTGCGATGTAGGTTGCATCGCCCGTGACGGTGGTAACGGTCGGTGTCCAACCTGCGAAGGTGTATGTATACTGTGCATCGGCAGCCTTGACGGGATCAGCATAGGTGGGCTTTTCGCCGTATGCGTAGGTTTGCGTTTCGGTAACGCCGTCGATGTTCCATGTAACGGTGTAGTTGTTGACGGTTGCGTCATAGGTGGCGGTGTAGGTGGCTTCACCGGTTACGGGAACGATTTCCTTATCCCAATCTTTGAAAGTATAGGTATACTGTGCGGTGGCTGCCTTGGTGGGCGTGGCACCGCTGTAAACAGGTGTTGCATCGGCATCGACTTCGGTGGTTTGCAGCACCGTACCGTCATCGTTTACGAACTTGATTTCGTATTTATTGAGGATTTCCTGGAAATAAGCGGTGTAAATGGCATCCTGTGTTACGGAAACAATTTCAGGATCCCATCCGGAGAACACATAGGTAAACTTATAAGGCGGATCGGATTCACGCACCGGTGTATCACCGTTGTACTGCGGCATTTCACCGTAGTCCCATTCGGAATACTGGAGCTGTGTACCGTCATAGTTATTGAAGGTAATGTCATACTTATTGACGGTTGTTTCATAGTGAGCATAGTAGCTCACATCGGCCGTTGCAACCGGTAGTGTAGAGGCTGTATAAACAGTTGCACTTTGATTTGTTGCATCACTTGCCGACGTTACCCAGCCGTCAAAGGTATAGGTATACTGTGCATCGGCAGCCTTGGTGGGGGTGCCGGTGTAAGAGGGTTGTACTTTGTAATAAACCTTTTGGTTTGTATCATTCGTCAATCGTGTGCTTTCATTATAAAAATTCACATCGTATTGCACTTGGTTAAGAGTTATTTTCTTGGTTGTAGACTTGACACTGTTAATATACGCATTCAAATATACATCACAAGAAGTTCCGTCGCTTGAATTATTGTAAACATAATCCTTTGCAGCATTTGTAACACTGACAGTGCAAGTATTTGCTTGTGTGGTTGTTCTGGTGACGCCTGTTATGCTTGCAGATGAAGTCACAGCACTATTGCTCGTATTAAGAGCATAATACGGCTCCTGATACCATTCAACACCGTACTGATCATAGACGGTAGCGGCAGCAGTTGTAACTGTTGCAGTTCCAGTTTTCGGAACAGTAACCGATGCAGCGGTATTTGTCCACGAAATTGAAGCAGGGGCGGGAATTTCTTTGCTTGCATTGACCGTCCATGTGCCCTTTGCATCGTCAAAAGCACTGGATGAAGCGCTGAAACTGTCGCTCATAACCTCTTTCCATGAGTTTGCGCCGGCTTTGGAGGCATAGACCTTCAACGTAAATTCCAGTTTACGCCAAGTAAAACCGCCGCCGAATTCGTAGTAGTACGTATAGGATGTCGGAAAGCCTTTGTTTGTGTACGTAAAGGTATGCGTTTTTTCTTCGTCCATGTTGCCGGTTGACAAACTGACAGACTGTGCCGTTTGTGTTCCGGTACCGTTGTTGGACTTGTGGTTGACATAGTGATCGTTCTGATCCCAGCCGTCGGCACCGTCGGTAACGGTCACTTCGACTTTGATGTCATACAGACCCGCCGTTGCGGCTTCGGCTTCCGGCACGGTGTCACCGGTCGTGGGCAGAATGCCCGTACACATGACAAGTGCCAGAAACAGAATGAGAGCAGATTTGATATGTTTCCTGAAGGTTGTCATAAAAAACACTCCTTTTTTTGCAATTTCACACAATTGCAAATAAAAATGTATAATATATTTCATCATAATCTGTTAATCTTTTGCAATTGTTGATTGTCACAAAAAAAATACTCTCTGCTATGCAAGATAAACAAACCAAAAGAAGTCCCGTTTTATATCACGCTAATACGACAGAAAGACATGAAAATAACACACACGATAGCTTGATTTTTGTCGTGTGTGTTGCGATTGTGCAGATGAAAAGAAAAAGGAGCACGATTACAAAAAGTACAATGTTTCTATATAATCACAGGCGGCTTTTTGCAATTGCTCATGAGTAAATTCCTTGTGCACAATGTGCAGTGCAAATGCTTCAGCTTCTGCACGTTCAACAGAAATATCAGGCAACACAAAACATTGCAGACCGCAACCGACTGCCACAACACCCCATGTATCAATTATTTCCTCACCTGTGTCCTCTTTGTGGCTGTAAATGTAAGCACCCGTAACTTTCATTACAATCTCCTTTCTGTTTGCTTGCCACTATCATACACTATTTTAATGTGAAAATCAATGACTTGTAGTGATCTTTTTTGACATTTTTTATATTTTATTTCAGAATCAAAGTCAATATTACACTTTATACGGGCATTTTTGGTCTTTTTTCACACTTAAAAGAGATATGCAAACAAAGCACGGTCGGCTTGTTGCATATCTCTTTGGGATGTTTTACTGTATGGATTTGTTGCGTTATCGTATGCAGATCAGCGTATCATTCCACGCGATGCTTTTTATATCTGCCGCGTGAATCAGTGAAGGTAAATGCAGAACAAAGGTCAATGTATCCCCTGTTCTTCCGACGGAAGAAGCAAAAATATCGTTGTCATCCACGGGCGGATGCTGCAGATCATAGTTTTGCACACTGCCGTCAGCAAAGGTGATTGTCAGCACACCGTGCACAAGATTGATAAAATCATCATTCCGCATCACGATTTCCTGTCCGTCGGTAACTTTCATTTCGTACCAGAAATTCATATTGCTGATTTTTGCTTTTCCGGCCTTCATGGTAACCCCGTCCACGGTCAACTCGTTTTCGGTTACTGTAAGCTTTTGCGTGGTGTTGGTGTAGTCAACGGTGATTGTTCCTTCAAATGCACAGGGGATCACCTCAAGATCGCTGAAATCACCGCCGAGACGGAATTTTTCGAGGTTTTCAAAAAAGAATCCGACCTTTTTGCCGACAAAATTGCCACCCCCGATCCCCGTCATATCCATATGCATTTCAAGTGTTCTTTCATCGATTACCTTGCAACCGATGCCTCTTCCCATGCTCGGAAAGAAGCCTAAATCCTGGTCATTGTTTTCAAACAGATAGTTGTAAGCGGGATCAAAAAGCAGATCGCCCGTTGAGGTGATGCGAAAAATCAGATGCAGACTGATTTCATCTCCGATAATACCCGTGCAGGTCATCTGCAGATCTTCACGGCTGCTTTCAAGCACCGTGTTTTTGACAGAGTAGACCTCCCCTGCAGCAAGGGTGTTGCCGAGAAAAATCGAGCCGAAATATTCGGGTGCGTTCATCACCTTCCCTGCAAAAGCAGTGCCTGATACTCCGATCAGAACCGCCAGCACGGCGGCAAAAAGTGCCACGGGCTTGATGCGTTTTGGTTTATTCGTGCTTGTTTTTGCAAGCAGCTCGTCCTTCCATTCCTGCGGTGTTACAACCGTAAAATCATAAGAATTCATCTGTCAGCACTCCTTTCAATAATTCTCTGCCCCGTTTCAGACGGGACTTGACGGTGTTTTCTTTTGTCGAAAGGATGACTGAGATCTCCTTGACGGAATACCCCTCAAAATAGAAAAGCATGATCGGTTGTGCGTATTTCACCGGCAAGGAACGGATTTTTTCAATCAGACCGAAATCAAAATCCTGTTCAACCGACACCTGCAAAGAATCAATGTCATAATGGTTACGGTGAAACAGTTTGCGTTTGATATCACGACATTCATTGAGTGTTACCGTCACAAGCCATTTTTTCAGTTCTTCAGCAGTTTTTTCCCACATGGCAGGACTTCCGTACAGTTTGAGAAAAACATTCTGCCAAGCGTCCTCGGCATCGGCACGATTCTCGAGATTCATATAGCAGATACGCGTTACCGTGTCGGCATATTTTTCAACAAGCTGCTCAAACAGATCGGACATCTCATCAACTCCTTTCACCTATAAGAACGAATGAGACTGACAAAAGGTTGCATTTGTATTGACAAAAAATATTTTTTTCGATATAGTAAAAATAAATAATAGCCACAGGAGGGTTTACGTATGTTCAGAAAAATTCTTGCGATGCTTCTTTCTACCCTGTCAGCAGTGCTTGCCTTTTTAGGTATTGCCCATTACCCGATGGGACAGGATGTGGATATGAGCAAATTCACGCTTACGTTTGAAGAAGAGTTTGAGGGTGAACTTGACCGCAGTGTGTGGTCAGGACATTACACATGGGGCACCGGCAGCGAAATCAGAAAAGGTTCTTACTGGAATCAGTATATGGCATACACCGAAGACGGCAACCTCATCATTCCGCTTCGTTACCTTGCAGACGGCATGGGTGGCAAAGGTGCAGGCTGGTATTCGGCAGGCATTGATACCGACTCCGACTCCCCCAACGGATTCTCGCAGAAATACGGCTATTTTGAATGCCGCTGCATTCTTCCCCCCAGTGCTGACCTCTGGACGGCATTCTGGCTGATGAATGACGGTGTTTACAATGAAGACGGCAACGGCAGAGACGGTACGGAAATCGACATTTTTGAAAGCGACTGCTACGGTGACAGAATCAACAATGCAGTTACAAGCAACCTGCATTTTGACAATTACGGCGACATGCATCAGAAGATGGGTGCAAAAAAATTCCTGATCAAGGGCAATCCGTATGAAGAATACAACACCTACGGCCTTGAATGGAACGAAAACGAATACATTTTCTACATCAACGGTGTTGAATCCTTCCGCACCGATTTCGGCGGTGTTTCGCAGAATGAAGAATACCTGATTCTTTCTTTGGAAGTACGCGGTGAAAACGGTGTGCCGCAGAATGAAATGAACACTTCGGAAGAATACGAGTTCATTGTGGACTATGTAAGAGTATATCAATACAACGATTTATTGGAAAAGTAACAATATTGAACGGTGCAGGCTGTGTGTCTGCACCGTCTTTTTTCAGCCGAGTATTCCGTTTTGTTCAACAAAACCGAGCCATGCATTTGCAAGCATCCAATGCCCGTTTTCGGTCGGATGCACACCGTCCCAGATCCAGTAAGAAGCATCTGCACGGCTGCACAGTTCATCAAACATCTTTTGCAGGGGTAAGAAATATACACCCGTCTGTTCTGCAACAGCAGCTACACTTTTTTGAATGTCGCAAAGCAGAGAGTGCCACGCATCCCACTGTGTTGCAGGACCGCCCAGACAAAGAGAAAACGGTTCCATAAGAATGATCTTTGCCTGCGGGTTGACAAGCTGCATCCGTCCGATTATTTTCCTGTATGTATCTTCAAACGCTTTTATATCGACCTTTCTGTCTGCAAAAATACTGTAATGCACATCGTTGACACCGACAAGAATACTCAGAACATCCGGACAAAAGGACAGACAATCTTCTTCCCATCTTTTTGCAAGGTCAAAGACTGTATTCCCCGAAATCCCGCGGTTGACAAAACGATATCCCTTCTGCGGATTTTCAGCTCCCAGTTTTGCACTGATACAATATGCATAACTGTGACCGATCTGATGGTTGAGATCTGTTGTGTTGCCTTTGATGCGATTGCCGTCGGTAATAGAATCCCCCTGAAAAAGAATAAGCCTGTTCTGCATGATACACCTCTTGCTACATTTGTTGCAGACTCATTGTACCATAAGAATATGAAAAAAGTTTGCATTTTCGGAAAATATTTTCAAACAGAACATACAAAAAAGAATTTGTTGTTGTATTGCTGCCTGTGCTTGTGGTATGATAAATAAAATCCTTCTTTCTGCGGAGGTCAGTTATGAAAAAAAACAAGATGGACATGAAAACATTGAAGTATTATGCCCGCATGGCTGCAGAATGCTATGCAAAAGACCCTGTGCATATGTATGCGACCAAGTCGGAAAAGTGGAGAAAAAAGTATGACTATCACTTTATGCTTGCCCGTCTTATGACATCGAACCGTGAAGATATCATTTATACCGATGAAGAAAACCGCGGACTTTGTGTCTGGCGTGATGCACACAATCCGTATACAATTTTTGACTTCTGGCTTTGTCCGAACTGGCCTTTTCTTGCTTTCTACGCAAAAAGCACAATCAAACTGCTGAAAGCATACGGTCACCTTGATGCAAAGGTGTTTGAAAAAAACACACTCATCATCTCCCCTGTTTTTGTTGCTCCCGAACACCAGGGTAAGGGAATTGCAACAAAACTGATTCAAAAGGGTATTGATGATCTTGTTCCGCAAGGGTACAAACTCGGTCTTGAAACACAGAATCCCGACAATGTCGGATTTTATGAAAAACTCGGGTTCAGAACAAAGAAATATGTGTATTTCAAAGGTGAAAAAATACACAATTATTACATGGTTTATGACCCTGAAACAAAATCCTGAACATAAACAGCAGATTGTTGCAGTTGCTGCGATAATCTGCTTTTGTTTTGCAAATGAAAAACCTTGACAAAATTTTGAATTATAATATAATTATCTTTAAGACAGGAGGATTCATCTATGAAAAAGAAAATTGAACTGGATACCGGGAAAAAAGTATTTCCGCTGATTCTGATGGCCATCGGAATCGGTCTGATGCTCGCTTTATGGATCGGCAGACTCAACATTATTGCTGTGGTTTGTGTTGCATTCAACTGCATTATGGCCGCACTGATCACATTGAGTCTTATTTTCAAGAAAAAAGTATATGCCCCCATGGTCTTTGCCTATGCCGCCGCAAGCATCGGTGTTGCAGTGTATTACACCATCTGGGGTGCAGATGCAGGCTTCGGTGCGTTTACATCGGGTCTTGCAGGGTTTGCTTCCGCAGACCATTCCCTTCTGACAGGGGAAGGCAACTTCTTCACCCGACTGATCGGTAATATTCTGCTTGTTTTGCCGACCGGCATTTCCCTGTGGGGACTTTTCTTTGTTGCAAAAAAGAGTTTCAACAAAGATGCCGTCAAAAAAGCATTGGCAGGTACCATGAGCGTTTTGCTGTTGGGCACAAGTGTTTGCTATGTTCTGTTCATGAATCTTCGCTCCAAGCCGAACACACAGAGATTGTGGGGCGGTCATGACGATTACCTCAACGGTGTTGACAAGAACGCAAATGCAGATTCTCCCAATGTGCTGTTTATCCTCATGGATGACCTCGGTTACGGCGACGTTTCCATGAACGGTGCGATCTACGAAACCCCCAATATCGATTCCATCGGTGAAAACGGCTTGAATCTTACAAACTTCTATTCTGCTTATTCCGTTTGTTCACCCGCCCGTTTTGCAGCCCTGACAGGCAGATATCCTTACAGAGGATATGCCGACAACGTCATTTATCCCACCGTTGACACACTCACCCCCTTTGCACAGACCCGTATTTTCAACTCCATCGAAATGGGCAACAATGCCGACGGTATGCTTGGTGACGAGATCACCATGGCAGAAACATTCAAAGCTGCAGGCTATGCAACAGGCTGTTTCGGCAAGTGGCACCTGGGTGACTACGGCGAATACCTGCCCACCAATCAGGGCTTTGACTATTTCTACGGCAGCCACCATGTAAACGATATGCGTCCGTTCTACCATGTCAGAGAAGAAAACGGTGAATGGGAAATCGTGCACGGCACAAATGAACTGAAAGATCAGAGTCAGGCAACCGCATGGATTCATGAAGAAATCAACGCATGGGTCGAAGAACAAGCTCAAAGCAAGACCCCGTTCTTTGCTTATTATGCAACACCGTGGCCGCATGCACCCATTTTTGCAGGCGACGATTTCGACGGTACAACAGGTATGGGTACATACGTAGATTGCGTAACGGAATTCGACCATTACCTCGGTCTGCTGTTCGACACCATGGAAAAAGCAGGTGTGCTTGAAAACACCATCATCGTATTTACAAGCGACAACGGTCCTGCATTGGAAGGTTCCGTTGCAGATCTTCGAGGCGGCAAATATCTTGCTTATGAAGGCGGTCAGAAAGTACCGTTCATGATCCGTTGGGACAATGCAAACGGTGCTTTGGGCGAAACCGGTACCGTTCGCAGCAGCTCCGCAGTGCTTGTTGACCTGTATCCGACACTTGTTGAACTTTGCGGCATCACAGGCAACGGCGGTGAAAAGAACTATCTGCCGACAGACCGCGAAATCGACGGCGTTTCCATGGCACAACTTCTTAAGGATGATACCGTGTTGCACACTTCGGAACATCCCATTCTGCACATGAAACGCGAAGTGATCAAGTCCATTCAGTACACCGTTCCCACAGAAGAAATCAAAGCCATGTATCCCGATTATGATCATGCGGTACTGCAGGAAAATGACTATCTGACATTCAAGTATTTTGAAAAGATTCAGAATGACAACTCTGCTTTCTGGGACAAGAACCGTAAAAACTGGCTGCATATTCTGACCGATGACTATGCAGAAAACTACAACCGCACTTCCGTGTACCCCGAAATTGCCGAACAGTTCAAGGAAAAACTGCATGAAATCACGGACGATTTCAAAGACAACCGCCGTGGTATCATAGCCGAATAAAAAAATGAAGCGGAGTCCGCAAGGATTCCGCTTTTTCAAAAAAGGAGAATCCGTATGCCTCCCCTTTCACTGATGATAAAACCTGCATCTTCACTTTGCAATCTTTCCTGTGAATACTGCTTTTACCGTGATGTTTCCGAACACCGCGAACACCTCGGCTTCGGTATTATGCAAAAGGATGTCGCAGAAATTCTGATACAAAAAGCACTCGACTATGCAGCAGGCGAACAGGTTTCTTTTGCTTTCCAGGGTGGTGAACCGACCCTTGCAGGTCTTGATTTTTTCCGTTTCTTTACGGATACGGTCAACAGGCTGAACACAAAAAAGAGCAAAATCTTTTACGGAATGCAAACAAACGGAACCGTGATTGACGGCGAATGGGCAGACTTTTTGAGAGAAAACAACTTTCTTGTCGGGCTGTCACTCGACGGTGATTTTGACGGAAACAAATTCAGAAAACGTCCGACGGGAGACAACTCTTTTTACAAAATTCTGTCAACGGCACAGCTGCTGACAAAACGCAATGTCGATTTTAATATTCTGACGGTTCTGACAGGCTACTGTGCCGAAAACGGTGAACGCATTTATAAGTTTTTCCGCTCCAAAGGATTCCGCTATTTGCAGTTCATTCCTTGCCTGCGACCGTTTGATAGTGCGGAACAAAGCGAGTTGTATATGACAAGCGAACAGTATGCTGATTTTCTGATCAAGGCCTTTAACCTGTATGTCAAAGACTATGTGCGGCACGATTATATGAGCATACGGCAGTTTGACAACTGGGTGCGTCTGTATCTGGGGCATCCGACGGAACAATGTGGCATACAGGGACACTGCACACACCAGTTTGTCGCGGAAGCCAACGGCAACATTTACCCCTGTGACTTCTACTGCACGGATGATTATTTCCTCGGCAACATAACGGAAACAGATTTTCTGACAATGGAAAAATCCGACACAGCCAAAAACTTTATCCGTGAAAGCCTGAAAGTACCTGATCGCTGCAAACAATGCAACATCTACTCCATGTGCAGAGCAGGCGGCTGCAAACGCACACAGCAAAGCGAGGATTACTGCAAGGCATACAAACGCTTCTTCAATGCCTGCCTGCCGCTGTTCAGAGTCTTCATTCACGAAACACCGAATCGGTAATTCCTGCCATCAATACAAAAAAACAGACATGAACAATCATGTCTGTTTTTTGTATTATTCCGTTGCTTTTTTTTGCGGATCTCATTGAGCAACTACATCACAATACTTGCCGATTGTAAAGCCGAGCTGCGGGAACGGCAGTTGCTTGCCGCAGGATGTGATGTTGTCAAGCGTTACCTGAACGGTGTTGGTATCGCTGTCATTGCCTGCGATTTTGGGTTGCATGTAAGAGGTGTAAGAAATGTTTTTAAAAACAATGTTCTTCATTTCAAAGTTTTCGGCTTCTTCGTCGTAAACCTTTACAAGAATGGGTCTGCCTTCGTCGCGGAAGATTTCGATATTTTCAAACAGCACACCGTCAATGCTGCCCGTTGTTTTTTCAGCAACCACAACCAGCGAGCCGATTCTGTCATTATCCCAAATCCCGTCACGGTAAATGACGGCGCAATCACGGAAGGTAACATCGGAAATCGGATTTTCAACTTCACCCGTGATGCCGAAGCATCTTGCATAACCGCCCCAGGCGATACAGTTTGTAAAGGTGATGTTTTCACTGCCCATAATGCCGCCGAGTGCTTTGACTTCAAATGTATCGTCCGCAACTCTTGCAAAACAATCATCCACGGTTACGTTATGGCTGTTGCAGATGGCAAAACCGTCGCAGTTGCCGCGGTTGCCGATGATATCAACCTGATCAATGTCAACATTGGTGCAGCAGTAGGTAATGAATGACCATTCGGGGGAATTGATAATTTTAATGTCGCTGACATTGACATTGTTGCAGTTTGTGAAAACCACGCCGCGGCGTTCACGTCTGTCAAGACGGGTCAGGTCAATGACACCTCTGCCGGTAAGGGTAATGTTGTTGCAATTGTAGAAGTTTAAGAACGGATATCTGGTCAGCCCGATGGCATTTTCATACCATGCATTTGCTTCAGAATACTTGTTTTCATCCTCGGCACTGTTGATATCAAAAAGGTGGTTTGCAATAACATAGGCACCTTCACGCAGATAAATTACCAGATTATTATGTGCCACAAGATTGACATAGTCGTATTCATACACACCTTTATCAAGCACCCAGACATTGTCCTCGCCGTATTCTTCGACATAGGCGGCAATTTCGGCATCCTCGTCGACCTTTTCGCGTACGATCAGCGTGTAGCCGTAATACTGATTGGCACCGTTGAACAGGAATGTATAAACACCGGTCTTGTTGATGGATGCGGTGACGGTGTTGTTTTTGCAGAGTGCTTTGACACCGTGGGAAGCAGGCAGAACAATCGCATTCTGCAGGTTGACGGAAGCACCCGTCAGCTCAATATTGAATGAAAACTCCTCGTCTGCATCCACATAAATTTCAGAGAAAGAATGCAGTGTACCGGTATCATCCACGCGGATGAATACAACCGAAGCATAAACAGGAATGTCTTTGTCACCGATTTTTGCGGTGTAATAAGGGGAAATCGTAATGCCGTTTATGTCATCATAACCGCCCGATTGCACATATTCGGGTAATTCGGCAGATGCACGACCGACAAGCTCCTCTTCGGTCAGACCTGCTTCTTCAAGCGTAATGATGGCTTCCTCAGGATATGTAAGACATGAAAAATCAAAATTCTCACTTTCGGGTACAATGACGGCAGGTGAAAACAGATTTGTAAAAAAAACAGAAATCACGGTAAAAGCGGTAAACAAAAATTTAACAACAGCTTGCATGATAACACTCCTTATAAGAATTGTACTTATAATATCCTATCATTTTATTCATAAAATAGCAAGGTTTTCTATTGCTTTTTTCATTTTTTACAAATTGCAATAGTATGGACAAATTGCCTCATAATGTCCGTCCTTCATGCGAAAACCGTTTGGTATTGTCCCCAACTGAACAAATCCCAGTCGTTCATACAAATGGCGTGCATGAATATTCGTTGCAACAACAGCATTGAATTGCAAAATAGAAAAATTGTGAGCACGTCCCTGCTGCATACAATCGATCACCAACTTTTCGCCGATGTGCATCCCCCTGCTGTCTTCACGGACAGCATAGCTCGCATTGCAGATGTGTCCGCAACGACCGACATTGTTCGGATGCAAAATATAAAGTCCGTAAAGTTCTCCTGTTACAGTATCAACTGCAACCCCGGTGTATGTCTGTGAAGCAAAAAAATCTGAAGCGGTATCGGTAGTCAGCAGCTCATCCTGTGGAAATGCGTTTCCGGCGTCAACAACTTCATTCCATATACAAGTCATCGCAAAAAGATCTTTTTCTTCGTATGCACGTATTACAATGTTCAAAACTTTCACTTCCGTAAATAAAAAATGATCGGTTTGTATGCCGCGAAACTGAAGCGTACAAAGAGGGAATGAAAAAATACCAAATCTAACGACTTGGTACTATTTTGGGTTTACAGCTCAAAATAGCAACAACTAGATAAATTGGGATTTGTCAGTTTTTAATTTTTGATTTCCTTCAAATGATTTATCTGCCACAAACGTTCTTTCTTAACAGCATCCATATTATTCGGACATAATAAATTG
>JAFSEF010000098.1 GCA_017435865.1 Clostridia bacterium
CACTGAATGCATCTGCGCTTTCTTTGCTTGCTGTAAGATTCAACTGCGGGGCTTCTTCAACGGTGAAATTCTGAATATCCGCATCAAATTTCACATTTTCCACTTCACCGTCAGCGGTTTTGAACGAAACAAGCTCAACGTAAATGTCCGTGTCGCCCTCACCGATGACTTTAAGGCAGAACGGATCAAATTCATGACTTCCGTAATCATTATCATTCCCGATCACCTGCAAGGTGCCCGGTTCCAAAACGGTGCAGATTGTTTGTTTGCGCACTTCATCATCAAGAGGAAACGGATAGCCGTTCACATATTGCAGAACCGCCGGATTATAGGTAATTATCAGCTGACAACTTTCAAAATCCGGACAATTACGGATTGAATATTCAAAACAGGCATACAATCCGGATTTATCATCAGACCACTGTTTGCTTGCTGTAAGCTTCAGTTGCGGGGCTTCTTCTGCCGATGCGAAAGCACCGAACGAAAACAGAAGAGCAAGACATAAGAGAATGGAAACAATTTTTTTCATAGAATAAAGCTCCTTTCTTTACGGATCCAAGCCTGCGGCATAGCGATTTGCCAAGCGGGCATCCGATGCCTCCAAAACACCGTTACCGTCTACATCTGCAAGAAATGCCTGCATTGTATCGGGGTTCTCGATGCCGACTGATGCGCGCAATATCAATCTGGCATCTTCTGCATTGATCGTTCCGCTTTTATCATAGTCTCCTCGCTCGTATGCACAAAGCTCGAAATACCATTTCTGACTGTCGGAAACAGTATCTCCTTTAAGCTGCCAGACAGCTCCGGCACCTGCTGTCGTTGCGTTGTTGGAAACACCAAGAATGTACTGCGTTGTGCCGTTTGTGCGGATAAAGCTGTAGGTTCCGTCATCATTCAAAGAAACCGTTACGGCAGATGCAGAAGAATTTGAAATGGAAGACGAATCTGCAACGGAGCCGATTGTTCCGTATGCACTCTGCAGTATGTATGTCGAAGCGTTTGCATTCCGGCGAAGAATCCACATCTGATTAAAATCGCCGTCAAAGGTTTGCTGCGACATCGTCAAAGCTGTTGTGTCGGCTTCCATATAATAAGAGCTGTTCAGATTTTTCAGATACCCGATGCCCTCAAACGGCTGATTATACTGAAAACGCATGGAATTGACAGACCACGCATAGGCATAACGGATATCCTCTGTGGATGATCCGAATCTGTTTACAACAATTTCGTAATTGTTGTTGGCTCCGTTTGTAAAATTGGTATAAACCATTTCGGCAGAGGTGTTGGATTTTGTCGAATAGCCGACAATAGAACCGTTGGATACAAGATGCATGTCAAGGTCATGGCGAGAATTAACAAGAGGATATGCGTCTGAATGATCCTCATCATCAATATAACTTTCACGCAACCAAGTGACTACAACATTCATTGCACCCGAACCTGCAATCGACTGCTGAAACTTAACACGTTCGGTAGAGATTTCACTTTCCAAAACCCCGAATCCGTATGTTCCGTGAGATGCAATTGCTACGGCAATGTAAGGATTGACAATACCGGCACCTTGCTTTTCGGTTAAACCGGCGGTCATAGTTTCTGCTGTTTCCCCCTCAATTGCGGGCAATGCTTTTTCGTGGCAGGATGCCATTATGATGGATTTGATCACATGAGGATAAGCAGAAAGCGATGGGCGAAGCTCCAGAATGAGTGCAATAATCCCTGTTATGAATGGTGTTGCATAACTAGTTCCGGCCTTGTTGTCAAAATCCAAAAACATACTTCCCAACCCAAGTACATCCGGTTTTAAAATACCATTACCATAATCATAACTGGAATAAGGAGCAAGCTGATTATAAAATGTTCCGTTATCATTTTTCTCGTGATAGGAACCAACAGTAATTACATTTTCGGCCAACCCGGGTTGTGTGATATATTTCTTTTGTTCAAGTCCTTTATTGCCTGCACTTTTTACAAATGTTATTCCATGAACACTTACAATATGATCTGCCCATTTGCAATAATCATCGTACGTAGGTGTTGTTTCAGATGGGGAGCCATTGGACATATTAATAACATCAACATTTAATGCCACTAAACTTTCAATTTTTGCATAGTTATTAATTCCATTGATAATATCATCTGTGGTCTTATTAAAGCCTACTGTATATATCTGAGCAGAATGTGCAATTCCGATATTTCCACTATGAATTAAACATACTTTAGTAGAGTGAGCATCCATATAATCAGTTGTCGAATAGTCTACTTGCAAGCCTGCAACATGATGTATTCTGTCGCCAAAAAGACTAATTATATTTTCATCATAAGGATCAACAGAATAATTCTCTGCATTTCCGATTTTCACACCAACTCCCGACAATCCGGACACCTGTTTGATTTTTGACAAATCACAGTTTTCAAAATCATCAGCAAAATTTGGCAAATCGTCATTTTCCAATGATATATCATCATATGAAACTTCTTCAATATATAGCCCCACACTCTCCACATCTGCTCTTGCGGCGATGGACTTGACTTCCTGTTTTGTCAGTTCAAGAATCAACATGGGGGCATAGTTGCTGTTAAAAATGACCTTTTCGTTGCTGATAGCGTTTTTGGTGAGGAAGGTTGCGGATTTTTCGTTGTATTTTGCCTTGGCTTCGGCACGGCGGGTAGCAGTGTAAAGGTCGGTGTGCTCGCGTTCCTGCGTGCGCTGGGCAGCGGTGCGGTCAAGGTAGGCCTGCAGCAGCTTTTCGGTTTCGTCGGTCAACTTGTCATTGTCGGCTTCGCTGACAATGCGGGCGGCAAGGACATCACTGATGTTTTCATCAATCACGGCAAGGTTGTCCGCGCGCAAGCCGGTTTTTTGCTCCACGATCGCATCGACCTGCTTCTGGTCAATGTCGTTGAGCCAGACATAAACCTCTACAGTTTCGGCACCGTCTGCAAAGGCGGCCATAACCTCCGGGTCTATCTTGGCGGAGACAACCTCTGCCGTTGCGGATAGAGCATTTGCAAACAAATGCAGAACGGGACAACACAAAAGAACAAAAACAGAAAAAAGAGAAATGATTTTAACAAGTTGTTTTTTCATAGTAATAATATCTCCTTTGCTTTAAATCAAATTTAAAAATTGTAAATTTAAAAAAAAGATAATATTTTTTATCACCACCTCCGTTTTTATGCTTTTTTGTGTTGAGCATCCATTAAAATCGCCCCTTTGCTGTTTCTTTTCAATTCTATTGTATCAAAAACATGCATTTGTGTCAACATATTTTTGCAGAAAAAGTATTTACATATCTAAATATTATATGCTAAAATAGTATTGTTGATATCAGAAAAGAAAGGTCGGATTGTTATGAATCAAAAGGAATGTATCCCCCCGAAAAACGAACGCAAGATTGTTGCGCGATATGTACGCGCAGTCAACAAAGAAATTATTGCCACTCCAAAACAGAAGCGCAAGTTGTTCGGCGACCTAAAATCCGACATTCACGACCGCATTGTCGACGGCAAAATCGCAAGTTACGAGGACATTGTTGCCCACTTTGGAATGCCTGAACAGGTCGCTAAGGACTTTTTTGAAACCGCAAACATAAAGGAAATCAAGAAAAAACTGCTGATTCGCCGTATCGTTGTTGCAGCGGTTGTTTTCTGTGTTTTGCTTTGGGCAGGCGTTGTAACATATCTGAAACATGAAGCGCAGGTTGAGATACACACCTATGCAGTGCAATCATTTGAAGTTGATGGTGAAATGGTGTATGAGGATGTGTTGGTCAACGATAACCGTGTTGATAAAGATACACCACTTCCGCATCTGAAATAAGAAAGTGAATAAAGAAAGGATTTATTTATGAAAAAAACAATTATAGTTACCCTCGTTCTTGCTGTGCTTTGCAGTTTTCAAACACCCGTTTTTGCAACCGAAAACACGGACACACCAGTTTTTTTACAAGAGCTTGACATGACAGATGTGACCAAAATTGCATATTTTTCAGATGGCAGTGTGGCTGTCACAACGCTAAAAACTATTGCACAATCCCGTGCCACTAACACAAAGACCGGTAAAAAAACAACAACTGTTTATGACAGTAATGGTTCTGTCAGTTTTACAGTAACCAACACTTCAACATTCTCCTACACGGGTTCTTCTGCAACCTGCACTGCCATTTCTGCAACAAAAAGCATTTCTGACAGCTCCTGGACTGTTACAACAAGCACATTCAGAAGCGGTAGAACAGGGACAGTTAACTTTACCGGCCAATTAAAAGCACTTGGGGTAACAATAAAAACCGTTTCGGATTCAATTTCCATTTCCTGCAGCAATACAGGTGTCTTAAGCTAAAAAAAAGACTTCACAACAGTGCTTTTTTATGTTATAATAAAGTATATACATTAAAGGGGCACAGAGGATGCCGACAAATCCGAATCAAAACCAAGACAATTTCAAACGCGGAACCATAGAGCTTCTTGTTTTACATCTGCTGACAACGGAAGATCTTTACGGTTATCAGATCTCACAGGCTATTGAAGAAAAAAGTCTGGGGGTATATACCATATTGGAAGGATCGCTCTATCCGGTACTTTACAAGCTCAGCGAAGCCGGCTATGTCAGCGAATACACAAGACTGGTTGGCATGCGGCGAACAAGAAAGTATTACCACCTTGAACAAAAAGGGTGGGACCATTACGCAAAGCTCCGCTCGGACTACGAAACAATCGAGCTTGCAATCAACCGCATTATAGACAAGGAATAATAGTAATTGCCAATCAGTTAGCGGTTCTAATTAGCTAAACATAGTTACAAAAGCAACGCTGTTTTAAAGCACAACGGCAAAGAATGGGAACTGAGTATTTTTGACGAATGGATTCCGATGAGAAACACTTTTTTCGACAAAACAGACATCAGACACTGGTGTGCAGCTATAATAAAAAAGACGGAATCTGCATGAAGCTGCAGGTCCCGTCTTTTTTGTGTACAAATTGGAATTTATCGCTGACTCATTCAACCTACCAGACAAACTGCATTATATAAACTCCGTTCAATGAAAAAAGCAGTTCCGGTTTTTTCACGGAACTGCTTTTGTTTTTGTATAAAGTTAAAATCAAAGAATGATGACGGTGCCGTCTTCCTTGATTTCGATCTGGTCGCCGGTGTTGACGGTTTTGAGGAATTCTTCACCGAGCTGGTCGACGCAGATGACGGGGCTGTTCTGCCATACACGTGCAAGAACGATGCCGGATGCTGCAAGGGAGTCGATGTGTTCGGAGAACAGGAATGCGGCAGGATTGATTTTCATGTCGCAAACGGTCTGAATAACAAGGCCGCCTGTGGTGGAACCGATGGTGATGGGAAGGCAAAGAGCCTTACCGGTGATGTTTTTTCCGTAGATATCGGAGTTGTTCTGGTCAGAAACAATAACTTCGGGCTTGTTGTTCATGGCACTGCTCTGGAAGGTTGCAAGGGTGTTGACACCCTGACGGGAAACAACAGCTTCACCTTTCCAGTTGCCTGCTGCAATGACTCTGCCTTTGAATTCTTTCATTTTATTTGCCCTCCTTGCCTACAAGAATGTTGAGAAGATCTTCATCCTTGTAATATCTTGCCTTGGAATATGTACGCAGTTTGTTGGAGTTGGTGGCAACTCTGTGGAGCATCATGCAGATGGGGTTGTTGGTATACATCAGCGGGCAGATGCTTGCAAGGGTTGCACCGGTGCTCAGCAGCTCCTGATATTTGGGAGTTGCACGGAATTTGTCAGCAACGTCGGGAGTGGTGGTAAGAACGGTACGGGCAGTCAGCTTCTTCTTGCCGGTTTCCTTGAGACCTGCAACAAGTTTGTCTGTCCAGTCGCAAAGCTGATTGTAAGTCAGATGCGGACAGCCGATGAATACAAGCTGCGGCTTTGCGGAGGTATCTTTCCACATAATGGGATAGTTGAGATAAATTCTTTCAAGCTCTGCATCATCAATGATGTATTCTTTGTAATCAGCACGAAGAATGGATTCGCCCTGTTCTTTTGCTTCGGGAGTCAGATTTTCGATATGGTACAGACCGACAGCACCGTTGGATGCGGTTGCAGCACCGAAGTCCTTGAGGTAACCTTCCACTTCGTCGGTGATTTCGGTACCGATCCACTTATCAAGACCGACAACATAAGGAACATCTTCCATACATTTCATACCGATAGCGGAGCCGAGAATCTGCGGCAGAGGCTTTTTGGTGGTCTTGACAATGACTTTCCAGTGCGCCTTGCGGTTTTCGTCGATGAGGAAGCCGAATTCGGGTACAAGACCGAGAATCGCACCGAACAGATCAAGCATACCGGAGTTACGGTTGCACTTTGCACCGAGAACGGAGTTTGCAAAAACAACAGCACTGGATTCAGCCCATGTCAGGATATCACCTTTGCCGGGACGGTTGCCGACCTCGGGATAGTAACAGGTACAGGTGAAGCCGTTGGAATCCTTCAGACCGATCTGATGGAGCTGTGCTTCATACTTTTCCTGCTGGGAGTACATTTTCTTATTGAATACAAATTTCTCAAGGAAGTTGCACTTTACGTTTTCATAATCGATGGGACGCGGGTCAACGGTGAACATACCCTTGGTCTTAAGACCTGCAGCAATGAGCTGATCCATGGTTTCGTACAAGGGTTTGAGAACACCAAGACCGAAAGAGGTAACAAGATGAGCATCCTTATAGGTCACGGGGACAAGACGTTTTGCTCCGAAAATATCACCGAACAGAACAACCGTTTCCATGACTTTCTGCAAAGTTTCGCCCTGTTTGCCTTCCAGAATTTCAATCTGTTCGGCAGTCAGGTCCATTTTATAATCAATCATTTTTCTGGCCTCCTTTTTTATTCTGTACTATTATACAACCTCACTTTGTGAAAATCAAGACAATCTTTATAAAAACACCAACAACAGATAAAAAATTACAAATTATGACTCTGATTCAACCCGCAACGGTACTTCCTGACAGATATTTTCTTCGCAAACATATTCTCCACACATAACAATACCGTTGTTTCGCACTTCCACCTGCAAAGATCGCTCCAGCATCGTCTTATCCCGTGTCATATCCGTTTCAAGCAAAGCAAATTCCGCAAACAACTGCAAAAGTGCGACTTCTTTACAAAGCGTAATGTCCTGTGCTGCGGTCTGTCTGCAACCTTCCCTTATGATACCGACGGGAAGAATCACTTCTCCTGCTGACAAATTGCTTTCGTTGTGCTCTGCTATCTGTTTTCCGAAAACAGGATACAAAGGCACACGCAACCCGAACAACGACAAGCAATACCGTAGTGAGCTGTCCTGTATTGTTGCAACCGATTGTAAAAAGTCAATTCTGTGTTCAATGTGTCGGTGTGTTCTTGCAATGACATCCGCTTTTGCCTTTACAAAACGCACTCCGCCACCGGGCATCATCAACGCACCGCCTGCAAGCAGATCTCCTTTTGCCACCGCTTTGCCGGGTCTTGCATACGGTTCCCCTTCAAAGATATCCGCACGGATGATTTCGCCGCCGTAAGATGCAACAAGATTGGCAGGTTCGCGATCTGCGGTTGTCTGTTGTGCTTCGCGTTCTCGCACCTCAATGTGTGCCACGCAACCGTCCAGATACAACGAAATCCACAAGACCTCTTTCATTTCATACAATGCCTGATCACGCAATGCCACCACATCTATATTGTTCTGAAACACACCCCGACGGACACCGTGTGCAGCAAAATATTCCCGTATGTATGCTTCTGACAATTTCTGACACCCGTCAACCTGCACCTGCCAGACCATGCTGTGCAAAAATCCGAAGATAATCAGCGACAACAACAAACCGACAGGTATTCCCCACCGTTTTCTGTACCGTTGTATCACAAAAGACAGTCCGCTTCTTTTTTCTGTGCTGATCTGCATTCCTTTACGCTGTGCTTCCCGTTGCAGTGTATCATAATCATGCCGCAGAACAGAGCCGTGCAAAATACCGTCTTTTTCGCGCAGATTTCTGATCTGCAGATTCTTTTTTTCACACGCATCCAAAAAATCGGGGATAAAACCCTGCTGCAAAGAAAAACGGACATTCCCTTTCAGCAATCGGCCCAGTTTATCATTCAGCATACAAACATCTCACCACCGCAGAAGGATATTTCAAGTACCGTTCCGTGCAGAATTGCCATTCCGTTTTCACAGCAGGCCACTTTCAGATCCTCACCGTGTAAATGCAGCTCGCACTCACGCAGCAAAAACACAATATAGTCCGAAGAAAAAGCCCTTGTTTCCCGAATACCGCAGATGCGGATTCCTTCCGACGGAGACACACGCAGCTCACTTTCCGAGAACAACGGCGGCAATTCCATGACACCTGCCGCTTTTTCTGCCATTTTACGAAGTTCGGATTTTCCTTTTTCCTGCATACAACATTCACTCCCTGTTCTGAATGGTAATTTATATGCGTAAGCGGCAAAAAAATAGCATATAGATTACAAAAAAAAACACGGAGGAAACTGTGAAAACCAAATCAATCAGAATCTGCACAACAGTTTTATTTCTCGTCGGAATGTGTTTGCTGCTCTTTTTTGCAACCGAAATAAGACAGAGCATTTTACAAAGTTTCACACTTGCGGTCGGCACTGTGATTCCGTCTTTGTTTCCGATGCTCGTTTTGTCAAATTTCACCGTTCTGTGCGGTCTGTTCAACATACAATCGGGCCAATGCAACACACTGATGCAAAAGTTGTTCGGTGTCACGGCACAAGCCGTACCTGCACTTCTGTTCAGCATGACAGGCGGATATCTGACAGGCATTAAAACCGTAAAAGCTTTGTATGAAGCCAAAAACATTTCATTGCAGGAAGCACAAAAACTATGCTGTTTTTGCGTTGCACCGGGACTTGCCTTCAGCATCACAGCCGTCGGTGACGGGATGTTTGCAAGCAAAAGAATCGGAATGCTGTTCTTTTTCTCATGCACTGCGGCAAGTCTTTTGCTCGGTTTTTTCTCAAAAGGCAAAGGATCCCGTCCGCAACTGAACACAACAAAATCATCTGCAATGCAGCCTGCAGCAGCTCTTTGCAAGGCAGTTGCCGTCAGCAGCGAAGCGATGCTTTCCATGACAGCGTGGATGGCTGCCTTTTCTGCGTTGCAGACGATTGCACTTTGCCTGCTGCCGCAGAAATTGCAGCAAATCGGAATGCTGTTTTTTGAAGTTACACGTGCTGCACAAACCTGTGCGCAAAACGGCAATCTGTCTTTGTGTGCCGCGGCAATGGGATTCGGCGGACTTTGCATCAGTTGTCAGCTGCTTCCCGACCTGCAGACGTTGCAGGTCAATCCTTTACGGTTTGCTTTTTGCAGATTGCTCAACGGCATCACGGCAGGCTGTATTTCGGAATTACTCACACTGTTGCTTCCCGATTTGCGGCTGCTCACTTGTGCTGCTTATCCCGTAAAACTGAGCAACACCACACCGCTTTCTTCTTTCTTTTTACTTCTTGCCTGTCTTATTTTTGTTTTAGACCTTGCTCCGACAAAAAAAACGTGCTATACTGTACACGGCAGGTGATAAAGTTGAAACAAAAAATTTTCGGCGGACAAATCGAAAAAGTATGTGCTTGTTGCGAATTCGGCAGACCTTCCCCCGATGAAGATATGATTCTGTGTATCAAAAAAGGGGTTCGCGAACCGTCTTCGCATTGCAGAGCCTTCCGTTATGATCCGTTCAAACGCAAACCGCCCGCTGCGGTGCTGCCACAGACCGAAGAACTTTCCGCGGCTGATTTTTCGCTTGATATCGATTAAAAAACATACTGTCTGCACGTCTATTTTATAAAAAAGGAGCAGCTCTAAAATGAAATTTAACTTTGATTTCGGAATCGATAAAGATGCCAACATCGCAAAGGATATGACCGAACTTGTCGGGCATACTCCCATGCTGATGCTGAACGGTTTTTGCAAGGCAAACGGCATCGACTGCAAACTGATTGCAAAACTTGAATCCTTCAATCCTCTGGGCAGTGCAAAGGACAGAATTGCAGTTGCCATGATCGAAGATGCCGAAAACAAAGGACTTCTCACTCCCGATACCGTTATCATTGAACCGACAAGCGGAAACACGGGCATCGGTCTTGCATTTGCGGCAACCGCAAAAGGATACAAACTGATTCTGACCATGCCTGAGAACATGAGTGCAGAACGCAAAAAACTGTTAAAAACTCTCGGTGCCGAACTGGTACTCACACCGGCAGAAGAAGGCATGAACGGCAGCATTGCCAAAGCAAAGGAACTGGCTGCCTGCTATGAAAAAGCCTGGATTCCCGATCAGTTTTCTAATCCTGCCAATGCCGAAGCACACAGAACCGGTACTGCTGCAGAAATTTTGAAAGACACATACGGTCAGCTGGACTTCTTTGTTGCAGGTGTCGGCACAGGCGGCACGATCACAGGTGTCGGCGAAGTCCTTAAAGCATTCAACAAAAGAATCAGAATCGTTGCAGTTGAGCCGTCTGCATCCCCTGTCCTTTCGGGCGGCGAAAAAGGCAGCCACGGCCTGCAGGGCATCGGTGCCGGATTCATTCCGTCCGTCCTCAACCGCAACATCATTGATAAAGTCATTACCGTTTCCGAAGAGGAAGCAAAACAGGCAGCCCGCTGCGTTGCCGTTACAGACGGTTTGCTGGTGGGAATTTCAGGCGGTGCAGCACTTGCCGCCTGCAAAAAGCTCAGCAAAACTTTTGTCAACAAAGATGCACGCATTGTTGTGCTGCTGACAGACAGCGGCGAAAGATATCTTTCGACCGACCTCTTTGAAGATTAACAAGCAGAAAAGACAGATTTGCCGTTTGTGCAACGGTAAACTGTCTTTTTTATATTATCAAGATAATGTTATGGTACAATTGATGGGTGACAAATAAAAAAGAAAATTCAACTCAAATATGGTATGATGTTAATCACCACAAAAAACACACACCTGAAGGAGTTGAATTTTCTATGGTTAGTATAGCATCAAATGCACGGTATCG
>JAFSEF010000099.1 GCA_017435865.1 Clostridia bacterium
CAATAAGAAGTCCTAATAACAAAAGGATATCTTCTAATGTCAACATGCAAATCCCTCCTTTCCGGAGGGAAAAGACACCCTCCGAATATCGGAAGGTAACCGCCTACCGTGCAAGGTCCGCCTTGCCCGTGCATAATTGTATCATAATATGACAAATATTGCAACAAAAAAAAACACCACGTTCGGGTGTTGACAGAATGCTGAAGTATTGCTATAATATAAATGAACAAGGCAGACCGATAGACGGTTAGCCTTCCGATTCAGTTAAGAAATAATCGCCTTAACCGTGGAAAGTCTGGGGCGGTTATTTCTTTTTTGTTCTGAAGATATGTTCACATACTTTGAAAACAAAATCTGCAACGGCAATAAGAAGTCCTAATAACAAAAGGATATCTTCTAATGTCAACATGCAAATCCCTCCTTTCCGGAGGGAAAAGACACCCTCCGAATATCGGAAGGTAACCGCCTACCGTGCAAGGTCCACCTTGCCCGATTGTTATTATATCACGCTTCGACAAAAAAAGCAACAAAAAACACCCATCCGGGTGATGGCAGACTGATGAAATAATAAATGCTTGCGCCGCCGTATGGAGTACATACGGCGGCGCGGTGTTTTGTTTGTTTTGTTATTTCACTTCCGCGTCGGCTTCCGTTTTAACGGTTTCAGCCTGTTCTGCACGGCGTTTGATCAGATCGTAGTACATACGTTCTCTTGTTTCCTTGTCGAGGTTGTACCAGAACATGGGAATCATGCTGATCAGAATGATAATGGCGGGGAAAATGGTTGCCATTGCGAAAATGTAAAGCTGGGTTTTTTGTTCCTGCGCCTGCTTGTTGTTGTAGCGTTCGGGCTCGAAGCCGATCCACTTTTTGATCTGCGGCTTGATGATCTCGTTGATCTGATTGGGAACCTTTTTAAGCACAGACTTTGCAATGGTGATTGTTGCTTCGTTGCGGAAGCCGTTTTTCCATTCGATGTAGTCCATGCATTCGTTCTGCATTTCCTGCGAACAGACCATCTTCGGACCTGCAAACAGAGCATATACGATTTCCCAGAGCATGGTGGGCAGGATCATCGCGGTGCGGTTGGTGTAGAACGGCTTGCCGTCCTTACCCTTCAGCAGGGTACCGTACAGGAACACGGGGATGTACATGGCTTTTGCAAATGCGGTGCTGACCATGTAAACACTCTTGGTGGAGAAGCGTTTTTTCAGCTTACCGACCTTGGCAAAGCCGATGGGCTGCACAAATGCGGACGGAATGCCGCAAATGGTTTCCATGGTGGACCAGAACAGAACCCAACGGTAGTAGTTGTTGGTGGAAATACCGGTACCGAAGGAAGCAAGTGCTTCGGAAATGATGTAAATAAGAACGGGACGGTTGGAAACAACCACCTTCAGGCTCTTGAGAACGGGCGGGTTTTCGACCGACTGCGGAACACGCTCACGGGCAATTGTGGAGAACCAGAAAGCACCCATACCGCCTGCAAAAACGGTGATCGGGCCCATGATGGTGTAGGCCTTCTGAATCATCTGTGCGCTGGTGTATTTGCTGGACTTGATGATATCGTTGGTGATAAAGTCAAACAAAAATTCGCAGATGGTGGAGGGCAAGCCCTGGAACCAGCCGTTGAAATAGCCTGTGACCGACAACAATCGCGTTCGGTCTGACGGATATGGCGTTACGGTTGCAACAAAGCCGTCTTTGGTAACGGTCTGCAAGGTCGTCACGGTTTCCATGAGCACTTCAAAGAGCATATAGCAGATGAACTTCGGAATGCTGTCGTAGTTGTTAAGAACACCTGCAGAAAGAATGACGGGCAGCAGCCAGTAAACAGACGAAATGGCGGCATACGGAAGACCCGAGAAGAACATATAGGGTACGAACTTACCCCAACGGGTACGGGTCTTATCGACCATCTGACCGATCAGAATGTCGTTGATGCAGTCCCATATACCACCGATGGAGTTATAAATGGACTGTTTGTTGAAACTGATCTTCAGAACACTGTCACGGAACAGCTCCTTCTGACCGTTGAGGTTGAATTCCAACGATGAAGAATAGAGCATAAAACCGATGGTTTCTTTTCTGGTGATACAACGTCGGTCGTCGTAGGAATTATGCAGCATTTCCTGCGCAGACATCTGCGATGCAGCTTGTTCGGCCATGGGTATCGCCTCCTGTTATATAGTAAATTTTATTATACAACATTATGCGCAGCAAAACAACAGTTTTTTAATTTATTTCTTGAATTTTTCCATATCATTTTTGCGGATTTCAACACGTCTGACCTTACCGCTGATGGTCTTGGGCAGTTCGCTTACGAATTCCACGATTCTGGGATATTTATAAGGTGCGGTGTGGGTCTTGACGTAATCCTGAATTTCTTTTTTGAGTGCATCAGAACCCTCTTGTCCCTTTACAAGCACGATCGTTGCCTTGACAATCTGTCCGCGTACTTCATCGGGAACAGGTGTGATGGCACATTCAAGAACATAAGGCAGTTCCATGATGACGCTTTCGATCTCAAACGGCCCGATACGGTAGCCGGAGGACTTGATAACATCATCGATTCTGCCGACGTACCACAGATAACCGTCTTCGTCCATGGATGCCTGGTCACCTGTGTGATAGTAGCCGTCATGCCAGACTTCATTGGTCTTTTCTTCGTCAAGGTAGTAACCGATGAACAGACCGCAGGGATTTTTTTCACTTGTACGGATGCAGATTTCACCCGTATCGCCGGTTTTGCATTCGTTGCCGTCGGGATCGAGAATCACTACATCATACAAAGGACTCGGTCTGCCCATGGAGCCGATTTTCGGTGTGGAGCCGACAAAGTTTGCAATGGACAGCGTGGTTTCGGTCTGACCGAAGCCTTCCATGATGGTAAGGCCGGTTGCCTTTTTGAACTGATTGAACACTTCGGGGTTGAGTGCTTCGCCTGCCGTAGTTGCATATTCGATGGAAGAAAGATCATACTTGGAAAGATCTTCTTTGATGAACATACGATACATCGTAGGCGGTGCACAGAAGGTGGTGATATTGTAAAGCTTGAACATCGGCAAAATGTCTTCGGAATGGAAACGATCGAAGTCATAGGTGAAGACACCGGCTTCACACAGCCACTGACCATAAAGCTTGCCCCAAAGTGCTTTACCCCAACCGGTATCGGAAATGGTGAAATGCAGGCCGTTGGGATTGACATTGTGCCAGTGCTTTGCGGTGGGATAATGGCCGAGTGCATATTTGTAAGAATGGGTTGCAATGCGGGGATAGCCTGTTGTGCCCGAAGTAAAGAGCATGAGCATCGGATCATTGCCGCAGGGGGTGTTTTCGGTGCGGAAATAGTGGGTGCTGAAACGTTCCATTTCAACATTGAAATCGTGCCAGCCGTCCTTCACGCCGCCGACAAGGATCTTGACCATACCGGGGAATTCGGCAGCGGCCTTTTCGGCTTCAACGGACACATCGCCGTCTGCCGTGCAGACGATCGCTTTGACTTTTGCAGCTTTGTAACGATAGGTGAAATCGTGTTCCACAAGCTGGTTGGTTGCAGGGATGGCGATGGCACCGATCTTATGCAGAGCCAGCATACAGAACCAGAACTGATAATGTCTTTTGAGCACCAGCATAACGGTGTCACCTTTTTTGATGCCGAGTGATTCAAAGTAGTTGGCGGTTTTTGCCGAATACTTTTTCATGTCACTGAAGGTGAAACGGCGGCTGGATTTGTCGTTTGCGACCCACTGCATGGCGAGTTTATCGGGATTCTTTTTCGCAATGGCATCCACGCAGTCAAAAGCAAAATTGAACTTATCTTCGTTTTTAAAGGTGATACCGTTGAAGACACCGTTTTCGTCATAGGAGGATTCAATGAACTGATCGGCAACCGTTGCCGTATCAGCTTCCTTGACAACTGTCTTTGCGGCTGCAATGGGGGCTTCGGGATATTCCTCTGCCACCTGACCGTCCTGCGGATTGAGGACCACTGCATGGAACTCGCAACCGCCTTCGCTGACTGCGATCATACCATGCGGAATGATGGAATTATAAAAAATGGAGTCGCCTTCGTTGAGGATATCGACATGGTTGCCGACCTGTACTTTCAGAGAACCTTTGACGATGACATCAAACTCCTGTCCGTTGTGGGAATTGAGCTTGATGGGTGCATCCTGTTCTTCTGCAAGATACGGAAATTTAACAAGGAAGGGTTCTGCGAGTTTGTCTTTGAATTTGGGTGCGAGGTTGTTGTATTCCACACCGTGCTTTTTGAGGATCTTGAGTCCCTCACCTTTTCTTGTGATGGCAAAGGAAGTCAGCGTTGTGCTTGTACCTTCCAGCAAATCAACAACTTCTACACCGCAGGCTTTGGCACACTTGTAAATAAAAGTGAAACTGAAATCGGTTTCTCCCTGTTCAAGCACAAGATAATCTTCAACCGTGACACCGGTCAACTTTGCAAGCTCCTGCGGAGTAAATCCTTTCGCTTCACGCAGACCTTTGATTCTGCCGGCAACTTCTTTCAAACTGTAATCCATTGTGTTGTCTCCTTTCGATTCCGGACATCATGAATCCTGATTACGAATTTGAATAAAACAAAAAACCCGTCTCAAAAGAAACCCTTTGAGACGAGTTGTTAAACCCGCGGTACCACTCAAATTACGGAAAAATCCGTCACTTTCCGGGCTCAGACAAGCCCTTTGCCTTTACGCAGCAATACGGAAGGAGTCTACTTGCTTTCGCTTTCGGTCCTCCGACTCGGAAGGGATAGGTCAATTGGATCATTCTGCCGTTGTCTTGCACCATCCGACAACTCTCTGCAGGCTTCGTGAACCGACCGTCTTCGTCACAGTCGTTTTTTGTGATATTCAAATTGTGTATTTAATTTAGCACACTAAATCCGAGAAGTCAAGAGTTTTTTTTGATTTTTTTGTCAATTTATACATTCAGCTCAACTGTATATTCTTTTTTAAAGCCGTGCGAACCGAAAATCTGCCATCTGCCGACACCAAGCCTTTGCAGAATTGCCCTTCTCTCTTCCGCACACAGCTTCGGATCGGTATCAACAGAGGTCATAAGAATCGGAGCATATTGATTGTAGGTCGCTTGTTGAGGAGTCAGTCCGTGCACATTTATATAAATATCCCCCGTAATGGCGATTTTCTTTGCATAATCAATCAGCACCATCTCTCCGGGCAAATGACCGCCCTTTCCTTCGTATACCTCAAAATGCAATTCCTCAAAATCAAAAAATCCGATTTGTGTCAGCGTATTCTGCAGCGGTGTCACTTCATTCCACAATTGTATGATTTTTCCGGGGTCAACCGACTGATAGGAAGTCAGAATCTTGCAAATATTGATATAGGGTTTATGCAAAGGATTTTTCTCACGAAAACCGTCTTTGCCTTCAGATTCATTTCTTAAGCATTGTGCGGTTTTTGCAGTAGCAATAATTTCATCAAACATCGGCAACAGCCCGCAATGGTCCACATCCGCATGCGTTACCAGGATGGTTTTCTTTATTGTGTCAAAATCGGGAACTATCTTTTTTATGTAGGGCAGCATTTCATCGGCATAGCAGGCATAACCGCTGTCTATAAACAAGTACTTTCCGTTGCTTTTCAGGATGATCATGTTGCTGCCGCACGGAGGTTCAATCAACGTGATTTGCGTGTTATCTGTTATTGTATGTGTGCTGACACGCGGCATAAATGCCGCCCCTTTTGAAGCAGCAAGAAGTTCGGCGAATTTATTGATACAGTCAAAGGTTCTGTAAGGCGACAGTCCTTGCTCATCCAACGTCTGCATTGCAAGATTGACGTGCACTAAAAGCTCTTTGCTGTAGCATTCAGCCAACCCCATCATCTGCGACAAACCCAAAACATAAGTATTATAAAATATGCTGTTGTCATAAATCTTTTCAGATCGGTTATAGTCAATCACACGCACTTTGCATATTTTTTCAGCTGCACACATAAATTCGGCAACCTGATCCATATCCTCCACATACAGCCCCATTTTAAAATACTGATAATCTGTTCCGTTTTCCTGCGAGCTGATGTAAGAAATATTAAAATTAAAGTCATTGATCAGCGCCAGCACATCGGTAACACTGCCGGGCACATCTGCCAGACAGAATTCAAGCAGCACAACGCTTGTTTTGTTGACATTTCCCTGCAAATACCCTATTTTTTCAAGCGCAGCATCCGCCTGCTCCAATTGTGCCTGTGTTCCTTCTGCATCAATAAACAATGTATGAGAGTCTACAGCTTTATTATAGCTGACTCGCGTAATGTTAATTCCCAATGCCGCAAAGCATTGGCTTGCTTTTAAAAACGAACCGATATGATCAGGCATAGATGTCACATAGGTCTTTTTCACACATATCACCTCAGACACAGAATTTTACTGTTTTATGGTTTTATTGAAACGCATTACTTGCATTTCAACTTTTGTTATTCATTATAGTAAATACAAAAATTGGATTTCAATAGTCATTATCAACAAATGTTAAACATTTTTCAGTTCTTTTTTTCGACCGGTTTTCCGTATGGAAGTCAGTCTTTTTTTTTGAAAAAAAGAAACGGCGGCTGCCGTTCCGTCAGGAAACAACAGCCGCCGCTATTCAGTTTGTTACAGCAAAACAGGATTTTACCAGTGTGCCTTACCGCAACCGCAGTAGTGATATTTTTCAATACCGAAGATCTTGCAGAGGAACATGAGAATCTTCCACAGGAACTGCAGGAGCTTGTTGGAGGAATGGCACCAGCAGGAATGTGCTGTGTTGTTTGTACCGGTATTATCGTTGTCACTGTCACCGTTTTCAAGACCTGAGCCCGGTGCGGGAATGACAATGATCGTCAGATTTTCGGTCATGCAATCCACTGTGAAGTAGTTGTCTTCACCGAGAGACAGTTCCAGACCGTTGACGGTAACAATTACGTCTTCAGGACTGTATTTGCTGTTCAGAGCAAACTGGAACTTGAATTCCTGACCTGCCTTGACATTGATATATGCCGTTTCATAGAAGACATAGTCATTGATGACATAATTACCGTAGGGGCTCTTTGCAAGCTGAACAGTGTATTCAGCATTTGCTTTGTAAACATAAACAACAACTGTTTCGCTGATTGTTCCGTTGAGTGCAGTTACAGTAATGGTGGTTGCACCGTTCTTGAGACCTGTTACAACACCGTCTTCATCAACGGTTGCAACAGCAGTGTTTGCAGAAGTCCATGTCAGTTCAACATCTGCATCTGCAGGAAGAACGGTATAAGCGATCTGCTTGGTTTCGCCAACTGTAAGTTTTACGGAATCAGCAGCGATGTCCACAACAACAGAACCTTCAAAATAGGTTGCAGTGATAGTGACATCTGCCTGTACATTGCTGTACTTGCCTTCCCAACCGGTGAACAGGAAGCCTTCCTTTTCGGGTGCTTCGGGTGCGATTGCGGCAGAGCCGTAGAATACGGTCTGTTCGGAAATCACATTGCCGTCGGCAACGAAGGTTACTTTGTAGGTCTTCAGATAGCTCGTGCTGCCGGAAACAATGCTTTCGGCTGCATCGGAAACCGCATCCTGTTCGCTTGCAATACGGTCGGGCTCGACCTTGTTGTTTTCGAGCAGGTCTTCAATTTCGGCACGGACTTCGTCGGAAAGGGTTTCGTCTTCGAGTCTTTCTTCAAGCTCTTCAACAATCTTGTCGTACTCTGTATAGTCAGCTCTTTCAACAAGCTTTGTTTCAATGTGCTTGGGATCGTTCTGACATACATAGGTTTCATAACCGTTGCCCCATGTACCGTCTGTCTGCTTGGTCGGACGAACAAGGTTATCAAGCTTATAATCGTGGCCGATTGCATCGGTTGTAAAGGACTCGGAGCTGAGAATCGTCTTGCAGACTGCGCAACGGACAACCATATCATAGGAGCCGTCAGCCTCGCAGGTTGCTGCAACTTCGTTTTCCTTGGCTGCTTCTGCAGCGGTGTGGCCGAGTGCGTCGACTGTAATGGTTTCTCTGCTGAGCTCAGCGTCGCAAACCGTACAGTAAACAACGTTTTCGTAAGAACCTTCCTTCGTGCAGGTTGCTGCTACTTCGTTTTCAACAACAACTTCACCTTCGGTATGATCGAGAGCTGCAACCTTGTCAGCAACATAGCTGTCGTCGCAGACGGAGCAGGTGTAGGTCGTAAAGCCTTCTTCTGTGCAGGTCGGAGCAGTTACAACTGCTTCATACTTATGACCGAGGGCGTCAACCGTGACGGTTTCTCTGCTGAGTTCAGCGTCGCAAACCGTACAGTAAACAACATTGTCATAAGAACCTTCGTTTACACAATCAGGTGCAACATTGTTTTCTACAACAACTTCACCTTCGGTGTGACCGAGTGCTGCGACCTTGTCAGCAACATAGCTGTCGTCACAGACGGAACAAGTGTAAGTTGTGAAGCCTTCTGCTGTGCAGGTCGGATCGGTTACAACAGCATCATACTTATGACCGGCAGCAGTAAGAACATTGGTTTCAAATGCATCACAAGCGGAGCAATCTCTTCTTTCTTCACCGTTTTCGGTGCAGGTTGCAGCGGTTGTCACCTTCCATGCACCCCAGGTATGACCAAGTGCTTCGACTACTTCCTGAGCTACAAGGACTTCACCGCAGACATCACAGTGGCTGCCTTCGGTAAGACCGGTTTTGGTACAGGTCGGAGCGACTGCCTTGTCAACAACTACTGTATGACCGAGAGCTGCCTTTTCTGCGTATGTGGTGTAATCACAACGAGAGCAGGTTACATATGCATCCCAACCGATTTCGGTGCAGGTGGGAGATTTTGCTTCGTGAGAAATTTCGTCATGACCGAGGGCTGCTTTTTCTGCATACGTTGTGTAATCGCAAGCTGTGCAGTATTCGTATGCTTCCCAACCCTTTTCATCACAGGTTGCTGCCTTTGCTTCTACCTGTACAAGTGTATCCTTGTGGTTGATTGCAGGAATATCCTGAACATCAAGAGTCTGTACATCTGCCCAATCTTCTTCGAATGTTGCAGTGTAGGTTGTCCATCCCTTTACTGTGCAGGTTGCAGCTTCCTTCACTGCAGAAGTGATCTTTGCGGTTGCATTTTCAACATGAGCTGCATCATTCTGGCATACTCTCTGTGCTGTGCATGCTGAGCCGTCTGCTACGAAGTTGTAGGTTGCATCTGCCCAGTCGTGGTTGATTGCAGGAATATCCTGAACATCAAGAGTCTGTACATCTGCCCATTCTGCATCGAAGGTTGCAGTGTAGGTTGTTGTACCCTTTTCGGTACAGGTTGCAGG
>JAFSEF010000100.1 GCA_017435865.1 Clostridia bacterium
ACTGACAGGCAAGCAAGCCGTTGCACTATTCAACAAATACGGCGTGTTTGATTATATCACGGAGTTTTATGATGTGCTCCATACCACCGGATATAACTATATCAACAATGATATTGATCTCTTTCTTACCTCTCGCGGAGCAATTTTTTAACTGTCCCCCCCCCCGACGAACCGTATTCGGCGATACCGCCTCGAATGCGGTTTGTATTTTTATGCACTGCACAACCGGCTGTACAGGAGAAAACAAATATTATGTTATGTAAAAGAAATATATAAAAATTAAATAAAAATAATGTCATAATTTGTTATATTTATTAATATTATGCTATTGACACAATTTTAACAAAGTGCTATACTGTAAGATGGTTTGGGTTAGGGTGAATTATGCCCAAATGCAAAAATTTTGTTTTATTATTTTTTATTTTTGAATGGAGGATATTCAGAAATGCAGAAAAAAATCAGCAACCTTCCCTTTAACGGCACTCCTGAGCAGGCTGCAAAATTGCAGGCAGTTCTTGCAGCAGCCAACGGCGACAAAAGCCGCCTGATGGCAGTTATGCAGGAAGCACAGGAAATTTACGGTTACCTTCCTTATGAAGTTCAGCAGATGATCGCTGAAGGTCTGGGCGTACCGATGGAAAAAGTTTACGGCGTTGCAACATTCTACGCTCAGTTTGCACTGTCCCCCAAGGGCAAGTACAACATTTCCGTCTGTCTCGGCACTGCTTGCTACGTCAAGGGTTCCGGTGACGTTCTTGACAAGATCTGCGAAATCGTCGGCATCCAGCCCGGCGAATGTTCCGCTGACGGCAAATACTCCGTTGAAGCCTGCCGTTGCATCGGTGCCTGCGGTCTTGCTCCCGTTATGACCATCAATGATGATGTTTACGGCAGACTGACCACCGATATGATTCCCGACATCCTTGCAAAATACGCATAATTTCAATAAGGAGTCGCAACAATGAACATCTCCACAATTCAGAATTTACTCAACGCCGAAGTTCTTTGCGGCAACGAACAGCTTGATATTACCGTTCATTCCGCCTGCGGCAGTGATATGATGAGCGATGTTCTTGCCTTTGTCAAAGATCAGGCTGTTCTTTTGACCGGTCTTGTCAACTCACAGGTTATCCGCACAGCGGTTATGATGGATATGCGCTGCGTGGTCTTTGTCCGTTCCAAGCGTCCGACCCTGGAAATGATTGAATTTGCAGAAGAAAACGGCATTGTGCTTCTTTCAAGTGATATGAGAATGTACGAAGCCTGCGGAACGCTTTTCACAAACGGTCTTGGCGGTACAAAAAATCATGAGTGAATTTTTAAATTTTCATTTCGAAGTAGACGGTGACAATTTTGTTTCTGCCGGTCAGGCTTCGGTGCAGATGAAAAAGAATATGCGTCAGCTCGGTCTCGCTCCGGAAATTATCCGACAGGTATCCATCGCCATGTATGAAGGCGAGATCAACATGGTCATCCATGCTCACGGCGGCGTTGCGGATGTCAATGTTTATGAAGACCGCATAGAAATGATTCTTGCTGACAAGGGTCCCGGTATCAAAGATATTGACCTTGCCATGCAAGAAGGCTACTCCACGGCAAACGAACAGGTCAGAGCACTTGGTTTCGGTGCCGGCATGGGCCTTCCCAACATGAAAAGATATACGGATGAGATGAAAATTGAAACCGTTGTCGGTGAAGGCACCACCATTACAATGTATGTAAACCTTAAATAAGTCGGGTGAGATTTTGAACGATTACAGACATTCCGTTGTTCTTGATGAAGAAAAATGTACGGGCTGTACAACCTGTGTGCGACATTGTCCGACGGAAGCCATCCGCATCAAGGACGGTCATGCGGAAATCAACACCAACCGCTGCATTGACTGCGGTGAGTGCATCCGTGTGTGTCCCCACAAAGCAAAAAAGGCCATGTGCAGCAAGCTTGAACACTATATGCACTACAAATGGAAAATTGCTTTGCCCGCACCTTCCCTGTTCGGACAGTTTGCAGGTTTGGATGATGTGGATTGTGTTTTGCAGGGTTTGCTTGACATCGGATTTGACGATGTGTACGAAGTGGCAAAAGCTGCTGAGCTGGTTTCTGCCTATACCCGCTTGTACTTGAAAACGGAAGGCATCAAAAAACCCGTTATCAGCTCCGCCTGTCCCGTTATTTCAAGGCTCATTTCGCTTCGCTTTCCTTATCTGAAAGACAATCTGATGCCCATGCTGCCGCCTATGGAAATTGCCGCAATTCTTGCAAAACAAAAGGCAAAGCAGGAGCATCCCGAATTAAAAGATGAAGACATCGCGGTGTTCTTTATTTCTCCCTGTGCCGCCAAGGTCAGTTACATCCGCAACGGCTACGGTGATTACAAGAGCAATATCGACGTTGTTGTTTCCATGAGTGAGATTTATTTCCTGCTCATCGGCGTCATGAAACGCGACAAACCCCCGACTGTCACAAGCGAATCCGGTATGATCGGTATCGGTTGGGCATCCACGGGCGGTGAATGTGCAGCCATTCTCAATGACAATTACCTGTATGCAGACGGTATTCAGAACTGCAATCAGGTACTTGACTCCATTGAAAACGGCAATATGCCTGCACAACTTGAGTTCATTGAGCTTAACGCTTGCATCAGCGGTTGTGTCGGCGGCATCATGACAATTGAAAACCCGTTTATTGCAAAAACAAGATTGCAGACAGTCAGAAGATATCTGCCTGTTTCCAAAAATTTCCTGCAACAGGAAACCAACTTTATTCCGCCGGAATATATCACAGAAAGTCTTCCCTCCTACATTCCCATCTCCCGTCTGAGCGACAACATGGGAGAATCCATGAGAATGATGGCACAGATTCAGCGGCTTCGTCAGGAATTGCCCGGCATCGATTGCGGTGCCTGCGGTTGCCCGACCTGCAGAGCTTTTGCGGAAGACATTGTAAAAGGTTTTATCCCCGGCATAGAGAATTGTGTTGTTCTTGCACAACGCAAGTGCAACGAACAAAAGAAGGAGGACGGCAAAGATGACAGCGTTGCAACTGACTGAAAAATTCGGTTTTGAACCCCTTGCAATGCCTGCACCCGATCATCCCGTCAACGGTTGCTACATCGGTGATCTGTTGAGCTGGGTCATGGGACGTGCACAGGCTGACAATGCATGGATCACAATCATGTCAAACATCAACATTGCCGCCGTTGCTGCCCTTGCGGACACAGGCATCGTGATACTTGCCGAAAACGTAACGCCCGATGCTTCTGTTATTCAGACCGCACAGGCAAAAGGGATCAATCTTGTCCGTACTCCCCTGACGGCATATGAAACTGCCGTTAAAATTTCACAGGATATATGAATCGATATTATTACGATTTTCATATTCATTCCTGCCTGTCCCCTTGTGCGGACGACGATATGACGCCGAACAACATTGCCGGAATGGGTGCTTTGGCAGGTTTGCAGGTCATGGCCCTGACGGATCACAACACCTGCAAGAACTGTCCTGCATTCTTCAAAGCGGCAAAGAAAAACGGCATCATTCCGATCGCAGGAATGGAACTCACCACGGCCGAAGATATTCACATTGTTTGTTTGTTTGAAAAACTTGAAAATGCGATGGAGTTTGATGAATACATACAGACACAACGCATTCTGATCCCCAACAGAACAGACATCTTCGGTAATCAGCTGATCATGGATGAGAACGATGAAGTGATCGGAACAGACGAACATCTGCTGTCCAATGCCACCATGCTGACCATTGAACAGATTCCGGATGCGGTTGCCCGTTACGGCGGGATCTGTTATCCGGCACACATCGACAGAGAATCCAACGGTGTGATTGCAACACTCGGCACATTTCCCGATGCACCGTATTTCGGATGTGCGGAGTTCCACAACAAAGACAAACGGGAACTATACACAGAACAATATCCGATCATCGAAAACAAGCTGCTGCTTGTCAGCTCCGATGCACATTTTCTGTGGGATATCCGCGACAAGGATCAGTATTTTGATGTTGACGATGAACCTTATTCATCATCCCTTGTCAGAGAGCGTATTTTCCGACAACTCAGAGGTGAACAGCAATGAAAGAATTATCCCTGAACATTCTCGACATTGCACAGAATTCCATCAAAGCAGGTGCAGATACAATCAGCGTGATTCTGACTGAAACACAGGACACTCTGACCATTTGCATCACGGACAACGGATGCGGCATGAAACCTGATTTCCTCGAAGCCGTGACAAATCCGTTCACAACGACCAGAACAACACGCAAAGTCGGTCTCGGCATTCCGCTGTTCAAGCTTGCCGCTGAACAAACTGACGGTTCACTCACAATCACTTCAAAACATGAGAGTGACTTCCCCGTTGACCACGGCACTGTTGTTACGGCTGTTTTCCGCACACAGCACATGGATTTCACACCACTCGGAGACATTGCTTCCACACTGACCATTCTCATTCAGGGCAGTCCTGATATCCACTGGATATACACACATACAACTCCATGGGGTGATGTTTCGCTCGACACGCAAGAGCTCAAAGCTGTACTCGGTGATGTACCGCTTGACACCTTTGAAGTCATTGCATGGATCAGTGAGTATATCAAAGAACAATATTCGGTATTCAATAAATAATATATACACTCAAACGAAAGGATCTGTAAAACATGAAGTCTTTAGCAGAACTTGCAGCAATCAGAGAAAAAATGCAGGGCAAAGTTGTTCTTCGCGAAGGCAGCGGCGACATCCGCGTTGTTGTCGGTATGGCAACCTGCGGCATCGCAGCCGGCGCAAGACCTGTTCTTTCCGCTTTTGTTGAAGAAATCAACAACCGCGACCTTGCAGGCAAAGTCACCGTATCCCAGACCGGATGCATCGGCATCTGCCAGTTTGAACCCGTTGTCGAAATCTACGAAGCAGACAAAGAAAAGGTCACTTATGTCAAGATGACTCCCGACAAAGCCAAAGAAGTTATTGAAAAGCACATCATCGGCGGCAAAGTCATCGACGAATACACAGTAAGCAATATATAAGGTATTTTTGGAGGTATAAAAATGGTTCGTGCTCAAGTATTGATTTGCGGCGGCACCGGCTGTACTTCTTCCGGCAGCGTCAAGCTGATTCCCGAATTTGAAGCACAGATTGCAAAGAACGGTCTTGAAGATGAAATCAAAATC
>JAFSEF010000101.1 GCA_017435865.1 Clostridia bacterium
AAAAATATTTGTAGTATATTTATTTAAAAGGAGGGAAGTCATGTCACTTGTAACTATGAAATCACTGCTTGCAGAAGCCGATCAGTGCAAATGTGCTGTTGGTGCTTTCAGTGTCGGCAATATGGAAATGGTGATGGGAGCTGTAAAGGCTGCTGAAGAAATGAATACACCTATCATTCTGCAAATTGCCGAAAAACGACTTCTGAATTCACCCTTGGAATTAATGGCACCTATGATGGTTTCGGCCGCCCGTAACAGTAAAGTCGCAATTGCTGTTCATCTTGATCACGGACTGACTTTTGACTGTGTTCAACGTGCACTTGAGTACGGATTTACGTCGGTTATGCTCGATGCATCTCTGTATCCGTATGATGAAAATATTGCCATGACAAAGCAAGTTGTTACAGTTGCATCCAGGTTCAATGCCACAGTTGAAGCTGAACTTGGAGTTGTCGGTGGTAATGAGGGTGATACCGAAGAACACGTTATTACTTGTACCGATCCTTCCGTTGCTGCAGATTTCTGTGAACAAACCGGAGTTGATGCATTGGCTGTCGCAATCGGCAATGCACATGGCAATTATCCGGTTTTGCCCTCTTTGCGTTTTGATATACTCGAACAGATTCATTCAGCTGTTGATGTACCACTTGTCTTGCATGGCGGCACCGGCATCACTGACGATATGTTCAGAAGGGCGATTTCTCTCGGCATACGTAAAATCAATATAGCTACTGCAAGTTTTGACAATCTTGCGTTGTTTGCTCAAAAATGTTGTGCTGCTTCTGATTCTGTTGATTACTTTAAATTGTCGGATCAGATGGTGCAAGGCGTATATGAAAATGTAAAAAGACATATAAGAGTTTTTAACGGAGAATAAAGAAAGAAAAGGAGCCGTATAAATGAAATACATCGAATTTGACAAATCCAAAAAATATGATCTGATTCTTTTGGGAAGAGTAGCAGTTGATTTCAATCCTGTTGACTACAATTGTCCCTTGAATGAAAGCACAACATTCAAAAGATACCTCGGCGGTTCTCCTGCTAACATTGCAGTCGGTCTTGCAAGATACGGCAAGAAATGCGGTTTCTTTGCACGTGTATCCGATGATCAGTTCGGTACATTTGTTACTGACTTCTTTAACAATGAAGGCATTGATACTTCCAGAATTGTGCGTTGCAAAAACGGTGAAAAAATCGGTCTTACCTTTACTGAAATCAAATCTCCGACAGACAGCAGCATTGTCATGTACAGAAACGAAGCTGCCGACCTGAAGCTTGAATGTGCAGATATTGATGAAGAATACATCAAGGAAGGTGCTGCACTGCTGATTTCAGGAACAGCACTTGCTGAAAGTCCCTCAAGAGAAGCTTCTCTGAAATCTCTTGCTATTGCAAAGAAAAACAACATCCCCGTCATTTTTGTTATTGATTACCGTGCATACAACTGGAAATGTGAAGATGAAATTTCTGTTTACTATTCTCTTGTTGCTGCACAGGCTGACATTATTGTAGGTTCCAGACCGGAATATGACCTTACAGAAAGACTGATCGGTCTTGACGGTACCGATGTTGCATCTGCTGCTTACTGGCAGAACTGCGGAGCAAAAATTGTTATCATCACACATGGTAAAGACGGATCGACCGCATACACAAATGACGGTAACAGCTACTCCATTAAACCGTTCCCGGTAAAACTGCTTAAATCATTCGGCGGTGGTGACGGTTATACCTCTGCTTTCCTTTACAGCCTTTTTGAAGGCAAGGAAATCATCGATTGTCTTGAATTCGGCAGTGCCGCTGCAGCGATGCTTGTTGCAAGTCATGCTTGTTCACAGGATATGCCGAATGTAGCACAGGTCGAAAAGTTTATTGCTGACGAAAAAGCTGAATACGGTGAAATGGTAGCCCGTGCATAAAGGAGTCTCATTATGTTAGAAAAATTCAAGTTTGACTCTGAAGGTACTAAAACATTATGCGAAATCAACGGCAAAAATGCTGATATGAGAATGAACATTTTTGTCAAATCATTGAAACAGGGAGAAACTTTTTCAATTCTCGATTCAGAATGTGAAACAGCTGTTCTTTTGCTTAGCGGTGAAGTTGTTTTTGCATGGTGTAGCAGGGAAGAGAGTGCATCCCGTAAAAATGCTTTTGAAAAGAAACCGTATTGCCTGCATATTCCGAGAAACATTTCCGCGGAAATAAAAGCTGTTGCAGATTGCGAATTTATTGTACAGCAAGCAGACAATGCCAATGATTTTGAACCTGTGTTTTATAAACCTGAAGATACGCTTTATCAGGAATTCGGTGCAGGTCAATGGAACGGAGCAGGTCACAGGGTAGTTTCCACTATTTTCGATTATGACAATGCACCGTACTCAAACATGGTTCTCGGTGAGGTATTCAACAAGCCCGGTTGCTGGTCAAGTTATCCGCCTCATCATCATCCGCAACCTGAAGTGTATTATTATCAGTTTAATCCCGTACAAGGTTTCGGTGCTTGTTTCAACGGTGAAGTTGCTTACAAGAGTGAACATGGAGATGCTTGCTTCATTCATGACGGTGAAGATCATCAACAGGTCACGGCACCCGGTTATGATATGTACTATGTATGGATGATTCGTCATAATGATAATGATCCTTGGTATAAGACCACACGTTTTACTGCAGCTGAACATGAATGGCTGCTTAAAGACGATTATTCAAAATAAACAGAAAGGACTATATATATGGCTATTATGACAATGGGACAAGCTCTTGTCCGTTTTCTCGATAACCAATATGTCAGTTTTGACGGCGTTGAAACCAAATTCGTAGAAGGTATTTTTACTGTTTTCGGACACGGTATTGTCTGCGGTCTTGGGCAGGCGCTTGATGAAAATCCCGGAAGTCTGAAAGTGTTACAGGGAAAGAATGAGCAGGGAATGGCTCATGTTGCAGCATCATTTGCTAAGCAGAATAATCGCAGAAAGATTATTGCCTGTGCATCTTCTATCGGTCCGGGTGCTTGCAATATGATCACAGCAGCTGCTACTGCTACTGTAAACAATGTACCTCTTCTTTTGTTCCCTGCAGATACATTTGCAATCCGTCAGCCGGACCCGGTTCTGCAGCAGTTTGAACAACCCTATTCACTTGCCGTTACAACCAATGATGCCTATAAACCTGTTTGCCGCTATTGGGACAGAATTACTCGTCCCGAACAGATCATGAGCGCAATGATCAATGCAATGAGAGTGCTTACCGACCAGGCGAACTGTGGTGCTGTTTGTATTTCACTTTGCCAGGATGTTGAAGGGGAGAGCTACGATTATCCCGAAAGCTTCTTTGCAAAGCGTGTGCATAAGATCGTAAGAACTCCTGCTGCTGAAGAAGAAGTTGCAGATATTGCAGCTGTGATTGCTGCTTCAAAGAAACCCTTGCTGATTGCAGGTGGCGGTGTCCGTTATTCGGAAGCCGGTGCTGCTGTGGAAGATTTTGCTGTTAAATTTAATATTCCGATTGCTGAAACGCAGAACGGTAAGAGCGCTGTTTTGTCTTCTCATTGTCTGAATCTCGGCGGTGTTGGTGTTACAGGTAACGCTGCTGCCAATATGATTGCAAAAGAAGCAGATGTTATCATTGGTGTCGGAACCAGATTTTCTGACTTTACCACTGCTTCCAAATCTCTTTTCCAGAATCCAGAAGTAAAATTCGTTACGATCAATACTGACCGTTTTGATGCTTATAAGATGGATTCTGTCAAGGCTGTTGGTGATGCAAAGGCCACAATTGCCAAGCTTGAAGCTGAACTCGATAAAGTTTTCTACAAGACTGCTTACACGGATGAGATTATAACTGCAAAAGCTGTTTGGGATGCCGAAATGAAGAAGCTTGCTTCCTATTGCGTTGATGATGCATTTGAGCCGCTTATCAAAGCAAGAGATGAAAGCACAATTCCTGAAATGCAGGATCTTTACGGCAGAGGACTTACGCAGACACAGGTTCTTGCCTATATCCGTGAAAATATCGCTGCAGATGCTATTGCTGTTGCTGCAGCAGGCAGCTTGCCCGGTTGTATGCAGAGAATGTGGACAAGCGATGTTCGTGATACATACAATATGGAATATGGTTATTCCTGTATGGGATATGAAATCGCAGGTGCTCTCGGTTCAAAGATGGCTGAACCCGACAGGGAAGTATATGCTTTCTGCGGTGACGGCAGCTATCTGATGCTTCATTCCGAACTTGTCACAAGTATTCAGGAAAATATGAAGATCAATGTATTGTTGTTTGACAATATCGGCTTCGGTTGTATCAATAATTTGCAGATGTCTAACGGTATGGGGAATCTTGCCACCGAGTTCAGAAAACGTGATGAAAACGGTAACTTGCTTGGTGATCTTATGAAGATCGATTATGCCATGAATGCTGCAGCATACGGAGCAAAAACATATACTGTCACAACAATGGACGAACTGAAATTTGCATTGGAAGACAGCAAAAAACAGACAGTTTCCACTTTGATAGACATCAAAGTATTACCAAAGACCATGACAGACGGCTATGGTGCATGGTGGAATGTCGGCATTGCAAGTGTTTCTCAAAAGCAGAGTGTACAGGCTGCTTATAAGAATAAAAAAGAGAATTTTGATAAAGCGAGGAAATATTGATGCTTGATAAGAACAAAGTAAAACTCGGTATTGCTCCGATCGGTTGGACAAATGATGATATGCCTGACCTTGGCAGCGAAAACACATTCGAACAGTGTGTTTCTGAAATGGCACTGGCCGGTTTCACAGGTTGTGAAGTCGGTAATAAGTATCCGAAGGATCCTGCTGAACTGCATCGTTATCTCGATATCAGAGGAATGCAGGTTTGTAATGCATGGTTCTCTACATTCCTGACCACCAAGCCTTATGAAGAAACTGAAAAGGGATTTATTGAACATGTTAAATTCCTGAAGGCTATGGGAGCTAAAGTTGTCGGCGTTTCCGAACAGGGACATTCTATTCAGGGTACCGATCTTTCCGTTTTCGATGACAAATATGTTATGAACGACGAAGAATGGGATCTTCTTTGCACAGGTCTGAATAAGCTCGGTAAAGTTGCTAAAGAAATGGGCATTGAACTTACTTTCCACCATCATATGGGTACTGTTGTGCAGACAGAAGCTGAAATTGACAGAATGATGGAAAATACCGATCCCGAATTGTTCAGCCTTCTGTTTGACTCCGGTCATCTGGCATACTGCGGTGAGGATTATATGTCCGTTCTTAAAAAGTATGCAAAGAGAATCAAGCATGTACATCTGAAAGACATCCGTCCTGAAGTAGTTGCAAAGGTCAAGGAAAATCACCTCAGCTTTCTGCAGGGTGTCAGAATGGGAACATTCACAGTACCCGGTGACGGAGCAATTGATTTTGAGCCCATTTTTGATGTCCTTGCAGAAAATGACTACGAAGGTTATGTTCTTGTTGAAGCAGAACAGGATCCGGCAATTGCCAATCCTTTTGAATATGCTGTAAAGGCAAGAAAATACATTGCTGAAAAAGCTGGACTGTAAGAGAGGTACCGATATAATGGCTGAAGTATTGAAAGTATTTATCAACGGTCAGTTTGTTGAGTCTGAAACTGACAAGTATTTTGATGTTTATAATCCCAGCACAGGCGAAATCATTGCAAAAGCTCCTTGTTGCACACCTGAAGAAGTGCAGTATGCAATCGATACTGCAAAAGCTGCTTTTCCTGCTTGGAAGAAGACGCCTGTCATCAAGAGAACGCAGATTCTTTTCAAGGTCCGTGATCTTTTGATTGAGCATATGGATGAACTTACATACCTTGTTGCCGAAGAAAACGGCAAGGCATGGAAAGAAGCTGAAGGTGACGTACTCAAGGCCAAGGAAGGCACCGAGAATGCACTTCAGATTCCCACTCAGATGATGGGTGACTCTCTTATGGGTACGTCTGTCGGTTTTGATACTGTTCTGTATCGCGAACCTCTTGGCGTTTTTGCAGGTATTATTCCTTTTAATTTCCCTGCAATGATTCCTATGGGTTGGATGGCTCCGAACTGCATTGCTGCAGGTAATTGTATGGTGCTTAAGCTCAATTCCCAGACGCCCAGAACGGCTCTTCGTATTGCTGAACTTTATAAAGAAGCCGGTCTGCCCGACGGTGTTCTGAATCTTGTTACATGTTCAAGAAACGAAGTTGACGAAGTCATTCTTGACAATCCTGATATCGCCGGTATCTCTTTTGTCGGATCAACCACAACCGGTAAGCACATTTATTCCCGTGCTGCTGCATCCGGAAAACGTGTGCAGTGCCTTTGTGAAGCAAAGAACCATGCTCTTGTGCTTGAAGACGCACCCATCACAAGAACGGCCGCTGCCATTATCAACTCTTCATTCGGTTGTGCAGGCGAACGTTGTATGGCACTTCCTGTTGTTGTTGCGCAGGAAAGCATTGCTGATGCTCTTGTAGCAGAAATCGCCCGTCTTGCCAAGAATCTGAAAATCGGTGCTGCTTACGATAAGGAAACAGGTCTCGGCCCCGTTATTTCTGCAGCTCACAAACAGAGAGTTATCGGTTGGATCGAAAAAGGTCTTGAAGAAGGCGCTGAACTTGTACTTGACGGCAGAGAATATTCTGTTGCTGACGAACTGAAAAACGGTTTCTATCTTGGACCGACAATCCTTGATAAAGTACCCCACGATTCAAAAGTCGGTAATTGCGAAATCTTTGGACCTGTTCTCAGCATTAAGCGTGTCAAAGACTTTGAAGAAGGTCTTGCTGTTATGAATGCAAATCCGTTCGCAAACGGTTCTGTAATCTTTACTCAGAACGGTTATTATGCAAGAGAATTTGCAAATCGTACTGACGGCGGTATGGTTGGTGTCAATGTCGGTATTCCTGTGCCTGTCGGTTTCTTCCCGTTCTCAGGTCACAAGCAGTCTTTCTTTGGTGATCTGCATTGCCTCGGCAAAGATGCTGTCCGCTTCTATACTGAATCCAAGTGTGTCACAACACGTTGGTTCGATGAAGAAGAAATGAAAAAAGAATCCGTTTCCACTTGGGACGGAACAATATAAAAATAACATAAGGAGTAATACTATGCTTAATATTGGTATTATCGGTGCAGGCCGCATTGGCAAGGTGCATCTTGAATCGATCACCTATCATGTCAAGAATGCTCGTGTCAAATCTGTAGCAGAACCCTATCTGAACGATGAAACAAAGGCTTTCATTGAAAATATGGGCGTAACTGAAATTTACACAGATTACAAGCAGATTCTTGCTGATCCTGAAATTGATGCTGTTCTGATTTGCTCTTCCACAGATACTCATGCGTCCATTTCTATGGAAGCTATTGCTGCAGGAAAACACATTTTCTGTGAAAAACCCATCGATCAGTCTATTGAAAAGATTGAAGAAGTCAAAGCAGCTCTTGAAGGCAAGAATCTGAAATATCAGGTTGGCTTCAATCGTCGTTTTGACCACAACTTTGCAGCTGTCCGTGCAGCTGTTAATGCAGGCAGAATTGGTGATCCGCATATTATCAAGATCACTTCCCGTGACCCTGCACCGCCCAATCCGGCATACATTAAGGTTTCCGGCGGTATCTTCATGGATATGGCTATTCATGATTTTGATATGGCTTGCTTCCTTGCAGGTGCTGATGTTGAAGAAGTTTATGTTGCTGCTACTGTTCTCGTAGATCCTGCTATCGGTGAACAGGGGGACTTTGACACAGCTATCATCACTCTTAAGATGTCCAACGGTTCTCTTTGTGTGATTGACAATTCCCGTCGTGCAGCTTACGGATACGATCAGAGAGCTGAAGTGTTCGGAAATAAGGGTTCCGTTGCAAGTGCCAACGACAGTCTTTCCACTGCTGTTATCTCTGATGAAAACGGCGTAACCGGTGAAAAACCGCTTTACTTCTTCCTGGAGAGATACATGCAGTCTTACACCACTGAAATGCTTGACTTTGTTGATGCAATTGTAAATGATAAGGATGTTCCTTGCGGTATCGATGCAGGCCTGCAGTCTGTTAAGATTGCTTTGGCAGCAAAGAAATCTGCTGTTGAAAACCGTCCTGTCAAACTGTCCGAAATCTGATTTCTATTAACAAATAATAATTGCCCGTATCAGATGAACTTCTGATACGGGCGATTCCTTTATTCAATTATTCAATTGATTTGAGTGACAGGACCATGTCGATATGTTTGAGTTTGCGGTTGATGATTAGATTTACTATTGCCGCAAATACAAAAGTGAGAATGATAGCAATGAGGAAAGAGTACCATTCAATACTTCTGCCAAACATAACAGCATCGATCTCAGCATACGTTATCAATAAATAATGTAATATTATACCGAGACCTGAGCCGAACAATGCACCGATGGCAGTCAGAATAATATTCTCTTTGAGAACATAATTGTTGACTTCACTGTCGATAAAGCCCAGGACTTTCAGCGTTGCCAATTCTCTGTTTCTTTCAAGAATATTGATATTGGTAAGGTTATACAGGACAACAAAAGCGAGTATCAATGCTGAGAAAAAGAAGACTGCAACAACGGCAGTTAATGCATCTGTAATTTCTGAAAGAGACTGATTGACGTCACTTGTGAAACTTACGGCCTGAATGCCATCGACCTGCATGAGTTTTGTCGCCATTTGTCCTTTCAGAGAGGATAGTGTTGCCTCATCAGCTGAATGATATGCATCATTGAGAATGCCGATTGCATAGTTATAGGTGGGATATCTGCTGAATATTTCGGTGTAATAGTCAGGGGACAGATAGATATAATGGAATGTGTAATTTTCAACAACACCGGCTACAAATATTTCATAGATCTTTGAGTCACTTGTTTCGATAAAAAGTGTGTCGCCGGCTTTTGTGTTGGTGTCACGTGCGAACTTCTCAGTGATCAATGCACCTTCGATGGAGGGAATATATGTTTTTCCGGTCTGTCTGTTGTTGAGTCTGATATAATCATTCAAACGATCAGGTTCGGACGGAACAAACAAATAGACATCTTCTGTTGCATCTGTTCTGAGTGAGAAACCTGTAACAGATTTCATGGAAATAAGCATTGTGGATTGAACCGAATTGGAGTTAACAACGGTTCTGTATTCACCGGAATTTCCGTCCTGATTATTTTCAAATACGATCTGGAAATCATATTTGGAAATAGCATCATTACCGTATTGTTTTGAACGAATCGCTGATACGGAATTGTGCATACCCAGACTTGCAAGCATCAAAGCAGAACAACCGGCTATACCGATAATGGTCATAAAGAAACGCTGTTTATTTCTGAATAGATTACGAGCTGTAACCTTATTTGAGAATTTCATTCTGCTCCAGATAAATCGGATGCGTTCAAGAAGAATACGTTTGCCGGGTTTCGGCGCTTTCGGACGCATAAGAACAGACGGAGTTGATTTCAGCTCTTTGCGTAAAGCCAGCATTGTAGACAGAAGGGTGCAGGCGAGAGAAGTTGCAATACCGATGATTGCACTTCCGATCGGCAAAGTGTAGTGCAATTCAGGTATGGTAAACATAATGCTGTATGCCGCAAATATTGCATACGGGAACACATACATACCAACAGCAACACCCAGAGAGCAACCTATAATACTTGCGGAAAGCGAATAAATAATATACTTCGCTGCAATGGAACCGTTTTCATATCCGAGAGCTTTCAAAGTTCCTATTGTTGTGCGATCTTCGTCGATCATTCTTGTCATAGTTGTCCAGCAAACAAGGGCTGAAACGATAAAGAAGAATATCGGGAAAATATTTGCAAGTGTCGAAAGGTTATCAGTTGTTGAGCCGAAGCTTGTGTAACCGGGAGTGTCATCACGATCATAAATATTCCAATAAGCACTGCCCAGGGACATAAGAACTTCATTCGCATCATCAATTTGCTGCTGATAAACTTCTGTTGCATCACCCAATGTGGCATTTACCTGTAGTTTTGCTGTATCCAATGCAGCCTGTGCTGTTGCTTTACCTGAGGTCAGAGCTTCAATTTGATTGGAAAGTTCCGTAATCATCATCTGCGTTTGAATCTTCTGCAGAGAAAGTTGGAAATCCGTATTCGTGATTTCATTTCCTGCGGAGGTTAATTCTCTGTTATAGGCGACAAGTTGATTTTCAGCTGTTACAAGTTTTTCATTTGCTGTATTCAGTTCAAGTTCTGCAGCAGTAAGGCTGATATTGGCATTAGATAATTCGGTATTTGCAGCTGTAAGTTTAGCTTTTTCTGCATCCAGTTGTTGTTGCTGTACAATGAGCTGTGCCTGATAATTTTCAAGAACAGGGGTTATGTACGCAACCATTTCTTTTGCAAGGCCTGCTGTTGTATTGTTCTGAATTACATCATAGATCCCCGGGTATGCTGTCTGCAAAACAGCAACCATTGACTGCACTTCTTCGTTTGTCAATGAATTTTCCTGAGATTCCTGCAATTGCAAAAGGACGGTCTGTGCTGAAGTAATGGCACTTTGTGTGGAGCCAAGCTGCAATTCAAGGGAATTTACCTGTGAATAGGCACTGTCATATTCTGCCTTTTTTGTGTTGTATTCGGACTTTGCTGTTGAATATTCAGTATATTTTTCTGCATATGCTGTTGAGTTTGTCTGATACTCAGTGAGCATTTTGTTGTATTCAGTTATGCTCTCATTGTATTCACTTTTGTTAAGTGCCAAGGATTCTTCTGCATCTGCAAGCGTGACATTGTATGTTTCTTCAGCCTTTGCTAACTGTGCCTTAAGCAGAATCAACGATTGTTCCATTGTTGCAATGCTTTCTTCAAGCTCTTTGATTTTTGAACCTGCCACGGAATTTGCATCTGACAGCATTGCCTGTGCATCAGCGATTTGTTTCGGCAGAGTCTGTTGCAGATAATTGACTCTTGCCTGTAAACGAGGTGCAGCAAGAGTCTTGACCATCGCAACGTATGGAGCAACATGATTCTTATACTCATCAGAGTATGCATCATAAGCATCTGAACCTTTTACTTTTACGTAAAGCTCCGTGTAATAATCCTGTTTGAATACGCTTTCAGGGACAATAATGAATGTGCCGACTTTACCGCTGCCGATCAGCGTGTTACCACGTTCAAATGAAACATAATAAGGGGATTGAATGATGCCGACAATTGTAAATTCGGTTTGCTTCAATGAAGCATCAATTTCTTCATTGTCACCAACGAGAGTGATTGTATTGCCGATTTTATAGCTCTCAGGTGTGGACAGCTGGCTGGCATCAACGAGGCATTCGTTTTCTGCGTCAGGATATTCACCTTCTATAAGACGAGGTCTGTTCATGAATACAGCTTCGTCAACACCATAATTGATATAATTTGATAAAAGGGAAGTGTTGATACCGTAAACACGAGCACTGATCTGTGTGCCGTCAATATCTTTTTCGATTTCATTATTTACAAGTACCAGTGCATCCTTGAATTTTTGACCGACAACTGCTTCAATATTGGAATCCATGCTCTGAATGGCGATGATGTCATCATTTGTAAGTCCTATGGATGATTGCACTCGAATATCCATAAGGTTGTAGTCAACATAATAATCCTGTACAGTGTCGAGCATGTCGGGAGCTGTTGCTTTGATTCCGACAAAAAAAGCAGAACCCAACGCAATGATCATAACAATGGATATGAATCTGCTGAAACTCTTCTTCACTGATCTCAGGATGCTGATAAAATATGCTCTTGTCATATTATTCTGTCACCCCTGCATAAATACTAACATACTTTACCATTCAATCTGATCTACGGGAAGCGGATTGTCATTCACGGTAATTCTTTGAACACGTCCGTTACGCATCGAAATAACTCTGTTCGCCATCGGGGTCAATGCCTGATTGTGAGTAATAATGATAACCGTCATGCCTGTTTCGCGGCTTGTTTCCTGCAGTAGCGATAAAATCTGTTTGCCTGTCTGATAATCAAGGGCGCCTGTCGGTTCGTCACAAAGAAGGATCTTCGGATTCTTTGCAAGAGCTCTTGCAATGGAAACACGTTGCTGCTCACCACCGGAGAGCTGTGCCGGGAAGTTGTTAAGACGTTCACCAAGTCCCACTCTCTCAAGCACACGAGAAGGATTCAGAGCTTTATTGCTGATCTGCGAAGCAAGTTCCACATTTTCAAGTGCTGTAAGGTTGGGAACAAGATTGTAAAACTGAAACACAAATCCTACATCATATCTTCTGTACATTGCCAGTTTTTTATCGTTGTAACTGTTGATCAGCTCACCGCCGACACGCACTTTTCCGTCATCACAATCATCGATTCCGCCGAGAATATTCAAGACAGTTGTTTTGCCGGCACCACTGGGGCCGACAACAACACACAATTCACCTTGTTCTACGGAAAAAGAAACACCGTCAAGCGCAGTGATGACAACTTCGCCTGTCTGATACTTTTTATAGACTGAATTCAGTTCAATAAAACTCATACTTATAATCCCCCATATTAATAACTTATTTATTATACATTATAAATCAAATTTCGTCAAGTTTAATCTTTGAATAATGCACTTAGCAGCAGAATGTGTATATATACAACATGAGTGCATAATATTGCAGGTTGACATTTTGTGCGAAATTATTATAATATATATATCTGCAAATATGCTTAATTAAGGATGTGTTGTTATGAGTGTATCCAAATCTGTTTTTGGTTCCATGCCTGATGGCAGAGAAGTGTTTTGTTATACAATAGAAAATTCAAATGAGATGAAAGTCAGCATTATTACTCTTGGTGCTACTTTGCAAAGCATTGTCGTTGCTGATAAAGAAGGTGCTTTTGAAGATGTGCTTCTTGGTTTTGATGATGTACAAGGGTATCTTGAAAGATCCTCTTATCAGGGTGCTGTTGTAGGACCTTATGCAAACCGTATCGGCAATGCATCATTCTGTATTGATAGTGTGAAATATGATCTTATCAAAAATGAAAAAGATGTAACATGTCTTCATTCCGGCGGTGAATTCAGTTATGCATTGTGGAACAGTATTATTATTGATTCCGATGCTGTTGAGTTTTCTTACACCAGTGAAGACGGTACCAACGGTTTTCCCGGTAAATTGACGACCACTGTAACTTATAAACTCGGTGAGAATAACGATCTGCATATCGTTTATAAATGCGTGTCTGATAAAAAGACATTCATTAATTTAACGAACCACGCTTATTTTAATCTTGCCGGTTATCAGAATGGTTGCATTACTGATCATATCCTGCAATTGAATTGTTCTGCATATACTCCTGTAGACGCTTACAGTATTACGACAGGTGAGATTGCTGAAGTTAAAAACACGCCGTTTGATTTTACAGTAGCAAAATGCATTGGTGATGAAATTGATGCTGATTTTGAGCAGCTGAAACTGACAGGCGGTTATGATCATAATTTTGTCATAGATGAAGCTGACGGTACACTCAGAAAATGTGCTACCGTTCTTGATCCGAAAAGCTCGCGTCAATTGCATGTTTATACAGATCTTCCCGGTGTGCAGTTTTATGCAGGAAATTTTCTTGAAGGAGAATCCGGAAAAAATAATTTTCCAATGCAAAAAAGAAGCGGATTTTGTCTTGAAACACAGTATTATCCTGATACACCCAACAAATGTGGTTTTCCGCAATGTCTTTTTGATGCCGGAGAAGAATTCAGCTCTGAAACTGTCTTTATTTTTGATACTGCCGAATAATTTACATAATTTGCACAGCACATTTTGTGTTGTGTAAATTTTTATTGCTCAAATATTGTGTTTTTATTGACTTTTATTTTTTTTTGTTGTATTATATCTCTAATAATGGGTTCGAAAGGAGCCAAAATATGAAAATTTTAAAGTCTTCTGCCATGTTTTCAGTGATCATTGGCGTTCTTGTTGTGATTGCGTCTGTTTCTCCTGCATTGGCAGCTATAATGACTTTTGAAACACAATATGAATATGAGGAAGTCAACAAAGCCTGGCTGACTGATTTACAGATCAAGGAGAGTCTGACGACGGTCGGTGACATGGTTGCCAGTGTATCATTGACTGCTGAACCGGATTATCCGTACACTGAGACACCGGAATCTTTTATGAAAGATGTTCAGGATACATGTAATCTATATTATCTTGATGAAAATTCCGCACGCGCAGCGTACATTTATCTCTTTGATTTTATGAATCAGAATTCCAACCTCATTGAAGATGGTACATCTGATGAAGATATCAAAGTGTATCTGACAGAAAGAGGTATCCGTTATCCTGACAATATGGACGGAGATACTCTTGTAATGGCAAGAGCATTGTATGTATTTATGAGCAACGGTGCATTGGATCCTTATCTTACTGACGGGACTCTGCCGAGCGGCACCTCGATTGAATCTGCAGTTGTAAATTATATGAGTGTTATTACCGGTGTTGATATGACTGCAGTCAAAGAATGGACAACTGTTGAAGATGATCTGTCTCTTGACGATTATATCGTTGCGACTTCAAAGTACATGCTCTGGAGCAACGGATATGATGTTAGTGTCGATATGACAGATGCTGAAGTTTTCAGAATGATGGCATTGATGACGATCAACAAACAGGGAGTTTCTGCATCATCCGATCTGAGCTTCAATGAAATCAAAATGAGATATCTGAGTGTAATGCTCAGTGAAAATTATGATGTTTCGTGTAATGTTGAAGAACTTGGAATTGCATATGCAAATAATGAAGTGCCTTTCTACATCCTTCAATTAATCGGACAAGAAGTCGGTTTGTCAATTCAACCCGATGCTTATAATTTTAATGATGCTTTTATGCTTGTTGCGGAACAATCCGGTCGATTTGATCTGGATGACACTGAATTCTATGCCGATATCTATAATTATTCTGCTGTATTGCAGTATAAAAGAAGCAGCATTTGGCTTTATCCGACAAGTTATGTCTGCTATAATAAAAATAACACCGGCAATATGATTAGTATTACAGCTAACGGTAAGAGCATTCAGGATGGTAATTTTAATGAAATTCAACTGAATACAGCTGCTTCAGAAGAAACAATCGTTCTTGAACTTGTGTACTCCTTCCTTGGCGAATATTATAAGACAACTTATAACATTCATATAACACAGGGATTGCTTCCGCCGGATACGATCCTTGTTGATAAGCCTGATATCGAAGATGTACTGAATGGTAACCTTGATCTTGAACAGAATAAGGATTTCTTTGCAGACGGATATGTTGCAAACACCGGTAGTATCATCGGTAGTCTGATTGATTCCATGGAGTTCGGTTTTACTTTTGATCAGATGCTCAACTCTGGTGGTACTATTGTAAGTTCACCTTCATTCTCAACCGGCAGTATTGTATTTCCGACAATTGATACGAATTTTTCTTTGATTGACAGCATCACTGCCAACGGTAATGCTATTACGGGCATCAATCCGCCATCATTGAATACCTCGGACCTGAATATCGATCTGTCAAAACCGACGACATCCATCAGCCTGAGTTCTATGGCACAGCAATTGATTAATTCTGTACCGAAGACGGAAGGCGGCGACAGTACAATTCTCAGCGGCATCGGTGGTCTTGAGTTTTTCTCTGTTGCCGAAGATATGACCGCCCTGCTGTTGACTGCCGGTGTAGTATCTGGTAATGCAGCAGGTAACGCTGTTAATTCTGCTGCAGATGCAGTTGTTGACACAGCTAAGCCTATGGTCGGCACAGCAGTTAATGACTTATTGTTTGATAAAGGTAAAGAATCTGTCATCGGCGTTTCTCTTGACAATGATATCAACAGCAATATGCAGGATGCTTCTAACATAGCATATATTTCTAATATTACAAACAATACGGTATCAGCTTATTCCTCGACGAGCAATAATGAACAGATTAATAATTATTCTCTTTCCGAATACTTATCACAGCAGCCTGTTGTGAATTCTGATTTGAACAGTTCGATTACGGATATGCAAAACAACAGAAACAACTCACGTCAGTATCTTAAATACATTATTATTGGTGCTCTTGCAGCTTTTTCTGCTTTGATTGTTATTGTAATCATATTTAAACAGCGTAATCCCGTTTTTGAATAAGTGAACAGGTGAATGTATATGAATGAAAAGATTTTAATCGTTGATGATGATCCTAATATCTGTGAGCTTTTACGTCTTTATTTGTCAAAGGAAAGCTACATCACACACATCGTCAATGACGGCAATTCTGCAATAGAAGCTGTAACATCAGTGAAACCGTCATTGATATTGTTGGATATTATGTTGCCGGAGCTTGACGGTTGGCAGGTCTGTCGTAAAATCCGTGCATTTTCGAATGTGCCGATTATCATGCTTACTGCTAAAAGCGAAACTTTTGACAAGATTCTCGGACTTGAACTTGGTGCAGATGATTACATAGTAAAGCCTTTTGACACAAAAGAAGTAGTTGCAAGAATCAAGGCTGTTTTACGCAGAGCAAGTGCTGTCGTTGCAGAAAATGCAAAAGAAGTTCACTATGATAAATTATCTATCAACCTGACAAATTTTGAAATGATTGTTGATGGTGTGCAGATTGATACACCGCCCAAAGAACTTGAATTGATTTTCCATCTTGCAAGCAATCCGAATCGTGTTTTTACTCGAGATCAGCTTCTTGATGAAGTGTGGGGATTTAATTTCTATGGTGATTCAAGAACAGTTGATGTTCACGTGAAACGTTTACGCAAAAAATTGGAAGGCGTTTCCGACGAGTGGGAACTCAAGACGGTCTGGAGTGTAGGATACAAATTCGAAACCAAAAAAGCATAAAGATTTACTGCCTGTCAGCAGCTTGTATGGCAGGTGGTTTTTCATATTTTATTAACAATTTAAGTATATCATCTCATAGGAGTGTTGAAGAATGAGAAGACATAAAAATACTGTAGGTATTTTCCGTCACTATTTTTTTATATTAACAACACTCGTTTTGTTTTGCCTGTCTGTTGCTTCATTATCATTATTGTTGTTGATGTCTTCTTATTGGTATGCAGATTTGCAAGCAGAATTGCTGAATAATAATTCAAGATTATCTGAAATTTTACAGAATGTGCAGACTATTGATGACAAGTCTTCATTATGGATCAAACGGACTGCTGAACAAATTGCATCTTCAGCATCTTCCGTAATCTTTGTTGCCGACGCAAACGGATATATTATCATTTGCAGTGATGATACAGCTGAAAATACAGTCATTTGTTCTGATCATGCCGGAACTTTTTTTCAAAAGGAGACATTGACAGCAATTGCTGATTCAACTGATGGTTATTGCTACAGAGGGAACATTGATGTCGATCAAAACGGCGAAAAATACTTTTTTGCAGGTACTTTGTGTCATAATAATAATAATGAACAATATTTTATCATATCGGTTCAGAATTTCAGGGCCGGATTTCAACCTTATATTAAACCATATATAAAGATGATGTTAATTGCTGTTTGTATAGCAGTTATTCTTGCTTTCTTTTCATCGTGGGCAGCTACATATCGCATTGTGCGACCCTTGAAGAAGATGGCGGAAGCCACTAAGCATTATGCAAATGGTGATTTTAAATATCGGATCAGAGAGTATAGTCATTTTACTGAATTTTATGATCTGACAGATGCTTTCAATAAAATGGCAAAAAAACTTGAGGTCAACGAGTCATCAAGAAAGAACTTTGTAGCTAACGTCTCTCATGAATTAAAAACACCGATGACAACAATCAGCGGATTTATTGACGGAATACTTGACGGAACCATTCAACCTGAAGAAGAAGAGCATTATCTGAGAATCGTTTCTGATGTTGTAAAACATCTGTCCGAGCTTGTGATCTCAATGTTAAATGTTTCTAAGATAGAAGCAGGAAAAGTTGAACTTGAATTCTCTGAAGTTTCATTTGATCAGACGATTATACACACAATAATCGGTTTTGAAAAAACAATCACAGAAAAGGACATTGATGTCCTTGGACTTGATAAGTTAGAAAACATAACTATCCGTGCTGACGAAGCATTGTTAAGACAAATAATTTACAATTTAATTGACAATGCAGTAAAATTCACTCATATAGGTGGCATACTGAAGTTTGAATTATATGAAGAAAAGAATAATGCCGTGTTTGTTATTTCAAATTCAGGTTCTGTAATTGCACCTGAAGAACTTGAGAATATCTTTGAACGATTTTATAAAATTGATAAATCAAGAGGCCTTGATTCTTCCAGTTTTGGTTTGGGACTCCATATTGTCAAGAGCATTGTTGAAATGCACGGAGGCGACATCAAAGCTGTCAGCAAAGATAATCAGACAAAATTTATTGTAAAGTTGCCTTTATAAACTTAAGTTTAATGTTGATTAAAGAAATAATATATAGTATAAACTATAAAAAATGAAAGGATAATTCTCATGGAAGATATGAATAAACCTTTGGATCAACAATATGAATCCAATAATGATACACAGCCTGAATGCAGTTTTAATAATACTGAAGTGAACAATGATCAAGCATCTGAATCTGATTCGGCATCTGAATCGGAAAGCGCTGAAGAGATTATTTCCGCAGCAACGGAATCTGCTATGGAAGATCAGATACCGATTGATGATACAAATGATGTCCCTCAGACGGCTCCCAATGAGCCGATGTATAACAACAATACATCTTATCAGCAACAGTATCATTCCAACAATCAGCAGCAGTATTATGCAAATTCTCAGCAGTCCTATGGAGAACAAAGAAGCTATGCGTATCCGAATGAACCTGTAAAACCTGTAAAGAAAAAAGGGAAGGGCCTTGCGGTATTCATTGCATTATCTTGTTTTCTTGTTATTGGTGCAGCAACGCTGTTTGCCGTTTTGATGTTTGGTGATGATATCGATTCAGGTAATTCGCTTACTGAAGTACCGAAGCTCTCAGCTGTTTCAACTGCTGAAACGCCTGAAGAAGGTCTTAGTGCAGCAGAAGTATATCAGAAAGTATACAAGAGTTCAGTAAGTATCCTTGCTTATGATCAAAAGAGCGGAGATCTTGGTGTTCTCGGTTCCGGCGTAATATTCCAGGAAGACGATCAGCATCAGTATTCTTATGTTGTAACTTGTGCTCATGTTATCAGTGATGCTGCATACAATCTGAAGGTTGAACTGTGGAATGGCAGCATCTATAGTGCAGAAGTTGTTAATTTCGATGAAGGCAGTGATATCGGTGTTATCCGCATTAAAGAAGCTGGTTTACAGATAGCCGAGTTTGCTGATTCTGATGCCATGCAGCCCGGTGCGACAGTGTATGCAATCGGTTCACCTTACAGCTCAAAATTCGCAGGCACTTTCACACGTGGTATTGTATCAGCTGTCAATCGACTTGTTACAACACAGACGAATTATCAATTGTGTTGCATTCAGCATGATGCTGCTATTAACAGCGGCAACTCCGGTGGTGCACTTGTGAATGCTTACGGTCAGGTTGTCGGTATCAACGCTCTCAAAATCAATGTCAGCAATTATGAAGGTCTCGGTTTTGCTGTTCCTTCAAATACTGCAATAAAAATAATCAACAGTATTATTGAAACCGGTATTGCACCGAAAGCAGCGAAGCTCGGCATCTCTTATGTACAGGCCATTTATTACAGCCAGTTCCTTTCTGATGTTGTAGAAGAAAATAACCTACCCGCCGGTTCCATTCTTGTTGCTGAAATCAATGAAGATTCTTCGCTTTATAACACTGAGATGAAAGTGAATGATATTATTGTAGCTGTTAACGGTGAAGATTTGACGGATCCCGATTTACTTGTAAAGTTCATTCAGGACTCAACTGTTGGAGATACATTGGAATTGACTGTCATTCGACTTAAAATGAATGAAGATGATACTGATTACACTGATATCGAGACTTATACAATTACAGCGACACTTGTTGAACTTGATTTGACTGCTGATAAACAGGAAGATCAATATGAAGGTCAGGAAGACTTCTATGAGTATTTTGGTGATGATAGTGGTAATTATGAAGATTTTTATGATTATTTTTATGATTACTTCTATGGTGAGAATACTCCGGATGGGAATCAAAGACCTTCTGAAGATAAGGGTAATGAATTTACCATTCCCGAATAAATACAAAATGGCAGACGAACCAAATCGTCTGCCATTTCTATATCACGGTGTGCATTTCAATTCATAGTCTCCGCTTCTCAAAAGGGAGGGTAATTGCGTTGCATCTGTAATTCTTGTATCAGTGAATATACCGCCGCGAGCCAGATCTTCGTATTGATGAAAATCAGAACCCGAGGTGACGATTTTATTGAAGTGTTGTGAAAGCATAAATGCAATATTGTTTCGGGAGTCATGTCTTGCATTTCCGTTGTACACTTCGTACCCTTCAATGAAATCAGGATTTACAATGGTCATACCGTTTCGCATCGGATGTGCCTGAATAATAACAATATTTTCAGCTGCTGCAATTTTGCTGAACTCATTCAATGACAAGTGATTGATATAGGCATTGTTATATAAAAATTCCTCAGTTAACCCATACAACAGATAGTCGTTATTGTTTTGCGGAAATCTGATTTCAGCACCAAGCAACACGTCGAAATCAAGTCCAATTGCAGCTTGTTTTGCACTGTGATAGCCGTGCAGGAAAGTATCCACAAACTTTTTCCATTTTATATTGTTGTCGTACTTGTCGATATCGTTCGGAGTCAGATGATCCGTAATTACGACACCGTGATGCTCATTTTCTTTAAGAAGAGATACGACTTCAGCTGCAGGAATTTTGCCGCATCCGCTGACCTCTGCTGTATGACAATGAAGTTCATAAAGATAAGACATACTTATTCATCTCCATTTCAAAGATGCTGATATTAAACAAATCTTAATTACTTTTCTTTATTATAATGCTTTTTATAAATAAAGTCCATAATAAAATGAAAAAAGAATTGTATTATCTTAAAAAATTTGCTACAATAGTATCATAATTTACCCGGGAGTTTAGCCTATCATGCGTGAAAGTTACAAGACAACAATTTGCGGTGTTACAGCATCATTGTCGCTTGTGTTGATGTTGCTGACTTATATTAACCCTTTTCTTACTTATACGAGTCCACCTTTTGCAGGTATATTGTTGATTATAATTATGATTGAAGTTGGCTACGGTTGGGCCTTTGGAACTTATTCGGCTGTCAGTTTGTTGGCAATGTTTCTGTTGTCAGATAAAGAAGCGGCAGTTATGTTTGTTCTGTTTTTCGGGTATTACCCTATGTTGCGTGAATTACTCGAGCAGAAGATCAAAGCAAAATCTTTGCGTTTTATGATTGAGCTTATTCTGTATAATGTTTCCATTGCATTGTCTGTTGTCATTTGTATGTATGTTTTTGCAGTTGAATATGATGATTTCGGAGACTTCGGTAAGTTTTCTCTCATAATCACTGCAGTTTTGATGAATATTATCTTTGTTTTATATGATTTTCTTCTCGGAAAACTGATTTTTGCTTATCATTTGCGGTGGCAAAAAAAACTTCATAGAATTTTGCAAAAAAAATGAAATTAGTACTTGATTTTTTTGAAAGTATCATGTATAATACATGAGCAACACGGAGAGTTGTCCGAGATGGTCTAAGGAGCACGACTGGAAATCGTGTAAACGGCAAAACCGTTTCGAGGGTTCGAATCCCTTGCTCTCCGCCATGATCCCGTCTGAATTTTCAGGCGGGATTTTATATTTTGTAATGACTTTGATTTTAATAATCGCTTTACATAAATTAATACTTACATTATAATTTGTATTCGCTCACATTTTTTTTGAATTAAGTTCATATACAAATATTGTTATTTGACGTATAAAATGGAATTCATTAAATTAATTCGGAATTGTTTTATTCTTTATAATTCTTGTATTGTTTTCCCATAGGTAGTATAATAATGGCTACAGTAAATTTCAGGAGAATAATTATGAAGCGTTTCTTTGTGTTGTTCAGTATCATTATAATGTTCATTACTGTGCCTTTGTGCTGTCATGCTGCTGTTGTTGCCCCTGATGTAACAATACTTAAAGAAGATGGATATGATTTTTTGTTTCCCGATATTGTAAAAAAGAGTGATGACTCTTTGCTGGTTGTCAGTTATAAAAGCAAAACCGGCGCTTCTCATGCTCCTTATCAAGTCGGTGATCCGTTAGGGGTAATAGTACAGGTGGATGGTTCAGCTGACGGCAGAAATTGGAACAATTCAAAGGTTCTTGTAAGTGCTGCTGAACTTGCTGAGTGGGGCCTTGGTGTTTGGTACAACAGATCTGAAGACAGCTTCTATTATAATGAACAGGATGCTCTGAATAACAACGCAGAGTTTTGTGTTGAAGCAAGGGATCCGAATCTCGCAAGACTCAATGACGGGACATTATTGTTTACATTTTTCACTCGTGTTCCCGGTGCGTCAACACTTGCAGGTCACCAGTATTGGAATGAAGGCAAGCACTGGTATACTTGGGGGCGAACATATATAATGTATTCGAAGGATGATGGCGTATCGTGGTCCGTTCCTGTTGAAATTCTATGTGACCACCTCGATCGGAACTGTGCAAAGAGAGGCAATATTGCTGTTTATTCCGATGACAGTATTCTTATCCCGCTCTATGGTTTGTCTTCCAAAGTGTCCGAATCATTCTCACGTTCAGAATGGTGCACGGTCAATGTAAGAGCTAAACTAAATATATATGGTGAATGGGAATTTACCGATGAATATGTAACGAACGGTAATAGCAAAACACTGAGTGTTTTTGGATACGGAGTAACAGAAGCGTCATTCGGTACTACAAAAGAAGACATAACATATGCTATGATTCGGTACTACAAGTATGATATCGGTGATCCGGGTGGCGATATTTTTGTTTCTACTGATTACGGTGCTACCTGGAATAAGGTAGATATCACAAATCCTCATGCAATGCAAGCCGGATTCTGTCGCATGGATAATAATGATCTGTTTGTTACTTGGTCGCAGACACCGACACCGAGAAAGATTTTTGCTCGTATTTTTGATACTGATCAATCCTGGACTTCTACTGATGTCAAATTGATTTATGAGAATCCGACTTCATATGATATAGGGGATCCTTCCGGAATTCAGCTTTCAAACGGTGATCTGTTGACTATATTCTATGACACTTCTGCACATCACATTGCGGGTATCGTCAAGGAACCATCATTCTTTTATGCTTCTGATTGCAAACACGATTACTCATCGGCGATTGTTACCAACAATGTTTCTTGTACAGAAAAAGGTTTGCAATATTTTGTATGTAAAAGCTGTAACTCTGTAAAAACTGAGGAAATTATGCCTGCTCATCATTTTGAGGCAAATCTTTGTATTAACTGCAATTATGACAGAGCTGATGATTGCACCTGTAAGTGTCATTCGAGCGGAATTCATTTGATCTTTTTCAAAATTTTCAATTTCTTCCAAAAACTATTCGGTAAAAATGCGATTTGTGTATGTGGTGTTTTACACTGAATAGAATTCATTTAACGAAAAAGTGCGACAGGGACTTTTCCTTGTCGCACTTTGTTTCAGTCGTTGGTTATTGCAATTTTTATTACGCCGTCAAGTCTGTTCTCAAAGATCTGATATGCCTTTTCAATATCTGTCAGAGAAAATCTGTGAGTAATCAAGGGCGTAGTATCAATTTTTCCATTTGCTATGAGGGATAAAATCTCGTCACAATCACATCCGTCTACACCGCCGGTTTTAAATGTCAGATTCTTACCGTACATTTTCGGCAGTGGTAACATCTGATCTTCTTCATAAAGTGCCACAATTGTTACGATTGCATTCGGTCTTGCACACTCCCAGGCCAAACGGAATGTGTCGTTTCCACCTGCTGCCTCGATTACAACATCAGCTCCGCCATGTGCAGAATTATTAAGAATATAGTCTTTACAGTTCTCGGGTTCACAAACAGAAACGTCCGGATAATGATTTCTTATAAATGAAATACGATCCCTGTTTTTTTCGCAAACAATTATTTTTGCCGGATTTTTAAGCATAGTGCATAATAATGTACAGATTCCTGTCGGTCCTGCACCGATGATGAGTACAGTGTCCTCTTCAGTTATTTCGGATATTCGTGTTGCCCAAAAACCTGTAGCAAGTACATCACCCACGAACAAGGCCTGTTCATCAGATACATTGTCCGGAATTTTATTTAAACCGTTGTCTGCATAAGGAACTCTGACAAAATCAGTCTGACCGCCATCAATCCTGCAACCGAGTGCCCAGCCGCCATTTTTGTCTGTACAGTTATTGACAAAACCTCTTTTGCAGAAAAAGCAATCTCCGCAGAATGTTTCAACATTCACTGTTACTCTGTCTCCGGACTTGACTTTTGATACTTGACTGCCGACACTCTCAACAATTCCCACCATTTCATGACCAATCGTTATTCCGGGTATTGCTCGTGGGACGGTTCCGTGTTTTATATGCAGATCACTGCTGCAGATGCTGCTCATTGTGACCCTGACAACTGCATCATCAGGATCAATAATTGTTGGTTTTGGCTTATCACTGAAGGTAAATGTATTTTTATCACTGTAAGTATAAGCGAGCATAATTGCTTTCCTTTCTCTGCTGTGGACTCTTTGTAACCATTATAACAGAATTGTATAGCAATCGCAATCCTGATGAAATCAATCAAGATAAGAAATAATATGTTTACAATTTATACATTGATTATGATTGTAAAATATTATAAAATTATTGCAATGATCAATGATGTGTAATTTGGAAAGGAGTATAATTTATGAACAAAAAATATTTAATTATCAACGCAGATGATTGCGGTATGTGTAAAGCAGCGAATCAGGCTGTATTTGAACTTCTTGAAGGCGGTTATCTGAAGTCAACCACAATTATGATGCCGTGTGCATATGCAGAAGAAGCTGTTGAATATTCAATAGCACATCCGGAGTTTGCAATGGGTGTACATCTGACCATGACTGCAGAATGGCAGGATTGGCGCTGGAAACCCTTGACAAATGGAAAGAGCCTTATTGATGAAGAAGGATATATGTGGCATGAAAGTATTCAGGTTTCTAAGAATGCTAAGCTTGATGAGCTTGAAGCTGAAGTTCGTGCTCAGATTGATGCTGCACTGAAGTTAGGTATGAAACCTTCGCATGTTGATAATCATATGGGATCTCTTTACGGACACATCGGCATGCGTTTTGAGCTTTTGAAAATGACTCTCAGAGTTTGTGGTGAATACGGATACGCTTTTCGTTTGTATACCAAAGCTGACAAACGTGTACAGCCTGCAGACACACCTTATATTCTTCATTATGCTTCAGCACTGATCGGTAAAACATGGGGAAAGAAATTCAATGTACTTATGCCTGATTATCTCTTATTCCCTCATTGGACTAAAGAAATGAGAGAGGGAAGTTATGAAAATTATAAGAAACATATGTTGAATATATGGACAAATCTGCCTGACGGAATCACAGAAACATTCGTGCACCCTGCATTGGATTGTGAAGAACTCAGAAAGATAACCGGCAGTTGGCAGGATCGTGTATGGGAGTATCAGCTTATGAAAGATCCTGAAATGCATGAAACATTGAAGAAACACGGTGTTGAGTTGATCAGTTATCGTGATATGCTTGCAATGAAAAAATAAACAGCACTTTTTACAAAAATAATTTATAATTCTTGTTGAAAAGTACTTGCAAAAAGTAAAACAATGTGTTATAATTCTTGAGCAAATCGCACGCAATCTGATTTTTGCAGTGTGCACTTCGGTGTCTGTGAAAGCTGAAGATTGCGGAGGTGTAACAAAAGGAGGAAAAATTAATGTCAGTCGTATCTATGAAACAGCTTCTCGAAGCAGGTGTCCATTTCGGACATCAGACCCGCAGATGGAACCCCAAAATGGCTCCCTATATCTTCACCGAACGCAACGGTATCTACATCATTGACCTTCAGAAGACGGTCAAAAAGCTTGAAGATGCTTACATGTATGTTCGTGAGCTCTCCGCTAATGGCGGCGACATTCTCTTTGTCGGTACCAAGAAGCAGGCTATGGATTCCATCAAGGAAGAAGCTATCCGTTGTGAAATGCCCTTTGTCAACGCTCGTTGGCTCGGCGGTATGATCACAAACTTCAACACCATCAAAAAGAGAATCAAGAGACTTGAACAGCTCAACACAATGGAAACAGACGGCACTTTCGATCTGCTTCCCAAGAAAGAAGTTGCTAAGCTGAAACTCGAAAGAGAAAAGCTTGAAAAGTTCCTTGGCGGTATCACCGGCATGAAGAGACAGCCCGCTGCTATGTTCATCGTTGACCCCCGCAAGGAAAGAATTGCTGTTCTTGAAGCTAAGAAACTTCATATTCCGATCGTTGCTATCGTTGATACCAACTGCGATCCCGACGAAATCGATTATGTTATCCCCGGCAACGACGACGCAATCAGAGCTGTTAAGCTGATTGCAGGCGCTATTGCTGATGCAGTTATCGAAGGCAGACAGGGCGAAACCAATGCTGCTGTTGCTGAAGAAGCAGTTGAAGAAACCGCTGATTTCGCTGAATAAGAAAAAATGAATTTCAGACGCCTGTACCCGCGGTGCGGGCGTCTTTTTAAACAAAAATCAGGAGGAAATGAAAATGGCATTTACCGCAAAAGACGTACAGGCTCTTCGTGAAAAGACCGGTGCAGGCATGATGGATTGCAAAAAGGCTCTCGTCGAAGCAGACGGCGATATGGATAAGGCAGTTGACGTTCTGCGCGAAAGAGGACTTGCTCTCGCTACCAAGAAGGCAAGCAGAATCGCTGCAGAAGGCGTTGTTCTTGCTTATAATGATGAAGAAAAGAACATTGGTGTTCTCGTTGAAGTTAACTCTGAAACTGACTTCGTTGCTAAGAACGATAAGTTCCAGAATCTTGTACTCGATGTAGCAAAGACCATCGTAGAACAGAACCCCGCTGATGTTGAAACTCTTCTTACCCTCAAGCTTGCAGGTTCCGAAGACACTGTTCAGGATGCTTTCCAGAACGCTGTTCTTTCTATCGGTGAAAACATGAAGATCCGCCGTTTCGTTCGTCACGAAGGTGTTGTTTCCACTTACATTCATGCAGGCGGAAGCGTTGGCGTAATGGTTACTTTTGATTGCGCAGACGAATCTTACAAAAACGATGCATTCAAGGCTATGGGTAAGGACGTTGCAATGCAGGTTGCAGCTATGAATCCGCAGTATCTTGAAGGCGACAAGGTTCCTGCTGATGTTATTGAACATTAAAAAGGCATCATGATTGCTCAGATGAAAGAAGATCCCAAGATGGCCAACAAGCCTGAAAAGGTTATGGAAGGCATCATCGCAGGCAAGATCAATAAGTTCTTCAAAGAAGTTTGTCTTCTTGATCAGGCTTTCGTTAAGGATGACAGCGTCAATGTCAGAACTTACGTTGCCAACACTGCTAAAGAACTTGGTGGTGCATTTACTGTTAGCGGTTTCTATCGCTATGCCAAGGGTGAAGGCCTTGCAAAACGTGAAGACAACTTTGCTGATGAAGTTGCCAGCATGATGGGCTAATTAAAAACAAGGAATGCGGCGCATGCAACTGCGCCGCTTTTTTCAATTCATTATATTTTATCTCCCGGCATATAGATGAATGTATTGAGTTTGTATGACAGGGGAGTCGACTATGAAAACTTATAAAAAAATCCTTTATATAATTTTCATTACAGGAATTGCAACACTGATTTGTCTCGACGTTGTTTCTCAAAACGGACAACAAGTAATGCAATCATCAATTTATAATAACAAATTACCTCTGCTTATTATTGATGCAGGTCACGGCGGTGAAGATGGCGGTGCCGTAGCGAGTGACGGTACCGTTGAAAAGGAGATTAATCTTAATATTGCAGAGCAAGTGTATTCATTATCATTATTGTTGGGTTTTGATTCGCTCATGACAAGATGTTCAGATGATGCATTATCAGATAAGACGCTATCTACCATTCGTGAACGAAAAATGTCTGATATAGATGCAAGAATGAAAATTCTATCTGAACACAAAGAGGGCTGTTTGCTGAGTATTCATCAGAATCAATTTGCTGACAGAACCTGTAGTGGAATGCAGGTATTTTATTCTGAAAACAACGAGATGAGTCAACCCTTGGCTTCATCGATTCAATCTTATACAATAAACAATCTTCAAAAAGAAAATACAAGAAAAATCAAACCAACTACCGATGATATATATATGTTAAAACATGCAAACAATCCTGCTGTTATGGTTGAATGTGGATTTATGTCCAATGAAAATGAATTACAGAATCTTAAAAATCAACGATACGGAACCAAAATAGCAATGTGTATTTTGTTTGGTGTGTTAGACGCAAGTAATCCGGAAAGGAACATTTAAAAATATGGCTCCTAAAATAAAAACAGTTTACGTATGCAGTCAATGCGGTTACGTTGCACCTAAGTGGTGCGGACAGTGTCCTGATTGTGGTGAATGGAACACAATGAATGAGGAGACAAGAACAACTCAATCTCAGAATCAGACTGCATATAACAAAACAACAATCATGTCAGCAGCCAGGAAACTGAATGAAATCAATGAAGAAAACTCACTTCGTTATGATGTGGGTATTTCCGAATTGAACAGAGTACTTGGTGGCGGTCTTGTAAAGGGCTCATTGGTTTTGCTTTCAGGTGATCCGGGAATAGGGAAGTCCACCATTTTGTTGCAAGCCTGTGAATATCTCGGTCGAGACAAGAAAGTGTTATATGTGGCTGGTGAAGAATCTGCACATCAGATTAAAAGCAGAGCAACAAGATTGGGTGTAAAGAGTGATAATCTCTATATTCTGAGCGAAACAGATGCACAATATATCTGCGAATACCTTAGAAGCGAATCTGCTGATATTGTTATCATTGACTCCATTCAGACTCTGTTTATTTCCGAGATTCAGTCATTGCCGGGCAGCATCACACAAGTCAGGGAATGCACAAATCTGATTATGCGTACCGCAAAATCTCTTGATATCCCTATCTTTATTGTTGGTCATGTAAACAAAGACGGAAATATCGCAGGTCCAAAAGTGCTTGAACATATAGTTGACTGTGTGCTGTATTTTGAGGGCGAAAAAAACATGTCGTGCAGAATTCTCAGAGCCGTCAAGAACAGATTTGGTTCAACGAATGAAATCGGTGTTTTTGAAATGTGCGAACGCGGGTTGGTTGAAGTTAAAAACCCCTCAAAAATGCTCATTTCAGGCAAAGCAAAGAATGCTTCAGGATCGTGCATTACCTGTACAATGGAAGGTTCAAGACCTATTCTTGCTGAAGTGCAGGGACTTGTTGCACCTTCGGGATTCGGTAATCCAAGAAGAATGTCAACAGGGTTTGATTATAACAGAATGGCAATGATTTTGGCTGTGCTTGAAAAAAGAGCCGGCTACTTCTTTGGTAATGCTGATTGTTATGTCAATATCGCAGGCGGCTTAAAGCTGGACGAGCCTGCTGCTGATCTCTCTGTAGCAACTTCTCTTGTATCCAGTCTGAAAGATACTGTAGTTCCTGATGATACGATTGTTTTCGGTGAAATCGGATTGTCCGGTGAAATCAGATCTGTTAACAACTGTGAACAACGTATCAGGGAAGGTATCAGACTCGGTTTTGCTAAATGTATTATTCCTTATCATAATAAAAAACAATTGAGCAAAGAACTGAATGATCAAATAGAGATTATCGGTGTTAAAACGATTCGTGAAGCTGTTATTGAAGCAGGTGGCAGTTTTTAATGACTACGTTAAAGAATCCGCATCTGCCGCAATCGAATGTTACATCTGTTTTGTGCGGTAATATCAATTATTCAGCAGAAAACGAACTGACTCGCCTCGGTATAGAGATAATCAAAATCAGGGAATTGCCGCACATTGAAAGTGCTTTGAATATGCATACGGATCTTGCTGTCTGTCCGTTACCGGGCGATACGATTTTGATACAGCCATCGCAATCTTTTCTGAAAGATAAATTGATTTCGTACGGATATTCTGTTATAATAGCAAAAAGGGAAGCATTTTCACCATATCCGACTGATTGTGACTTGAATTTTGTATACACGTGTAATTATTATATTGGAAGCAAGAACATTTGTTCTGATGTCGTTGTAAAAGACTTTAAAGTACTAATTACAAAACAAGGATACAGCAAATGTTCGGTTGCACCGGTATCTGAGAACGCAATCATTACAGATGATACAACAATTGCAAAAGGTGCATCTGAAAAAGGAATTGATGTTTGCCTTGTTGAAAAAGGTGATATCTGCCTTAATGGATATCGTTATGGCTTTATCGGCGGCACCTGTGGCAAGTTATCCAACGATATTATTGCATTCAACGGAAATCTGAATAGTCACAGAGATTGTGATAAGATCAGATCTTTTTTACGCAATTGGAATGTGTATCCCTTGAATCTGAGTAATACACAATTAAATGATATTGGTAGTATTATACCAATATCACAAAAGAAAGGATTTGCAGATCATGAGAAAGATGAATAAGCAGATTATGGAACAAACAGCAAACAGAAAGGCTACATGGATAGTTTTGGCTGTGAGTGTAGCAATTGCAGTAATAATCAGAAAGTACGGAAGAGAGAAAAAAGACTGATCTGATGCGTAATGTAAAACAGGAAAGTTGGTAAACGCAATAAAAAGCTCTCTTGTAAAAACAGATGTGATTATACAAAATCAATATTTTGTATAATGTAGGGGAGCTGATTATGTTTATTTGACCTGTTTATTTTCAGTATCATTGCTATCAGATCAGAAAGGATTGTAATTCAATGCCCGTATCCCGTAGTGCTTTACCTAAACTTGTACGCGATTTTTTACTGGACCTTACAGTTGTAAAAAACAAATCTGCTTTGACAGTTGATGAATATGCATCGGATCTTCGAACTTTTTTTCTGTTCATTGAATCAAGACGTACCGGAGAAAAAGATTTTAAAAAGATCGATATCAGCAATATGACACTTGATGATTTTTCTTCTTTGCAGTACGAAGATGTTTATGAGTTTCTTGCATATTGCAAAAATGAGCGAGACAATTCAGCTCGCACTCGTGCAAGAAAATTATCTTCAATCAGAGTCTTTTACAGATTTCTCGAAGTTCGCGGTTATATTGCAAAAAATCCGATGGTAAGAATTGAATCACCGAAAATTGAAAAGACTTTGCCTAAATTTCTATCATTAGAACAAAGCATAGCGTTGTTGAATAGTATTGACGGTCCGAATCGTGAGCGTGATTATTGTATCATTACATTATTTCTGAATTGCGGAATGCGTCTTGCTGAACTTGTTTCAATTGATTATAATGATATATCATACACTAATGATAGTGCATACATAATATTAACCGGTAAAGGTAACAAACAGCGTTTGGTGTATTTGAATCAGGCTTGCACAGATGCAATTGCAGCGTATATGAAAGTTCGCCCAAAGGATGGAGTTATTGATAAAAACGCATTATTTTTGAGTGAAAGAAAACAGCGGATAAGTCCCAAAACAGTACAAAGAATGGTTAAAATGTATTTAATTAAGGCTGGACTTGGCGATGGTTATTCTGTTCACAAATTAAGACATACTGCTGCAACGCTGATGTATCAACATGGTCATGTGGATACGCTTGCTTTAAAAGAGATATTGGGACATGAGAGTCTTGCGACCACTCAAATTTACACTCATGTATCAGCTCAACAACTCAAACAAGCTACTGACAGTAATCCGCTTTCAACGTTCGGCAGTAATAAGAAAAACGAAGAAAGCACATCATAATTTAAGAGCAACAAGTCTGATTTGCTTGTTGCTCTTTTGTTTATCTCAGATTTGCTCCAAGAATTCCGGCCGGAATCCCGATGATCATTGATAATGGAAATATAAATAAAGAAGATGTATCAATATTTGCTCGATTTGCAATTAATATAACTGCACCAAGGAGTAATACTGTCAGTGCTGCACTTATTATTCCTGATAGGATTCCTTTTAATTGTCTTGTTTTGTATCCATTGAACAATGCAGATGCAAATACACTCAATGGCAATATGATGTACAATAAATACTTCAGTTGTTCAAGGCCGACATTTGAAAAAGTGACTGCGATAGCAGCAATACTGAGTAAAATCAAAAAGACAACGCAACCGATTAAAATGCTCAGTAATAAGCACTTTATAACACTCCCCTGCTCTTTGGCTCGATTGTTTTTTACAGTTAACATAAATAAAACCACCTCATAAAAACTATATGAGGTGGTGGACAATTATATGCAATTATTCTTCAGAAGTGGTTGTGGGTTCTTCCACGGGATCGTGCTTCTTACTGCGTTTGCCTTTCTTTCTTTCGGCTTTTTCGGCAGCCTGTGCAGCTTCAAGAGCTTTCTTTTCTTCTTCAGCTCTTTCGTTGCCGGTGTTATTGGTCTGAATTGCCCAACGCATCAATTTCATCTTGTTGCGGTCAGCACCGGTTTCAATAACAATAGAATCTTCCTTGACAGTAACAATACGACCGACGATGCCGCCGATGGTTGTAATTTCGTCACCGATCTGAACAGAATCACGAAGCTGCTGTTCTTCTTTCTGCTTTTTCTTCTGCGGACGAATGGTAAAGAAGTACATGAGTGCAATCATGGCTACCATACCAATGATCATTACAGGAGAAAAACCTTGTTGAGTTGTGCCGTCTGCGGCAGTTGTTGCTGCACCGGGTGCGGCGCAAAGATTGATAAAGTCAAACATCATTTATCCTCCATTTTAAAATTCCAAATTATTATACATGAATTGAACAGAAAAAGCAATATGATAAATAAAATAATTATATTCTTTTATCAAGAATATCTCTGTATTTTAAGTAGAAATCTTCGAATGTGCCGTTGTCGAGATTGTCACGTATTTTTTTCATAAGCATATTATAGAAATAAAGATTATGCATGACACTCAGACGCATTGCGAGAATTTCTTTTGCTTTGAACAGATGGCGGATATAGGCTCTTGAATGTGACTTGCATACAGGACAATCACATTCGCTGTCAATCGGTGAAAGGTCTTTTTCATACTTCGCATTGTTCAGATTGATAATTCCGCTCCATGTGAACAGATGTCCGTGTCTTGCATTGCGCGACGGCATAACGCAGTCAAACAGATCGACACCACGATGTACACCTTCCAGAATATTTACCGGTGTTCCGACACCCATCAGATATCGCGGTTTATTTGCGGGCATATAAGGTTCGACGGATGAAATGACCCGATACATATCTTCTGCAGGCTCTCCGACAGCAAGACCGCCAATTGCGTACCCATCAAGATCAAGCTTCGCAATATTGATCATGTTCTGAATACGCAGATCATCAAAGACGCATCCTTGATTGATACCGAAAAGCATTTGTTTTTTGTTGATGGTATCGCAAAGTGCATTCAATCGTTCATGTTCATCCTTGCAACGTAGAAGCCACCTTTCGGTTCTCTCGCAGGACTGTTTTGAATAAGTATGTGTTGAAGGGTTCTCAACGCACTCATCAAATGCCATAGCAATGGTAGAGGCAAGATTTGACTGAATGCGCATACTCTCTTCAGGACCCATAAAGATATGTCTTCCGTCGATGTGAGAGTTAAAAGTGACGCCTACTTCTTTGATTTTTCTTAACTTTGCAAGAGAAAAAACCTGAAATCCGCCACTGTCCGTCAGAATAGGACCATTCCATCCTGTGAACTGATGCAAACCGCCCAATTCCTTAATGGTTTCATCACCTGTTCTGACATGCAGGTGATATGTATTGCATAACATTACCTGACAATTAATATTTTCAAGATCAAAAGCAGACAAACCGCCTTTGATTGCAGCGACAGTCGCAACATTCATAAAACCGGGCAATTCAACTGTGCCATGTGGTGTCACAAATCTTCCGCGACGTGCATTTCCTTCTTTTTTTATCAAAGTGTACATTTTTTAACCTCTTATATGGAATCTGAAATAAAACAGACATCACCGAATGAGAAAAAGCGATATTTTTCTTTGATGGCAGTATCATATGCATGTAATGCATTTTCTCTACCGCAGAAGGCAGAGACCAACATGATAAGTGTGCTTTCGGGAAGATGAAAATTTGTTATGAGTGCATCAACACACTTAAATGAATATCCAGGGTAAATAAAAATATTGGTTTTATCACTGCATGCAGAAATATTGCCATCAGCATCAGCAACCGATTCGAGTGTGCGTGTACAGGTAGTTCCGACAGCAACTACCCTTCCGCCTCTTTTTTTGCACTCATTGATTTTATCGGCTGCATCTTCCGATACTGTAAAATGCTCATAATGCATTTCGTGGTCTTCTATATTTTCAGTTTTTACAGGTCTGAATGTGCCGATGCCAACATGCAGAGTGATATAAGCGACGGAAATACCCTTATCTTCGATTTTCTTCAACAAATCAGGAGTGAAGTGCAATCCTGCAGTCGGAGCCGCTGCAGAGCCTTTTTCTTTAGAATAAACAGTTTGATATCGTTCTGCATTTTCAAGTCTTTCGTGAATATAATGAGGCAAAGGCATTTCACCGATCTGATCTATGACAGCGTAAAAACTGTTACCATCATAATGGAATTTTGCCATACGGTTTCCGTTATCAAGAACAGAGAGAACGTCGCAAGTAAGTTGACCGTCACCAAATACAAAAGAAGTTCCTTGTTTTGCTTTTTTTCCCGGACCGGTAATGACTTCCCATTCATCATTGCCGTGATTATGTAAAAGTAAGAACTCGACGATTGCACCTGTGTCTGTACGTTTGCCGTACATTCTTGCAGGCAACACACGGGAATTGTTCAATACAAGACAATCACCGGGATGAAGATATTCAAGAATATCGTAAAAGTGTTTATGTTCTAATTGCTGACTGTGCTTGCCGATAACCAACATTCTTGAATGATCTCTTTGTTCAAGCGGAGTCTGTGCAATAAGTTCTTCAGGTAAATCAAAATAAAAATCAGACTTCTTCATATATTACTCTCTTATAAAAAAAAGGATTGACATACCGATCATACGGTGCTAAAATACATTATACTTTTTTTTTAAGATTTTACAATAGTAAATTTATTATTTGGGAGGAATAATTGTGGATAAGAAGTATAAGGTAGGTATTATCGGAGCCACCGGAATGGTTGGCCAGCGTTTTATTTCACTTCTTCACGATCATCCGTGGTTTGAAATTAAAGTATTGGCTGCCAGCGCAAGATCTGCAGGCAAGTCTTATGAAGAAGCTCTTGGCGGAAGATGGGTTATGACCACTTCCCTGCCTGAAAATGTCAAAAATCTTACTGTTATGGATGCACAGGCCGATATGGAAAAAATTGCATCTCTTGTTGATTTTGTTTTCTGTGCAGTTGATATGAAGAAAGATGAAATCAGAGCTCTTGAAGATGCTTATGCAAAACTTGAATGCCCTGTTATTTCTAACAACAGTGCTCATCGTTTTACCCCCGACGTTCCGATGATCATTCCTGAGCTTAACTATGATCATGCAAAAGTCATTGAAGATCAGAAAAAGAGACTCGGTACAAAACGCGGTTTCGTTGCTGTTAAATCAAACTGCTCTCTGCAGAGCTATGTTCCTGCTCTGTATCCGCTTGATGAAAAGTTTGGTGTTGAAAATGTGCTTGTTTGCACTTATCAGGCTATTTCCGGTGCAGGTAAGACCTTTGATCGTTGGCCTGAAATGATTGACAACATTATTCCTTATATCGGCGGCGAAGAAGAAAAGAGTGAACAGGAACCTCTTAAGATCTGGGGTAAAGTTGAAAATGGTGAGATCGTTCCTGCAACCTCCCCGAAGTTCACCGCACAGTGTCTTCGTGTACCTGTATCTGACGGTCATATGGCTGCCGTATTTGTTCGCTTCAAGAACAAACCTGCAAAGGAAGATATTATTGCCGTCTGGGACAATTTCGCATCCGTTCCGCAGGAACTCGAATTGCCTCATGCACCCAAGAAATTCCTGAATTACTTTACTGAAGACAATATGCCTCAGACCAAGCTTCAGAGAGAACTTGAAGGCGGTATGGCAGTATCTGTCGGCAGACTGCGTGAAGACTCACAGTATGATTATAAGTTCGTTTGCTTGTCCCATAATACACTTCGCGGTGCAGCAGGTGGCGGTGTGCTGCTTGCAGAATTGCTTTGTGCACAGGGATACATCGAACCTGTAAAATAATCCTGTTTGGGAGTGTCTGTTTGAAAGAACCACTTTTCAGAGGATCAGCGTGTGCAATCGTCACACCATTTACCCCTCACGAAAAGGAAGTTGATCTTTCAAAATTTGAGGAACTTGTAGAATTTCAGATTGTGAATAACACACAAGCAATTGTTGTTTGCGGTACCACAGGAGAAGCAGCAACAATGACTTATGAAGAACGATCATTGTGTTCCCGTCATGCTATCGTAGTATCACATGGCAGAGTACCTGTCATTGCGGGAACAGGTTCCAATAATACGGACGCAGCAGTTCGATTATCGAATAATGCAGAAAAAGAAGGAGTTGACGGTTTGTTGATCGTCACTCCTTTTTATAATAAAGCTTCACAGGAAGGAATAATTAAACATTATGAGTATATATCTGAAAGAGTCAGCACACCGATCATAGTTTATAATGTTCCGTCAAGAACCGGTGTTGATATCAAACCTGAAACATATGCAGAGCTGTCAAAGATAAATAATGTTGCAGGCATCAAGGAAGCAAACGGTAATATTTCAGCTGTCGCCAAGACTATATCGTTATGCAATAAGAGACTACCCGTATATTGCGGTAATGATGATCAGACGGTTCCTATGATGGCACTTGGTGCCGTCGGAGTTATCTCAGTTGCCGCAAATGTGATACCCAAAACAATACAGTGCCTTACGGAGTTGTGTTTTGCGCAGGAATATCGCCGTGCTGCAGATTTGCAGGCTTCATTGTGTGAACTTGAGGAAGCTTTGTTTGCAGATGTCAATCCGATACCTGTTAAAGCTCTTATGAAATTACTTCATATGTGTGAAAGCACTGTTCGTTTGCCATTAACAGAATGCAATGACATTTGTTTAAATAAACTGATGTCTGTGGCAGAAAGAATGAAAACGATATAATAAAATCAGACCGCTGTTCCGTTTGGAGCAGCGGTCTTTCAATAATAAAATTATTTGTTAAGATTGTCCTTGAGGGTGTTGAATTCCTTAAGAAGATCAGCAGGCATCTTGTCTCCGAACTTAGCATAAAGTTCTTCAATGCCGGGTACTTCTTCTTTCCAGAGATCGTTGTCAACGGTAAGAATGCTTTCGAGAGTTTCAAGAGAAACTTCGTCTTCAATACCTGCAAGATCAATGTCTTTTGCGAACGGAACATAACCGATTGCAGTTTCCTGCGCATCCACTTTGCCTTCGCAACGATCAAGAATCCAGTTAAGAACTCTGAGGTTGTCACCGAAACCGGGCCACAGGAAGTTACCTTCATCATCCTTACGGAACCAGTTGACATTGAAGATTTTGGGAGCCTTGTCAGCATCAAGAGTCTTACCGATGTCAAGCCAGTGCTGCCAATAATCAGCCATGTTATATCCGCAGAACGGAAGCATAGCCATAGGATCGCGACGAACAACACCAACAGCACCGGTAGCGGCAGCTGTTGTTTCGGAAGCCATGATAGAGCCAACGAAGACACCATTGTTCCAGTCACGGGACTGATATACCAGCGGAGCGAGCTTTGCACGTCTGCCACCAAATACGATAGCGGAAATCGGCACACCCTGCGGATTTTCGAATTCGCTGCTCAGGCAAGGACAATTGACTGCAGGAGCAGTGAAGCGGCTGTTGGGATGTGCACCTTTTTCAGTGCTTTCCTGACCGTTCCAGGGGTTGCCCTTCCATTCAAGAGCATTTGCGGGCGGATTCTTGTCAAGGCCTTCCCACCAAACAGTGTTGTTGTCAAGATTGAGAGCAACGTTGGTGAAGATGGTGCCCTGCATTGTAGAAGCGAGAGCATTGGGATTGGATTTAACATTTGTACCGGGAGCGACACCGAAGAAACCGTTTTCGGGATTGATAGCATACAATCTGCCGTCATCGCCCTTACGGATCCAGGAAATGTCGTCGCCTACACACCATACCTTGTAACCCTGAGCAAGATAGCCTTCGGGCGGAATGAGCATAGCAAGATTGGTCTTGCCGCAAGCGGAGGGGAAAGCAGCACAGATGTAACGAACTTCACCCTTGGGATTCTGAACGCCGAGAATGAGCATATGCTCAGCCTGCCAACCTTCTTTCCAACCCTGGTAAGAAGCAATACGAAGTGCGAAGCATTTTTTACCGAGAAGAACGTTTCCGCCGTAACCGGAGTTAACGGAAATAATGGTGTTATCCTGCGGGAACTGGCAGATATAACGCTTTTCTTCATCGATCTGGCAACGGCTGTGGAAGCCTCTGACCCAATCTTCGCTGTCGCCGAGAACATCAAGAACAGCTTTACCGACTCTGGTCATAATAACCATGTTCAGTACAACATAAATGCTGTCAGTCAGTTCAATACCGACCTTGGAGAAACGAGAACCGATGGGACCCATAGAATAAGGAATGACATACATGGTTCTGCCGATGTAGCTGTCGCGAGCGATATCATAAAGCATTTTGTAGCATTCATCGGGATCCATCCAATTGTTGGTGGGGCCTGCTTCTTCTTTTGTTTTGGTGCAGATGAAAGTTCTGTGTTCAACGCGGGCTACGTCGTTGACAGCAGTTCTGTGCAGATAACAATCAGGAAGAAGTTCTTCGTTGAGCTTTGTGAGTTCGCCTGTGGAGCAAGCAATTGCACGAAGTTCTTCAATCTGTTCTTTGCTTCCGTCGATCCAGACGATGTTGTCGGGCTTGACAAGTTTTACTTTGTCATCGATCCATTCGAGAACCGATTTGTTGGTTGTTAAAGCCATGAAATTCTCTCCTTTACGGAATAATTATTTTTCAATTTAATATATCATATTGACACAAATTTGTCAATTGCAGTAGCGTTAAAATTCAACCGCCTCAGAAGGCAAAATTACAGCAATATTGTCTATATCACAGGTTGCTTTTGCATTCAGTTTCATATCTGCAATATGACCTGCATTAAATTCATAGAATGCCTGAGAGCCAACCATTGCTGCATTGTCACCACACAAGTGTAAAGCAGGGTAATAAAGCTTTACATTTTTTCTCTTGCAAAGATCTTCCATTTCTTTTCGTAATACGGAATTTGCTGATACCCCGCCTGCAAGGACTACAGTGTTTATATTGGTGCTTTCAATTGCCAGATCCATTCTTTGAATCAGGCAATGTACGACTGCATTGAGATAAGATGCACTCAGATCTTTGATATCGATCGATTCACCTTTTTGAGAAGCATTGTGAAGCAGATTTACAACGCTTGTCTTTAATCCTGAAAAACTGCAATCAAAAACAGATCCGTCTACTTTCGGATTCGGGAAGGAATAAGCCTTAGCATTGCCACCAACTGCTTCCCTGTCCATATGCAATCCGCCGGGATAAGGAAGTCCCATTGCACGAGCTGCTTTATCAAGTGCTTCACCTGCAGCATCGTCACGGGTAGCTCCCAAAATCTCAAAATCTGTGTAATCGTTCACTTTTAAGAAGCTTGTGTGGCCGCCTGAAACCACCAACGCAAGAAAAGGAGGTTTTAAATCAGGATGGCAAACATAATTCGCAGCAATGTGCGAACGCAAATGATGAACCGGAATCAACGGTTTGTTGGCCGAAAATGCAAGCCCTTTTGCAAAATTCACTCCGACAAGTAAAGCACCTATCAAGCCGGGACAAGCTGTTACTGCGATTGCATCAATGTCATCGAGTGAACAATCCGATTCTTTTAATGCTGAATCCACAACCTGTGATATGGCTTCACAATGCCTTCTTGATGCAATTTCTGGTACTACCCCACCATACAACTTATGCTCTTCGACCTGCGAAGCAACAATATCGGACAATACCGTTCTGCCGTCTTCGACAACAGCAGCTGCTGTTTCATCGCAGGATGATTCTATACTCAGTATTTTCATATGATATCCTCTTCTTTGAATTTCAACATATATAACAATGCATCTTCTGTAGGTTTTCTGTAGAATGATGTTCTTTTTCCGACACACTCGAATTGTAATGATTCATATAACTTCTTTGCATTTTCATTACTTTCACGAACTTCAAGGCTGACAAAAACTGCGTTGTCATTTTTGGCAGTATTAACAAGGTCGTATAAAAGAGCTTTACCAATACCTTGTTTTCTGCAATCGGGGGTTACAGCAATGGTATACAGATTTACTTCGTCACAAATATTGCCGGCAACATAGTAACCTACAGGAATGCCGTTGTTTTCTGCTACACGAAAGTAAGTGTCTTCTGCAGCTATACTCTGAAAGAACGCATTTTTACTCCATGGCTCAGAAAAACAAGCAATTTCTAACTCGGAGCAGAAAGTCAAATCATTGTCAGTTGCGTTCCTGACAGTAATCATTGTATCACCTCAACCCTTTGCATCATACCATGTCTTACCGATGTTTACTTCAACTGAAAGCGGCACCTGCATCTGCAAAGCATTTTCCATTTCATATTTCAGAATGTCCGCTGCTTTTGCGGCATCTGATTCTTTTACTTCAAGAATCAGTTCGTCATGTACCTGCATAATCAGACGAGCTTCCGGTAATTCTTCTTTTAATCTGTTATATACACGGATCATGGCAATTTTAATGATATCTGCTGCTGTTCCCTGAATTGGCATATTCCTTGCAACACGCTCACCGAAAGCACGCATCATGCCGTTGGAGGAACGCAATTCAGGCAAATACCGTCTTCTGTGTAGCAAAGTCTCGGAATAACCTGTTTCTTTTGCTTTTTCTATGCATTCATCCATATATCTGCTTACACCCTCATAATGTGAAAGATAGCTTTTGATATATCTGTCAGCTTCAGCTCTTGAAACATTGATATCTTTTGCAAGAGAAAATGCACCGATGCCGTATACAATTCCGAAATTGACAGCTTTTGCACGTGAACGCAATAACGGCGTTATCATATCGGCGGGCATATTGAATACTTGTGAAGCTGTTACGGTGTGAATATCCGTATCTGCAATGAAAGCTTCGCACATATTTTTATCGCCTGAAACTTCTGCAAGAACTCTTAATTCAATTTGCGAATAGTCAGCATCCACCAGCACATTACCGTCTGCTGCCTTGAAAAATCGACGCATTTCTCTTCCGAGTTCCGTGCGGACAGGAATGTTCTGTAAATTCGGTTCGGATGAAGACAATCGCCCCGTTCTGGTTTCCGTCTGATTCAGTGTTGAGCGAATGCGACCGTCGCTGCATATCAATTTCAGCATTCCATCGCAATAGGTGGATTTTAGTTTTGAATACGCTCTGAAATCAAGAATCTTTTTGACAATCGGGTACTCCCCTGCAAGTCCTTCAAGAATTTCAGCATTCGTGGAATAACCGGTTTTTGTTTTTTTACCGTGTGGCAATGCTAATTTTTCAAAGAGTATTTCTCCGAGTTGTTTTGGAGAATTTATATTGAATTGCGTGCCGACGTCAGTGTAAATTTCATTTTCCAGTTCGGTAATATCCTTCTGTAATCTTTCAGAAAACTGCTTAATGCCTTCAGCATCCACAAGGAAGCCGGCATTCTCCATGTCTGCCAGGATAGCAGATAACGGAAGCTCGAGGTCGTGCAAAAGTGAAAGTTGTTCATTTTCTGCAAGTGAAGAATTGATTTTGTTGCATAATGAGATAAGCATTGCTGTGTCTTCTGCAAGACTCTTTTCTTTCTCGTTGATTTCCTGTGAACACTCAATTACAGGAATATCAATTCCGAGTGTGATACACTGAGAACGAACACTGTAATCCGATGCGTTCGGGTTGAGCAGATATCCTCCTATTACAACATCCATCTTGATGTTACTTACGTTGACATCATTCATGATCCCCCAAGCAAATAATTGTTTCGCATCGGAGCAATATTTTTCTATATTGCTATTTTCAAGAATGCATTTAAAAAAAGGAAAGAATGACAGATTGCAGCAATCGCATGATATGACACAATCTGAAAACGCAAAAGCAATATCAGTTATTGCGTTATCTTCATTCATGGTAAGAAAATAAGCTTTACCGTCTTTTTGAATTCGTGTTAAGATATTATCATAGCTTTCGTTCAAAAAAGGAACAGCAGTACTTTCCTGTTCTGTTTGAAAATCTTCAAAAGAATCAAGGCCGAGTTTTTTAATAAAACGCAATAACTCATGCTTTGCTAATAATCTGAATTGTAAAGATTTATCGGCTTCTTTTGTAATATATTCCGAAGGATTGCTTTCAATCGGGACATGACGATTGATTTCTCCGAGTTTTCGGCTGAGATATGCATTGTCTTTACCGTCAATGAGCTTTTTCCTGACATTCTCAGTAACTGCAAGCGATTCAATGTTGTTATAAATATCATCCACCGAACCGTATTTTTTGATCAAGTCTCCTGCTGTCTTTGGACCAATTCCTGTTACACCGGGGATGTTATCAGATGTATCACCCTGTAGTGCCTTTAATTCAATCATTTGTCTCGGTGTAATGCCATAGTCTTCGAATAATTTAACGGGTGTGTAATGAGTCAGAACTGTTTGCCCGGCTTTGGTTGTTGTCAGTAAAACAGTAACATTGTCTCTTACAAGTTGTAAGGAATCGCGGTCGCCTGTTGCAATATAGCAATGATCTTCTGCAGTACAACCTGCAGAAAGTGTACCGAGTATGTCATCGGCTTCGTATCCCTCGGCTGAAATAACATGGTATCCGAAAGCCTTCAGCAATTCCTTTGTCGGTTCAAGCTGTTCGTGCAATTCAGGAGGCATTCCTTTTCTGCCGGCCTTATATGCGTCATACATTTTATGTCTGAAAGTCGGTGCTTTCAGGTCAAAAGCAACAGCAACTCCGTCAGGTTGAATCTCATCGGTCAAAGAAAACAGCATATTGAAAAAACCGTAAATGGCATTGGTATAATGACCGTCTTTGGCGGTAAGAAGTTTTATTCCGTAAAAGGCCCTGTTGATAAGACTATTGCCGTCTATAACCAAAAGTTTCATGTGTCTGCCTCCATGCATATTTTGATCTCATTAAATTATAACACAACCTTGTTAAATATTCCACTTTATTTTTAGAAGTTTTTATGCTATTATTTACTCATATTATGTAAGGAAGTAATCAGTATGCAAATCGGAACTATAAAAACGGATGGTTTTGCAGCTCTTGCGCCTATGGCAGGTGTTGCAGATGTATCATTTCGCTTGCTGTGCAGAAACTACGGAGCTGCTTACACGGTCGGTGAAATGGTCAGTGCAAAAGGTATTCAGATGAAGGATAAGAAATCAAAAGAACTTATGCTGCTTGATGATAAAGAGCGTCCTTCTGCTATACAGCTTTTTGGTGACGAGCCGGATGTTATGGCACAAGCTGCTGTGGCTGCAATGGAGTTTAAACCCGATTTTATAGATATCAACATGGGGTGTCCTGCACCAAAAGTCACAAAGGGCGGTGCAGGAAGTGCTTTGATGAAGAATCCCGAACTTGCAGGTAGAATCATTGCGGCAGTTACTAAGGCTGTTGATATTCCTGTTACTGTAAAAATCAGAGCAGGATGGGATGCGGAACATAAAAACGCTGTAAATCTTGCTTGTATTGCAGAGCAAAACGGAGCTGCTGCCATAACGGTGCATGCAAGAACAAGAGATCAGATGTATGCACCGCCTGTAGATTACAGCATTATCGGTGATGTAAAAAAGGCGGTCAGTATCCCTGTAATCGGCAACGGAGATGTTATTGATATGCAATCTGCTGCTTTTATGTATGAAAAAACAGGTTGTGATTTTATTATGATAGGCCGCGGTGCTCTCGGAAGACCATGGCTGTTTTCGCAAATTAATGCATATCTGACAGATGGTACAATTCTTCCCGATCCTCCCGTCAGTGAGCGGATGCTTGTGATGTTACGGCACGCTGCAGATATTTGTGACAGAAACGGTGAAAAGCACGGGATATGCGAAGTGCGTAAACACGCTTTGTGGTACACAAAAGGTCTTCGCGGTGCTGCCGGATACCGCAGAGAACTCAGCACTCTGCAATCACTTGAACAATTACAGGAATACGCTTTTTTGATTGCAAAAGAAAATTCGTAAATAAGGACCTGCACAGACATGTTTTTGAAAACATATAGTATTCAAAAAAGAGTCTGTGCAGGTGTTTTTTTATGCTTATAAGTATTCTTTCTCAGGTGATCAATCATTTTTTGTTCATCGCATTGCATGTTGATAATATCGGGATGTTTCCGAGTCCGTTGAAAGCATCACAAGAAAAAGACCTGATTGAAAAAATGCAGAATGGAGACGATGCAGCAAGAAAGAAGCTGATTGAACATAATCTCCGATTGGTAGTTCATATCATAAAAAAGTATTATGCGACATATTGTGATCAGGATGATCTGATATCCATCGGTACAATCGGTCTGATCAAAGGCGTAAACAGTTATCAAACTGACAAAGGAGTACGTCTTGCAACGTATGCAGCAAGATGCATAGAAAACGAAATCCTCATGTATTTCAGAAGTCAGAAGAAAACAGCTCAGGATGTCTCCCTTGATGATCCGATAGAAACAGACAGCGAGGGAAATCCGTTGACATTGATGGATATACTCAGTGTTGATGACACTGTATTTGATGATGTTGATCTTGCAATGGACAAAATTAAAATCAGAAAATTTGTAACAGAAATGACCGATAATCGTGAAAAGGAAATCATTGTTTTGCGATACGGACTTCATGGAGAAGACCCGATTACACAGAATGAAATCGCTGAAAAACTCGGTATTTCACGTTCTTATGTATCAAGAATAGAAACAAAAGCCATAAAAAAACTGAAGAAAAGAATGCTGAATGAATGATCAGACAATATGTTTCTTAAGAAAATCCGTCATCTCAATGTTGGTGAGTATGCTCTCAGGATAGCCGGGTTCAATGATATTGAAAACATGCGGTAAGGCATGTTCTTTACCTTTGGGCCAGAAATGAAGTTTGTGAGGCATATTGAGTTCTGTAAGTCTTTTACAGAACTTTTTTGTTTCAAAGCCGATAAAATCCTGTGCACTGCTTGACAAATACATTGGCGGCATTTTTGCACCATCCAAAAGAAGCACGGCATTTGCATACTTGTTTCTCGACTTATCCCGCATATCTGCGCCAAGTATAAATCTTGCGTAACTTCTTGCAATGGGAAGCTGAATCTTTGAAAGCAGATGCGGCATGGAAAATGCACCGCAAGTGAACGCTGCTGCACGGAATGTGAAAGTCGGAATGCTTACATTATAGATATCTGCAAGGTCATCGCGTCCGAATATTTCGCAACAAAGGGCTGCAAGATGTCCACCGGCACTGTCGCCTGTGATAAACACATTATTTGTGTCAAAGGGATATTTGTCGGCATTCTTTTCGTACCAATGAAATGCTGCAAAACAGTCCTGTATTTGTGAAACATATGAATATTCAGGAGACAAACCGTAATTGATGCTGATTACTGCAAAGCCTCTTGTAGCAAGAAACATATTATAGTATTTGTTAATCTCCTTGTAGCCATACATCCAACCGCCACCATGTATGTCAAATATCACAGGCAGCTTTTTATTACAGTTTTGCGGATAATAGATATCAAGCAAATGTCTTTTTTCGGCATCCGGCAGATAAGGAATGTCACAAATTGCTTCAACTCCCTCGGGTGGTGATTGCCTTGCAATGCGGACATTGTCTCCGTTTTCAGTAATCTTCCAGAATGTTGTCAAAAGTTTTTCTGATACTCCCATAGTAACCTCCTGAATTGTTATTTGTGAATATAAGTCGGCGTTTTTGCCATGTTACCGCAAGTTGATGTAACGGGTGTGCACAGTGAAAACAAATCATTTGCTGCCACGTTCAGATTGTAAATTGCTTTTGCATTTTGGTCAATTTCAGATGAATCTGCATGTCTCATAATGATTACAGGAGATTCCTCTTTTTTAATTTCCCGCAAGATGTCAAAACCTCTGCTGTTGCACGCAAGAACCTTAATATAGGGAGCCGTATTTTGAAGATGCTCAGGTTTTACATCCAAAACTGCGGAAATCAAAGATCTGCGAATTCGTGCAAGAGAAAAGTTTCTGCTTTTTGCATGAAGACATGCATCATCAAATGTAACCGAATTGTGCACTGCATTGAACAACCGATTTTCAAGACCTGCATTGATATAAGGATATTTAAGAAAATCATCAGCTGTCATGCATCGTAATCTCGACAGTGCAGCAATGTCAAATTTTTGCAGTGAAAGCGGAAATTGACCTTCTTGTTGTGCACTCTTCCATAAAGATTCTGTATTCGCCGGTAAGTAATAATACGGTTTGTATAATTCGTTAGCAGAATTATACTTTTTGTAAAATATGTCACGGATATAAGAAGCAGAGGCAAATTGGTCTGTCACTTTATCGGAATCATGCTCTGATCCGATACGATGAATCGGCAGAATTGCAATATCGGTTCCTTTTAATTGTCGGCAGTATTCGAGTCCCAACAGATTATTAGGAGCAGAAATGAAATTATACAGTTCTGCTCTTCCCTGTTCCCAACATGCTGCAGCAAAAGCATTCGGATAAGACAATCCATTATCAAGTTCTTTTTTGATCTGTTCCTGCAGCATCTTCTCATGTGTTTCATCAACGAGCTTCGCAAAACAAAGATCATCAGTACATTCGCAACCAAAAGATACTGCATTGACGATCTTCATAGATTTTATCAAATCCACAGCACCTTTTGCAAAATCAGGTGCTGCTGCTATGCTCCATGGTAGCGGCAGTGAAATAACAAGATCTACTCCACCGAGAACAGCTGCTTTTGCTCTTAGAAATGAATCTGCAATTGCCGGTGAACCTCTTTGCACGTAGTCACCACTCATAACAGCTACCACATGCGTGTATCCCGCATTACGAATTTGCTGTATATGATAAGCATGACCATTGTGAAAAGGATTGTATTCTGCTACAACAGCACAGATTTTCATTATCTCACCTCCTTTTTAAAATATCATAATTATCTTCTGAAAACAAGATGAATTTACAATTACATATGTGTTTGCATAAGAAATATTAATTTACTCTTGAAAATTATCAAAACAATGCTATAATATATAAGGTTAGTTTATAATTTGTAAATATGGAGGAAAACAAAGTGAAAGTTCTTGTTATCAACTGCGGTAGTTCTTCACTCAAGTATCAGCTTATTGATATGAACGGTGAAATCACCATTGCAAAAGGTATTTGTGAAAGAATCGGTATGGGCGGTCATGTTGAAGCAAAGGTTATCGAAACCGGTGCTAAACTTGAATATGATATGGATCTTCCCAATCATACCGTTGCTTTCCTTGAAGTTAAAAAGTGCCTGACTGAAGGCGAAACAAAAGTTCTTGACGATCTGAGCGAAATTGGTGCAGTAGGTCATCGTGTTGTGCAGGGCGGTTCTTTGTTCAACAAGAGTGTACTTGTTGATGAAAGCGTTATTGAAGGCATTGAAAGCCTTTGCGATCTTGCTCCTCTTCACAATCCTGCACACATTCAGGGTATCAGAGCTTGTCGTGAAGTGTTCGGCGAAGAAGTTCCCGAAATCTGTGTATTTGACAATGCTTTCCATTCCACAATGCCGCCTGAAGCTTATATGTTCGGCGTACCCTATGAGTTCTATGAGAAATATGCAGTCAGAAAGTACGGTTTCCACGGCACTTCTCACAGATATGTCAGCGGCGAATGTGCAAAGCTGATGAACAAAAACATTGAAGATCTTAAGATCATCACCTGCCATCTCGGTAACGGTTCCTCCATTACTGCAGTAAAAGGCGGCAAGGTTATCGATACAACCATGGGTCTTACTCCTCTTGATGGTCTGATTATGGGCACTCGTTCCGGTGCAGTTGATGCATCCGTTGTTACCTATATTCAGGAAAAAGAAGGCTGGACCCCCGCAGAAACCAGCACCATCCTTAACAAAAAATCCGGTATGCTCAGCATCTCCGGCGTTTCTCACGATGACCGCGACATTCTTGCCGCTGCTGCAGAAGGCAATGAACGTGCAAAGATCGCTTTGAATATGCTGTGGTATCAGATCAGAAAATATATCGGCAGCTACATTGCAGCTATGCAAGGTGTTGATGCTATCGTATTTACCGGTGGTATTGGCGAAAATTCTCAGCCTCTTCGTAAGAATGTTGTTGAGAATCTTGCTTATCTCGGTATTGGTTTTGATGAAGAAGTCAACAAGACTGCAATCAGAGGTAAGGGTGGCGAAATCTCCACTGCTGATTCCAAGGTCCGTGTATTTGTAATCCCGACAAATGAAGAACTCATGATTGCTCGCGATGCAAAAACAATCGCTGAATCTCTTTAATAACTGAAACACTAACGGCACGGAAATTTCCGTGCCGTTGTTTTTTTTATAAATTCGCTTTTGCTGCCTGAAATTTATACTTTGCCTGCTCTACAGCAGACTGTTCAGCACTCGGCGGTGCATACCAACCTCGTTTTTGCATTTCTGAAAATACATCATATTGAATATCATGCTCTTCCCGCAGAATATTCATCATGTCTGTTCTCAAAGAATCATTAACGCATTCGTTTGAGAATGTGTTGTAAATGCCTGTAAGATTCTTTTGGAAAGAAAGCACATCATTCATTATATCTTTATCATTGAGATTACAATTCATACATATCCTCCGTTCAGTTGAGATATCCCATCAGTGTGTCATAGTGTTTTTTATGCTGTGCTACAATCTGATCACAGCAATTCTTCAACTGCGGATCTGTTATCTGACATGAATATGATTTCAGTTTTTTAATCGCCAATTCTTCTGCACCAAGCTGATCTTCGATTGCTTTTAATTCTTCACTTGTAAGCATGACTTCACTCCGTTCGTATTTGTGTATTTTCAGCTTACCCAATTGTGAGGCAGATATACAAAAAAAGCGGCATTAAGCCGCTTTTTTTAGTAGTTTGTAAAATAATCGTTCAGACCAACAGCAATGGCTTCTGCAATCCAGAACTGAGCATCTTCAACCGTTAGAACAATTCCCTCTGTTTCATTGGATATGAACCCCATTTCAACCATAATGGACGGACATTCAAATGAACGAATCATTGCAAACGGATAGAACTTGATTCCGTAGTCAACGGCATCATATTCTTCCATTCCGGGTGAATAAATGTAATTTCTGTAATACTCTACAATTCTGTTATGAACACTTGCTGCTAAAGGCTGTGAAAAATTGGTGTAATAGAATGAATGTGTTCCGGAATATTCCTCATTCTCAATGCCGTCGCAATGCAAACTTACAAAAGCATCAGGATTGTTTGTGTCTGATATTTTCACACGATCTTCGAGTTCCAAAGGTTCATCCTGCGTTCTTGTCATAACTACATTTGCACCACGGGCAATCAGCATATCTTTTAACTTATTTGCGACAGAAAGTGTGATTGTCTTTTCTGCAAACGAATTATCTTCTAAAGCTGTGCCCGTCATAAAATAACCGCCATGACCGGGATCAATAACAATTGTTTTTCCGACAAGAGATGCCGAAATGTTATTTTTTACTGCAATAACAAGAATTCCATTCGCATCATCATATCTCAATTCACTGCCATAATAATGTCCGGGACGACGCAAATGAAGTCGTAAAACAATACTTTCTGTGCTGTTTTGTATGATCTCTGCCATTGATATTGCGGAATACTGAGAAAAATGCAGATTCTCAAAACCATGTGCCTGCGATGTATGCGGAAAAGTAATATCAATATAACTTGCAGTAAATGCACTTATATTATAACCGTATCCGCTGTAACCTGTCTCATACAATTGATCATTAAGACATGACGTTACGGCAACGGGCCAATCCACCTTAATTGCAAGTTGTGTGAGAGCAGGATCCGACTCTTGCAAAGCATAATAACTGATCGTGTTCAAGGGCAATGCATTACCATTGATGATCAAACTTGCGTCTGCTGCAGCAACGGACGAACCACTCGACAATTCATACAAAACATAGCCTGTTTCTTCCTGCACAATATTGCTCACATAATCCCAGGAACCTTTGATCAATGAAGACTTGATCGGCTGATATGTATCATAGGCACCTATTGTTAACTGCTCAGCATTGTCATCGGTGATTTTGCACATTAATGTTTTTCCGAGTCCATTATCAGCATAATAGGAATGTGCATATCCTGCTTGTGCAACATTATAATACATATCATCAGCAGAATGATCAATTACACCTGCTTTGTATTTATCAGATCCTTCTTCAACTGCCATAAGATTCTGACAAGCGTTGCTGATCTGACAGGATCCGTCAAGTGCCGCTGTGATCTTGAGGTCACCGAGTGTTCCGGGTTTATCAAAAACCATTTTGCAACTATATACAGCGTATCCGGTTTTAACTGCAAGGTCTTCCGGATACACATCAACCTGTTGCATCGGGAATGACTGTGCACCTAACGAAGCACTCACAAGAGCATTTTCAAGGCACACTGCATAGAAGATAAAAGGTTCATCATATTCAATATGAATATCAGTACCGTAAGGATAACATGAATCAATGAGGGTATAGGGCAATTCTACGCTATATTTCAGTTTTCGACCGGCTGAAGCAAAGGAAACGGTATTTTCTCCGCTATGAGGTTTATAAGAATATGAAAAAGCACTCCCCTCATGTGTTACAGCTTCATTATTACAAAAGAGTTTGTTGTTCTCCCCCACTGTCCCAGCAAAGACAACAGACTCCGTGTTGCTGTTGAAACTGATATTTTGCACCAGCAGACCATCGTTTGAATTATAATAAAAAGATGCAATTGTCTGCCGTTTATTGTCATCTGTTTCTTCATCTGAATACAAAATTCCATCGATATACGGAAGGTCAGCGATTTCATACAAAAGAATTTCGTCTACTGAATTTACATCTGCCATAGCAAAATAAGTGCAGTCATCATACTTCTTGCACAAATCTGCAAATGTCGGATAGTCTGCCGTCGCATCTATGCAGACAAAAGACAAAAATGATTTTTGCAATAAATCTTCTGTGATTTGCAATCCATCAGCATCAAAAACAGAAATTCCAAGCAAAATCAAAGGATACTGTTCTGTCAGCATATCCGCAAAACTGCCTATTGTGTCAATAAATTCTTCATCTTTTATGAAGTCACGATCATTTATAAGGATACCGTCAAAAGAATAAGCATCCAATAAATTGCGAATAAGCTCAAAAGATAAAATACCTTCTTTTAATAGAAATCGCGTATCAATTGTCAAAATTTTCAATGCATCAGAATCAATCGTTTGTAAATGACTTATCAGATCAGCATTTGTTTCGCCGTTTATGACAGCATTTGAGGACAATGACGGGGCTATAAAATATGTATTGCAATACATTTGCTTTGCACATTGCACTGCATTCTCGAAGTATGTCAGATCCTTGTGCACATATTCATTTTCAATATCAATCAAAACACCGACCGGCTTCAGAGAAAAAGAAGGTGTCTTTGGCTGCTCAGTAAAATAGTCAGCGTTCTTGTCAGTAATGCTTTCGTTTGCAGTATGCTGATTGTCAATATCTGAAAAATGCAAAGATGTCGGAAGCACACCGGTCGCAAACAATGTAACTGTGATTGCCAACAACGTAAAAAACATACAGAAGAATACGATCAAAGCACGTGTTTTCATCAGTTAACCTCTTCAATCATTCAGTATCGGATTCTGTCTTTTTCATTTCTGTAATATTACTTTTTACATCAATGCGATCATAATATTCCTTGAATTTCACATGATATGTTACAAGCTTTTCACAGTGTTTGCAGAGAAAGATCGCAGAAAATGCCTGGTTGACGCACTTCCAGTCACTCATGCGTTTCATCTGTTCACCACACTCAGCACATTCACATTTTAATTTACTTCTGTCGATTTTAGGATTGTTAATATTAGTAATATAGGTTGCTTTAAAAGAAAGTTTATGATAGAAAGCTTTGTCACACATGACAGCAGTGTTAAACAGAAGTTCACGATTGTAGCACTTTTTCAAACAACGCAAGCCAAGCAAGCTATCCTCAAGTGCTCTGTGGAACTTGCAGTTGGTTACGTCAATACCCATTTCGACTGCTGCTGTCATAAGACCGATTTGTTGTGTGCCTGCATTAACAATAAACTGCTGACAGTATTTCTGCAGATCAACATATTGCGACAAAAACGGAACATAGCGTTGGCCGCAAAACATATCAAAGTTTTCAACGAGAACTCTGATATCAGAATTACCCCATGACAGAAAAATACAATCTCTGCCGGCAAGCCATTTTTCAAAATCGGCAAAAGCACGATAGAAAGAAATACCCTTTCCCATATCTTCATTTGTGATATGAGTCAGATTCTTAACACGTCCGGAGAGCTTTTTGATCAATTGCGATTTGATAATCACTGAAAAAGTATCAATAACATCAAGATGCTCGTCAACAAGGACAGCACCGATTTCAAGGATTTCATTTACAAAACATTTCTTGATCTTGTTATAAGAGTTGTTCCATTCAAGATCCATAATTACATAATACAAGCAACCACTTCCTAACTGAAATATATTAACACACATATGAGTATAAATCAATATTAGGATTATATTTAATAATAAAAAAACCGTTTGCCGGGAATACCTTCTCGGCAAACGGGGTAAAAGAACTCATAAAGCAAACGCACTGAAAGAATTCTTTCACTGATTCTATTATGATCACTCAGGTAAGAATTATTCATTGAATCAAAAAGAAATTTGTTCACCTGAGTCCTCAGCAGACAACACGGCACCTGCAGAAGGTAATGTCTTGGTTCTGTAACGGGACGGTTTTACGAAAGTGCCTTCCTTGTAAACTTCAGCGTTCATTAAACGATGTCCTTTTTTAATTTTCATGACCGCAACACCCTGCGTATCCTTTGTGGTTTTACTTGCGATAACAGCTGAGTTCATCAAAAGGAAACGTCCATTAGATGAGGTAAGGACAAATTCACGGTCTTCTTCTATATGTGCAAACGCTGTAATTTCGGACTTGTCAGAATATGCCTTCAGAAGTTTTTTGCGGTTTGTTTTCGTTTCATAAGAACTCATTTCAACTTTTGCGACTTTGCCATTCTCAAAGAAGAACAACATCTGTCCTGTATAGTTTTTAGTTACAGCCATAAATATTGCCGTTTCACCGTCATCCATTTTAAGTCTGGATGCAACATAATCACCAAGTACGGAAGCTTTGCATTCATCAAAATCATTGCACTTTGCTTTATAAACCTGACAACGATTCGTAAAGAACAACAGATCAACAGAATTTGATGTTTCAAAACTGAGGAGAATTTCGTCTCCTTCTTTCAGTTTGTGATTGTTACCCATTCTCCAGGATTGCGGCGTGATCTTCTTAAAATATCCTTCCTTCGTGAAGAACAAAAGAACCGGGTAATCAGGCACTTCTTCAAGATCACTGAATTCATTCTCTTCGGAATCATAAACGATTTCAGAACGTCTTTCCTGACCGAATTTCTTGCTGACATCGTTCAATTCACCGATGATGATGTCTTTGATGCGGTCTTTGTTGGCAAGGATGTCTTCCATATCTTTGATATCTTTCTCAAGCTGTTCAACATCCTGCAATCTTTTGAGAATGTATTCACGATTCAGATGACGCAATTTGATTTCAGCAACATATTCTGCCTGAATCTGATCAATGCCGAAGCCGATCATCAGATTCGGCACAACCTGACTTTCTTCTTCAGTTTCTCTGACAATACGGATTGCCTTATCGATATCGAGAAGGATTTTCTGCAACGCTTTCAGCAAATGAAGCTTATCCTTTGCTTTTTGCAGATCATAGCAAACGCGTCGCTGCACACATTCCGTTCTGTAAGCAATCCATTCAAGAATCAAATCTTTAACACCGAGAACCATGGGTGTACCGGCAATCAATACGTTAAAATTGCATGGAAATGTATCCTCAAGCGGAGTCTTCTTGAAGAGCATCTGCATGAGCTTTTCCGGATCGGAACCACGCTTCAGATCAATTGTGATTTTAAGACCGGTTTTATCGGTTTCATCTCGGATATCACTGATTTCCCGGACCTTACCACTCTTTGCAAGATCTATAATCTTATCAATAATGGCTTCACAAGTTGTTGTCGCGGGGATTTCTTTGATATCAATACAATTGTTTGATTTATCGTATTCATACTTGGCACGAATACGAATGGGACCACGTCCGGTTGCATATACTTCTGCCATCTTCTGTCTGTCATACAAAATCTGACCGCCGCCGCGAAAATCGGGAGCAAGAAGTGTTTCAAGTACATTGTGATCAGGGTTCTTGATCAATGCAACAGTTGTGTCGCATACTTCTCTGAGATTGAAAGAACAGATATTGCTTGCCATACCGACTGCAATACCCATGTTGCTGTTTACAAGAATTGACGGAAATGTGACGGGAAACAAAGTCGGTTCAGTTGTTGTGTTATCGTAGTTCGGTACAAAATCAACAGTATCTTTATCAATATCTCTGAACAATTCAGCACAAAAACTCTCAAGTTTTGCTTCCGTATATCTGGAGGCTGCATATTGCATATTCTTGGAATATGCTTTACCGAAATTGCCCTTTGAATCAACATAAGGATGCAAGAGTGCTTCATTGCCTCTTGTGAGTCTCACCATTGTTTCGTAAATAGCCGCATCACCATGCGGATTCAGCTTCATGGTACTGCCAACGATGTTTGCAGATTTAGTGCGGACACCCGTAAGCAATCCCATCTTGTACATTGTGTACAGCAATTTTCTGTGGGACGGTTTAAATCCGTCAATTTCCGGAATAGCACGGGACATGATGACGCTCATGCAATACGGCATATAGTTGATTTCAAGGGTATCAGTAATTAACTGATTCTCAACAATTCCGGCTCCCTGAATATGAGCCTTGTTATCGGCAGCATTGCTTTTATCTTCTTGTTTCTGTTTTGGTTTTCTTGCCATTTTGTCCCCTCCTCTCAATAAACATCTGCAAGTTCAATATAAAGATGACCATAGTCAGCGATATGCTGTTTGCGAGCTGCAAGATTATCACCAAGCAGCATTTCAAACGTATCGTCAATATATTGAGCATCAGAATTGGGCTCAACTTTTATCAATCGCCTTGTTTGCGGATTCATAGTTGTAAGCCACATCATATCAGCGTCATTTTCACCAAGACCTTTTGAACGCTGAATTGTGTATTTCTTATCTCCAATTGCTTCAAGAGCATCCTGTTTTTCTTTTTCTGTATAACAGAACCATGTTTCATCTTTACAGGTGATCTCATAAAGCGGCGATTCGGCAATAAAGACTTTGCCTTCTGAAATCAGAGACGGCATCAGGGCATAAAACATAGACAGAATGAGTGTGCGGATCTGGAATCCGTCTACGTCTGCGTCAGTACAAATGATAACCTTGCTCCAACGCAGGTTATCAATATTGAATTCAGCGACACCTTTTGCAGATTTATCTTTGATCTGTACACCGCATCCGAGAACTTTAATTAGGTCAGTTATGATCTCACTCTTGAAAATTTTACTGTATTCAGCTTTCAGGCAGTTCAGAATTTTACCTCTGACGGGTATTACAGCCTGAAATGAAGAATCTCTGGCCTGCTTACAGGCACCCAATGCCGAGTCGCCTTCCACGATAAATATTTCTCTTTCGTTAACATCTTTGCTGCGGCAATCGACAAACTTTTCAACTCTGTTTGCCATATCATTGGATGCTGTCAGGGTTTTCTTCAGATTCAGTCTTGTAGCTTCTGACCTGACTCGCGACCGCATATTGATCAAAACACGGTCACCAATCTTTTGTGCATCAGTGGGATTTTCAATGAAATAAATTTCGAGCTGTCTGCGGAAAAACTCCGTCATTGCTTCCTGGATAAATTTATTGGTAATCGCTTTTTTAGTCTGATTCTCGTAAGAAGTCTGAGTTGAGAAAGAAGATATTACCAACACAAGACAGTCCTCAATATCCTGAAAAGTAATTTTTGAATCACTCTTGGAATATTTGCCGCTTTGTTTTAAATACGCATCAATTTGAGCGACAAATGCACTACGAACTGCTTTTTCAGGTGCACCGCCATATTCAAGATAACTTGAATTATGATAATATTCTTTTAACTGTATTTTTTCAGAAAAAGATACAGCAGCATTGATTTTCAACTTGTAATCAGGTTTATCTTCTCGGTCACGACCGACTCGTTCGGTGTACCACACCTGTGCAGGTACAATTCCTTTGTCTCCGAGATATTCATTTATATAATCTTCAATGCCGTGTTCATACAAATATTCAAATGTTTCAAACTTTGAATCTGTTAACTGATTCTTCAGGATGAAGCGAACACCGGGATTTACAACGGATTGCCTCTTCATAACATCCTGATAGTAATCAAGCGGAATGGCAATGTCGGTAAATACTTCGAGGTCGGGTCTCCAACGGATGCGAGTACCTGTATCACGTTTGGCATAAGGTTCCTTTTGTAATCCGCCGATATTCTCACCGCGTTCAAAATGCAGCTTATACAAATATCCGTTGGAATGAATTTCAGCATCCATATACTCCGATGCATATTGTGTCGAACAAAGACCCAAGCCGTTCAGACCGATGGAAAACTCATAGCTGCCGCCGGAATTTGTATTGTACTTGCCTCCTGCATACATCTCGCAGAAAAGCAATTCCCAGTTATATCTTTGTTCATTGTTATTAAAATCAACAGGCATGCCCCGACCGAAATCCTGCACTTCAATGCTTCGGTCAAGGAATCTTGTGACGACAATTTTTTCGCCGAATCCTTCTCTTGCTTCATCAACCGAGTTGGAAATGATTTCAAATACAGAATGCTTGCATCCTTCCAGTCCGTCATCACCAAAGATGACAGCAGGTCTCTTTCTGACTCTGTCGGCACCTTTCAATGATACAATACTGTCATTTCCGTAATCATGCTTTTTTGCCATGGAATCCTCCAATAATTAAAGTCATTTATATATAATACACTAAATATAGGTATTTCGTCAAGCTGAAATTTTATATCATGTGATGTGTCGCAATGCATAAAAAACTTTTTTCAAAAATTTTTGAAAAAAACTTAAAAAAAGACTTGATTTCTTTGAAAGCTTGTGCTATTATAATCGGGCACTGAGATGTGAACAGTGATTAAGTTGAGAGGAAGGTTTTGAAATGCCTTTTTATGAATACTTATTCGGAGCAGTCATGATTGTTGCTTCCATCGCAATTGTTATTCTTATTCTCCTTCAGCAGAGCCGTAATTCCGGTCTTTCCGGTGCTATTGCAGGCGGTTCCGATAATTTCTTCGGCAAAAACAAGAACAGCAGTACTGATGCAAAGCTGTCCAGAATCACTAAGATTCTCTGTGTTGTTTTCTTTATTATTACTTTGTTTGCAACTTTCTTCTTTGCATTTATGAAGGGAAAGTTTGGAATTTAACGATCCAGTAGCTCAGCAGGCAGAGCACCTGCCTTTTAAGCAGGGTGTCCGGAGTTCGAATCTCCGCTGGATCACCAAAAAAAATCCGAGAAGCGTTTTCGCTTTTCGGATTTTTTCTTATTCAAACGGTGGTGATTTTTCTTGCATAAAGCAAACAACATTTGCATGACTCCAATAGCAAAAATTATAACAGACTTCCCTACCAAATTCGGAATTCCAAGACAGGGCAATCTTATTGATTCTATAAAAGGTCGGATTGTGTTTGAAAAGGAATACAGGGATCAGAATGCTCTTCGCGGATTGGAGGAGTATTCACATTTGTGGTTGATATGGTATTTTTCAGAATCAGATCGCAAGCAATGGTCACCGACAGTTCGTCCACCGAGATTGGGCGGCAACAAAAGAATGGGTATTTTTGCGACAAGAAGTCCTTTTCGTCCGAATCCTGTCGGTCTGACTTGTGTCAAAATTGATAAAATTGATTATGATACCAAAGATGGCCCCGTTATAACTGTCATCGGTGCAGATTTAATGAACAATACGCCGATTTTTGATATCAAACCTTATTTACCGCATATTGATGCAATACCTGATGCTGAAGGTGGCTTTGCTTCAGAGGTTCACAATCAAAAACTGAATGTATTCATACCGCAGCATATTGGACAGGAACTTGATGAAAATACAATTGAACAGTTAAAAGCACTTCTTGAACAGGATCCCCGACCGCATTATATTGAAGATGTTGAAAGGGTTTATGGATTTGCATTTAAAGATTTAGAAATCAAGTTCAAAGTCAATAAAGAAGATTTGCAAGTTCTGTCAGTTTGCCGTCAATCACTATAATGTTTGCAAATAGGATCAAAAATTAATGCAGGAAGAAGCCCTGCGATAAGAATCCCCTTTGCATTTTCTGTGATAATATTTATTAAATCAATACAATAATAGTATTCTATCAATATTCCTGCAATTGAGTACAATATGATTGCACTGCAATATAACATGATAAAAGTGAGAATTATTATTATTGATATTGTTTTTGATATATTATTTAATTCTTTAATATAGTTGATTACTGCATTCAACATTTTCAGCACCTCACGTCACTATACTATCATTTTTCTTGTATCGATACAATGATTAAATTATGGAATTATTTATGCCGGGTATTTTCAAAATTTTGAAAAATACCGATTGAACAACGCAATATCTTGTGTTATAATGAGATTCACAATAACAAGGAAGGTAACAACTGCATGAAGTGTCCGTTTTGCTCTTATTCAGAAAGTAAAGTCATTGACTCAAGACCTGCTGATGATGGTCAGCGAATTCGCCGCAGAAGAGAATGCATACAATGTGCGAAACGATTTACAACATATGAAGCAATAGAAAGTGTTCCGATTATCGTTGTAAAAAAAGATAAATCCCGACAGGTCTTTGATCGTAACAAGCTTTTAAGCGGTATGCTGCGTGCATGTGTTAAACGTCCTGTTACTCTTGACGTTCTTGAAACTGCTATCGATAAAATTGAAGCGCAACTGCACAATTCACTGGATCGCGAAATATCCTCAACTCAACTTGGCGAATTGACTCTTGAAAAATTGAAGGATATATATGAAATTGCTTATGTACGTTTTGCTTCTGTATATCGCGATTTCAAGGACATTGATTCCTTCCTGCTTGAATTGCACAACTTACGCAATAACAAATAATGCTATTATTCAGGTTCAGTTTACAAGAGAGTCGTGATGATCGGCTCTCTTAATTTTCATTATACAAAGGAGAATGATTTTATGACAATCGGTTTTATCGGTTGCGGCAATATGGCACAACCGATCATCAGAAGTATAATTGACAAAAATCTTTTCATTTCAAATGATGTATACATATTTGATACAGATGCAGATAAGCTTGCAGATTTCTGCAAACAAACCGGTGCAGTTGCATTAAGCAGTGAACATGAAATTGCAAATACATGTGATTGTGTTTTTTTATGCATCAAGCCCCAGGGATTTGATGCGTTGCTCAAGAAGATCTCTGCAGATCTGAATCATAATAAACCTTTGATAGTTTCCATTGCCGCAGGTAAAACAATCAGTTTTATTGAAAAATACCTTGACAACGCGAGAGTCGGCAGAGTATTTCCGAACCTCAATGCCGCTGTCTGTCAGGCTTGCTCAGCATTCTGTGTAAATGATGCTTGTTCCGAATCAGACAAAATGCTTATAGAGAGAATTTGTTCTTGTTTTGGCACAGCTCTCTTTTATCCGGAAGAAATGTTCTCACAATTCGGGGTGCTTGGTGGTTGTTCGCCTGCTTATACATTTATGTATATTGCATCACTTGCTAAGGCAGCCCAAATGAATGGAATGAATCCTCAAACCGCTTTACAAACTGCCATTCAGGCTGTTCTTGGCAGTGCATTATATATGCAGCAATCAGGAATTGATCCTGAAATATTGATAGACAGAGTTTGCTCTAAAGGCGGCACCACAATAGAAGGAGTCAATATTCTCAGAGACAATCATCTTGATACTCTTGTTTCTGATGCTTATAATGCTTCTTTGCGTAGAGATAAAGAACTCAGCGAAAACTGACTTCATGAAGTATCTGATATGAATGTAAAATATATTATAATTTTAAAAAAAAGACTTGTACTTTTTTAAACTTTATAATATAATGTATGATTGTGTGGGAACATCTTGTTTCCGAAACAACTTTTTTAGTGAAAGGTGTATCACGATGAACAACAAAAAAACAGAAGCTGATTATCGCGCAGAAAGAAAAGCGAGAATCGCAAAGAATGCCAAAAAATCCAACAAGGGCGGACTTGATGCCTACAAAGTCACCAAAGCCATTATTTGTGTGATTTGTGCTGTACTTGTCGTTGCGGCTGCTTATGGCGTATGCAATGCATATGGTGTACCGCAGAGATTGCTTCCTGCAGTTACAGTTGGTGACAGAACTTACTCTGTTGCTGAATACGAATATTATTATACATCTCTTTACGGCACACAGGCTCAGCAATCACAGCAGTTTGCCGAACAGTACGGTGGTACTTCCCTGCTTGCTGCTCTTGGTCAGATTGATTACACTGTACATCCTGAAAAGCAGACCAAGACTACTGATGACGATACAACAATCACCTGGGCTGAATTCCTTGATGATTCCGTTATCGAAATGATGCAGTCCTACAACTATTATTTTGAACAGTGCAACGAACTCGGCATTGCTCTTGATGAAGACGATACTGCTGAAATTGATTCGATGATTGAAGAGATTCAGACTTATGCTGATACTTACAGCGTATCTCTGACCCGTTATCTCGGTTCTTACTACGGTAATGGTATGACAACCAAGCTGTACAGAAAGACTCTTGAAGATCAGAAGCTTGCAGAAAAGTACATCACGCATATTGAAGAACAGCATGAAGCATCCATCACTGATGAAGCTATTGAAGAAGCATATGCTGCTGATCCTTCCGCTTATCAGGTTATTGACCTTCGTGTATTCGGTATTGCTACTGACGGTTCTTCCGTAGTTGCTGATAACAAAGATTCTGATACTGCTGCAAAAGTTTCTGACGGTGATGCAAAAGCCGACGCAGAAGAAGCCCTCAAGAAAGCTGAAGAATTCATGGGTCGCATTACCGACGAACAGTCCTTTATTGACCTCTCCGTTGAATATGCAGCTGAAGCAGATAAAGAAACTTTCAAAAATGAATCTGCAACTGTTGTAAATCAGGTTTCCAAGAGCATCATCTCTTCCAATATTTCTTCCGAACTTGCTGATTGGTTGTTTGAAGATGGTCGTGCTCATGGCGACAAATACGTTGTTACCTCCAATGAAGGTGATTATGTTTATGTTGTCTTTGTTGTCAAACCTGCTTACCGTGAAGATTCCGCTAAGGTTGATGTTCGCCATATCCTCGTTTCCTATGAAACCGGTTTGAATCATTTTGAAGAACATGAAAAAGATGGTACAGAACATACTGCTGAAGAAAATGATGTATTTGCAGCTGATGTTGCAAAAGCAAACGAAGAGTTCAATCTTACTCTCGACTATGCACTTGCTCTTGCAGAGAATGAAAAGTACACAGAAGATGTTGTAAATGCTACCCTGTCTGCAACTTATGACATTTATGAAGCATATCTTGAAAATGCAACTGAAGAAAACTTTGCTACTCTTGCTACCAGCTACAGTGCAGATACCTCTTCCACTACTGCCAATGAAAATAAGGAAAACGGCGGTCTCTATGAAGATGTTGCACGTGGTGCAATGGTTGAAAACTTTGACAACTGGATTTATGACGAATCCAGAAAGTCCGGTGATGTAGGTATTGTTCAGACTGAATTCGGTTTCCATATCATCTACTTTGTCGCAGAAAACGACAGAGCAGATTGGGAACAGACAGTTGTTGATGCTCTTACCGGAGAAAATGATGAAGCTTTCAACACAATGCTTGAAGGTGTTATTGAAGACAAGAGCAATGTTAAGGAAAGCTCCTTTAAAAACTATGCTTATAATCAGTCCATCAAATTGATCGAAAAGATTTACGGTGGCACATATTTCACAGTTGATTAATTTTATATGTATCCACAAAAAGCCTGATTCCAATTTAACGGAATCAGGCTTTTTTCAATTGCTTTAATCTCAAATGTTTTTGTTCACTACGGAGAAGATGTATTGATTATCTTTGCTCAGTTGTGTAGTAATAAAGGAAAATCTGCTGTCAGAACAATCGCAAGTCGCAGCGGTCAGATCAAACGAAACATCTCTGAGGTTTCTGAACGTTCTGCCAAGAGCAGTAAAGTAAGCTTCTTTCATGGTTCTTACTCTCCAGTATCGTTCCATTTCTTCCCTGACATCACACACATCAAATCTGACGATATCTGCAAAAGAACGAACCGTGTTACCGTAAATATAATGAATCTCCGCTTCGTTCATTTCCTTCTGTGCCTGCATGAAACTGAATGGCTGTATACTTCTGCAATCAATTCCTATCGGAGTGCGGTCTGCAGCACAACACAGGAAATTATCAGCAAGACTTAAACTGAAATAAGCTGAAAAATTACCCACAAGACATTGCTTATTGATGCCTGTCAGGATGTTAAAAGCAAATTTAGGAGCATCTGTTAATTCTGATAAGCACTCTCGTGCAAGAAATTCAAAACCAACCGCATTGCGTTGTTCTTCTTCAGATTGCATAGCAAGAATACGTTCACGCCTGGATGCAGACAAAAGGCTGAATGTTTCTTCAAAACACTCTTTATCAACAGCATCTATGTATATACTCTTACAAACCATAATTCAGATCCAATCTAATTATTTTTCAAATGATTATAATTTCCGATTATACTGTTTGCCTTTGTGATAACCATTTCACGTAAAACATCAGGAAACATAACAGTAACAGCATCCCCAAACTGCATGATATAAGAAACAAGACCATCTGTAACTGCAGCTGTAAATCGTACTTTGAATGTATTCTCATGCTCACCTTTCATCAGGTGCACATGTTCTCCGAATCGATCAAGAATCTGTTCAAGAATATCCCCTTTGCATTCAAGTTCGACTACATCTGTATTACCGGTAAACATATTGAAAACCTTGCTGACGTAATCAGCAGAATTGAACGCTGTTTTGTATTCACAGACTTCTTTAAACGGACGCACTTTTTCATCAGAAATTTCCACAGAGTGAATGCGGTCAATTCGCAGATGCATCAGATTATTATATTTTGAATTATTACAGATCAGATAGTAATGATCGTTGGACCATATTAAAGCATACGGGCTCACAAAAAACGATTTGCATTCCCTGCGTGCTGTATACTTATCACCCAACACTCGTTTTGCATACTGAAGATTGACTTTTTTCTCATTCTTGATAGCAGTATCCAATGCATCAATGGAATAGTAAATCTCCTCATTTGTGCATTTCGGACGTGCATCAATATAAAGCTGATCTTTCAGCTTTTTTTCCTGATGAATACTTGCGAAACCGCCAATCTTCGATAATAAAGAGCGGGTCTTGGCAGGAGTAATGAAATCAGCTGCCTGAACAGCATCGGAGAGCAATCTGACTTCAGCAAGTTCAAAATCCCTGCTGCCGAGAAAAAAGCCTTTTTTCGGAGTTGTTGCACTGATAATATCCATACCGTATTCCCGCAGAATCGCAATGTCACTGTAAAGCGATTTGCGTTCTGCAGAAATACCGTTTTCTTCAAGATAATCAATAATATCAGCTGAATTCAGCACATGATCATCATCAGAATACCTTTTGAATATGTCAGCAAGAACCAGTAATTTGATTTTTGCATTGGCATTACCTGCCATGAAGCTCACCTGCCCTTAATAATGCATCTGTGCATTGATTTCCTTGAGCATCTTCTCATCCAGTTTTACGATTTTTCTGTCGTATGTCAGAATGCCGTTGACTTCAAATTCAACGTCACTGACCTGTGTATAAACTGTTGCACAGAGACCGTGCTTGATAAGCGGAATGATTTGTGTCTTGAAAAGAAGCTTATAAGCAGCAGAAAGCAGTTTTTCATTGGGATACATGATATAACCGAATGATTTCTTTTGATTCCATACATGCTTTTTGATGATTCTCGAATATCCACCGAATTCACTCAGAACAAAGGGTCTGCCGTCACGTAACGGAAGCGTGACAGGAACTATATAACGATGAATACTGTTGAATTCAGGACCATGCTGGTCATGCCATCCGCTTGCGTGATCAACAAATCTGCTCGGGTCATATTTCTTTACAGCGTGACCGATTTCATAGGCATCAAACTGTCCCCAACCTTCATTAAATGTAACCCAGCAACAAACTGATACACTATTGTACAAAGAGTCAATCATTTCGAAAAGTTCAGTTCGGAAGTTTTCTCTCCATTCAGGTTTTTCACGACTGAAAGCTTTGTATTTGTTATCTTTGACATGTCGCACATTGATATTCGGCAATACACCTGCAAGAAGCTGGCTGATCGGTCTGCCGCCGGAAATCATATCCTGCCATACAAGCATTCCGAGTCTGTCGCAATGATAATACCAACGGGCAGGTTCAACCTTGATATGCTTTCTGAGCATATTAAAGCCAAGTTCCTTCATCTTTGCAATGTCGTAAATCATGGCTTCATCAGTGGGAGGAGTCATGCCACCGTCGCACCAGTAGCCCTGGTCAAGCAGACCGTTGTGAAAATAAGGCTCGTTGTTCAGGCAAAGTCTGGGCAGACCATCCACAACTCTGATAGAGTGCTTGCGCATACCAAAATAGGACAAAACTGTATCAACTGCTTTGTCATTTTCGTATACAGTAATACGAATGTCGTACAACTTAGGATTCTCAGGAGACCACAAATCATACTCTTCAAATGCAATTGAATCATCACTTTGAATTTCTTTTTCGACCAAAACCTGATCCCCATCAATGATCTGAGCAACAATTTTGTCTGCACTACCATTCAACTTGGCATTGACCTTCAGACAATCATAATCAATATCGGGAAGCAGTTTAACTTTTTCAATGTAAGTTTTGCTGACACCTTCAAGCCATACTGTTTGCCAGATGCCGGATGTGCCCGTATACCAGAAACCATGTGATTCAAGAGCCTGTTTACCTCTTTGCTGCCAACCTTCATCCGTCGGGTCATACACAGCAACATGAAGAACATTTTCTCCGTCTGTCAGTTGGTCGGTTATATCGATATCAAAAGGAATATAGCCTCCGATATGTTCGAAAACAAAAGTTTCATTAATATATACCTTACATTTCCAGTCGACAGCGCCGAAATGTAACAGTATGCGATCATTATTAATATTGTCATTTACAGAGAAAGTTTTGCGATACCAAAGAATCTCCGAGGGCTTTAATTGTTTACATACTCCGGACAACTGAGATTCATAAGCAAACGGAACAAGAATATTGTTATTGAATTCATCGGGTATTTTATCAAGAGTCATTCCGATTGCATACTGGAAGACACCGTTCAGATTCTGCCAATTATCTCTTTGAAGCTGCGGACGCGGATAATCATTCAATGGGCAGTTTTTGTCAACATCATTGAAAAATTTTGTTTTAATGAGTTCCATAATATTCCTCCAAGAATGTAATATTTATATTGTAATAGATTTCAATAAAAAAGTAAATATCTTTTTTATTGACAATTCTTAATAAATCGCTTATAATGAATATATCTTCGGGGCGGGGTGAAATTCCCCACCGGCGGTGATAGTCCGCGAGCGAAAGCTGACAGGGTGTAATTCCCTGACCGACGGTATAGTCCGGATGGAAGAAGTTTTGTTTTTCATTGTCCCGTTTTAGGGACTTTTTTTTGTTTTATGACACAATTTTGGAGGTTAAGAATGAATACCAAACGATCTAACATCATCAAAACCGTAGAACTTGCTATGCTTGTTGCACTATCAGTGGTGCTTATGCTTGTTGTTCGTTTTCCTTTGATTCCGACTGCTTCTTTTTTGGAATACGATATGGGCGATGTGCCTGTTCTGATTTCCAGTTTTCTGTTCGGACCGATTCATGGGTTTGTCGTGCTGGTTATTGAATCATTGATTCAGGCATTGACTGTCAGTTCTTCTTCCGGTTGGGTGGGATTTGTTATGCATGTTTGCTCTTCCGGCGTATTTATCATTGCTGCAAGCCTTATATATAAGAAATTGAAATCTGTAAAAGGTCTCATTATCGGTGTTATTGTAGGTAGTGTTGTTATGACCTTGATGATGATTCCGTTGAATCTGATCTTTACAGTTCATTTTCTCGGCACGCCCAGAGAAGTAGTTGTTGATATGCTCATTCCTGCAATCATTCCTTTCAATTTATTCAAAGCTGTGCTTAATTCCGTTGTATCTGCAATCACCTTTGTTCCGCTGCAGAAAATTTTGATAAAATCAAAGCTTCTTCCACAGTAAAGACAAAATTATTCCAAAAAGCTATTGACAATTTGCATAAAATGTTATATTATGTTTTGGCAATAGTAAATAAACTTATAAAGAGTGGTGGAGGGAACGGCCCTGTGAAACCCGGCAACCTGCAATGGCCTTGTAAGGTGCCAAATCCGACGGTTCGACCGAGAGATAAGTACAAAAGCTCACGGTAACCGTGAGCTTTTTTTATGGAGGAAATCAAATAATGGCAAAACACTTTTTTACTTCTGAATCCGTAACGGAAGGACATCCCGATAAAATCTGTGATCAGATTTCGGATGCCGTTCTTGATGCAATGCTTGAACAGGATCCTCAATCCCGTGTCGCCTGTGAAACCGTCTGTACAACCGGTATGACGATGCTTATGGGTGAAATTACCACCACTGCTGTGGTTGACATTCCTGCAATTGCTCGTGAAGTTATATGTGACATCGGTTTTGACTGCCCCGAAGCCGGTTTTGATGGTCATAATTGCGCAATTCTTACAACGCTTGACAAACAGTCCCCTGACATCGCTATGGGCGTTGACCGTTCACTTGAACTGAAAGACGGAAATGAAGATGCTTATAATCTTCACGGTGCAGGTGACCAGGGTATGATGTTTGGTTATGCATGCAATGAAACTGAAGAACTCATGCCGCTTCCTATTTCTCTTGCTCATAAACTTGCAAAGAAATTGAGTGAAGTCAGAAAAGACGGTACACTCAATTATCTGCTCCCTGACGGAAAAACGCAGGTCACAGTCGAATATGATGATAACAAACCGATCAGAGTTGACACGGTTGTTGTTTCTACGCAGCATCTTGCAAGTGCCGGCCTTGAGCAGATTCGTAAAGATATAATTGAATATGTCATCACACCTGTGATCGACGCTGCATTGCTCGATTCGAATACAAAATTCTTTGTGAATCCTACCGGTCGTTTTGTTATTGGTGGCCCTGTGGGTGACTCAGGACTTACCGGCAGAAAGATTATCGTTGACACATATGGCGGATATGCTGCACATGGCGGCGGTGCATTTTCGGGTAAGGATCCGACGAAGGTCGACAGATCTGCTGCATATGCTGCAAGATATGTAGCCAAGAACATTGTCGCTGCCGGTCTTGCTGAAAAGTGTCAGGTCGAACTCGCATATGCTATCGGCGTTGCAAATCCTGTATCTGTATTGGTTGATACACAGGGTACAGGAAAATATTGCGATGAAAAGTTATCAGAAGCTGTTACAAAAGTCTTCGATTTGCGTCCTGCTGCAATTATCGACAAATTGCAGCTTCGCAAGCCGATTTACAGACAGCTTGCTGCATACGGTCACTTAGGCAGACCAGATCTTGATCTGACCTGGGAAAAGACCGACAAAGTGGAAGAATTACTTGCTACACTGAACTGAATTATAATTCAAAGAACCGTACACAGAATGATGAGTGTACGGTTCCTTTTTTTGTTATTCTTCTGTCGATGTGTTTGTTGCAAGAACTTCATTTTCTCTGAACAACAAAGATACACACCAAATACCTGCAAGTGCAACGATCGTATAAATAATGCGGCTGACAATGGCACCCTGTCCGCCAAAGAGCCAACCGACAATATCAAATTGGAACAAACCGATAGCACCCCAGTTTGCTGCACCAATGATGACCAAAACAAGTGCAATTCTGTCAATCATGATAATCACTCTCCTTTTTCGCTGATAGTATTTGCAAAGTTCAAAAAGATATGCAATTATTTAAAAAAAATGTTGTAACTTATTTTTATATATGTTAAAATAAATATTTATTAAGGAGGTATGAATATGGATACCATAAAAATCACTCATAAAGATACTCTCATTGTTGCACATCGCGGTTTAAGCGGAATTGAGGCCGAAAATTCAAATGCTGCTTTTGTGGCGGCAGGCAACCGGAGTTATTTCGGAATTGAAACAGACGTACACAAGACCAAGGACGGAAAATATATCTGTACCCATGATGATAACGCAAAGCGTGTAACAGGTAAAGACCTGATTATTGAAGAAACTGACTTTGACACACTGCGTTCGATGCATCTCGCAGACCGTGATGTCGGCTACAACAGAGCTGATCTTATTATGCCTTCACTTTCAGAATACATTCTGACCTGCAAAAGATATAACAAGATTGCAGTATTGGAACTTAAAAACAGATTCGAGAAGGATGACATTGCTGAAATATGCTCTGTTATCACCGAACTTGGTTACATAGAAAACGTTATTTTTATTTCTTTTTGTTTTGATAATCTTGTATATGTCAGAGAGATTATTCCGGAACAGACAGTACAATTCCTGACTGAGGAATATACAGAGGATCTTCCTGAGCTTCTTGAAAAACACAATTTTGACCTTGATATTGAATATGACAAGTTAAACAAAGATAATATTGCTCTGTTACATTCAAAAGGCATCAAAGTAAACTGCTGGACCTGTGACGACAAAGAAACAGCAGATACATTGATTTCTTACGGTGTTGATTATATAACCACAAACATTCTTGAATAAAAAGAGGTAATTAAAGTGATTAATGCTTCAATGATGAATCTCGGTCAGCAAAGATCGGTGATCCGTGAAATTTTTGAATATGCAAAAAAAAGAGGTGCCGAAATCGGTTCTGAAAATGTACTTGACTTCAGCATCGGCAATCCGAGTGTGCCCGCACCGGATTCTGTAAACGATACAATCCGCAGATTGTTAAATGAAACTGACTCAGTACTTTTGCATGGATATACTTCTGCACAGGGTGATGCAAATGTACGCAAAGCCATGGCTGATTACTCAAACAAAACGTATGGAATTACAACCACAGCTGATGACTACTATATGACCGTCGGTGCTGCTGCATCTCTTGTTATCACAATGAAAGCCATTGTACTTCCTGAAGACGAGATTATCACTTTTGCACCGTTTTTCCCCGAGTACCGTGTTTTTGCAGAAGGATGCGGCGCAAAACTGGTACCTGTAATGTCCATTGAGGGAACTTTGCAGGCTGACACAGTTGCCATGGAAGAAGCAATCAATGAACACACCAAGGCAATCCTGATTAACTCCCCTAACAATCCATCCGGTGTTGTGCTGAGTAGTGAGACTCTTATAAAAATTGCTGACATTCTCAAAAGAAAGAGTGATGAATACGGACATCCGATCTATCTGATCGCTGATGAACCGTATCGTGAGCTTGTCTATGACGATGAACAGGTTCCCTGCATTCTGAACTATTATGACAATAGTTTTGTCTGTTATTCATTCAGTAAATCATTATCACTGCCCGGCGAAAGAATCGGATATATCCTCGTTTCACCAAAAATGCAGGACAACAGAGAGGTCTATGCTGCAGTATGCGGTGCCGGCAGAGTTCTTGGTTATGTATGTGCACCTGCACTGTTCCAGTTTGTAGCAGCAGAATGTATTGGCCAGACAGCGGATATTTCCATTTACAAAAGAAACCGTGATTTGCTTGTTAACAGTCTTACTGAATACGGATTTGATTGCGTTCGTCCTGATGGCGCTTTTTATCTTTTCATGAAGACACCTGAGGCAGATGCATCCGCTTTCTGTGAAAAAGCCAAAAAGTTTGAATTGCTTCTTGTCCCTGCTGATTCATTCGGTTGTCCGGGATATGTTCGTATTGCTTATTGCGTGCAGACAGAACAGATTGAACGTGCATTACCTGCATTTAAAGCACTTGCCAAGGAGTACGGCTTATGCTGACCGAATGCAGACAAGATAAAGTGCCATTCATTCTCGGTACCGACTGGTGGTCTGACTGTGATGACTGCATGGCATTACGCTTGCTTTGTTGGGCACACAAAAAAGGATATATTGATTTTAAAGGCGTTGTCATCAATGCTTGTATGCAATACTCGGTTCCTTCTGTAGCTGCTTTTCTGAAGCTTGAAAATGTCAATATTCCGATTGGCATTGATATGAAAGCTACCGATTTTCACGGCATAGGGCCGTATCAGAAAAGATTGGCAAAACAGTTTACGGACCTACCGCAGAATGATGATGTTCCGAGTGGTGTTGCTTTATATCGTAAGATTCTTGCCGAAAGCGACACAAAAGTGGAGATTGCCGAAATTGGTTTTACTCAAGTTCTTGCAGACCTGCTTGAATCCGAACCGGATGAATACTCCTCACTGAACGGTATGGAACTCGTTAAAGAAAAATGCAGCAAACTGTGGGTCATGGCAGGTAAATGGGATGATCTGAGAAATGGCAAGGAACACAATTTCTGCAACAACACACGTTCAATCAGCGGTGGTATCAGACTGTGCAAAAACTGGCCGACAGAAATTGTATTTCTCGGTTTTGAAATCGGATTGGATGTCATTTCAGGCGGAAATCTTGAGAAAGAAGACTTTTTACATCGTGCCATGTGTGATCACATGTCCTTTTTCGGTCGCAGCTCATGGGATCCGATGCTTATTATGCTTGCTCTGAATAATGATTTTGAGAAAGCCGGATACTCTTATAAAAAAGGTACTGCTTCATTGGATGTCACCGGGGTAAATCATTTCGATTTTTCTGACGACGGCATGCATTGTTTTGTTGTAAGAAAACAGAAACCTAAATGGTACAAAGACAGAATCAATGAGATTCTTGCAGATGATTATAAAAATTTAATACAATAAATTTATCATGCTACTTGACTACTACGCTAAAGTGTGTTATGATAACACAAACGTTATTGAGGAGTTATACCATAATGAATCTGACAGATATTTTAAAGCCCGATGAAGAAACTGTTTTGCAATTGCGCGGACTTTATGAAAACAACGGATATAAAAAGTTCCGTATGAATCGCTTTGAGTCGTATGACTTGTATACTGAGAATAAAAACTTCCTTCGTAATGATCATATCATAACATTCTCTTCACCGTCAGGTAAACTGATGGCTTTGAAGCCTGATATTACTCTTTCAATCATCAGATCTTTACAGGATAAAAACACGATCAGCAAGGTTTATTACAATGAGAATATTTACCGTGCGGACAGTGAAAATGATGAGATAAAGGAAATCATGCAGGTTGGCGTTGAGCAGATTGGCAATATTTCACTTGATACCGAATGTGAAATACTCTGTCTTGCTTGTGAGAGCCTGTTAAAAATTTCAGACCGATATATGTTGATTGTGTCTGATATGCGTCTGATTTCGGCGATTCTTGAACCTTTTGGTTTTTCACAATCACAGACTGCACAGATTTTTGCACTGCTTGCAGAAAAGAACAAGCATGAGCTTATGAATAAGCTTAAAGAATACGGTTTGTCAGATGATAAGGCAGAAAAGCTGTCTGCAATCTCCAACCTTAGCGGCAATGCCGAAGCGGTACTTACTGCAATTGAAAAAAGTTTTCCTGATAACGTGGTGGCATTGGGAAGAATTGCACAACTTCGCTCACTGTTTGCTTCATTAAACAAGACTGTATATGCTGATAACATAACGCTTGATTTTTCTGTCATGAGTGATGTCAATTATTATAACGGAATTGTCTTCATCGGTTATATCGATACAATCGCTGAAGCTGTTTTATCCGGAGGTCGATATGACGGCTTGCTGCAAAAAATGCAAAAGGATTGCGGCGGTATCGGCTTTGCTCTTTATTTTGATAAACTCGTCCGTTTTCTGAATGGTGATAATGGAATGCAGAAGCCTGACAAAATGCTGTGCATTGCTCTTCCGAAAGGCAGATTGGGTGAAAAAGTATATTCATTGTTCAAAAAAGCAGGCTATGGTTGTCCCGAAATGGAAACAGACTCCAGAAAGCTTATATTTACAAATGAAGAAGCCGGCGTTTGTTATTTCTGGTCCAAACCGTCAGATGTGTCTGTTTATGTTGAACGCGGTGCAGCTGATATTGGTATTGTCGGCAAAGACATTCTGACTGAACACGGCTCTGAAGTTTTTGAGCTTGCTGATTTACATCTCGGAAAATGCAGAATGTGCGTGTGCGGTAAAAAAGGTGAAGAATTACCTGATACCGCAACACTCAGAGTCGCTACAAAATTCAGAAATATTGCAAAGGCTTACTTTGAGCAACAAAGCAGAGATATAGAAATTGTGCCGCTGAACGGTTCCATAGAAATTGCACCTCTTCTCGATGTTTCCGATGTTATTGTAGATATTGTCGAAACTGGAACAACTTTAAGAGAAAACAATCTTGAACCTTATACAGATATCATGAACATCAGCACGCGCGTTGTTGCGAATAAAACTGCTTATCGTTTCCGCAAAGATGCGATCGATGCAGTTATCAATCAAATTCTTGCAGCACAATCGGAGGAAAACAAATGATTCCTATTTTTGAATATGAAAAAAATAAAAATATTGCAGTATTTGACAGAACTGAAGATGCTTTCGATGTATCGGAATCTGTCACAAATATCATCAATCAAGTAAAGAAAGATGGCGACGATGCTCTGTTTTACTACTGTGAGAAATTTGACAAAGTTAAACTCACAGCTCTTGAAGTGACAAAAGAAGAAATTGACGAAGCATTTGATGCTGTTGAAGATTCGGTAATCGATATTTTTAAAGAGGCTGCAGAGAATATACGGTTCTTTCACCAAAATCAGATTCGTGAAGGATTTGAAGTCAAAAAGGAAGACGGAATTGTTCTCGGTCAACGTGTTTTACCGCTTGAAAAAGTCGGTGTATACGTTCCAGGCGGCACAGCCAGTTATCCTTCAACTGTTCTCATGAATATCATCCCCGCAAAGCTTGCAGGTGTCAAAGAAATCATCATGGTTTCTCCGCCGAAAGCCGACGGCAAGATCAAAGCAGAGATTCTTGCTGCCGCTAAAATTGCAGGAGCTGATCGTATATTTAAAGTTGGCGGTGCACAGGCTGTTGCGGCTCTCGCCTACGGCACACAATCCGTTCCGTGTGTTGATAAGATTGTAGGTCCCGGCAATGCCTTTGTAGCAGAAGCAAAAAGACAGGTTTTCGGCAGAGTTGCAATAGATATGATTGCAGGTCCCAGTGAAATTCTTGTCATAGCAGATGAAAAATCCAACCCTGTTTTTGTTGCTGCTGATTTACTTTCGCAGGCTGAACATGACAAGTTTGCAAGTCCTGTACTTGTTACCAACAGTATGGATCTTGCTCTTCGTGTGCAACAAGAAATCGAAAATCAGTTATCTGAGCTTCCTCGCGAAGATATTGCCCGTGTTTCAGTTGATACACGAGGTTGCATTCTTGTCAGTAAGAATATTGAGGAAGCTGTTGCACTTTCTAACAGAATTGCACCTGAACATCTTGAACTTTGTGTCGATAATCCTTTTGAAATTCTTCCTCTTGTAAAAGCAGCCGGCTCAGTATTTCTCGGCAGATATTGCCCCGAAGCACTCGGTGACTATTTTGCAGGGCCTAACCACACGTTGCCGACAAGCGGAACCGCAAGATTCTCCTCTCCCCTGTCTGTTGATGATTTTGTAGTGCGTTCCGCATACAGTTATTATACACCTGAAGCTCTGCTGAAAGCAGGCGACAAGATTGCCGTATTTGCGAATCGCGAAGGTCTTGACGCACATGCCAACAGTGTTCTTGTGAGACTTAAGGAGCTGAAAAAATGAGTCGCTATTTGAATTCATTCCATAAGAACTTATTGCCATATACCCCCGGAGAACAGCCGGTCGATATGCAATATGTAAAACTTAACACAAACGAATCCCCTTTTCCGCCTTCCGATAAAGTGATACATGCGGTCAATGCTGCTGAGATCAGCAAGTTGAATTTATACTCAGATCCTGAATGTACAAATCTTGTAAAACGATTTGCTTCCCTTTACAATGTAAAGACGGAGAACATTTTATTCGGAAACGGTTCTGACGAGATTCTTCAATATTGTTTCTATTCTTTTTGCGGTGAAGATAAGAAAGCAGTCTTTGCAGACATAACTTATGGTTTTTACAGTGTATTTGCAGACCTCTTTCACATCCCTGTTGAAATTATACCGCTCAACGATGACTATACATTACCGACTGACAAATTCAAGAATGCAAACGGAACTGTGTTTATTGCAAACCCGAATGCACCGACAGGTCTTGCTCTTACAAAGAATGAAATCATTGAGATTCTTGAGTCTAATAAAGATGATGTTGTGGTTATTGATGAAGCATATGTTGATTTCGGAGCTGAAAGTGTCGTCGATCTGATAGATACTTACAACAATCTGATTGTTGTTCAGACGTTCTCAAAATCAAGATCCTATGCAGGCGGCAGACTCGGAATGTGTTTTGCGGATAAAGAATTGATCAATGATATGAAAATGATCAAGTATTCTCTGAATCCATATAACATTGACAGACTTTCCATGGCAGCAGGTATTGCTGCAGCAGATGATGATGCTTACTATAAAAAGAATGCTGCTGTGATCATTCAGAACCGCCAATGGTTAACAAATGAATTGACTGCACTCGGATTTAACATACTACCCTCTTGTGCAAATTTTATCTTTGCGGAACATCCGCAGTATGACGGTAAAGAATTATATCTTCAGCTGAAAGAAAGAGGAGTTCTTGTGCGTCATTTTGATAAAGACAGAATTTGTAACTTCAATCGTATTACCATCGGCACGATGGATCAACTTCAAATTCTGGTTGATACCATAAAAGCAATTTTTAAAGAACAGGACAATTGATATGCGTACAGCTACCATTAACCGAAAAACAGCAGAAACTGACATCTGCTTGTCTCTTACTCTGGAAGGCACCGGAAAACATAATATAGACACAGGATGCGGGTTTCTTGATCACATGCTGACTTTATTTGCAGTACATGGCAGATTCAATCTTGATGTAAAATGCATCGGCGACACCCATGTTGATGATCATCATACGGTCGAAGATGTCGGAATCTGTCTCGGTGAAGCATTCAGCAAGGCTCTCGCTGATAAAAAAGGAATTACACGCTATGGTTTTATGGCTGTTTCTATGGACGAAGCATTGCTTTTGTGTGCCCTCGATATTTCCGGCAGAGCATCCCTTAATTACGGACTTCGTGTACCGACACAAAAGGTCGGAACATTTGATACCGAACTTACGCTTGAATTCTTTGAAGCATTCGTAAGAGCGTGTCCGATGTCTTTGCATCTCAAACAGGAAGCAGGCAAAAATTCACATCATATCATCGAAGGGGCATTCAAAGCATTCGGCAGAGCAATGAAAATTGCCGTAAAAATTGACAATGATATAAAGAATGAAATCCCCTCAAGCAAAGGAGTGTTATAATGACTGCCATAATTGACTACGGAGTAGGAAATCTCTATTCACTTTGCAGCTCCTTTGCTTACATAGGTGAAGAAGCTTTTGTAACAAACAATCCGGATGAAATTCAGTCAGCTGACAGACTTATATTGCCCGGTGTCGGTGCTTTTGAAGATGCTGCTAAAAAACTGTTTGCCAGCGGACTTGTAGATGTTATCAGGGATGAAGTCAGCAAAGGAAAACCTTTGCTCGGCATATGTCTGGGTATGCAATTGTTATTTGAAAAAAGTTATGAATTCGGCGAGCATAAAGGGCTCGGTTTTTTAAAGGGTGAAATCAGACCCATTGCAGACGTAATTGATCAGAGCCTTAAGATTCCGCATATCGGCTGGAACGGTCTTCACTTTCCGAAAGCAAGAGAGCAGCATCCTCTCTTTGCAGAACTCAAAGAGAATGATTGTGTTTATTTTGTTCATTCTTATTATGCGGCAAATTGTGAAGATAGTATAATTGCTACCACCGAATATTCAGCGGAACTCACTGCTGCTGTAGCAGATAAGAATTGCTGCGGAGTTCAGTTTCATCCTGAAAAAAGCGGTGAAGTCGGAATGAAGATACTCAAAGCCTTTTGTAAAATGTGAGGAAACAATATGCGTATTTATCCTGCAATTGATTTATATGAAAAACAAGTCGTCAGACTTTATAAAGGCGACTATAGTCAGATGACGGTTTACGGTAATGACCCAACAAGTGTCGCTCTTTCTTTTAAGCAGGCGGGTGCAGAATTTTTGCACTGCGTTGATCTTGAAGGTGCAAAAGACGGCACAACACCAAACCTTGATATTGTCGCTGATATAGTTAAACAAAGCGGATTAAAGACTGAAATTGGTGGCGGAATCCGATCAATTGAAGTGATAGAAAAATACCTTAATGCCGGTATTGATCGTGTTATTCTCGGTACAGCAGCTGTTACGAATCCTGATTTTCTGAAAGAGAGTTTACGATTATTCGACAAACATATCGCAGTAGGTGTTGACATCAAGGACAATTATGTAGCAATCAAGGGCTGGACTGAAAAGTCAGCATTGACTTGTGATGAATTTTTTGCACAGTTAGAAGCTCTCGGTGTCAGCACCGTAATTTGTACTGACATTTCAAAAGATGGTGCGATGAAGGGTACAAATATAGATCTTTATAAACATTTATCGTCTACATATAAAATTGATCTTGTGGCATCCGGCGGTGTTTCGTCCATAGAGGATGTAAAACATCTCAATGCTATGAATATTCATGGAGCAATTTTAGGCAAAGCATTGTATACCGGTGCAGTTGATCTGAAAGATGCCATTGCGGTTACAAAGGAGGAAACAGTATGATTACCAAAAGAATTATACCTTGCCTCGACGTACGCGACGGCAGAGTTGTGAAAGGGGTTAATTTTGAAGGCATCCGCGATGTTTCATCCCCGGTTGCACTTGCATCTTTTTACAGTGATGCCGGAGCAGACGAACTCGTTTTTTACGACATAACGGCATCTTTTGAAGGAAGAGCTATTTTTACGGATATACTGAAAGAAGCAGCTGCAAATGTATTCATCCCCCTTACAGTTGGCGGCGGTATCAACACAGTGGAAGATTTTGACCGCGTTCTGAAGTGCGGTGCAGACAAGGTCAGCTGTAATTCAGGAGCACTGCGAAATCCGAAACTTCTTGAAGAAGGTGCAAAACGCTACGGAAGTCAGTGTGTTGTGCTTTCTGTAGATATCAAACGTGTTGATGGGGATTTTAAGGTGTTTTCACATGGCGGAAGACAGAACACAGGTCTTGATGCTTTTGAATGGATCAAACAAGGAATCGCTCTCGGAGCAGGTGAACTTGTTATCAACAGTATAGATACTGACGGTGTCAAGAATGGATTTGATATTGAGTTGTTACAAAAGATATGTGACTTCTCCCCTGTTCCAGTCATCGCATCCGGTGGTGCCGGCTCGATGGAGCATTTTACTCAATTATTCAGAGAAGTACCTGACATTGATGCCGGACTTGCCGCTTCTGTTTTTCACTTTGGTGAAATCGGCATTCGCGATTTAAAAACAAAACTCAAGGCAGACGGTATTAACGTCAGATTGTGAGGTATATTATGAATTTGAAATTTGATGCAAACGGATTGATCCCGGCTATTGTCATCGACAATAATAGCGGTAAAGTTCTGACGCTTGCTTACATGAATGAGGAGAGTTTCAACAAAACACTTGCCGATAAGACAACGTGGTTCTATTCTCGTTCACGTCAATGCCTTTGGCACAAAGGTGAAACATCCGGTAATTTCCAGCACGTAGTTAAAATCGTTGCGGACTGCGACAGTGATGCACTTGCAGTATATGTCAATAAGGACGGTCCTGCTTGTCATCTCGGAACGGATTCATGTTTCGAAAATGAAATACTCTATGCACCTGAAGACGACAAGAGCTTTTGCATGAATGATCTTGCAGCATTGATCGCAGACAGAAGAGCAAATCCCAAGGAAGGCTCTTACACCAATTATCTGTTTGATAAAGGTCTTGATAAAATCCTCAAGAAAGTCGGCGAAGAATGCACGGAAGTTATCATTGCTGCAAAAGCAGAAGATAAAAAAGAAACCATTTATGAAATTGCCGATCTTGCTTATCACACTCTTGTACTGATGGAGCAAGCAGGTATTACAGTGGATGAAATTAAAACTGAACTTGCTTCCCGTCATGTGATCGATAAAAAAGTCAAACAGGAAAAAATGACCTGATTGCAAAAGTTACAGCCGTTCAACAGAAATCTGTTGAACGGCTGCATATTTATTTTGTTGTAATATCAGCTTCATCAGTTATCAACTTGCCGGCAGCATTCCATGAAGCTTCATATGCACAGTAATACCTGTTCCCTTCTGCATCTACATAAGGATAATCAAAATATCGGTATTCATTATTATGATCATTCAGAAGATCATTATAATAAGCATCCAGTTCTTCTTCGGACATAGAAGCGGTGTCTTCTTCATAGATCTCCAACAATGAGCCTTTGTCGCAATAGAACCAACCATCTTCATTTACATAACAATCGTATGGAAAATATTTTTCGCCGTCATCGCGAATGTAATATTCTTCATTATAAGTCAGATCAACATCTTTATCATAATATTCTTTGACAGTATACTTATAAACACGACCTTGTTCATCATATAAAAGAACATCAGCTTCATTTTGATAACTGTTCCCTTTTTGATCATAAAAAAGACCATCTACTGCGATCCTGTCACTTGCATCATAATATGACAATTCATCACTGAGTATGTAATCAAGATTTTCAAATGCATCTATACTGACAGCAACACCGAACAGTACGCCAATGATGACTGAAATAACATACACAATAACAAGCAATACTCCGAACACTTTTGCCTTTTTGCGATAACTGTTCTTTTCTTCCGTATGTGCTTTTTGTAAATCGATCATACAATCCGGACAAACCTGAAAACTTGACGGGAATTGTTTACCGCACTGATTGCAAAATGAATTGTCTGCACTTGGAAAATCTTTCTTTTTTACAAGAAATACGATCAGAGTGATTAAATTGAAAAAGACTGCACAGATGTACCATGCTGCAGAAAGTGTGTAATTTCTATGCTTGGAAGAGTAATGCATGTAAAGAATAGATAATACTATACCAGCTGCCTCAAGAAGCATAATGGCGGGATAAATAAACAAAAAATTATCAAAAATCTGATCCATAATGAACTCCTTTTTTGTTTTATTATATCATAAAAATAAACTCTACACAATACCATAATATCATTTATGAGACTTATACAAATTAAATATGACAAAAAACATCCTTATGCTACTTGCATAAAGATGTTCATGATTGATTCATAAAGTGTACGATTATTCTTCTGTCTGTTTACCCAGAAAAGTAGCGGCAACCTGTGCAAGCTTTATATCAGTCGGATTCGGATATTGCTGCTGTTCATTTTCTCCCATAAGCAATACAACTGAACCTGATACATCACCGCTACCGATGATTGGATACGCGGCAGCAACTTTTCTGTCAGATCCTCTGATTGCGAACAAGGAACGCTTCTCAGATTCTGATGCAATATAAATAGAGCGACTCTCCATTAATTCTTCGAGTTCTTCCGACACCCGACGTTCTATTGTATCTTTCTTTGAAATTCCGTTGCAGGTAACAACATGATCACGGTCGGTAATGAGTACCGGCAGGTTGGTTGCCCTGCTGAGGACCTCACAATACTGCGATGAAAATTGTGCAAGCTCACCCATGGGAGAATATTTCTTAAAGATCACTTCTCCATCAGCATCAGTGTAAATTTCGAGAGGATCTCCCTCACGGATTCGCATCGTACGACGTATTTCTTTCGGAATAACAACCCTTCCTAAATCGTCAATTCTTCTTACTATTCCGGTTGCTTTCATATATAAATCTCCTTTAATTCAATTAGCAATGTTAGTATATGAGCATAAAGGGAATTTATACTGACAAAAATATTCATTCATTTATCTGCAAACCCATAAATTACGTATTTGATCTTTGATGTCCGACAAGTTCCAAAGTTTTTCAGAGCGAACTATACTGTTAGGATCATTTATTTTAACCTTACCATCGATATATTCTGTCATTACAATGAAATGACCGCTTGACGTGAAATCTCCAGGACCCATGATGCAAATGATTGGATTGCCGACAGAGAGATTCCTGATAATTCTGTTCTCATCAAGTGGGATTTCTGTTACATCTAACCCAAGTTTTCTTCCACCCTCTGAAATCAAACTCCATGAACTGCCGTTACCGTCAATACTATATCCATTCATTTCAGAAAATTCAGCAACATATTTCGGAGTGTATTTCACGTCATTTAAAAGATAAATGCAAACCATAGAAAGACAGGTCGGACCGCAACCGGAAATTGCCATCAAATCGCCTGCATACTGATTATAGCCCCATCGTTCATCCCATTGTAAAAGAAGGGGAACTTTTTCGACATTCTTGTAATCAGACAGATCAATCTCAAAATCAATATCCTTTTTAAGCGGATAGTTTAAAACAAATTCTTTCGTTTCAGGATTTTTCTCCAAGAGGGAAATCAAACTTTCTGGCCAAGAATTTGTTGGTATTTGATATCGTTGTGCAAAATTATCGATGATTGGATTCGTTGCAACAGGTTCAGAATATGCATGAGTTGGTGGTATTGTGGCAGATTCTTGCTCTGAGCAACCGGTTATCGATATTATTATTCCTATAATCAAACACACAAATAAATACATACATTTTTTGTTCATTAAAAAAACTCCCGTCTTATTTTGATGGGAGTATTATAACAAGTATCAAACTATTCAGTTTTACTTACTTATGAAGACAATCTTAAGTTTTTCTTACAAAGGCAATACTACCTTAAATTCCATCATTCCGTTGTTGCAAGAAGCGGTGATCGTGCCGTTGTGAAGTTCAACAATTTGTTTAGCAATTGCAAGACCTAAACCTGCACCACCGCTCTCTGTTCTTCTTGCGTTATCTATACGATAGAACTTATCAAAAAGGCGTTCAAGTTTTGCCTTTGGAATATCATCCCCCTGATTATTCACTATAATAATTATTTTATCATCTATTCTATGTGCTATACAAGTGATATCAGTGCCATTATGACTATAATTCACAGCATTCCGGAAAAGATTATCAAAAACACGAGCAAGCTTGTCAGCATCTGCAACAACGATTAATTCTTCTTCAATCTCTTGTACTAATCTTAAGCTCTTATCTGCAAACATAGGAAAAAATTCATCAATAATCTGAACCAATAGAATAGTAAGATTGACCTTCGATTTTTGTGAATCGATTGTATTAAGATTTAATCGGGTAATATCAAAGAATTCATTGATTAACTGTTCTAATCGATAAGCTTTATTCAGAGCAATTCCTGTGTATTTTTTCCTTTGTTCTAAAGGTAAATCGACGGTTTCTTCCAATAAACTCAAATAACCGATGACTGATGTTAACGGGGTTTTTAAATCATGAGCAAGATATACAATCAAATCATTCTTCTGTTGCTCTGCAAGTGCTCTTGCTCTTTCATTCTCTTTCAATTCAAACTTGAAGTCATTCAACTTTTGAACCAAATCTCTTATTTCATCCGGACAATTTGCATCAAAAACGATTGATTCGTCATCTGATATTGAATCGCTTGCTAACTTAAGCAATTTACTGACTCTAAAAACATAAAAGACTGATATTATCACCAAACCAAACACAAAAATGAACATAGCAGTCAGCATTCTGTTGTTGTTTATAGAATCAAACAGATCTGCAGGAAGATGATTATAAAGATAATCAATTACTGTTCCGTTAAAAACAGTATCCATTACAATAATAAACAGAACAAAAACGGCAGTATATATCAATATCTGTGATATGTATTTTTTTATAACATTATTTTTCAACTTTATAACCTACTCCCCATACGGTTTTAATAATATTGGGTTTGCGTGAAGGTTCTTTCAACTTTTCACGTAGTCTTCTTATGTGCACCATTACAGTATTATTGCTGTCAAGATACTTTTCTTTCCACACAGCTTCAAATATTTTTTCACTGGAAACTACATTGCCGGCATTTTCACATAGTAACCACAATATATCAAATTCAGTAGGTGTCAGAATAATATCCGCATCAAAGAGTGATACTGTGTGTTCACGTTTATTGATAACAAGACCTTTGCTTTCGAACATTTCAACACTTGATTTCATTCCATCATAACTTTTATATCGTCGCATTTGTGCCTTTACGCGTGCTAATAACTCAAGAGGATTAAATGGCTTCGTAACATAATCATCCGCACCGATGCTAAGCCCTGTGATTTTATCAACATCCTCAACACGTGCTGTGAGCATGATAATCGGAAATGTCTTGTTGTCACGAATTTTTGCACATAATTCAAAACCATCCATTCCGGGCATCATGACATCAAGAATAGCCAACTCTATGTTCTGATTTTCTTGTATCTCCCTATAGGCTTCCACTGAATCATAATATTTTAAGGTTTCGTAACCTTCATTTCTTAAAATAACATCAACAAGATCAGCTATTTCCTTTTCATCGTCTACAATAATAATGCTCATAATTATCCCCTTGATATGATTTTTTTCAATTGTATCATATGTTAAAAAGAAATATATTAAGAATTTCTTACGAATGACAGCATTAATATAAGTAATACGGTTTTACTCTATTTGTGAACGATGAAATTTTCATATTTTGTTCTTGTGTAAATAACTGAAGGTCAAAATCTTTTCCTATAAATGCATCTGTGCCAAGCAGATTGTTAAGAAATTCGTCACATTCAAATTCCTTATAAAGATGGCGAATTGTGTCCAGCAGAGATAGTCCGCATAAAAATGAATCAAATTTGTCATAATCTGTGATGTGTATCTGCACACCGTTGCAACATATATCCTTGTATTTACTGAACGTCGGAACAAATTGTATCTCTCTGAACCATACACCGGGAAATTGCTTGCTGTTCATGGTGTCTGCAAGTTGTAAACCATCGATAAAAGGAGCACCGATATATTCAAACGGTTTTGTTGTACCTCTGCCTTCTGAAATATTGGTTCCTTCAAACAAAACTGTACCGATATAAACAAGGGCTGTTTCAAATGTAGGAATATTGGGAGACGGTGCAATCCACGGCATGTGCAATGATCTGAAAGTGTCATTCCTGTTCAGATTCTGACAGGTTACAACATGCAATTCACAGTTAATATTATACTGATCATTGATCCACATTGCATATTCACCTGTTGTCAGGCCATATTGTGACGGAACAGGATACATACCGACAAACGATGAATACTTTTCTTCCAGCAATGTCCCGCTTAAACGGTCAAGACCAAGAGGATTGAATCTGTCAAACACAACAAGCGGAATGCCGATTCTGCAGCATTCTATCATTGCATTTGCAAGAACTGAAATGTGTGTATAGAAACGAAGACCAAGATCCTGAATATCATAACAAATAACATCAAGACCGCTGAAATCAATCTGATTTCCTTCGTTAAACAAGGATAACACCGGCAGATTTGTCCTTACATCAATTGTGTTGCTGACATCATCTCCAGCCTGCAACGTTCCGTACAGACCATGCTCAGGAGCAAAAAGTTTAGTAAGATTATATCGCTCATTGACAACATCTGCAGTACGTTTGAAATTTGTTGTTATGCCTGTATGATTTGTTATCAATCCTACTCGTTTATCTTTTAACCACACGTCAGCTTTTTCAATACAGTCAATTCCATGTTTATATGACATAATTACTTCTCCATTATTTCACTATCAGCATTTATTGCTTTTTTTATGTTCCAATCATTGATTTCAAGAAGTGCCAAAGCAGTATTATAGTCACAATGAAGTATTTCACAAACAATTCGTATCATTCTGTCTTTCAGTTTTACATTACTCGGTTGCAGATTAATCATCATGTTTTCATATACTTTTCCTGTTTTTACCATGGCAGATGTGGATATCATATTCAGTACAAGTTTTTGTGCAGTACCGCTTTTCATCCGCGTTGAACCGGTTATTACTTCAGGTCCGGTATCAGTTACAACAGAAAGTTTTGCTAATGTTTCCATCTTAGTGCCGTAATTATTTGTAATACTGACACTGACAGCACCGACATCATTTGCATATTGAAGGGCTGCAATGACATATCGTGCTCCCCCTGAAGCAGAAATGCCGATAACTATGTCTTTATCACACAGATTACACTTTTTCAGATCTTCTACACCTGCATCCGCATTATCTTCATTCGCTTCTGAAGCACCTGTCATTGATTTTTCACCACCTGCTATCAGAGCAACAACCTGTTCCTTGGGCGTTCCGAACGTCGGCGGGCATTCTGCAGCATCTAAAACACCAAGTCGTCCTGATGTTCCTGCTCCGACATAAAACAGTCTGCCGCCTTTGGTGAACGCTTCAACAACAGCATCACACACTTTACAAATGTCAGGTATGGCATTTTCAACTGCTTTGACAGCGTTCATGTTTTCTGTATTCATAAGTTGCAACATGGACATAGTGTCCATGTTATCAATATGCATGGATGCTTCATTTCGCATTTCCGTTCTTAACATATCAGACTCCCCTGTTATTTCTGTACTTTTGTATTGAATAGCTCCATTGCTTTATTAATTGCTCCATCAACCGGTTCTTCTTCAAGTGCAATCAATGCAGTGTTCGATACGTTTTGCTGCAAAAGCGGAAACAGAATGTCTTTTCTGTTTGACAGTCCACCGGCAATATATACAGGAATCTGTCGGTTATCAAATTCTTTTGCAGCTACAGCAATACGATCAGAAACATATTTCATATTATTCTTGATAATATTTTCAGCAACTTTATCGTTGCTTTTTACTGCTTCAAACACAAGATCAGCAAAAGATGCAATGTAGCTTTTACCGCCATTATAAAACGATTTCAAATGTTGTTCAACAGACTCACCAAGGCGATCCTTAAACAAAGCATTCAGCACAGTTGGTAAACCACTACCATCAACTGCACAAAGTGCTGCTGCAACTGCATCCCTGCCGATGGAATAACCACTGCCGCCATTATCAAAGAACCAGCCCCAACCGCCAATCTGCTTTTTGAGGGAGCCATTGACAGAGCACACAACAAAACCCGTTCCCATAATTACAAGTATATAGTCATGATGTGTTATCAATGCGGATATATTATCGATATCACTTGAATTACCGTAACACATAAAGCCAAATTGCCCGAAGAATTGATTTAATTCATTCCTGTTGACTAATGATCCACCGCCGGATAAACCTGCATACAAAACAATATCAGAATAAGACAATCCGTTGCAGATTTCGTCAATTCCTCTTTTTAACAGTGCAGTTGTGTTCTTCATTCCGATATCATTCGGATTAGAAGCACCGAGAATCAATTTCCGATTCACACTGCCGTCAGACGATACAAGTTTAAATGTTGTCTTTGTACCACCGCCATCTATGCCAAGATAGTAATGCGTATGTACTGATGAAAATGATTCGCAAAAATAATTGTTAGTTTGCAAGGCCGATCATCTCCTTTTCTGATTCTATTATAAAATAATATTCAACTGCTTACAATAGAAAAAACAGATAAACCTGCTATTGCAAGTTTATCTGCTCATTTTAAATCAATAGCCATTGACTATTCTGATGTAATTTTCAGTGTCGGTTGCACCTTCCGTATTAAAGAACAACACTTTCGATTGATTATTCAGTTGCAAACGACCTTTGATTTCAGCCAATTGCGGATTTGTCATAATCTCAGCAACACATCCGAATGCAGAAGCACCGCTTTCACCTGCAACAACAGGTGTGTCGTCTCCGAATGGTTTTGCAAGTAGTCTCATTCCGTTTGCAGCTGCCTCATCATGGAATGCAATAAAATGATCTGCATTCTCAGATAAGATATCCCAGGCGATACTGCAAGGTTCACCGCAAGCAAGACCTGCCATAATGGTATTCATTTCACCGTCGACACAGTGTAATTTTCCGTCACAAGCAGCAGCGGTACGATAAAAACAATCAGCACTCAGAGGTTCGACAATGGTAATAATCGGACGTTCTTCTTTGTAGACAGAGGCAAAGAATGCAGCAACTGCAGCTGCCATTGAGCCGACTCCTGCCTGTAAAAAAATGTGTGTAGGATTATCAGGTAATTGTTCGTATGCTTCAAGTGCCATAGTACAATATCCCTGCATAATAAATTTCGGAATTTCAGTATAACCATCAAAAGCAGTATCTTGTACAAGTATATACCCATTTTCATTTGCCTGTTGCGTAGCAAGTCTGACAGTGTCGTCGTAATTATAATCGGTTATACTTGCATCAGCACCGGCATTCTTAATGTTTTCAAGTCGTTCAGCTGCTGAACCTTTCGGCATATAAACGATGCTTTTGCAACCGAATTGCGTAGCAGACCATGCGACACCTCTGCCATGATTGCCGTCAGTAGCAGTGATAAAAGTCAAATTTTTATTATCAGCTCTCATTTCCGCGGAAATAAGTTGATTGTAATCGGTCTCAAAAACATTCATTCCGGCTTTGCGTGCCAGTATGTTACCGATCGCAAAACTGCCGCCAAGCACCTTAAAAGCATGCAATCCGAAACGTTCATCTTCATTTTTTATATAAATGTCAGCAAGTCCCAATGCAGTGGCTGTATTTGTCATCACAACAAGAGAAGTTTCGCAGTAAGCCGGAAATGATTTATGGTATTTTCGCACATTATTTGCAACATCTATACAATAATCCTGTAAAGAAATTTTCTTTTCAGCATTGTGTGTGATTGAAGCAATTCTAAAATTCTTATTCATGCAAACTCCTTTAAAGAGATAAGTTCTTTCTTGCATTATCACGCAGCTCATTGCGATAACGCTCTGTGATTCGTTCAAATGCAGACTTTGTTGCATACCACGTCCGGTCGGGTGCCTTTGCTCTGTAATCATTTGCATCAGATCCTTTGAATCCCCATGCAAAAATATTTCGTGCCCCGGCATCATAAATAGCATCTGCAGCAGCAATAAGTTCCTCTTCTTTATTTATACCGACATTAAAAGCCTGCAACCACAAATTGTGATCTTTATTATACTTACTGCAAATATCTATATTTTGTTTCGATTTTTCATAAACAAATCGGTAAACATCTTCATAAGATGAAGGAACAGCACCAATCCAATACGGATCAGAACCGATATTATCAAGAGCCGGTTCAGTGCAAATACTTTCAAGATCAACTCCGAGATCAACCTGATGTTTGCTCACGTTGCTGCTGAACATAACACAAACAGAGTTATACATACCTTTATCTTTTGCGTATTGTGCAACGGTGTGAAAATAGTTAGAAATTGACCACTTACGGAACGCCTCGACTTCTTTGGTAAACAAAGACGGCATAGGTTGATTATAGCGTTCTTCGAATATTTTTTTACAGACATCACAACAACATGTCCAGTTTCTGACATCAGAACTACGATCGTCAGCAAGATGCGGTTCGTCCCAGAATATCTTTCTTGCCCCTGCATCATAAACAGCATCTATCCATCTCTTGGTAAAATCAACAAAAGATTGGTGATTATAGCAAACCCTGACAGCGTTGATTGTTGAGTCAGAGTTTACCTGATGTGCTTCAGGATGATATGACAAGAAGTGAGATTTATCACCGGGAGGGCCTCCGAGTCCCCAATTGTCAACCCATACATCCAGTCCGTAATAATCGGAAATGGAAAAGATTTCTCCCATAATCTGATTGTGTCTGTCCCAATCGTTATGTGAAAACATATGCAATACTGAATTAAAACCGCTTGCAGCCAATTCCTTCATATCATCGCTGACATGATGAAGCATTCTGTTGCCGTGATACGCAATTCCTTTTATAAGTGTTTCCATAGGTTATCCTCTCATTATTCAGTGTCAAGAGCAAATCTGAAATCTGTTGCAGCTTGCAATATTGTTTTATCTTTCAGGAATAAGCTGCTTGTGCCGAGAACAAAAATGTCGGCACCGCTTTTTCTCAATTTAATTGCATTTGGTATGCTTATATTGCCGTCTACTTCAATCGGAATGTGTCTGCAATCGCACTCATTAAGCATTCTTCGTGCATCGCTTGTTTTTCTTTCAGCAGCTTCAAACAGTTTTTGTCCTGCAAAACCGGGGCTTACAGTCATCACAAGCAACATATCTATATAATCTGTCAGATACTTTGCACAATTCAATGGAGTACCCGGGTTCAAAGCAAGACCTGCTTTGCAACCTTTAAGTCTGATCTGTTCAAGTGTTCTGTGAATATGCGTTTCTGATTCGTAGTGAACACATACAATATCATCGGAAGACAAATTCAGCCTGTCAATAAATAACGAAGGTTCATTGACCATCATATGAATATCAAGAGGAATATTCGTTTTCTCTTTAATCTTATTAACCAGATCAAATCCAAGAGTAATATTCGGCACAAAATGACCGTCCATTATATCAACATGCAGATACTCAACACCTGCATTTTCAAGCTCAATAATAGCAGGCATGAGATTGGTCAGATCTGCACACATGATTGATGCGGAAATGGCATTATTCATAATTACCCCACCTTTTAACAAAGACTTGCATAAATTGTATCATATATTATTGAATTCATCAAGAGAAAAAGCATCGGTTGCCCGATGCTTAATCAGTTTATTCTGCAGAAAGAGTGCGGATATAGATTTTAAAGAAACGAAGTGCTTCGGGCATTGCTGACAGAGGAATGCGTTCATTTGTTCCATGCGTACACAAAAGAAGACCTGTATCAACAAGGAACGGAGAATAACGATAAATATTCTCACAAACATCCTCATAATGGCAAGCATCCGTACCGCCCATAACCAGATAAGGAGCAACAATACTCTTCGGATTCATGCGAGAACAAATTTCACGCAAGGCATTGAAGCAACGGGAATCAGTCGGAGAAATCTTTGAGGCATTTTTCCATCCGGGTTTGCACACAATTTCCACCTTTTTATTACGAATGACCTTACGAAGATGTTTTTCAACATCCTCAACGGTTGTACCGGGATACATACGGAAGTTGACATTGACAGATGCTTTCTGCGGCAGCACATTGGGAGCAGGACTACCGGAAGCCATGGTAACACCGGTAGTTGTTCTGATCAGGCTGGCAGCAGGCGGTATTTTCGTCATCACCTTTTTCAATACAGGTTTCAGTACAGGTAAATTACAAGTGACAAGTCTTAAAGGATAAGATACATGTCTGCCGACACTGTCAAACAATTCCATAATCATGGGAGACAAAGTAGCTTTAAACTGATGATTCTCAATATCCTGAATAACTTTTGCAAGTTCGCCCAATGCAGTATGATCAGGAGCCTGTGAAGAATGTCCGCCTTTTGCAAGAACAGAAACCTCAAAGTCTGCATAACCTTTTTCAGCAACACCGATGCCGGCAATCTGTGCATCAATAACACCTTTGACATTTACGGGTAAAATTGCACCGCCTTCATCGATCACACAATCAAGGTGAATACCACGATCCTTGAAATATTTACACATAACAATTGCACCCGAAAACTCTGAAGACATAACTTCTTCATTGTGGCCGAGACAGATATATACATCTCTTTCAGGTTCAAAGCCTTCTTCAAGCAAAGTCTCGACGCTTTCCATGACAGCAATCAGATGATTTTTCATATCCAGAGCACCACGTCCCCAGATGAATTCACCATCATTTACACCGTCAAAAGGAGGATATGTCCAATCCTGAAGCGTGCCCTCGGAAATCGGAACGACATCCTGATGAGAAAGCAGAGCAATAGGATCAAGATCATCACGCTTGCCTTTCCATCTGTATAACAAACTGCCTCTTACAGGCTCTTCAAGAGAAAGATTCTTATGAATCAACGGATAGCGTTCTTTCAAAAATGCATGGAATCTGTCAAAAGGTTCCCAATTAATCGCATCATTGTCTTTATCTGCAATGGTGGGAATCTTAATTGCATCAGACAAATTCTGTTCGAATCGTTTCACATCAATGTTTTCTTCAGGATACGGTGAAAGATTTCGTTTTTCGGGAACAAATTTTGCAGCACGAACTGCATTGACACCGATTAATGCAGCTGCACCTGCCGCAATAGCTGCAGTTTTCTTTTTCATTGTTTCTTCTCCTTTTCGGATTTCTTTTTGTGGTTTGCTTTATTTTTAGGATTATTGCTTTCGATCACTTCATAACCCTTTATAATTCTTATATTTCTGCCACGATACATAGTTGGCTTTACAAAAATAAAAACAACAATCAACACAATTGCTGCAATAACAAGAATTGCAATAATACTGATAAATATCTTACTTGTCAGAATGGAAATGATTGTGTCACCTATATATCTGGCATAGTTTCTCTCCACATCAAAAGAGGCAACAAGATCCACTCTGGCAATTTCTTCTCCGGCATACTGAATACTTGCAACACCAAGTACATCTCCTTTATGCACGGGAGCATCAATCTCTTTTTTAGTCAGTTCATCAACAACCGTAATATAGCATGTTTCTTCATCGATGCCTTCAGGTACCAACGCACTGATTTGGGTCATAGGTACCAGAGAAACATAATCAAACTGATCAGAATGATTGACTTTGATTTCAGTTACTACACGAGTTGTATCCGCAACAACACGCAGTCTCACATGTTCAAATGCCCATTCATAAAGATCCTTAGAGTCAATCATGGCCAGGTTTTCGAGATAGCCATCTTCATCCTCATCAAAAGTATCTGCATTCAATACAACACAAAGATATGTATAACCATCTTGGGTAGCTACTGACACAAGTGAACATTTGTCATTGTTATCTGTTCCTGCTTTACCGTGAGACATAGCAGGAATATAATAATCTTCATAAGCACCATTCAGACAAAGGTTTGTAGTTCTCAGATAGCGCGGCTCGTCATATGAATTTGTTGCAGGCATATCATAATATGTCATGCTGACAAGTTGTGTAAAAAAGTCATTATCAAGACACGATTTATAAAGCAGTGCAATATCTTTTGCCGTAGATGTCTGTGCAACAAAAAGACCGTTTGGGTCAAGAAAATTCGTATTCTGACAACCGACTTTTTTTGCATATGCATTCATTTCCGCAACAAAAGCATCTGTATTGTTGCCGCCAAAGTGATACGCAAGAACATTGCCTGCATCGCAGGCATTTGCAATCATCATGCAATATAACAATTCGCGAACGCTGATAATCTCGCCTACGAGAATACCAACACGAGTACAATCTACATCATCGAGTGCTCTGATAGGCTCGGAAGGTACTGTTATGAGTGTGTTAAGATCATCACACTTTTCGATTACCAACTTTGCCGTGACAATCTTGGTTAATGCGGAAGGATTGACAACAAGATCAGCATTTTTCTCGTAGATCACTGTAGAATCATTGTCAAGGCTTGTCATATAAACAATATCTGACTTTGTTGCAAAAGCATTGGTAAACGCTGCATCTGCAAAAATTACGCAACTACAGATTAGCATACAAAAAATATTAACAAAAATAATGAATTTTTTCATGGACAAGCACCACCAAATGATGTATGATATAAAAGTAAATATGATTTGAAAGGATTTTCCTTATGATTTTTGTTACGGGTGATATGCACGGGGATGAAAACAGACTGTCCAAGAACAGACTCAATATGCTCAAAAAAGGAGATACACTTATTGTCTGTGGCGATTTCGGTTTTCTGTGGGATGACTCCGCAAAAGAAAGATCATTCAGAAAAAAACTCGAAAAGAGAGATTACAATATTTGTTTTGTTGACGGCCCACACGAAAACTTTAAGCTGTTAAACAGTTTTCCGGTTGTTGAATGGAATGGCGGATTGGTACATAAAATTCAGTCAAATGTGTTTCATCTAATGCGAGGACAAATGTACACAATCAACGGTAGAAAAGTGTTTGCTATGGGCGGCGGGGAATCACCTGAACTTGACATTCTTGATTCTGAAGCCGGTGATAATGACAAAGCTGCTGTTCCGACAGATAAAGAACTTCTTGCAGCAGTCAATCGTCTTGAAGAAGCTGATTTCACTTGTGATTACATCATAACACACGAGCCACCCTCAAAAATCAAAGACTTTTTACTTCTCGGCGAAAACACACCACTTCGTGTGACTGCATTGAGTGCTTTCTTTGATGAGTTGCAAGCACAATGCAATTATAAGTGTTGGTTTTTCGGAAGTATGCATCTGGATAAATACATTTCAGCTTCGCAACGTGCTGTCTTTAAAGTGATCATCAACGCTGAAACTGATGAAAGATTATGACAACAGATGGCCGTTATTCTGTTTCGCGAAACGCAAGCAGACCAACCACAGCTTCATCAGGTGTATAACCACCGGGAGTTCTGTCGAAGTTCTTTACTGACGAAGTCCATCTGCTGCAATATTCTTTGGCCTGTTCATCAGTAATGTGAATTGTAAGTGCCGTTAGATCACGGATAACCTCGTTAATTCCGTCTTTATTGGTATCAAACCAAGCACAAACCGCTTCGAGTTTTTCGGGGCGGTATTTTTCTGCCTTATCCATTAACTGCGGATGAAAAGCAGTACAAGCTTTGCCATGCGGTACATTGTAAATCTCGGTCAAAATATAACCTGCAGTATGTGGAAAAGCAGTGCCTGTTATATTAATTGCAAGACCTGCATACAAAGAGGCAACGTACAACTCATTTCGTTGTAAGTCAGATATCGGCTGTTTTTTATTGGTTCGAAGTATATTCAGATTTTTCCATAATAACTTCAATGCTTTTTCTGCGTACAAAGCAGATAAATCATTTGAAGTTTCAGCAAAGAAAGACTCAAGTGCGTGTGCATATGCATCCAAAGCAGTGGAAACTGTGACATCATAAGAAGCTGAATGCGTGTACTTTGCATCACAGAAAGAAACATCAGCATAACAATCTGCACCGGAAATGCTCTTTTTAAAACCTTTCATATCGGTAAGCACGGAAACACCGGTTACTTCACTTCCGGTACCGGCTGTCGTGCCTATAAGGACCAACGGCAATCTGTTTGCGGGTATAGCTCTGTTATAAAGATCGCTGACAGTGAATGTCGGATTTGCAGCAAATATCGCAACAGCTTTAGAGGCATCAAGTGCAGATCCACCACCGATTCCTACAATAAAATCAACATTTTCTTTGACAGCAAGTAATCCTGCAAGTCGGCATTCTTCAGCGAGCGGATTTTGTGAAACAGAATCAAAAATCACATAAGAAATATCACATGCAACCAGTGTATTGATAACATCATCCAAAGCACCGCTTTTCTTTGCACCCGAAGCACCTGTAACCAACAAGCACTTATTACCGAAACCTTTAAAGACAGCGGCATTCTTTTTCACGCAGTCATGGCCTGATATGATTTTTGCAGGCATATAGCTATTCAGTATGAATTGATTCATTGTGTATCCTCCAACCGTCCGGATCATGTTATTACATAGTATACTAAAGTTAATTAAAAAAGTAAATCTTTTTTTTATTATTTTAATATTTTCTTGACAAACGATAGCAATAGAGTTAAAATTGATTAATATTAAATGTGAAAGGCTGATCTGAATAATGGCAAAGTATATTGTTTCTCTTGATCAGGGCACAACAAGTTCAAGAGCTATTGTTTTTGACCGCAAAGGAAGTATCGTTGCAAAAGCACAGCATGAGTATCCTCAGATTTATCCGAAGGCCGGTTGGGTTGAGCACAATCCTGATGATATTCTGAAAAGTCAGCTTCGTGCACTTGCCGATGCACTTATCAACGGACAGATTGAAGCCAAAGATATCGCAGCAATCGGCATAACAAATCAACGTGAGACAACAATCCTTTGGGATAAAACAACCGGCAAGCCTGTATATAATGCAATTGTATGGCAGTGCAGAAGAACTGCCGATATGTGTGAAAAGCTCAAAAACGAAGGTTTGGGAGAATACATTCAACAGCATACAGGTCTGATTATAGATGCTTATTTTTCCGGCACTAAAATCAAATGGATTCTTGAGAATGTTCCGGAAGCAAAGAAACTCGCAGCAGAAGGTAAGCTTTTATTCGGCACTGTCGATACTTGGTTAATCTGGAATCTTACCGGTCGCAGAGCACATGTTACAGACTACTCTAACGCTGCAAGAACAATGCTCTTTGATGTGGATACACTGAAATGGGATGAATTCCTTTGCAATAAACTGGATATTCCCATGAACATCCTTCCTCGTGTTGCACAATCAAGTGAGGTTTACGGTGCAATTTCTCCCGGCATCCCCGGCATTGAATCATTGGCAGGTATTCCCATTTGTTCTGCAATCGGTGATCAACAAGCTGCATTGTTCGGTCAGGCTTGCTTTAAACCCGGTCAGGCAAAGAATACATATGGAACAGGTTGTTTCCTTCTTATGAACACAGGTGAAACCCGTGTTCACTCACGTAATAATCTGATTACAGGTATTGCTTGGGGGCTCAATGGTAAAGTAGAGTATTGCGTTGAAGGCAGTGCATTTAATGCAGGTTCAGTTATTCAGTGGTTGCGTGATGAACTTCATCTCATAAAATCTGCTCCGGAATGTGACAAGTTAGCAGAAAGTGTTCCTGATGCAAACGGAATTTATCTCGTTCCTGCATTTACAGGCATGGGTGCTCCCTATTGGGACATGTATGCAAGAGGTGCCATTGTCGGTATGACAAGAGGAACCAATCGGGCACATATTGCACGTGCAGTACTTGAATCAATTGCTTATCAGATGACTGATCTGCTTGAAGCAATGATTGCAGACAGCGGAATCACTCTTTCAGAACTCAGAGTGGATGGCGGTGCATCTGTCAGCAACATCATGATGCAAATTCAGGCAAACATGATCAATACTACTGTTAACAGACCAAAAACTGTTGAAACCACTGCTCTCGGTGCTGCATATCTTGCAGGTCTTGCAGTAAATTTCTGGGATAACAAAGAAGAAATTGAGCATATTCGTGAGATTGACAGAGAATTCATTCCGCAACTCGATAAAGAAACCAGAGATAAAATTTATAACGGTTGGAAAAAAGCCGTTTCCCGTGCTTGTGACTGGGAAGAGCATGCCAACTGAAAAATATTTTAATTAACCTTTTGGAGGTAGATACAATGTCAAGAGTTTACAATTTTTCCGCAGGTCCTTCCATGCTTCCTGAAGCAGTTCTTAAAAAAGCTGCTGCAGAAATGCTCGATTATGAAGGCAGCGGTCAGTCCGTCATGGAAATGTCTCATCGTTCCAAGACATTCGACAAAATCATCAAAGATGCCGAACAGCTTTTCCGCGAACTGATGAACATTCCGGAAAACTATAAAGTTTTGTTCCTGCAGGGTGGTGCATCCACGCAGTTTGCAGCGATCCCCATGAACTTTATGAACAAAAACAAGAAAGCTGATTTCATTATTACCGGCCAGTGGGCAAAAAAAGCTTACCAGGAAGCACAGAAGTATGGTGCAGCAAGAGCAGTTGCTTCTTCTGCAGATAAGACTTTCTCTTATATTCCGAAAACAACTGCAGCAGATTTTGATCAGGATGCTGATTATGTTTACATTTGCATGAACAACACTATTTACGGCACAAAGTTCCCCGAACTTCCCGATGTCGGCAATATTCCGCTGATCGCGGACATTTCTTCCATGTTCCTTTCCGAGCCGATGGATGTCAGCAAGTTTGCAGTTGTATACGGTGGTGCACAGAAAAACATAGCTCCTGCAGGTCTTACTGTTGTTATTATCAGAGAAGATATGCTCGGCAACGCAATGGATATCACACCTACCATGCTGAACTATCAGACAATGGCTGACAATGACTCTCTGTACAACACACCTCCCTGCTATACGATTTACATTTGCAAGCTTGTTCTTGAATGGATCAAGGAACAGGGCGGAATTGAAGCTGTATACCAGACTAATCTGAAAAAGGCTGCCATTCTTTATGATTATCTTGACAGTTCCGCAATGTTCAGCTCTACTGTTGCTAAAGAAGATCGCTCTCTTATGAATGTGCCTTTTGTAACAGGCAACGATGAACTGGATGCTAAATTTGTTAAAGAAGCTACTGCTGCAGGTTTTGTAAACCTCAAGGGACATCGCACTGTTGGCGGCATGAGAGCTTCCATTTATAACGCAATGCCCGTTGAAGGTGTTGAAAAGCTCGTTGAGTTCATGAAGAACTTCGAAAAAGAAAACGCATAATTGTTAGTATTATAGAAAGACACATGATGTGTTTTTCATGAAAGGTCTGAAATTCGCTATGTATACCATACTTACTCTCAATAAGATTTCCGATAAAGGTTTGGCCTGCTTTGATGCATCTAAATACACATGCACGTCTGAGGCCGATCAACCCGATGCCATTATCGTTCGTTCAGCATCCATGCATGATATGGAACTGCCGGCTCCCCTGCTTGCTGTTGCGAGAGCTGGTGCAGGTTATAACAATATTCCTGTTCCGACTTGCACTGAAAAGGGCATTTGTGTATTTAATACACCCGGTGCAAATGCAAACGCTGTTAAAGAGCTTGTAATTTGTGCATTGTTCCTTGCATCCCGTAAAATCGTTCCCGCTACCGAATGGTGCCGCACGTTGAAGGGCAGTGGTGATCAGGTCAGCAAAACTGTTGAAAAAGGTAAGAGCAACTATGCAGGCCCCGAAATCTTCGGCAAGACACTCGGAGTTTATGGCCTTGGTGCAATTGGTATTCTTGTTGCAAATGCAGCTGCTGCTCTCGGCATGAAAGTCATCGGTTATGATCCTTATCTTTCCGATAAAGCAGCAAGTGCTCTTGATAAATCCATTGTTCTTACTGCAAACGAAGAAGATTTGTTTACGCAAACAGATTATCTTACGCTGCATGCACCTTTGACAGATTCCACAAGAGGCATTGTCAATGCACAGAACCTTGCGAAAGCCAAAGACGGCATTCGTGTTCTCAACTTTGCTCGCGGTGAACTTGTAAATTCTGCTGATATTATCGAAGCTGTCAAGTCAGGCAAATGCGGTGCTTATGCAACTGACTTCCCCACTGATGAACAGCTTGGTGTGGATGGTATTATTGCTATTCCTCATCTTGGTGCATCCACTCCCGAATCCGAAGAGAATTGTGCTGTCATGGCTGCAAACCAAATCAGCGATTATCTTGAGAACGGTAATGTCGTTAACTCCGTAAACCTTCCTGCTTTGCAGAAAGACAAGGATGGAAAAATCAGACTTGCAGTCATCTCCAACGGTGATGTTGCTGAATGTGTCAAAGCTTGTCTCTCCGATAACAATATTGTTATCAATTCATATGATTCAAAGTTACGCGGTGAAATCGGTTATGCTGTATTCGATACAGACAGTGAACCGAATGAAGACGTAATTGAAGCTTTGAAAGAAGTTGCAAACGTTATTGCTGTTCGCATTATCTGATAACATCAAGGACTTGCATCAAACGAATGCAAGTCCTTTTATCATAAGGAAAAACAAGAAAACGGCTTCGCCGTAACGCGGCGACCGTTTTCGATTCGTCCATCTCCGAGCACGTGAAGCGTGCGTTCGGAGGGACATACAATATTTTTTACTTTATGGAAACGCAGTTTCCTATAAAGTAAAATAAAGCACTGAACTTTGCGGTTCAGTGCTTTTGTGTCATTAAGCAATCACTATTTTCATGAAGACTTTCTTGCCTTTTTTAACAACAATATATCCCTTATCAAATGCACTTGCAGGAATCACTGTATTGACAACAGTCACCTTTTCGTCATCCACTGCAATACCGCCTTGTTCGATAAGTCTTCTTGCTTCACCTCTGGAGGGTGCCAACTTGGTTTCTGCAAGAAGCGCTGTCAGCAGAATACCGTCATCAGTAAAGCTTTCTTTTTTGACTTCCGCAGTAGGCATAGTAGAAATGTCCGCATTGTTGGAGAAGAGAGCTTTTGCCGTTGCCTGTGCCTTATCAGCTTCTTCTTCGCCATGAATCAGTTTTGTGACTTCATAAGCAAGTCTTTCTTTAACAGCGTTGAGTTCACTGCCTGTACATTTTTCGTACGCAGCAATTTCTTCCAATGAAACAAAGGTCAGCATTTTCAGACACTTGATAACATCAGCGTCATCAACATTTCTCCAGTACTGGTAGAAATCATAAGGTGAAGTCTTTTCAGGATCAAGCCAAACAGCACCGCCTTCGGTTTTGCCCATCTTCTTACCTTCACTTGTAAGGAGAAGATTGAAGGTCATGCCATATACTTCCCTGCTGTCACAACGACGATTCAATTCGATACCGCCGATAATATTGCTCCACTGATCGTCACCGCCGAGCTGCATGACACATTTCTGTGTGCGTGCAAGATGCAGAAAATCATAACTCTGCATGATCATGTAGTTCATTTCAAAGAATGTAAGACCTTTTTCCATTCTCTGTTTATAGCATTCAGCAGCAAGCATACGATTGACAGAGAAATGAACACCGATTTCACGCATAAAGTTGATATAATTCAAATCAAGAAGCCAATCGGCATTGTTGACCATAATCGCTTTGCCGTCAGAAAAATCAACAAGACGGGACATCTGCTTGCGGAAACATTCAATGTTGTGATCAATTGTTTCACGAGTAAGCATTTTTCGCATATCAGATTTACCGGAAGGATCACCAACCATACCGGTACCGCCACCAAACAATGCAATCGGTGTATGACCTGCTCGCTGCATATGAGCCATAACCATAACCTGTACAAAGTGACCGACATGCAGACTGTCTGCCGTGGGGTCAAACCCGATATAAAAACGAATCTTATCGTTCGTTATAAGATCTTTGATTTTTTCTTCATCCGTTGTCTGGGCGATCAGACCTCTTGCTTTGAGTTCTTCAAAAACTGTCACAATAATTCCTCCTAAAAATAAAAGCATCCGCGGATTGCTCCGAGGACGCTGTATATGCGTGGTACCACCTCAGTTTATCATACCTTCACAGATATGACCTTACGAAGTATCTTGACTTCAATGCTGTAACGTGCACACACGGCAATGCTTACTGTACATTTCAACATTGCAGCTCAAGGATGTATTTCATCAGCACCGCATGATTTCTTACACCAACCGAAATCTCTCTTTGCTTTGGTGACAGAGTACTTCTTCCCGTCTCAGCTATTGCAAACATTATACACATAAGATTTTTTTTTGTCAAGCTTTTTATTTACGGCTCAATACCTGCATCTGTCAGCAATTGCTTTGCTGCATCAAACTGCACTTGCGTCAAAGATACACCGCCGTTCATGCGAGCAAGCTCATGCACTCTCCCATTGAAATCAAGCGGAACAACGGCTGTATATGTCTTGTCATCTCTGACAGATTTTTCTACAAGAAAATGAGAATCCGCACGAGAAGCAATTTGAGAAAGATGAGTGATGCACAGCACTTGGCGAATAGAAGCAGCTTGTTTTAATTTCAGACTGATTTTATCTGCCGCTCTTCCGCTGACACCGGTGTCAATTTCATCAAAAATCAATGTACCGACAGAATCCTTATCAGCAAGCGCATTTTTGATAGCAAGCATAACACGGGACAATTCACCACCGGATGCAACTTTAGCAAGTGGTTTTTCTTCTTCACCGGGGTTCGCAGAAATATAAAACTCAATAGTTTCAAATCCGTTCACAGTCGGTTGCGATGGAGTAAAATGCACCGAAAAGACTGCTGACGGCATATCAAGAAAATGCAATTCATCTTCAATCCGTTTTTGAAGAATCAAAGCAGCAGCTTGTCTTTTTTCAGAAAGAATCAGTCCGGCTTGCTGAAGAACATTTCTGTCTTCTTCACTCTTATTTCTCCAATACGCAATTGCTTGTGAAGCATTTTCCAGAGCATCCATCTGAGACTTGCATGAGTCAAGAAAAGCAAGCATATCTTCTTCGGTTTTTCCGTATTTCTTTGAAAAACGGTACAATAAGTCAAGTCGTTCCTCTATAGAATCAAGATCATCGTCGGCACCGTCCAATTGAGAGAGAACATCGCGTGTTTCTTCTCTGCAATCTTCGAGAATTGACAATGCTTCCTGCAGGCTGTTGTCCAGTACACCAACTGCAGGACTGACAGAGGATGCAGCAATTATGTATTTTGAAGCACTGCTTGTTGATTCGCAAGCTGAATCGAGTGCTGTATATGCAGCATTGAGAGCTTTATTCAACTTATCAAGATTACGTATTAATTTCTTCTTTTCTGTCAGTTGTTCGCGTTCACCGATTTTAATATCGGCAGCTTCAAGTTCGCGAATCTGATACTGCAACAGGTCAATCATGCGTTCCTTATCAGCTTCTTCAGATTCAACTTTACGAAGCATAGAAACTGAATGCGTCCAACTCTCAAAAGAATTGTGATAAGTTGCAACCTCATTATCAAGAGAACCGAAATTGTCAACAAAACTGAAATGCAATTCAGGGTTCAACAAATCCTGACTGTCTCTTTGACCGTGAATGTTGATCAGCAAAAGACCGATCCGTTTCAATGTAGAGACAGTGACAGTCATTCCGTTGACATGGCAAAGATTCTTGCCGTCCCTGTATAGCTTACGTTGCACTAAAACAGTTCCATCGCTCTCGACAGGTATTGATAAAGATGTCAGCAACTCATTCACTTCAGAGCTTACGTCAGAAAACAATGCACTGACAAACGCAGTGTTAGAACCGGTTCGGATTAATTCGCGAGATGTTTTTTCTCCGAGCACTGCATTGATTGCATCAATAATTATAGACTTACCTGCACCTGTTTCACCGGACAACACATTCAATCCGTTGACAAAATCAACAGATGCATTTTCTATAATAGCGATGTTTTCAATATGTAAATTACAAAGCATTTTATTTCAGCAGTTCATCCAAGGATTTTTTAGTAAGTAAAGCACTATCTTCATTTCTGCAAAGCACAAAGATAGTGTCATCCCCTGCAAGAGTACCAACCACTTCAGGCAAATTCATGGAGTCAATTGCTGCACATGCAGCCTGTGCTGTGCCGACATGGCATTTTACAAGGCAAATACCCATTGCACAATCAGTATAAATAACAGATTCCGAAAAAATAGCATGGTATTTAGATACTTTTGTGTCTGTTCCTGCTGCAGGAATGCAGTATTTATATTCACCGGATGCGGAAGATTGCTTAACAATCCGCATTTCCTTGATATCTCTTGATACCGTAGCCTGTGTCACATCTACACCGGCTTCGAGGAGCTTATTCATCAGATCTTCCTGCGTACTGATGCAGTTCTGCTCGATGATTTGCATAATCAGAGCTTGTCTGTTTTTCTTCATCATAATTAATCTACCTTCCTTAAGTCAACGATTAAATGCCATTTTTACATTTAACACATCAACAAAGTTTACTCTTTTTATCTTAATAAAATCAACTTTTATTGCTGCTTTAGTAATTTTTAGAACAGAATCCGGTTCCAACGGAAAAGGTTTTTCACCATCAAAAGATGCAAACAATTTTCCTGAACCTCGTCTTGTACCCTGTTTTAATTCGAGTACACTGTCAGCATGAAAAATATAAGGTCTGAGATTCAACTGATGAGGACATATCGGTGTCAATAGCATAGCTTCAAGTGTCGGTTCTGCGATTGGTCCGCCTGCGGCGAGATTGTAAGCCGTTGAGCCTGTAGGTGTGGCAACGATTACACCATCTGCAATGTAGTCAGCTATTCTTTGTCCTGAACAATTCACCTCTATATCAACAAGGTTCATATCCTGTCCACGTGAGACAACAAGATCATTCACACAAAAGCCAGAAGAGATAAACTTACCGTCATCATATCTGTCAACACGAAGAAGCATACGTTCTTCAACTTCATAATCTCCCGTGACCAAACGGTCAAGCATTTGCAGCTCGTCAGCATCAACACCGCACAAATAAGCGAGTTGACCGGCATTGATCCCGAGAATTCTTTTCCCTTTTACGGCAGCTTGTTTTGCAGCATGAATCATGCTGCCGTCGCCACCAATAGAAATAAGAAGATCGGATTCATCGATAAGCTGGTCATCATTAAGAAATACAGCATTTATCGTTTCATAAAACGTATCTTGTAAAGAAACTGACAACAGACATTCAACATTCAAGTGTTGCAGTTCGCTGCAAACATTCTTTGTTATCTGCAGAGCATTGTCTCTGGTTAAATTAGGAATGATTGCTGCCTTCATTGACACCACCGCCATTCAATTCAGAGTGTGAAAGTGCAACAACAGAAACCGGATCAATTTCAATTTTCAATCCATCTCCGTTCTTGATGTACATTAAATACTCTATATTTCCTTCAGGTCCTTTGATTGGAGAAAATGTCAGACCTGATACAGAAAAACCGTTATCATCAGCAAAGGTAGTAATCTCTTCAACAACATCGATATGTACCTGCATATCCCGAACAACACCTTTTTTGCCGACTCGATCACGCCCCGCTTCAAACTGAGGCTTGATAAGACATACTCCTTCAGCTTTTTCAGAAAGAATACTCTTAATGGCAGGCAAAACGAGCTTCAATGAAATGAAAGACACATCAACACTGAAAAATTCAATCTCGTCGGGAACCTGTTCCTTGGTTATATAACGAATATTTGTGCGTTCAAGATTGACTACTCTGTCATCACTACGTAGTTTCCATGCAAGTTGACCATAGCCGACATCGACACAATATACCTTCGATGCACCATTCTGCAACATACAATCAGTAAAACCGCCGGTTGATGCACCGATATCCATGCATGTCTTACCGTCAAGTTGAATCGGAAAATGCTGCATGGCTTTTTTGAGTTTATAGCCACCGCGACTTACAAACTCCATTCCGCCACGCACTTCAATATCATCATCAGGCGAAACAGTTGCTCCAGGCTTCAAGGCTTTTTGTCCGTTTACATATACAATACCGGACATGATAAAAGCTTTTGCTTTCTCACGACTTTCACTCAGACCTTTTTCAAATAGCAAGGCATCCAATCTGATTTTATCTTCCATCTGCAAACTCCTTCTTTATGAAAGATATCATTCCAGCAGTATCTAATCCATAATGTGCAAGTTGTGCATTTACGGAATTATGCACAGGAAAATCATCTTCAATAGCAACAATTCTGTATTTTCCACAGAAGTCGTGATCTGCCAACAAATCGCAAAAACTTTCGGCAATTCCGCCAAAACGCTGTCCCTCTTCAAAGAACACAATGTTTTTATAACCGAGAGCTGTTTGCACAGCATTCTTATCAATCGGTTTGATTCTGTTCAACTTCAGAACACTGCACTTTATTCCTTCGGCATTCAATTGCTTACAAGCTTCTGCACAATTTGAGAAAATACGTCCGTAAGTTACCAAAAGTAAAGAATCCGTCTCCTGTCCGTATATGTCATACGTTTCAAAAGTTGGTTCAAAATCAGCAGAAAGTGCAGGTTCATCACCTCGGGGATAACGGACAGCAACAACACCATGCGTATGATACAGAGCTTTAACCATTGCATTGTTCAGCTCTTTAAAACTGCTCGGACTGTAAACAGTAACGTTGGGAATCGTATTCAAAAAAGCAGCATCAAAAATACCGTGGTGCGACATGCCGTCTTCACCGACAAGTCCGGCCCTGTCAATTGCAAAAACCATTTTAAGGTCCTGCATGGCAGCATCATGTATCAATTGGTCATAAGAACGTTGAAAAAAGGAAGAATACACAGCAAACACGGGAATCATCCCGCCCTTTGCAAGTCCGCTGCAAAAGGTTGTTGCATGTGCTTCGGCAATCCCTGCATCGAAGAAACGATCCGGAAAAGAAGAAGCAAAGCGGCTTAAACCGGTTCCTACTGACATTGCAGCAGTTACAGCACAAATACGTTTGTCTTTTAAAGCGGCATCTGCAAGAAAAGTACCAAATGTTTCAGAAAAACTATTACCGGATACAGGCGGTTCACCTGTAACAGGATCAAATCGCGATATACCATGGAAAGTTTCAGGAGATTTTTCTGCCTGTTCATAACCTTTACCTTTCGTGGTATTCACGTGCAAAACCACGGGAATCGCCATTGCTTTTGCAGCCTGCAATGCAGTGCAGAGTTGCTCAATGTTATGTCCGTCAATCGGACCGATGTATCGGAATCCGAGATCCTCAAACATTGTAGAGTTGTAAATGATATTCTTGATGTTTGTTTTGAGGTCGTATACTATTTTTGCGAGTTGCTTTCCGACAAGAGGAATATGATTCAAAAAGCGTTCGGTTCCTGCTTTGAATTTAACATAACGAGGATTCGCACGAATCACGGCAAAATATCTCGCCATGGAACCTACATTCGGAGAAATTGACATCTCATTATCATTGAGAATGACAATCAATCGACTGTTTGAGCGTCCTGCATTATTGAGTGCCTCATAAATCATTCCACCGGTAAAAGCACCATCACCTACGACTGCAACGGCAAAAGCATCACTTTTATTGATACGATTCGCCTGTGCAATCCCGAAAGCCGCAGAAACCGATGTACTTGAATGACCGGAATTGAATTTGTCGTGTTCACTTTCAGTCGTTCTTGTAAAACCGGATAAACCACCCGGAGTACGGATTGTTGAAAACTGCTCAAATCTGCCTGTCAACATCTTATGAACATAAGATTGATGTCCGACATCCCAAATGATTGAATCCTTCGGTGAAGAAAAAACGCGATGCAAAGCAATCGAAAGCTCGACAACTCCGAGATTAGAAGCAAGATGACCGCCGTTCACACTGAGTGTTTCAATGAGCGTTTGCCTGATCTCCAATGCAAGTGAAGGAAGATCATCATCTCGCAATTTCTTAACATCTTCAGGAGATTTAATTGTAGAAAGTATTTTTTTATTATTCATAACAATCAATTCGTGCGATGAAGCAGCTGATCTGCAAAAGCAGAAATCACTTCCGCGTGTTCACCAAACAGAGCAAGTGAGTTGATTGCTTGCTCTGTATATTTATCAGCTAAGTTACGTGCTTCTTGAACACCAAGCAACTCAGGGTACGTAGCTTTTTCATTTACTTTATCACTTGCATTTTCATCTTCATAATCAAGCAGATCATCAATAATCTGAAATGCCAATCCCAATTTATCAGCAAATTCCCCTGCATTTTTGATTTTATCCGCATCAGCACCGGCTGCAATGCATCCGAGTTGCGAAGCTGCTTTTATAAGAGCTGCGGTTTTATATAAATCCATCAGGTATAATGAATCAACAGGAACTTTTATTCCTTCAGTGGCAAGATCGATATATTGACCACCTATCATCCCGTTCATGCCTGCACATCTTGACAATACGGCAACAGCCTGCACAACGGCAGAAGCAGAAACCTGTCCGTCTTCAGCAGCACGTGCTATCAGATCAAACGCATGTGTAAGAAGAGCGTCACCTGCAAGAAGAGCATTGGCTTCACCAAAACGTATATGGCTTGCAGCCTTACCGCGACGAATATCATCATTATCCATACAAGGCAAATCATCATGAATCAAAGAGTACGTGTGAATAAACTCTACAGCAGCAGCAAAACGCAATGCATTCTCAGCTCTGCCGCCACATAATTCGCAAAATGCCATGCAAAGGACAGGACGCACTCGTTTACCGCCTCCATCAAGAGAATACAACATCATTTCACGCATGTCAGATTGTTCGTGATCAGCAGCAGGTACAAATGAATTAATATTCTTTTCAAATAAATCAATATATTCTTTTATGGATCTCATTTTATATATCCTCGTCTTTAATCGCATCAAGAGTTGTGATTTTAAACTCAGCATCCTTCAGAGCTTTGTCACAAACAGCAGACAATTTAGCACCTTTCTCAAAAAGTTTTACAGCTTCATCGAGAGTAAGATTTCCGCCTTCCAGTTTTTCAACAATCTCTTCAAGCTGCTTTATCGCAGATTCATAAGTTATCTTAGGCATTAAACCACCTCAATCAATAGTGATACTATCAACAGTACAATCTATATAACCGTCTTTCATTCCGATAGAGATATTCTCATTGAGAGTAATATCTTTAACAGAGTTCATAATATTGCTGTCTTTATATACAACAGCATAACCACGACTGAGCACTTTTAACGGACTTAACACGTCTAATTTAGAAACCAGCGTTCCGAAACGAGAGGTATTTTTTGCAATACAATGTTTATATGCATTTACAAGTCTGTACGAAAGCATGTCTACAGTCTGTTTTTCAGGATCAAAAAACTGCTTCGGCGAAGAAAAACTGCGTGTCTGCAAAAGACCGTTCAGATATTCTCTCTCAAATTCAATTTTATTATTTATAAGATGATGTATAGAATAATTCAGATTCATTAATCGCTGTTCTTCAACTGCTATATCAGGTGTTGCCAACTCTGCTGCTGCAGAAGGAGTCGGTGCTCTGAGATCACTGACAAAATCACATAAAGTAAAATCTGTCTCATGACCAACAGCGGAAACAACGGGTGTCTTGCAATGAAATATTGTTCTGATGAGAAGTTCATCATTAAAAGACCACAGATCTTCAATAGAACCTCCACCACGACCAACGATTAAAACGTCACAATTACCAAACTTATCAAGTTCAGATATCGCATTTCTGATTTCAGAAGCAGCTGAATCCCCCTGTACACTGACAGGATACAAGACAATAACAGCAATCGGCCATCTTCTGTTGATGATATTAATAATGTCCTGTACAGCTGCTCCTGTTGGTGATGTAACAACACCAATTCTGGTCGGATAAGCAGGAATACGTTTTTTGTGAACAGGTGAAAACAATCCCTCTTTTTCAAGCTTATTCTTCAGTTGTTCATACGCAACAGTAAGTGCACCTATGCCGTCAGGTTGCATACTTTCCACATAGATCTGGTAAACACCGTCGCGTTCATAAACCGAAACACGTCCTCTGACCTGCACTTTCATTCCGTTTTCGGGTCTGAAACGCAAAGAAGAAGCATTACGGCTGAACATGACAGCTTTGATTGCGGAAACTTCATCTTTTAATGTAAAATACAAATGACCGGATTTATAGTGACCTGAAAAATTGGAGATTTCACCACAGACCAAAATGTCCGATAAACGCAAATCAGCATCCAACAGACTTTTTACAAAAAGATTCAGTTGCGAAACACTGACAGCTACATTTTGCGTAAGACTCACTCCATTATTTCAAACTTGCAAGATAAGCAATGCCCGCAGCATTGTCAGAAGAATAAAAAGGATCAGAGAATACAGCATTAAAACGACGTGAAATCTCTTCCCTTATGATCAGATCCGACATAACACCACCTGAAAAAAGAATCGGCAAAGAAGGATGTTTGCTGACACAATTCTCAGCCATATGAATCAGAGCAGCAGTAATAAAATCAAGACAATAGCGAGCAACATTTTCAGGTGATTCATTCTTTGCAATCATTTGTGCACATTTATTTTCAAGGCCGGATAAACTCGGACACCCATCACGCATAAAAGGTTTGCATCTGAATTTTGTAACAGATTTGTTTGCAAGTTCTTCAATATGTTTTCCGGCAGGAAACGGCAAATTCAGCATATTGCCGACACGATCAATTGCTTGTCCTGCCTTAAGATCAAGGGACGATGCAATCACATCAATATGAAAAATAGTATCAGCATCAGGTTGCACAAGTACAACCTCAGTGGTACCGCCTGAAACATGAAATGCAATAAATGCCTGCTGCAACAGGTCGGTTCTGCCTGCGGAATAAGCAGCTGCAACAATATGCCCGGACTGATGAGAAAAAGAATATACAGGAACGGACAAGCATGAACCAAGACTTTTTGCAAATGATGTCCCGACTGTAAAACAGGGCATATAAGAACCGACTTCATCGCGAGGAACAGACGAAACACCGATTCCGGATATGTCTTTAATGTACAGCTCTTCAATAGTCTGAAATAATAAAGGTAAATTCTGTACGTGCTGAAAAACAGCATCACTTTGTCGCAATCCGACTTCGCCGCTTTTCACTTGTAATATCTTTCGCTCAAAACCGACAATGCCGTCCATTTGATCATAGACAGCAATGCTTGTAGTGTAATTACTTGTATCGATACCCAGAAACTTAGCCATTTTAATCTTCAGATACACCTGCAGCATTCGATCTTGCAATGTTACCGAGAATGCCGTTTATAAAAGAAGCATCTTCCGTGGAAGCAAATTTTTTAGCCAGTTCAACAGCTTCATTTATAGATACAGACTGTGGAATATCATCAAAATAAAGCATTTCAGCAACTGCTAATCTGAGTATGGCGAGAGTAACGCGAGGTAATCTTGACAATGCCCATTTACGAGAAAGAGCTGATAACTTAGAATCAATATCATCTACATGCTCCATCGCAGCCGTTGCTAACTGAATCGCAAATGAATCCGGAATAAACAAACCGCAATCTTCTGCAAAGTCAGCAAGCTCCTGGATGGTGTTATCTGAATTGAACATTTTTTCAAAAAGAAGCATAAATGCCTGTTCACGTATTTCTCGTCTTGTCATAATGACTCCTTAAAAATATAATTGAAGTTATTATATCATATGAATTCTGAATATACAAGTAATTTTGTATATTTTTTGTATATACAGAATTTTATGCATTATAAACAATGATACGGACACCACCTGTGTGATGTCCGTAGAAAAATTATTCAGCTTTCAAAAAACTATTATTGACCCCCATGTACACATTGGCAGGCAATCGGAACACATAATGACGAACGGTATGTTCGCCATCACCTTCTGCGACTTCTCTTGTTGCATTCACATGAAGAATACAACTGTCATTGTTATATGTAACCGAGTCGATTGAGTGTTTGGTCTGTGAGTTGCTTTCCCTTACAGAAAGGATCAGAAGATTCCATGTATCATAGAATTTTTCATCAACATAGATCGCCTTGCCTGCATCAGTTTTAAACATTTCTTCCTGTACAGGGGCAGCAAGTCTATTAATATCTTCTTCGCCATCAAAGAATGCACGGAAATCTGCAGGATTTTGTACAATAACAGGTATAACAGCTCTATCCATAACATCATAATATGCCGGATTTTCAACAACATAATCAAGATAACAAAGAGGCATACCCTCAATCAATTGTTGCAATGCATTATCAGGCTGCACAATGTAACCGTTAACATTACTGACATATTCTGTAGGAGCGGCATCACCATCGGAAACCAAATCTTCATTTCCACAAGCAGTCATTACAGCACAACAGACGCACAAAACCAACAAAAACACAATCACTTTTTTCATAATTATTACTCTCCTGTTTTCATTACAAAAAATTATATAGCATAATCATTAAATTATGCTTTACAATGTGTGAAGAAAATTATAAAATATAGATATAAAAAATCTTAATGGAGATTAACATGAAGTCACTGAAAGAATTATACCGCATCGGACGCGGTCCGTCAAGCTCACATACCATGGGGCCTGTAAAAGCTGCAAGTCTTTTTGCTGAAGAGAATCCTTCTGCAGATTTTTTTGAAGTCACACTCTACGGATCCCTTGCTTTGACCGGTAAAGGACATCAGACCGACAGGGCTGTCAAAGAGACTCTTGATCCGACTCCGTGTCACATTGTTTTCGATGAAGAAAACGAAAGCATGCCTCATCCGAACACAATGGATCTTGCTGCTTTTAAAAACAACGAACAAATAGCATTTATGCGCGTATACAGTGTTGGCGGAGGTATGATACAAGTTGAAGGTAGACCTGATATTGACACACCTGATGTATATCCCGAAAACACATTTAAAGAAATAGCTACTTTCTGCAAAGAACACAATATGCGTATTTCTGATTATTGTTTCATGCGTGAAGGACCCGAAATAGAAAAGCACTTATCGAAAGTATGGCAATGCATGAAGCATACAATTGCAGAAGGACTTGCTGCAACAGGTGAATTACCGGGTGGCCTGCATGTCGAAAGAAAAGCACAATATCTTTTCAATCAAAGACATATTGACGAAAGTGAAGCAACAAGAGAAAACAGACTCGTATGTGCTTTTGCTTATGCTGCCAGCGAACAGAATGCGGATGCCGGCATTGTTGTGACAGCGCCGACCTGCGGTGCCTGTGGTGTTGTTCCCGCTGCATTGTATTATTCACAGCAAAAAAAAGGTTTTTCTGACGAACAAATTATAAGAGCACTGGCTACGGGCGGAATCATCGGCAATCTTATCAAAACAAATGCCACAATTTCTGGTGCAGCATCGGGTTGCCAGGCAGAAATCGGCTCTGCTTGCTCAATGGCGGCTGCTGCACTTGGTGAATTGTATGAAATGGGCATTGATCAGATTGAGTATGCTGCAGAAATTGCAATGGAACATCACCTTGGACTGACATGCGACCCCATTCACGGTCTTGTTCAAATTCCTTGTATTGAAAGAAATGCCGTTGCAGCAATGAGAGCAATCAACGCTTTGAGTCTTGCAAACTTTTTATCAGGTTCCAGAAAAATCAGTTTCGATATGGTCGTTGAAACTATGTACGAAACAGGACGTGATCTTGCTTACCAATATCGTGAAACAAGCGAAGGTGGTCTTGCCAAACTGTATACTAAAAAGAAAATGAGCATAAAAAGACAAATACTTTAAAAGCCAATGTGAGGACTAAATCAATGAGTATTACCAATGAACCGAAATACAAAAACGTTTTGCTGCAGGCTATTCGTGCACAACTTGAACATCGTGCAACATGGATGTATCTGCTTTGTGACGAAGCCCGAAAAAAAGGATTAGACCCAAAGGAATTTGCACCTCAGGCAATTAAAAGATGCGGTCTTTTTCAGGGATCCGATTTATGCAAACAAGCCGGCACAAAAAGTCTGAAGGGATTAAAAAAGACCTTATTTACATTACCCGCTCAACTTGTATTTGAAATGGATATCAAGAGTTGCTCCGATGACAATCTTGACATTGATTTCCATTATTGTCCGTTAGTCAAGGCATGGCAAAAGCAGGGCTGCAGCGATGAAGAGATTTCACAGCTTTGTGATTTTGCAATGTGTGGCGACAGAGGAATTGCAGAAAGCTTCGGTTGCCATCTTGAGCTGAATAAAACAATAGCAAACGGTGACAACATATGTGAGATCCGTTTCAAAAGAAATAAATGATTGCAAGGAGGATTTACATGAAAAGACAGAAAACATCACAACCACCAAAAGCTCTGCAGCACCCGAATGCCATCGGCATCAAAGAAGGTATAGGGTATATGTTCGGAGATATCGGCAACCTTCTGGTACTGACATTTATCTCTACATTTCTGAAAGTGTTCTACACAGACAGTCTTATGACAGCTTTTGATGCAGATAAGGTCTACAACGACATTACAGTGTTATTCCTTGTTGTGCGTCTGTGGGATGCAATCAATGACCCGATGTGGGGATTGATCGTTGATGCAAGAAAACCTACAAAAGACGGAAAATTCAGGCCCTACATCAAAGTTGTAAGCATCCCGCTTGCCGTTTCCTGCATACTTTGCTTCCTGAATATCAGTAAATTCATCAGCAATTATACCATTCTTCTTGCATTTGCTTACATTACTTATACAGCATTTGGAATGCTTTATACGGGCATGAACATTCCCTATGGCTCCCTTGCTTCCGTCATTACAGATGATCCCAAAGGAAGAACTCTGCTTTCAACATTCCGTTCAATCGGTGGTGGTGTTGGCGGTGCAATGCCTACATTGGTAGGTCAGGCACTCATTTACAGCAAAGTAGAACAAGCAGACGGAACGATTACTTCACAGTTCAGCGACAAACGAGCTTTGATTCTGGTTCTTGTGTTCTCTGTTGCTTCGGCTGTAATGTACCTGATATGCTTCAAAACCACAAAAGAACGCGTACAGTCTGTGCAAGAGAAGAAAAAGATTGACATCAAAAAGACATATGGTTCCTTGTTTAAGAGCCTACCCTTTATCACTGTCATGATTTCGGGAATTCTGATCAGCGGATTGCTGCAATTCGGTTCTTTCTCACAGTATCTTTACAAAAACTATTTCGGCGATTCAAATCTTGGCATATTCAATACTCTTTGCACCTACGGTCCTATGGCGGCACTCATCCTTTTCGTACCCAAAATGGTTGAAAAATACGGAAAGAAAGAACTCTGCGTCTTTGGCCTGTGTCTTTCATCTGCAGCAGCAATCTTCAACGCAGTATTTTTGCCCGGCAAAGTCTTGTTCTTTGTCATGCAAGCTCTCATAGGTCTCGGATATACATTTATGAGCATTACAAACTGGGCGATTGTTATGGACTGCATTGATTATCATGAGTATATGACCAATGAAAAAAGCGAAAGTGCAATTTATGCCGTATATACTTTCGCAAGAAAAGTCGGTCAGACCATTGCCGATTCCGGCGGAATGCAGCTTCTTAAAAAGACAGGCTACAATGAAAAACTCAAAGATACAATCACTACTGCAAAAGGATCTGTCGGACACAATATTTACAGAATGTGCACAATCGTACCCGCTGTTGTATATACTTTGATCCTGATTCTTACAATTATTTATCCGCTTTCTAAGAAAAAACTGATTCCAATACAACAGGAACTTCGCCAAAGACGTGAAGCTTCTATAAACAGTGAATGTGCCGTTGCAGCAGAATAAATAGTTAAATATTAAAGCAGGTTCTCGTTTGAGAACCTGCTTTAAAGATATCTTTTATCAACCAAAGAAATGAGCGAAGAATGTCATAAGTCCGTTATAAAGCTGCTTGAGAAACTCGAAGATCTTTTCAAAGAAATTCATAGTCTCCTGTGTTGTATTCTTCTCGTAACCGGGCAATGTAACATTGTTATCGGCCGGTGCATCATCGACGCCATATTCACAGAACAACGGCATTATAGCAGTTGTAAACAACAGTTCAAGACCGCGCATACGTGATACTGCATTTCCTGCAAGAGTAAGAATTTCGGGATTCAGATCAAGTTTGAGCAACGCAGCAATAAATTCAAGAACTGTTGTGTATTCTTCAACTGAAAGATCAGCAAGAGAATAATGCAAAACAGCAGCAAGTCCTCTGGTCATACTAAGAATTTCAGGACTGTAACCCGGGAAGTTTTCATCACCGACAACATGTGCCTGGAATATTTCAACTGCAACATCAATAAGATCACCATAAGCGGTCTGCGGTACTTCTATATCATATTCTGCAAGATAGCCTTCAATGCTCATTGCATCCTCTTCAGCAACAGATGCATTCAATGACCAATTCAATGATTCAGCAATCTTGGTGCCAACCTTATCAACAATTCCCCACATTGCAGCATCTTTTTCTTTATCGAGTTTCAGCAATCGCTTAAGAGAAGAAGCAGATGCGTAACCTGCAATCGTATTACGCACACCGATCCATGTGCAGATTTTTGAATACTGCACCATATCAGTTTTTGCCATCTCTATTGCATTTTCTGTAATACCCGGAGGCAGCAAAGAGACATCAACAGATTGAACCTTTCGGGTTTCAAAAGTAACAGAATCAGAGAATTTGACAACTCTGTAGGGACAAGGATAAGAGAACAATGCACCTGTCACAACATCGTAAATTACAGAACCATCCTCTGCTGTATAAGCTGCAATATCTGTATCATGAGTATGACCGGTGAAGATGTATTTTACACCGTTTGTTGCGAGAACCTCGGCAAGAGCAACATCACCTTCAACAATAGCGGTCTTATGGAGAGTCTTGGCAAGAACAAAATGTTCAATAAGATTATGATGCATCATTGCAATGACTTTTTTTCCGTCAGTCGCAGCTTGCTTGCATTGAGCCTCAATCCAATCCACACGAGCTTGTGTCATACCGTGAGGGCTCTGTCCGGGCTTTGTGCTGTCAATCGCAAGCAATCTGTATTCATCATTGAGCTCTGCAACATAAGAAGCAGAGAGAGTATCCTGTGCAATCGCATCAGAATAACCGAAAGATTGATAAATCTCTTTGAAGTCTGCAACACCTGCATCCCAAAAATCATGGTTACCGGGAATTACAAATACTTTTTTTCCGCTGGTTGCTTCAAACTCAGAAAGCAATGCAGCCATCGCAAGATGCTGATCAATGGTGCCGCCATCTGCAATATCACCGGGCAAAAGCAAAACATCACTTTCATCATTAGCGACAAGATCAAAAAATGCATCAGCTATCGCAACAGATTCTTCAGGCATCTGTCCGCTGTGACCTGCGTGGAAAAAGTCCTCATTCACCGAATTACCACGTTTTACAGGTGTTGTAGATTTGTCAACATTCAGATGAATATCATTGGCAACTGCAATTGTAAGCTCTTTTTCAGTTGCTGCTGCAAAGATACCGCAAGCGGTAAAGATCATAGAAAAAGCTAAAATAAGACTGATTATTGATTTCATATTCCGCCTCCTTTATTTTTCTAAATTATAATATCAATTCAGCATAAACAAGTCAATAGAACATAATCAACATTTTCCTTTTTCTGCTTATTACACAAAAACATTCCGGTTCACTTTGTGCAATATTGATATTAACGTTCATATTTAAAAAGACAAAATTCATGACTTTCAAAAAAAATCAGTTTTTATGAAAATTTTGCTTGACTTTTTTAGCTCTGAGTGCTAATATATGTGTGCGCCAATGAGATATGCGGATGTGGCGGAATTGGCAGACGCGCTAGATTCAGGTTCTAGTGAATGCAAGTTCATGTGGGTTCAAGTCCCGTCATCCGCACCAAGAATCCTGATGCATTGCATCAGGATTTTTCCTTTTCTAAGATTCCTTTTCAAAAATGGATTCAACATTTTTAATCTTAAAATTTTAAATAATTTTAAGTTTATTATTCTATATTAATATCATAACATTATATATTTAATCACTTTTATTTTTTTTGGGAGGTTACTATGAACCGAAAAATAACGTCTGTTATGCTTAGCATTCTGACGATTACCACTCTTTTCACTTCCTGCACTTTGTCAAAACCAAGCACCAATCCTTCTGAGTCTGGTAATAACACAATACAAGAATCATTATACGACGAAAATGGAAGAATAGATTACACAAAAGTATTTCAGCAAACCAACACTGCAACATTGCCGTTGATGAAGACAGATTTTGATGGTGTTTATTACACTATGGATACACAAGGCACTGTTCGTTTCTTCCGAATTATTGATGGTGTTCTGACGGAGCAACAAGCAACCGGCGTTTATAACGTGAGTGCAAAGTTGAGCGGTCAAAGCATCCCCGCTTCAATTTATTACATTACCATTGATGGCAAAACCAACGGATACGGTCTTTATACATTTTCGAGCAATTATAATATTATGCTTTACGATTATGTATTTTTTAAACTCTGTGAACTTCCGGCTTCCTTTGCTTACGGTAACAATCTTTTATTGCTTGCCGATACTGACAAGAGTCGCTTTTATGAAGAAAAAGTTTACAGTGAACAATTCTATTTCGATCCCGAAACATCTGAAACGGACGGCTACTTTCTTTCAGAAGCTCAACGTCAGACCGGTATGGATGGTATCAAAATGACTGACTACAAGATGTTCACAGATGAAATTCTCAGTCAACCTTTTGATGAGATATATTTCTATACATCCAGAGCATATGTTGCCGATGAAGTGAAATATGTTGACGTTTATACAAGCGGCGGTTATGATACCAATGTTGATAATATCCGCGTTTTATGGGATATCCTCGGAATGACTTTCTACCGCACAGCAGATGGTATTTATTACTTCAATAAAACCGAAGATGGTTTTACTTTGTACTTTTATGACAACTACAATGATGATATTATTAAGGAATTTTCAGGCAATTATTCTACTGATTTTGTTCGTTCCGGTACGTCGATTCTTGAAAAAGCAAGCGGTATGTTTTATGACATCAAGAGCAATAAAGAATACAAGTTTGACTACAATGTATTCGGCAGCGGTTTTGTGGTAACAGACTATATATTTACTGATAAATATGCCGCAATAATCGGTGAAAGTCCTTCCGGTGGACTTCAGATTGGTATATATGATATCACAGACAATAACGTGATCATATTCAATAATTTCACGAATAGAAATATGGAGAAAATTCATATTTCTGAAAGTGGCAATCTGATCATAAGCGTTTGTTATGAAAGTAATTATACTGCATATCAATTGGTTTGTGATCTGAATAAATTTTAAAGGAGATATAAAAAAATGAAAAAACTGATTTGCTTACTTCTCGCACTCGCTACTGTCCTTGCATTCTCTGCTTGCAGCAAAGAAACACCTGCAACCACACCTGATGTAAAAGAACCTGAATTGCTTGTATCTTTATCCGATGACACTGTAAAACCCGGTGAAACTGTATCTGTCAGCGTTAAAATCAAAAACATTGAAAATCTTGCAGCAATAGATATGAAGCTGTTTTATGAATCAAATGCTGCAACTGCTGAGCTTGCAGACGGCAGCACAATCGAAGGCTTCGTGGACCAGACCAGATTTGAGGCAGGAACAATCACATACGCAGGATTTGTCATGGACATGGTTGATGTAATTGAAGACACATTGTATACATTTGACTTAACAATCAATGATGACTATGCAGGTGATGCAATTGATTTGATTATCAAAACCCAAAGTGTTAGTGTCGCAGACAGCAATGAAGGCAATACAACCAATGATATTACTGAAACAGTAAAGATCACAAATGCCTCTATCACAATTGAAAAATAAGGTTAGCTGAATCATATGTATCGTTACAGATCTGCATCATTTTATATCAGAATCATTATCGCTATACTACTGAGTGCTTCCATACTCGGCGTATTGATAGTGCCTATGTTTTACGGCGGCGCGTCCCCTGCTCAAAGAATCAGACGTGTAATAAACGGAGATAATGCAGCTACAGCTCTGCTTGATGCATCTGCTGTGGCCATGGGATGTAAGAATGGCATCTTTGATTTTGAAAAGAATGGTATCCCCGGAGTGCTGACTTACGACATAGATTTAAAAAACAATCGCATGGAATGCTATTGGGTGTTACAAGACAGTTCTAATCCGCAGGCCAAATACATATTAATGAAAGACGGAATCAGATATTCCTTTTCTATGGATGCGGATGGATGGCAGTATGACGGCAAAAATACCGAATACACGAACTTTAAAAGATTGTTTTCAGGCATAGGTTCAGTGTTGGCAGACAGAGAGGTAGATGTTACAGCACTTGAACATGATCTGAATGGTCTTACAGGTTTGGATCTTTCTACCTATTTTGAATTTGCAGCAGTGCCGACTGTTATGCGATCCATTGTCAAAGCCTTTGATGAAGATAATTTTCAATCCGCTATAGGTTATTCTTTTCAAAGAGATGGTCTCGATCTGACTTACAGCTTTAATCCTGCAAACAGTAAAGCATTTGCAGATCGCTTCAATGCGTTGCTACAACCTGCGTACACAAGCAAAACACAAACAATAGTGAATCTTGCAGGCCTCGCAGGCGGCATTGCTGATATGATGGGCTATGATCTGTACAGTTTATTATTTAACACAGAGCTCAGTTTCTCAATTGATGCCATCAGCGGAAAACTTACTTTTTTGCACATCACTACCGATCATGATGATTATCGCTTTACATCACGCAAATACTGTGGATGTAAAATCAATATTGACTCTCCTTCTCTTGAGGCATTGATCATTCTGAACACCGAAAACTGATTCGTCAATAACGATTCGGGGAGTAAGTATATTGATCTGTAAAAAGTTTCTTATCGCAATTTTAATATCTGTTTCAACAATAACTGCAGTGATCATTTTGTTACATTGTATGACAAAAAATGACACTGCAGTTTTTCAATGCCAAAATTTATTCAGAAGTATTCATAGCATCCAAATCATATCTGTAACAAATGATAAGAAATATGATATAGAACTTGATCATAAGAAAAATACAGCTGTGATCAAGGAATATCAAAATAATCAACAGATTCAAAATACTGAAGTTATCGGGAATATAATAATAAAGCAGAAATTAAAAAATAATCTATGCATTGCAGAAGAAATACAAACCGTATCGTTCAATCCAATCTGCATGACAGAGGAATTCATCACGATCCTTTTGACAGAACACACGAAAAGCACAAGTACTTATTCGAACTGCAAAAACATAATTCAATTCTTAGTAACTTATTCTGATACAAAAAACTTAAATATTCATCATGATATAATTCCTCTCACTATTCAAGAGATGCATGATCATTTTCTGAATTATCAGGGACTTAAGATTATCCAATGCAATAAAGTTACTACAATTACTGTTGATGAATTCTCCGGACTATTATCTGAAGAAATAAAATTATTTACTAAGATACTGCCAAAAAACACAGCAAGAAATATAATAAATACATTACCGGAGTTAGAATCTGATGTTTTGACAATTAAGATTGGTCATGAAACGCAGGACGGCACACGCCAAATTGATATTCTTTATAATTATGACCTCAGATATCAGATTTATTACAAATAATAAAAAGAGCAGCAATCAAACAGTGATTGTTGCTCTTTTTGAATTTATTCGGCAGATTTCATTGCAATCAGTTCACGATAGCTGATGAGTTTTATATTGTGATCCTCAAAGAATTTATGTGTAACAGGATCCTTCATCAACTGATACTCCCACACACGACGCGGCCATGAACCGGTAATGGCTTTGATTTCATCTGTCTCCAGAACGGGATGAATAAACGTTTCTGTAATACCATCAGGAATATTTGCATGAAATTCAAGGAACGCATCACGGAAATCTTCGTAATTATCCTTGTTCTTCAAAGATTTCACCTGATCAGTAAGAATCAGGCAATCAGGTGTATAAACTTTATAAAGTTTAGAAAGTACTTTGCTGATGTTGCAGAAAAGACGATACAGTTTCAAATCAACACCGTCGGGACAAAATGAATCAACCGCTGTGGTGCACATACGGAATGCGTATCCTTTTTCTTTACAAAGCTGAAATACCTTCGGTAACATGAGATACTTGCCATTCATGCCATACAAGGAACCCATATGGTTATCCACCTGGGACGGCTGCATACCCATTCTTTCGGCTTTTTCAATCTGTTCGCGCGCCTCTGCAATCGCTTCCTTATACGAGCAATGTGCTTCAAAATCTTCATTTTCAGGCCACATTCTACCCTTTTCATTGCGAATAGTTCTGCCACCTGTCAACGGGCCCCACGGGCAATTATCCTGCCACTCATTCGTGAGAGTAAGATGTACACCGATTGCATATTGCGGATTATCAGCTGCAAAAGCAACAGCTTCTTCTGTACCGGGGCAAGTCATCATTACAGTGGATGACAAAATACAGCCGGAACGAAAAAGATCAATAACAGCATCATTTGCTGCTTTACAAAGTCCAAAGTCATCTGCATTGATTATCAAGTATTTTTGAGCCATAATAACTCTCCCCTTTCTCATCATATTCTAACACTGACAGTCTCTTTTGTCAAGTTTACATAGTGTTACAAAACTATGAATAATTATTTGAATACATATTTACTTTTTTAAATAAATAGTTATAATATAAGTACAGGAGGTAATAATTATGAAAAAAGTAATCTTTCGCTATCTGTCTTGTTTTCTATGTATATCTTTACTGCTGTCAATTATAGCACCTGTAGTTTCAGCTTCAGAATCGAAATCTGAAATTGAAGTACAACGACAATGTCCAACAATTTATGTTCATGGCTTTGCATGCGGAAACATTTATGAGAACATTGGTACTGACAAACAAAAGCAAGTGTGGCCAATGGATTCCGACACAATTATGACCGCAGTTAAGACAGCAATACCGCCAATCATATCTTATCTGCTTACTCACAATTATGCAAAGTTTGAAGACGCACTGGTTGAAGTTGCGAATATCTTATTTGAACCTGCATGGAACAATAAAGACGGTTCAATCCGAGAAGGTACCGGCATTCTCTGGTCTTATCCTGAAGAAATTGATACAGAAAACACAATTTACTTCAATTATGACTGGAGAAAAGATCCTACTGAAGTTGCAGACGAATTAAATGACTTCATTGATTATGTCCTCGAAAAGACAGGTGAAGAAAAGGTTGCAATCGAATGTCACAGCATGGGCGGAGTTATCGTAATGTCCTATCTTGCTGAATACGGCATGAATAAAGTCCATGGAATCGTGTTGGATTCAACGGCAATCTACGGTGCCGGATATATCGGCAAACTCTTTTCCGGTGACATTGTGATTGACGGAGAAGCTTTATATTCTTATTTGCTTTATGCAATGGATGAAACTGATGCTGAAATAATTGTAGATTTTATTTTCGATTCTTTATATGCTGCCGGTATTTATGACATTGTTGAATTCCTTGCAGATGAACTGATTAAGAGATCTTTAGAAAGAGCAAGCAAGGAAGTTCTCATCCCTCTCTTCGGTTCATGGCCATCAATATGGGCAATGATTTCTGATGAAGAATATGAGCATTGCGAAAAATACGTTTTTGAAACCGCAGTTGCAGATGAAATTGAAGAATACGCCGGATTGCGAGAAAAAGTTCAGAATTTCAACACTACTGTTCGCCCCTATAAAGATGAGATTATCAGCAACCTTGCAGCTACAAATCATTTTATGATCATTTCTAAATACGGCTATTCAATGGCTCCTGTCACTGACACATGGAAAATCATGTCCGATGGCACAATTGACACAAAGTACACAAGTTACGGTGCCACTTGTGCTGACGTTGGTGAGTATCTGACTGATGATTATGTTGCGCAACATGAATCACTCGGTTACATCTCACCGGATCATATTGTAGATGCATCCACTTGTGATTATCCTGACAACACATGGTTTATTAAAGATGACAAGCATTCAAACAATACAGATGCTCTCAATGAGTTAAAACAAGCTGTTTTATTTGGTGATACGCCTGTTAACATATACACATATTCAGAGTATCCACAGTACATGATCAGATCAGATGGTGATATCATTCCGTTTACGGAATATGAAAAACCCAAGATCAATATCCTCTATGAATACGGAAATTTCATGCGCTGTGTTCGAGAAAAGATTATCGAAATGTTCCGCAATATATTTGAAAAGCTCTCTTCAGTTTTCGAAATCAAATAAATTTGAATAACAACAATAACTGCTGATTCTTGTAATGAGATTTCAGCAGTTATTATTATGCCCTGTGATAACATTTGAAAGAATTATACTATTATCGTTCACAACTGTGCGAGTGACAATATGTGAACTTTCTGAAATGGCATTTATTTTTGACAGTTTTATATAAGTAGATAGATTCTTAACTATAATTATATAACATTATTCGCATATGAGAATTGATACAGTATAATAAATCGGGACAACAAAAACCCCTGTGCACAGCACAGGGGTTTTGCAATACAAGTTATTGTAAGATCAAATCATCAGGTAATGATGAAGAGAATCTTGAAGAATCTGATGAGACGCTTAAAGAAAGCCTTCAGTCTGCCAATAAAGGAATCATCAACTTCTTCATCGCCGGTAGTTTCACCGGTTTTGAGATTCGTCGAAATGTATTCAGCGGTAATTGTCATGTCTTCGCTGACACTGCTGAAATCAGCAGACCAACCCTTGAATTCATAACTGTAAGTATCGTCTGTTGCTCTGGTGGGATCAGCAGGAGCAGTTGCAGCATTACCGAATACAACATTCTGTTCAGAAAGGACAGTTCCATCGTAATCGACAAATACTACAGTATAAGTCTTGGGAGCATATGTGACAGTAACAGCATAGTCTTCATCAGGCATCTGACCGCTTACATAAGGTGACGAGGCATTATGGCCGGCTACATCTGCAGATTTTACATTATATGCATAACCAAACTCAAGTTCTGCAATATAAGCAGGAGCTGCTTCAGAACCGTCTGCATAGACATATTTAATGGTCAATGTATGAGTATTGATACCATAAATGACATCTACCTTAACATCAGCACCTTCCATTGTGCCTTCAACAACAGCAAGACTAGGAGTATAGCCTTCAATTTCAGGAGATGTAATTGAGTATGCAGCACCGTAAGCTACGGTCTGTTTTACAGGCTCACCAGCGATTTTACCGTTTGAATACTTGTAGTTTACAACAACATCATAAGATGCAGCTTCGTAAGTGATGGTAGCTGCGAGATCTGCAACATCCATTCTGCCTGCATAGGTAACACTGGAGGGCTTGTAGCCTTCAATCTTGGGAGATACAATATTGAAGTTCTGACCGTAACGGAAATCACCGACATAGGTTTCAGGAGCTTCAACACCTTCAGGTGTTACGTAATTTACAGTAACGGTATGAACATCAAGATCGTAATAAAGCTTGATAGCGGTAGATCCGTCTGCGTTAACAGTAACGGTTTCAGCTTCTTCATCATTAACAAGAGCCTTTACAAAGTGGTAAGCACCTTCATGCTTCTTTGCGACTTCGTCTTCAATGTTGATTTCAGCGCCTGCCTTATGGTAATCGGTGTACTTGTCGAGGAGAATATACTCATCGCTGAAGGTATACTGCAGATAATGTTCTACAAACACTTCTACATCAAGTGCTGTCCACTGAGCAACAAGAGTAACGTTACCGTAGTGGCCGGAACCGATATTATCTTCCTTGGAAGAAATCTTATCTGCCCAGTTGCAATCTGTCTCGTCAGTCTTGGTGACAGCCCAACCGGTAAATCTGTAACCCGTCATGGACGGAGCAGGAAGAACGATCGTAGTAGTAGCGGTGTATTCACCTGCGGGAGTGTAGAATGTTACGGGCATTTCGCCACCGTTTACATCATAAGCTAATGTATAAACCTTTGCTTCCCAAGTGGAAACGATAACAACGTTGCCGTATTTTGCAGTCAATTCAGCACCGACTGTCAGTTCATCAGCAGTCCAGTTACCGTCTGCAGTCTTGATGGACCAACCGGTGAATTCATATCCGCCCTTGGACACACCGGGAACAGTGATGGTATCTTCAACGGTGTATTCAACTACTTCACCGTCGAAGGAGTAGGTGTAAACAACGGGAACAACAACAGCATTGATTTCAACTGCTTCTGCAGGCATTGTGAAGGAAGCGGTATTGCCGGTTGCTTCAACACCTGTCCAGGATTCAACCACATAGTGGTCAGCAACATCAACAGTGATTTCTACGGTTGAGCCGTAGTAATAATCATTGGTTGCAGTGATAGTACCCTTGCCCTCTACAGAAGTGGTAACTTTGTACTTGTTACGGCTGTAGTAAGCCTTCAGAACGGTGGAGCCGTCTTCAAGGATTTCAGCTTTCAGTACGCTTGCAGCATCTGCAGTAAAGCCGACAACTTCAGGCATTACGTATTCAGCATCGTCGCCGACAAGACCGTTGAAGGTCTGCACCTCATCAGCTTCGCCGTAGTTGCCGTCAGTGCCCATGTAATAGGTTTCAACCTTATAATCTGCCTTCTTTTCGCTCCAGACAGCCTTTACGGAGATATTACCGAACTTGCCGCTGAAGGTTTCGGGAAGAATTTCACCTTCGGTCCAGTTGCCATCTGCGACAACAACCTGCCAGCCGTCAAAGTGGAAGTTTGCAAGCTTGGATTCTTCGGGAGTAACGGTGTCTTCGATCGTATAAGCAGCAATTGCAACATCGGAACCGCCGTTTGCATCGAATGTGATGGTGTATTCGATTGCTTCAAACTTTGCAGTGTAGGTCAGATCGTTTGCGGGCATCTTTGCAGCGATTTCATAATCCCAGCCGAGGAAGTTGTAACCGTCAACAGCAGGATCTGCAGGAGCAACGATGTCTGCATCGAAGAAGTACTGATCGACCGTGGTTTCACCCATAACATCATAGGTTACGGAGTAGATGGAACGGTTGTAGGTATAGGTAACAACTGTGGAGCCGTCACCCTTGATGGTGAGCTTGGATGCCGCAGGAGCGATGAAGCCTTCTTTAGCTTCGGGAGCGGCAACAACTGCACCGGTGGTGCCGTATCTTTCGACTTCGACAGCTTCTGCATAGGTGGAATCGACATTCTGAAGAATGATCTTTTCGATGTACTTTGTGTTGGTATTCGGGATGTTGGTTGCCTTCAGAGCAAGGTTACCATAGTTACCTGCTGCATAGGTGCCGGGAGCATAAGCACCTGCGGTCCAGCTGCCGGAATCAGCAGCAAGTCCCCAGGATACACTGTAACCGGGTTCTGTGATCTGCGGAAGCTCAACAGGTTGAGTCACATTGTAGGTGATGGGGGCGATGGAGCTGCCCATTGCACCGGAGAATGTGATAGTATAGTTGATGAGGCTCATATTGGCGGTGTAGGCAAGGTTTTCAGCAGGCATGGTTGCTGCGATTTCCTTATCCCAACCATTGAACTTATAACCGCCGATTGCAGGATCTGCAGGTTTGACAATAGCCTGAGCATACTTATAAGTATCGACATCATCAATACCATTAACGGTATAAGTTACAGTATAAGAATTACGGGTGTAGTAATACTTGACAACTGTGCTGCCGTCGCCTGCGATGATAAGATCGGAAGCTGCGGGAGCGGTGAAGCCTTCGTAAACCTTGGGTGCTGCAACAGGAGTATCGGTTGTACCGTTCAGGTTATTGACAACGGGATCTGCAAATTCGTCATCTTCAATATTCTGGAAATATTCTTCAACAACATAAGGAGTGTCAACCTGAGGAATCCAGACAGCATTGAGAATGACATCGCCGTGCATATTTGCATATTCGCCGGGCGTCATATTGCCTTCCTGCCATGCACCTTCGTCAGCGGAGACATACCAGAACATGTCATAACCGGGCTTTGCAAGTTCGGGAAGGGTTACGATTTCGGTGGGATTGTAAGAAATTGATGCGGGAGCTTCCCCACCGTCAACAACGAAGTCAATTTTGTAGATGATGTATTCACTCTTGACTCTGAGTTCGACATCTTCAAGACCGATGGTAAAGCCGATTACAGCTTCATCGGACATATAATCACCGTACCAGCCTTCGATTCTGTAGCCATCCTTCGGAAATGCTTTCAGAGTGACAGCCTGACCGTAGTAGTACTTGCCGACACCTTCAACAGAAGCGATGTTTTCATCAGCATCCACATAAACGGTGTACTGATTTCTGGTGTAGTAGAGCTTGAGAGTAAGCTTTCCGTCGGCAACAACTGTACCGGAAAGGATACTTGCATCCACATCAGCGGTGAAGCCATCATAAGTACCGTGTGCAGCAGAAACAGTGTCGCCTACATAAACCTGATCAATAACCTTTGTGTTGGGTGTGCCGTATTTGCCGTCGGTGCCCATGAAGTATTCTTCAACATTGTAGGAAGTAACAGCTGCATAAACAGCGGTCAGAGTAGCGTCGCCCTTGCGTCCGCTATAGGTGCCGGGTGCAAGCTCTGCATCGGTCCATGCACCGGTTGCGGTCCAGTAAAGGAACTTATAACCGTCTTTTGCAGGAGTGGGAACAACAACGTCTTCGCCTTCAATGTACTTAACAGGAGCAATTGCGGTGCCGCCAGCAGTCTGGAATGTGATTGTGTATTCCTTGACCCAGTTTGCTGTGAAGGAAAGATTGCCTGTGGAGCCGTTTGCAATGGTGATGGTTTCGACGGTACCGTCAATACCGGTGCCGGTCCAGCCTGTGAAACGGTAGCCGCTTCTGGAGGGCTTGCCGATCACGATTTCACCGGATGCAATGTTGTAGGTTGCGGGGAATCCGTGGCCTGCATTGACACCGTAATAAGTAATGGTGTAATCAATGATGTTTGCAACGGGAGTGATGGTGATATCATCCACGATTGCGTTGCCCTTGATGGTAAGGGTTGCAGTTACAAATCCGTCATCGGAAGTGTAGGTGTATTCAGTGCCGTAAACAGCAGTCTTGTCGCCGATCTTGACAATGATGCCTTCTGCAAGCTTGTAACCTGCGGGGACAGAAACAGTTGCGGTGTAATCCACACCTGCAGTGACAACATCTTCACCGGCAGCACCGTTGAATGTTGCAACGGAATCAACAACGGTTACATCATACTTGTTTGCAGTCCAGGTTGCTTCGAACTTTGCATTACCTGCAATACCGACAAGGGACATGCCGGCTTCATATTCAGTGTCTACGCGCCAATCGCAAGCATTGAGAGCGTCATCTTCGTCTGGCCAGGCTTCAGTGCAAACCCATTTGCCGAAGGTATAACCGGGACGGGTGGGCGTTGCAAGAACAGCAGTGCCGTTTGCGGGATAGGTTACGTTGCCTTCAATACTATAAATGATGGAGGTGGGACTTACGGAGCCGCCTGCAGCGTTGAAGGAAAGGGTGTAAGGAATCTGAGAGTAAACAGCCTTGAGGGTAACATTACCGTACTTGCCGTTGACGGTAGAGCCGATGCTGTACTTTGCATTCTTTACCCAGTTGCCTTCTGCTTCAACAGCAACCCATTCCTGCGGAACATAACCGTGCTTTGCGGGAGTGGGAAGCTTGTCGGCGCTTTCAATGGTGTAGTTGATAGCAGCAACAGCCGCTCCGCCGTCTGCTTCAAAGGTAATTGTATAGGTCTTTGCAGTCCAGTTTGCATACAGGATCACATCGCCGTAAAGGCCTGCATCAAGCGTGGTAGCCGTTGCACTGAGGTCAACGGTGTTCCAGTTGTTTGCACCTGTGCCGTCCTGTTCATAGTTCCAGCCTGCGAAATCATAGCCGTCACGAACGGGATTCGGAAGAGTGACAACATCGTTAACAGTGTAAGAGGTGGTGTAATCGCCCTTGAGTGTGCCGCCTGCTGCGTTGTAAGAAATTGTATAGGTTACAACGTCTGCAGTTGCAGTGACATCCGCATTACCGGTAACGGTGAACTTGAGGGTTGCTTCGGAGCCGCTGTTGGTGCCGGTCCAACCGGAGAAGGAGTAGCCGTCCTTGACATTTGCGGTCAGGATGACTTCTGCACCGTAGAGATAGGTGCCTTCGCCGGTTACGGAATCAATACCATTGCCTGCGGTAGCGGTGACAGTGAAGGACTCACGGTCATAATAAATATGAATAGCAAGGCTTCCGTCGGGAGCGATGGTGGCAGTGGATGCTACGGCTCCGTTTGCCTGCATGGATGCGACGGAGAAACCGGTCTGCGTCTTGACGAAATCAGCAAGAGTAACAACGGTGTCGGTGGTTCCGGTGAAGTTCTCAATGAGATACTGGTCATAACCGCTGCCGTCTGCCTTCTGATTCATATGGTAAACCGTGTAAGGTGTGTTGGTATTAGCTGCCCACTGTGCAACGAGGGTAACATTACCCATCATACCCTTAAGAGGAGTGCCTTTGAGGTAGGATTTACCGTCAACCCAGGTACCGGTTGCGTTTTCAGCTAGCCAGGTATTGAATGTGTAACCTGCCTTAGTGGGCGTTTCGTTCAGGTAGTCGTTGGATTCGGTGTCGTACTTCTTGTCTGCAATTTCGGAACCGCCATTAGTATCAAATGTAATGGTATAAGCGGTCTTTTCCCAGATTGCATAGAGAGTCTTGTTTGCATCCAGAGTGATGGTAGCACCGGGCTGATATGCTGCAGCACCTGTTTTGGTTTCACCCCAACCCTGGAAATCGTACCCCTCGCGGGTAGGAACGGTTGTGGGGATGGTGAAGGTGTTGCTTGTAATTGTGCCGCTTGCATTCAGATACTGCGTTGCGGTGAGGGCTGCCGGGGCACCCGTGCCGCTGTTGGCATCGAAGGACAGGGTGTGGTCATTGCGCTCATAAATAGCATAGTAATTATAAGATCCGCTGACATCTGCCGCATTCAGGGTGTATTCCTTATTGCGTTCGACTTCAACAACATTCGTTGCATCCTTGTCATCACGATAGCCGAGCATGGTGAAGGTTGCACCATTCTTCGTGATCGTTTCAACACCGGCTGCCGAGGTAACGGAACCTGTGGTCTGCGAGTTGTAATAATTCAAAGAGCTGATCTTATTCGTTGCAGAACCGGTTGCAGTCAGATAAGTAAACTGGAAGGATACGGTCTTATAGAAGATCGCATAAACGGTGGTGTTGTAACCGACTGTGAGAGAAGAACCGCCAGTAATAGCATTCTTATCAAGAGACCAACCGGAGTAGGTCCAACCGTCCTTGGTTGCCTGGTGGTTGATAATGTGCTGATAAGAACCGGAATCGTCGGTACCGATCACGATTGCTGCGGAGGTGGGTGTGGTGGTACCGCCGTTAGTGGCGGCATCGTAATAGACGTTGGTTGCAAGGTTATTAAGCGCATTCGTAAGAGCTGTTTCTGCATTCTTAATAGCATCCTGATTATAATTGCAGGACAAAGCATCGGCATCATAATCATCAATAACAGCCTTAGCATTATTATAAGCTGTTTGCAGAGCAGCTTAAGAAGATGAAGTATAACGCGAAGAATTGTTGATATACTTCTGAGCGCTTGCATATACAGCACGAAGATTTGCAGTTTCAACTTCAGTATTAATGCTTGTATGAACAAAGAATGCCGTATCCTTTGAACTGGAACCGCAGCCTCTGTTCATATCTGCAACATCGCCTACAGTAACTCCATAATCACCATAACCTGAGTTGATATAAGTTACCGGTGTTTGACAAATATTGCCGGCATCATTTGTATGGCTATCGCCTTCCCAGTCAAAATTTGTAATGGGCGGCCCTGCATTGGGATCAGTCGAATAATACAAATAAATATATGCACCGCCTGCGCCTTTATTCATATCAAGGACACCAGTCGTAATGGAACTGGAATCCCAATCATAATATGCCTTTACAGGCTTGAACAAACATGATTTACCATTAAAGTTTGCATAATAAGTATCGGGTGGATTTTCAGTGACCATTACACCCAATGCTCTGACTGCATTGGCAGGATTCGTGGTATTCTTATATCCCATGAAAATATAATCACCACCAGCACCATCATTTAAATCCTGGTCTACAAGGTTATAACCATTGTTTGTAATTTTCTTTTCTGCACTACCTGAAGCTGTAGCACCGATCCAGTTTTTGTCTGGTAAAGAAAATACAATATCGGTGGACATGAAGGTGGTACCATTTGTGTAATAATACTCATGCTCATAATTGGCTGTTGCACCGGCAGCGGAGGATTCCACAGTCAGCGCGTCCTTGAGTTCAGCTGCCAGCGGCACGAAAGCCGATGAAAACAGCGGCAAAACAAGGCACAGGCAAAGAAGACAGGAAAGCAGCTTCTTTGTCAGAACTTTTGCGTTTGTCATTGAACAACACTCCTTTTCTTTTCCAAGGCATAAAAATCCTTAGAAATATAGATACTTACATTATACTGATTTTCACAAAAAAGTCAATAAATCACAGTTTGTTAAATAAAAAAAAGTGTACAAAAATTGAAATGCATTTTATTTACATTTGCACAAATTTTGAATTATTGTATAAATTATTCTGAACCTACTCAAAAAGTTAACATAAAATTTATTTTAATTCATACATAAGCCAATTTTATTCACATTTCAATCTGTCTATCCAGTTCAAAACAATATAACAGTGCCATGTGCAATAATGATTACACATGGCATTCACAAATCGGGATTATTTATAATTGTTCATTTGAGATTCGGTCGGTTCATAATCAACATATGAGCAACACGGCAGCGTAGGTAAGGTGCCGTCGGAATAATAAAACGGCGAAAGAGTATCGTTTTCATATTGCAGACAATCCTCTTCCCTGCCGAAATCGGGAATCTCATATGGCTGTGAACCATTCAGGATGCTGCGGTGGGCAAGAATGGCAACAGCAGACAGCGCGGTCGCAAAACGGTAATCGAACACAGGGGGCTTGCCATCTCGGATGCATTCAAAGAAATGGCGAATGACAAAGTAATCTCCCCCGCCATGACCTGCGGCTCTTGCTGATTTACGATCCGCAGTATTCCATTTCGGCTTATAGAGATTGACTTCTTTTTTGCCTTGCGGAATATGCCAGGCATTATAACGAAGCATAACCTTTTCACCCATACCGCGAAGATTTTCGATCTGCCCTTTTTCACCGCAGATGCGGTAAGAATTCCCGTGAGCACCGAAGGCAGAACAGCCGGTCACCTTAAAAACGGAGCCGTCTGTGTTCTGCGTTGTTATAATGGCTGCAACGTCGGAAACGTGACTCGCGGTCGGACAATCATCCGGCAAAGGATGATTCACAGCCATAGCAGTAACGCGTGAAGGAAACGCACCCGTTGCATACATGATGGGAGCCAGTGAATGGGTAATATAATAGGAACGGGGCAAATAGTTTCGCCAGTGCTTTTCGTAAGGACGGATGGAAAGAACGGCAGGGGTATCATACCAGTCCATAGGATGATTATATTCACCTTCTGCATACAGAATTCTGCCTAAAGTGCCTTCTTCGCAGACACGTTTCATTTCCTGATTGAAGATCATGAACGGATAGTTTTCCGCAAGCATATATACGGCATTGCTGTTTCGGGCAGCTCTTGCCAGAGCGGCACATTCGGCAAGGGTGGAGCCTGCCGTGCATTCACTCAAAACATGAAGTCCCTTTTCAAGACAACGGATCGCATAAGGGGCGTGCTCATGAAAGAAATTAGCAAGCAACACCGCATCCATGGGATGTTCAAAAAAGGCATCAAAATCAGAATATATACAAACATCGTCCGCGAGCGAGTTCCTGATCTGCTGCACCTGCTTCTCATCATTATCACAAACAGCAACGATTTTACCACCGCAAGCTTTGATGGAATCAAAAAAAGAAGAACCTCTGCGCAAACCGAAAATGCCGATGCGGATTTCTTTCATAAGAACACCTTCTATAATGTATTGAATATAAAAAAACAACTTTTGCTAAACAAAAGTTGTTTTTTGGCTGGGGTGGTTGGACTCGAACCAACGAATGGCGGAGTCAAAGTCCGATGTGTTACCGCTTCACCACACCCCATTGCAATTTGCAATGGAGATTATAGCAAAAAGAAACGGTTCTGTCAACTGCAAATTCAATTATTTCTTCTTCAATTGCGCAAGCTTTTTTTGTACGGCATAATAGGAGGGCTTCGGATTGCCGTTCATATCGACCAATCCCCAACGTGTTTCGGTCGGACAATCTGACTGACCGCAATAATAGCACATAGGCGGGTCAGCATAACAATAAATGAACGCACCGCAGATGTGTTTTGTTTTATAGAACTTTTCAAGAATATCGGTAAAGAATTTTGCCTGTCCTTCCGGGGTGTGCTCATAACCCGGAATTTTGGTTATGCGCGGCAATTCCGTGTAAAGGTGATTGACATAATCGCTTTTAAAGATAAAACCGAAATACTTTTCAGGATCATTGCCGCAGACATATTTGACATGATCGCGCATCACAGACGGTGTTTTTTCAACAAATGCCGCAATATTCCGCTTTGCTTCTTTTTCGGAGCTGACACCGTATCTGTGCAGAATCTCCTGCTTTTGTTTTTTCGTTTTCGGCTTACCGCCGCTGAGGTAACCAAACTCCTGAATCAACACCGGCTTGCCTGTAAGAGCATACAGATAACGCGTCAGCATCGTAAACAGAAACATAAAACCGGGGGCGGAAAAGAAGCAGCCGAGATAGATGTCTATGCCGACATAGTCGCAGTATTTATGCCACGGACGAAGCTTTGCATGCAGATCTGCCTGAGGACCTGCAGAGTTATATCCGATGATTGTATCACCTCTGAGCGGAAACATTTCCTCAAGATGCATGGCAATAAATGCAACCGCTTCATCCATTGTCAGCGGAATGGTAAAACGAGGAATACCCATTTCGTTTGTGATCTGCCAACCTGCAACAAGATCCTTGAGATCTTCAATTAAAAATCTGGCCGTAGCACGGGCATTTACTTCCCCGTCAGGGGTTCGCGGATCAGCACCGTTGGCAATGTACTCCGTAGCATAGGGAGTTACCGCCATGACTCTGATGCCATGATCGACATAAGAACGACAACGGTTTTTAAAACCGATATAACTGTCTGATTCATTCCCCTGCTTGTCAAAGGGATAAGGAATATCAATACGGATCCAATCAAGATTTGCCTGTTTTATCTGATCAAAATTCTCATTAGGATGACAGACACCGCAGACAAAACCTTTTTCCCGAAGTGCTGAGGTCGCTTCATTTTCTTTGGGAATAAAGAAAGATTTAACAAGATTGGTCGGCAAATATTTCAGACTGTAAACGATCTGATCCTTAATAAACTGTTCCATTATATCACTCAACCTCTACAGATTCCTCAAGACTCTGCATCATTTCTACAATTTCTTCATTCACAGTTTGTTCCTTGGCAAGCAATGCACGGCGTTCATTCAAGGCAACATACATTTGCTCTCTCTTTTCGCCGACGAGATCATAGAAGAAATAAGGTATTACTTTTATAATTTTCGGGAAGAGGTTAATACCAACAAACAGGAACCAAACACGTTGATATATCGTCTTGCTGCCCTGAGACCAAGGAAGCATGGGTATGGTAGCATCGTATCCGGACCATTTAAAGAGAAATACAGTAAACCAGGCATTGATGGGTGAAGTGACTTTCTGAATCAGATCGGTCAGGATATTTATTGTACCGTCAGGTCGCTCACCTGTCATATACTCTGTATAGTCGCTGATTTCTCTGCTGACTTCTGATTCAAACACATTTGCAGGTCCGTTATTAATAGCTTCAAGACCATGGAACAGAGCATAAATACCTATCATGATCCACTTTTTTTCGACCATAGGCAACCCGCACAATAACATTCCTGCAGCAGAAACCATATCCCATAACCGCAGAGCAATCAATGCATTACGGTTATTGTTCTTAAAGATCTTCTTGAACTTCGGAATCAGTGCTGCACTCGGCATATCAATTGCATTATAAGGCATATAAGCAATGAAAGAATTAATGGAACCGCCGAAAATTTCCTGCTGTGTTACAACGTCCCATGAATAACCGCCGCTACTCCACCATGATGTAGCAAAATTGGCGACAAAATTACGAAGTGCGTACTTGTTCTTTAGCACATAGAACATTGTTTTGGTAATGGGAGCAGGTTTCGGCTGCAATGCAATTCTCTCGTTGCAACCGATTGCCATGGCAATATTTCCAACGGCTCCGAGTCCGCACGCAATGCCTGCAAGAATGGTAAAGAGTGATGACATCGGGAAGTTGATGTAACCTTTATTATTGAGTTCCATAATCGGCGGAAAAATGGTATACACTGCCTGCGAACCGATTTCACCGATGTAGGTATTCAAAAGACCAACATTGATTCTGTCTTGCGGGTTAGCAGTCTGTAACGATAAAAGGTTACCACGAGGAATATTATAAATTGTTGAAAATGTCTCCTGAATGAAGAGCATGGTAAAGACGAAAACAATTTTTGCAGGATCATCACCGGCTCGTTCACCGAGAAAAATTGCACCGGAATACAACAAAAACGTACTCAAAAAATACGGGATTGCACCAAAAATAATATATGGTCTTGCTTTGCCCCAACGAGTTCTTGTCTTATCGTAGATGGCACCCATCAATGGGTTGTTGAGCATGTCGTAAATGCTGATCAAAGACAAAATGACAGTAACATACACCATATCAATCTTCAATACGTTGACAAAATACAGCGTACGATATACATTAACGCCACCAAGTACCTTTGTTGCAAATTCACCGATAGCAGGCAGGAACATCTCCTTTGGTGTCAGAACATTGGTGTGGAACATCTTGATGGCAAGACGACTGTATTTACTTCTCTGTTCATCCTGCAATCTGGCAGCAGAATTATCTTCAGCAGTAAATACACCTTCTACAAAATTCTTTACGCTTTTATTATTCTCACTCATTCAACAATCACCTCACAAGTAGATCTGTAGAAGCCGTCATCAGACAAGGCATACACTATAACAGTACCTTCAGCAACGGCAGTTACAACACCATCCGCATCAACAACTGCAATGCTTTCATCTTCAGAATACCAAGTAACGGTCTGTACTGTAGCATCTTTCGGCGATACCTTCGTTTTAAGTGCTGCAGACTCTCCAACCGCAAGAGTAACGTTCTTATCAAGCATCTTCATAGACTCAACAGGAATTCTCACATATACAGTGCAGGTATCAGAATATTGCTTTCCGAGATATTCAAAAGTGGCAGTGATGGTAACTTCACCCGTCTTCTTGAATACATCAATGTAACCTTCTTCATCGACCGTAGCAATGCTTTCATCAGATGATGACCAACTTACTGTTTCAACAAGAGGATCCTCACATACAAGCGTTGCAAGTAGGTTATCAGTTCCGTCAGGTTCAATCACAAGCACATGATCAGAAAGAGTAAGACTTGGCCACATTAAATGATAAGCCTGCATTTCCTGTAATGCCACTGAAATATGCTTCTTGCCAAAAGCTGCATAATCATTTTTAAAAGAGACATCAGCAGTGATTGTCATATCTTTTGCATAACACAAATATGTTATCTCATCGGTCAGGCGATTAACCTTAAAGCGGATATACAATTTATCATATTGAATATCGTCTACAACCAGATCAGCGGCTTCTGAAATAACATCATTTGTAAGAGCAGCAATCTGTTCTTCATTTCGCGGTACAAAATTTCGGCTCAAAACGCTGTTTTCTTCCTGCAAGTTATCTGTTGAAAGAACAAGTTCGATGTCATATTCGTCCCGATACTTGATGAAGTAAGGTCTTAAAGAACCACAATCTTCACACAGTTGCAAGGGTTCATCACTTGTTTCGCCACAAGAAGGACAAGAATAATAGATGTAATTGCAGCTGAATGATTCAATATCATCAATATTGATATCAGGAATACGAATCAATTTTTCTGCACCTTCACCAAAGCCAACTGCAGATATACTATCCTCATTTTCTTCGACAGAAGAAATATGAGAAATAAAGTTATCCATAACAAACAGCAGTGTTTTATCAAAATGATCTGAACCATCCGTAACAAGTGAATCAGAATCTGAAGTAAAATAATCATCATATGTAACAGACGGTATGTCATTGACAGCCTTATCAATAACTCTATAGAGATACTCAACGGCATCATCCGGTGTTTCAGGTGCCGGACTCATACCTTCTGTAATGTCGTTCGGAGGGAAAGTTCCTTCCATGGCACTGATTCTGTCAAGTCCGAGCAAAAAACCGCCAATGAAGAAAAACACAAGAATGCTGACAACAATGCAGGTCAGAAGTTTAGATTTGTCAAATTTTATAGTTTTCATTATTTCACTTCCTCCCCTTCAATCTTATTGAAATTTTTCTTGAATAGTGCTTCTTCAGCAGCTATGGCAGCTTCAATTTTTCGCGTTTCTTCAGTCTCGACAACCGGTTGCGGAAGATCGTCAATGTTGATTTCGCCGGCTTTGACTCTCTTATAAATTGCTACACGTTCTTCAACACCTTCATCATAAACAGGATGTATTCCACGTTTCCATAAGTTAAGATTAACAAAAAAGACAGCAGCAAACATAAGAATTGAAATAAACAAACCAAAACCGATTTTACCGCTGACCAACAGTGAATCAGTTGCAGTTTTTGCAAACAGGCCAATAAGAATCATATCAACAATACAAGACAGAATTCCAAGTCCTGCAAACACAGTCGCAAACTTCTGCATGTTCTTTATGCTCACAAATCCAAAAAGAGAAAACACCACACAAAACACTGCAAATAAAGCAATAACCACATACCCGAGCATTGCATTCCGCAGTGCAGAAAAAACATCGCCGACAAGTTCAGCACCTGCCATATCAAGAACATAAAGAATCGTACCGTCAGTAAAAGCAGAAACAAAGCCAAGAATGCCGAAGTGTGCATTGTTTTCAAAGAACGGCATCGACAACGAAAATGTTCCTGAAGGTATCAAAAGAGAAAGCAATGGCAAGAGCATAACAATCAGCTTTGCAGTAATCCATTTTGAACCGGAAAATGAATATTTAAGATTGCGCAGTTTTACTTTTAAGCCCGCTTGCGACAACTCCGCCATCTTCGCTTCGCGTAAAAAGTTTTCCTCAAAATTATAGAAACGCATATTAACACCGCAAGCAGGACAAAACTGACTGATGTCAAAAAATCGCAGTTTCTTATTACATTTAGGACATGCACTCATAAATAATCCTCCCAAATTTTCCAAACAGGAATCACAGACACACAATTTGTAGATAGTGACCAAAAAATTTACCCATGGTATAAAAATAATATACACTATATCAAAAGTGCTGTCAACCTTTTATTTTTACATATATTGACTTTAAAATCCGACAACCCCTTGACACAATCATCTTGTTGTGGTATTTTAGTTTTCATGAAATATTTAGGGAGGAAATCTTTATTATGTCAATGAATTTTGTTCAGAAGATTTTTTACAAACTGTTTTGCCTTTTTCTTAGTCTCGTGTATTCAATAAGCGGAGGTGTTGTAGCTCCTTCGACAGAGGATCCGATAAAGGTATTGGACGAAGAAAATGTACAGCTCACATTTGCAACTGTTGCAGATCCGCAGGTATCCAACTACATGTTTGCAAGATACCGCACATTCGAAGCAGCTTGCATGGATCTGCAGACAGGAACATACGATGCCGTTCTGCTTCTCGGTGACGTCGCTGAGAATGGTTTGGAAGAAGAATATCAGCTTGTATTCGACAAACTTTCAGGCATCGATACCCGTTATATTGCCATTACAGGCAATCATGACATCCGTTTGCGTTTGTACTCTCAATCTTCCGACAGATTCAAAGAATTTGCAAATGCACTCAACGGTGATGAAAGCATGACTGAAATGCATCATTCCGAAGTTATTAACGGATATAAGTTCATCACCCTCGGTTCAGACAAAACTAAATTTGAAGAAGCTTATCTCAGTCAGGAACAGCTTGATTGGCTTGATGATGAACTGCATGCCGAAGACGGCAATCTCACTTTTGTTCTTTGCCATCAGCCGCTGAAGCTGACACACGGTCTTCCCGACACATGGAACAGCCCGTCCGAAACAGCAGGCAGCGTTGGTGATCAGAACGATCAGCTGTTTGAAATTCTCAACAAATATGAAAATGTTGTCTTCCTCACAGGCCATCTGCATACCGGTTTTGCTGATTTCCTTTATGAAGAAAAAGACGGCGTACATCTTGTTAACGTTCCATCATTCTCTATAGAAAACAAAACCGGAGATTATAATGAAGCCGGTTTAGGCTTTATTGCAGAGGTATATGAAGAAGAAGTTATTTTCAGAGCAAGAGATTTTGCAAAAGGTCTCTGGGTACCTGAACATGACATTCACATCGCTATAAAATAACATTTGTCCCGTCGATCATTTCGGCGGGATTTTTCTTGACATAAACAAGCTCGTCTGTTATAATAAAAATGTATCCGCTACCGGCGTAACGCAGAGCACTGCGAGGGAACGGATATCTTGTAAGATGCCGAACGCCTGGGCCGGAAAGAATATCTGTGCCCGGACGTTTTTTGTTTTTCAGGAGGAACTATTTATGAGAGCTTGGAGAAATTTTAAAGAAGGTACATGGTGCGAAAGCATAGCTGTTGCTGACTTTATCCATCTGAATTATACACCTTATGAAGGCGGTCCCGAATTCCTGTGCCCTGCAACACAAAGAACAAAGGATTTATTTGCAGTAGTACAGGATTTGTTCAGGAAAGAACAGGAAAACGGCGGTGTGCTTGATATAGATACAGAGCGAGTATCCTCAATTCTGACATATGCACCGGGATATATTGAAAAGGGTAAGGATATTATCCTTGGTCTGCAGACCGAAAAACCGCTTGTCCGTGCTGTGAATCCTTTTGCAGGTTTCCGCAATGCGGAGCAGGCATGTGCAGCATACGGCTATAAAATAAGTGAAAAGATCCGTGAGGACTTCCTTTACAGGACCACACACAACACGGGTGTATTCCGTGCTTACACAAAAGACATGCGTAAAGCCCGTCATGCAGGTATTTTGACCGGTCTGCCCGATGCATACGGCAGAGGCAGACTGATCGGTGATTATCGTCGTCTCGCACTTTACGGTATGGATTTTCTGATAGAGCAAAAGCTGAAGGATGCAGATGATCTTGGCAAAAGAGACATGACCGAAGAAAACATCCGCCTGCTTGAGGATATTGCAAAGCAGCTTGATTTCATGCAGCAACTTGTGAAAATGGCAGATCAGTACGGTTGTGACATCCGCAGACCCGCCGAAAATGCATATGAAGCCGTACAATGGCTGTATTTTGCCTACCTCGGCGGTCAGAAAGAGCAAAACGGTGCAGCAAACAGCATTGGCAGAATCACAACTTTCCTCGACATTTACATGGAACGTGATATTGCAGAAGACACATTGACAGAATCACAGGCTCAGGAACTGATGGATGACCTTGTCATCAAGCTTCGTCTTATTCGTCATCTGCGCACACCCGAATACAATGACCTGTTTGCAGGAGATCCCGTTTGGGTCACCTGTTCAGAAGGTGGCATGGGTGAAGATGGCAGAACGATGGTTACCAAAAACTGCTATCGCATGCTGCATACTCTGTACAATCTCGGACCATCTGCAGAACCGAATATCACCATCCTCTGGTCCGAAAGATTGCCCGAAGCTTTTAAAAAGTACTGTGCAAAGGTTTCGGTAGATACCGACTCCATCCAGTATGAAAATGACGATCGCATGAGACCTGAATACGGTGATGACTACGCAATAGCTTGCTGCGTGTCTGCTATGAAAGAAGGCAAGCAGATGCAGTTCTTCGGTGCAAGATGTAACTTGCCGAAAGTGCTGCTGATGGCTCTCAACGGCGGCAAGGATGAAATTCACGGTACCCAGATCGCACCCGAGGGAAAAGTTTTCTCAGACGGAGAAGTGCTTAATTATGACGAAGTGCTTGAAACATTAAAAAAATATATGGCATGGATGGCAAAACTGTATGTCAATACCATGAACATCATTCACTTCATGCATGATAAATATGCATACGAACGTCTTATCATGGGCTTCCATGACACAATCGTGGAAAGACTGATGGCTTTCGGAGTCAGCGGTCTTTCGGTGCTTACAGATTCCCTTTCGGCAATAAAGTATGCAAAAGTTACTCCCGTACACGGTGAAAACGGTTTAATCACAGACTTTATTACCGTGGGTGATTTTCCGAAATACGGCAATGACGATGACAGGGTTGATGAAATTGCACAGTGGATCACAGAATTCTTCTACTCTGAACTTTGCAAAACACCGACATACAGAGGTGCAAAACACACCCTTTCCGTACTTACTATTACATCCAATGTTGTTTACGGCAAAAAGACAGGCACAACACCTGATGGCAGAAAAGCAGGAGAACCTTTTGCACCCGGTGCAAATCCTATGCACGGACGTGATAAAGATGGTGCACTTGCTTCTTTGAATTCTGTTGCGAAACTCGATTATGATTGTTGCAGAGACGGCATTTCAAATACTTTTTCGATTACACCTGATGCACTCGGCAACAATGAAGAAAACAGACACACAAATCTTGTTTCCGTTCTTGACGGATACTTTACACAAGGTGCTCATCATCTGAATGTCAATGTGCTTGATAGAGAAAAACTGATTGCCGCAATGGAAGATCCGAACTTATATCCGAATCTGACCATTCGTGTATCAGGATATGCCGTCAACTTCAATAAGCTCACAAAAGACAAGCAGCTTGAAGTGATAGCAAGAACTTTCCACGACAAAATGTAAAATGAAAATACATTCACTTGAATCGATGGCTGCAAGAGATGGTGAAGGTCTGCGTTATGCTGTTTTTCTTGCAGGTTGTCCTATGAGGTGTGTATATTGCCACAACCCTGATACCTGGGACATGGCCAATGGAATTGAATACACACCGGAAGAATTATGCAACAAAATTATACGTTTTAAACCTTATTTCAAAGCAGGAAAAGGCGGTGTGACTTTTTCGGGCGGTGAACCACTTTTACAGGCAGAAGAACTTCTGCAACTGATAGAATTGTTGCAAAATCATCAAATTGATTGCTGCATCGACACTTCCGGTTCTGTTGCATTGTCTGACACGGTCAAAGATGTTCTTCTGAAAAGTAATTCAATTTTATTGGATCTGAAATTTCCGACAGAAGAATCCTATCAGCAATATGCAAGAGGTAAGCTTTCTTCTGTTATAAAAACACTGGAATATCTGATCGCAAACAATAAGAAAGTGACAATCAGAACCGTAATTGTTCCCGAATTGAATGACAATGATGCCAGTATTTTGGAATATGCTGCAATATTAAAACCTTACAAAAATAAAATTCATCAATGGGAACTGCTCGGTTTTCACACAATGGGGTTTATGAAATACGAAGCACTGTCCTTGAACAATCCGCTTGCAAACAAATCAAGTTTGCCAAATAGCAGACTTACAGAGCTTCAAAGAACGGCAAACACTGTTTTACACAAATTATGATGACCATATCATTAAAACGGAGACAACTTGAATCAAAGTTGTCTCCGTAAATTTTTACCATTCAAATGTCCAACATTCGTACATATTGCCTTCAAAAGATGCACTCAATGAAATGCCAAGTTTTCCGGTTCCCGAACCATTCATCGGAATCATTTCTTCGTATTTGAGAAGCTTTCCGTCTTGATCAGTATGGATAGTAATAGTAGCTCCCGGATAATTACATACAGCATCCGTAATCTCACCAATACCAAAATCAAAGTCAGATAAATCGAGATAATCCAAAGCCTGCGCATGAAATACCGGAACAAGCACCTGAGAATCTGTGTATTCAGGAACAATCGTCACACTGTACACATTTTCACCATTTTCCCGGTACGCAGTTGCATTCACGATGCCTTCTGACTCAAGTGAAAACAATCTGTCAGAAGGAGGAATTGCAGAAAAAGGGGTAACCTGAGACTTAAAATCCTCTTTCGGATCAAGCGAAAGTCCATTTACAAACTCATACTCATTGGTATGCGGCCCGTTAAACACACCTATAGCAGTGTTGATAACAGGAACAGCCCACGATAGTGTACAATCTGTCAGATTGATGGTAACCTGTTGCAGAAGATGTGCTGAAAAATCTGTCTTTTCCTTAGCCTCATTAACAGTATTTGCAATTACAGCAAGAATATCTTCAGCTGATAACTGCGATACATCAGATCCCGAAACAACCGTTGGTATCAATTGTTCTTCTGTAATAGTAGTTTGCACACTTTCAGTCTGAGGCTGCGTGCTGTCTGCAGCAACAGGTGTCGTCACTTGAGTCGACAGAGTAGTATCCTGAATCTGAGATACATTTGTCACAATACCATCAGGTGTAATATAGATATTATTAACGTAAGCAGTTGTAGGTTCAGTTGGCTCTGTCGGATGCGATTGTTCCGAATCGCTGCAAGAACACAAAATGAAGACCATCGATATAATGACAAATACAATCACACTTCGTTTAAAAAACAATTATTTCACCACCAATACAAGTACAGTATCGTCAGACATCACAAAGACATCTGACGATAGTTTTCAATATAATCTGAAAAATTACGATAAGCGGCTCGTTCATAGCCGGACAAGAACAGCGATCCCTGACCTGTTTTGATACCTCTTTCAAGGTTACGATTCTCTATTTCCTGCAATCGTTGCAGACGTTTTTCAGCAGTTTGTTTCGGAATACAACAAACACGTTCAATTTCACCGGCATTGCTGACACCCATACCGAACAGAACACTCAATGGAGCCAACAATCTGACTGCAAAAATACCTGCCTGCAAATTATCATCATCAGAAAACATTAAAACATGATTCTGACTATCCGTGTTCAGATTCTTATGACCAAGCACAAAATGTGCAAAACCATGAGCAATCAGAAACCGTTGATATGATAGAGGCAAGGAATCTTTAATCAGAATCACTTTTCTGTCTGCCAAAGAAAGCACTACTGATTCATTCTCCCGACAAACAGATAAAAGATGCAAACTATCAATCAAAACCTGTGCATGAGAATATGAATACACTTCTACATTTTCAGCATCACAAAGAGCCAACACATCAACAGGCAATTGATTTACTTCGTTTTCAGCAAGAATTCTCCATACTTCATCTCTTGCATCACGATAATCATCATAAAAGGTATCAATTTCCTCAGGCAGTTGTCTTCTGCGACGAAACAAAGATGAAAAAATCATAATCCGAACAAGCGTTGGAAGATATTGACAATTTTAAGGAACAAATTACGGATCATGTTCAGCATATCTGAGATTACATTGACATTGACATTACCACTGCCGGAACCTGAAGAACCACCATAAGCAGACCTGATGCCATTCATCCATTTAATCATACCATTGGGGCTTACAAGAGAAATAGTGTTTCCGTTTCCGTCTATTGTAGTTGCATTCGGATACGTACTACCGTTAAGCATATGCAGATCATATGTTACAACTTTTGCCATATGATGATTGTCACTTGCTGAACCGCCGGCAGGTTCCACTACATTTGTTAAGCTTGTCAATCGGCAATTCTCAGGATGTTTATTATATTGACAGACATTATTCCACAACGGCTGCGTTGTTGCGATATAACTAATGACAGGGTCCTTTGTGCTTGCAATCATCCAGATCGCAACATCTGAACACGTTCTTACATTCGCAGCAGTCACAGAACCGGTTGCTGCAATAGGAAAAGCACCTGCAAAATATTCCGGAAATGCAACAATCATTCGCCAGGTCATTTCTGCACCTGCAGAACTGCCGCCAATGAATATTTTGGATGTATCAATGTTGTCTCCGTGCTTTTTGATCATATCATCTATAACAGCACGCAAAGATTCAAGCAATGAATCACTCCAATACACAAGCTTGTTTTCAGGAGCTCGCGGCAAAAGGATGAACGCACCACCCTCAGAAAAACGACTTTGTAATTCCGATGAAGCCCAATAAGGCATGTCACTGTCTGCAAGTTGAGCACCGACATAATCCGCGTGCCCAATGCCATGCAGGAAGATGACAAGCGGATATTTCGTGTTGTCGTTTGTTCCGACAGGTGAATAATAGCAATAATCAAGAGCATAACCACCGACTTTCGGAGCAACATCTTTTTCAAACTGATCTCTCAATGCACTGATACCCGCAGATGTCGGCAAAGCTGCCTTTTTGCCTGCAGCTGAAACACTGACAACAAACAACGAAAAAAGTAGAATTAATGATAAAGAAACAGCAATAAACTTTGTAACGCTTTTCATGATTACTACCTCCTGTTATAATGTAATTTTAGCAAAGTGAATGTCTGTTGTCAATCAATATTTTACACCATTTTGCATAATTCAAATCAGATGAGTCATTCATGTTTCATTCTGAACTTATATCACGAACGTGTTGTTTTAGTCACAACGAATCATAAAGTGAATCTTGACAAATTCTTCATTTTACTGTAACATAGAGTTTGATATGTGACATGCTGTCACAAGGATGTTCCAATTATATATTCGGAGGTTAACATGAATAAGAAACCCATATTCACCATGCAAGATATTGTTCCTTACTATTATGATATGAATTGTTATGAATATCTTCTTGCGTGCTTACATCACATCAAAGAAGACTATCCCATGTTCCAGTTCAAAGGCACCGACCATATGCGTTCGGAATTCTTTGCTGATGTGGATGCAATGGCATATTATTTTAAAGAAGAACTCGGCATGCAGGTCGGCGATGCATTTTCTGTTTTCACACCGAACACCATTGAAGAAGTTGTTGTTCTGTTTGCACTGAACAAAATCGGCTGTATTGCAAACCTGATTCATCCCCTGTTCCCCTCGGATGCAATGCGTACCTCCGTTGAATATACAAAGTCCAAGGGTGTGCTGCTTCTTGACATGGTCGCTCCCATGCACGCAGACACGCTCAAGGAAATGAATGTCAAAGTGATTCTGACTTCTCCCAAAGTGTATGCTGCTCCCGTTGCAATGAAAGCTTTCATTCAGCCCGACGAAGCTGCCGTTAAAGCTGCCGAAGGCAAGTTTGAATTTGAGTTTTATGGCGACATTCTCAAAAGAAATGCAGGTAAGACCGTTGAAGGTCTTTACAGAAGCGGCGATTTGACTGCAGTTTACATGAACGGAGGCGGAACGACGGGTGTCAGCAGAACCATTATGCTCTCTTCCACCGTTCTCAATGCCGTTACAAACAATGCTCTTGCTCCCATCATTCCGTCTGATGATCCCGCGGGACTCAATTGCAAGATTCTTGCACTCCCCTTCTTCCATGCTTACGGCCTTTGCGGCGGTTTGTTCTGCTGCATTTATGCCGGCTGCAAGGCAATTCCGATGATCAGATTTGATGCAGATGAATTCATTGATATTATGAAGAAGAATCATATTTATGAAATCATCGGTGTTCCGAATATGTATCGTAAACTTCTTGACCATCCCGAATTTTCCGGTGATCATTTAAAATATGTCAAATATGCTTTCGCAGGCGGCGACTATGTACCGATTGACTTCCTTGCAAGATTCAACAACATGATGTCTTCTCACGGCTCTACTGCAACCCTGATGCCCGGTTACGGTCTGACCGAATGCGGTGCAGTTGACTGCATCAACATGCCGTGGGCAACAAAACCCGGCACGGTCGGTATGCCGCTCAAGACCAATACCGTTAAAATTCTGGATGATGAGCAGAACGAAGTGCCTCGTGGAACCGTCGGCGAAATCGCATTCAGCGGAAACTGCCTGATGAAAGGATATCTCATGCCCGACGGCAGACTCGGTGAAGGCCTTTATACTGACAAGGAAGGTACAAAATGGGTACTCACAGGTGACCTCGGTAAAATGGATGAAGATAACTTCATCACCTTTGTTGCAAGAAAAAAGAGACTCATCATTATTTCAGGATATAACGTATTCCCTGCAGATATTGAAGATTTACTTGAAACGCAACCGTTCCTGAAAGAATGTTGTGCTGTTCAGGGGTATGATGCCGATAAAAAACCGATTGTTAGGCTTTATATTGTTCTTGCAGATGACGCTGATCCTTCCAGAATCGAGGAATATAAAGAGATCCTCATCAAGGAATGCGCAGACAATCTTAACGGCTTCTCTGTGCCGCGTGATATTCAGGTTATCGACGCTCTGCCTCGTACAAGAATGGAAAAAATTGACTTCCTCAAATTAACAGAAATTCTTTGATCAATTCACTCATCAACGCTTGCAGCAACCTGCAAGCGTTATTTTTGTGACAATATTTTTATCGCTGTCACATATTAAACAAGAACAATTATATTGCCTGTTGACAAGTATTACAACATAATATAAAATGACATGGAAACAGAATTGTGACACAGTGTAACTAATTATTTTTTTTACAATCTATATATATTATCTTGGAGGAATCAAAATGTACGAAGCACCACGCTTTACTTCACAGGATCTTGTCCCGTATTACGGCAAAATGAACTGCTACGATTATCTTCTCGCCTGCACCGCAAGATTCAAAGATGATTACCCGTTCATTCAATTTAAATTTACCGATCACATGCGTTCGGAAATACTGACTGATATAGATGCTCTTGCATATTTTTTCAAAGAAGATATGAAAATGCAGCCCGGTGATACTTTCTCACTGTTCACCCCCAATACGGTTGAAGAAGTAATCATGTTCTTTGCTTTGAACAAAATCGGTTGCATTGCAAATATGATACATCCGCTGTTTCCGTCAGAATCAATGCGTGCTTCGGTTGAATACACAAAGTCAAAAGGCATTCTGATTCTCGATAAATTCCTTCCCATGCATGCTGATGCACTTGCACAGATGAATGTGAAAGTTGTTGTTACATCTGCTGTGCTTTATGCAGCTCCTGTAGAAAAGAAAGATTATGTGCGTCCTGATGCAGATCTGCTGCGTGCAGCGGACGGAAAATTTGAAACCATCTTTTTTGGTGACATCATAAAAAAATACAACGGAAAAACTGTTGAAGGTCTTATCCGCAGCGGTGATATGACAGCTGTTTATATGAATGGTGGCGGCACAACAGGTGTCAGTCGCACAATCATGCTCAGCAGTAAAGCACTCAATGCGGTTGCATATAACACGCTTGCTGAAATTTATCCTAACGAGCACAAGCCGGGATGTTCGGCTAAAATTGCAGCACTGCCGTTCTTTCATGCTTTCGGTTTGTGTGCAGGTCTGCTCTCCACGGTATACAACGGAGCAAAATGCATTCCGATGATTCGTTTTGAGGCAGACGAATACATCGAAATCCTTAAAAAGAATGTATGTTTTGAAATCGTCGGTGTTCCGAACATGTTCAGAAAACTGCTTGATCATCCGGAATTCCCCGGTGAACATCTTAAGCATGTTCAGTATGCTTTCTCAGGTGGCGACTATGTTCCGCTTGACTTCCTTACAAGATTTAACTCGCTTATGCAGCAATATGGATCTGTAGCGACACTTATGCCCGGTTACGGACTTACAGAATGCGGTGCAGTTGATGTCTGCAATCTTCCATGGGCTACAAAAGCCGGCACGGTTGGCGTTCCTCTCGGAAAAAACAGAGTTGCAATTTTCGACGAAGACAAGAATATTCTTGCTAATGGAGAAATCGGCGAAATCGGTATTACAGGTGAATCCATCATGAAAGGATATCTTATGCCTGACGGCAGACTCGGAGAAGGTTTGTATTGTGATGCCGAAGGCACCAACTGGGTCATGACCGGTGACATGGGTACTCTTGATGATGATAATTTTGTCACTTTTGTTGCAAGAAAAAAGAGACTCATTGTTATTTCCGGCTATAACGTCTTCCCTGCTGATATAGAGAATCTGCTTGAACCGTTGGATTTTCTGCAGGAAACATGTGCAGTTCAAGGCTACGATGATAACGGAAAACCTATTGTCAGATTGTATATTGTCCTCAGTGAAGCTGCAGATATTAACAATCTTGAAGAATACAAAAAGATCATCACAGATCTTTGCGGCGAAAAACTGACTGTATTCTCTGTTCCGAGAGACATCAGAGTAATTGATGCCCTCCCCAGAACGAGACTCGAAAAAGTCGATTTCCTTAAACTGACAGAAGTTCGAACCGAAGCACATAAAACCTGATTACATATGAAGAGCCCTGACAAAAGTCAGGGCTCATTATTTATCTCCTCAGAATACCAACAACAATTTCTTTCAGTTCACTGTCGCTGAAAGGTCTGGGATACCCAAGTGATTTTACTTCATCCTGCGCACGATCGACAATTACATCAACATATTTATCATCAAACTCAACAGAAGCAAGTAACTGAAGATCATTAATCAGCTCATCAACTGCAGCAATGAAAGCATTTGCTGCTGTAAGCGTATCATCATGAGCTTCTGCCACTCCGATTGCAACTGCAAGTTTGGAAAGTCCCTGCTGTGCAAACGGCAAATATGCTTTCAATACAGGAACAAAAGAGGCTGCAATTGCAACACCGTGCGGAAGATGATACATTTCACCAATGCGGTGAGCAATACCATGAATATAACCTGTTCCGATGCGTCTGAAAGCTTTTCCTGCATACATCGAAGCCTCAAGCATTTGCTGCAAAGCAATCAAATTAGCCGGATCCCTATAAGCAGAACCAAGGTTAGCAAATACTGCTCTGCACGCCGACTCTGCACAACTCTTATCATCCGGGAAATAATCTGCAAACAAACTGATATAAGACTCAACCGCATGACTCAATGCATCAATACCGGTTGCAGCAATCATATTCGCAGGTAAACCTTTGACAAGAGCCGCATCAAGTGCTATCGCACGCGGGAGATATCGATCACTGAGATATGGTGTTTTTTGTTGTTTTTCTTCATCTGTCATCACAGCAAAGATGGTCATTTCTGAACCGGTACCTGCCGTTGTCGGTGCGGCAAAGAACGGTACAGCAGCTTTTGCATCCGCCAGCAGACCGCACACCGCATCAGGATGTCTGCCATCATTCCCTGCAACAAGAACACAGATTTTTGCACAGTCAATCACCGATCCGCCACCGATCGCAACAACCGAATCACAGGAATTCTTTTGATACGATTCAACACTGTTCATGACACAAGACAATGTCGGTTCACCGGGGATATCTGTAAAGACAGAAAGATCAACAAATGATCTCAGAAAACACTTTACTTCCTCTTTCTGTAATGCAGCTTCGAAAGTAATTACAAGAGGTTTACAGACACCATTTTTACGCATATAATCAGCAAGTTTCAGCAAGGAATCCTGTCCTTTAAAAACTTCACTTTCAGGCAAAGAAATCTTGCGTAAAGTGCTGACAAAAAGTTTCTGAATTGGTGTCATTGTGCCTCCGACAGAACGCATCGGTTTGCAATCAAGAGGTTCAAAAGACAGACAATTGTTGCCGTTTTTCAGATAGTTACCGTCGGGTATACTCCATGCAATTCCGAGTGCATTCATGCGTTGCAATGTAAAAGCACAGGATGTATCTATGTTAGCGGATCTGCCCGATATAAGCATATAGAACATATAAACATGTACATCCCTGTCATCTGTGTTTGCAAATGCAGTTTCAATCAATTCAAGCGGAGAAACTTTACGATACGGCACATCCAGATATCTGAACAGATTTTCACTCGTCAGATAATTTGGATTATACAAATGATAGATTTCATTTACTTTTCCCGAAAATGCAAGTTCGACAAAAGCTTTTGCACATTCATCAACCGGAGTCAGATCCATCGGATATTTATCTGCGGCACTGCTGAGAAGTCCAAGCTTAAGAATGGCATGTATGCGATGTAAAAATCCATTGTCTTGTGTATTGATCTGAAACAGTCCGTCAGTTGTTCTCCATGTAAGATTTCCGATACGATAAATATTACTCTGCACACCGTCAAGCCTTGCAGAAATCACAGCTTCTTCTGCTCTGTACTTACTGTGAATATAAACATTCTCGGCAAACTGCTGACCGATATCAAGAGTGAACTCATCAAACTTTGCAGTTTTGTCGCCTTGCGGCACGGTTGCAGAACCGTGTACGCTGACAGTAGATGTGTGATGAAGCACGGCATTTGCAGCCTTTGCAAAAGCAATGCAATTCTTTGTACCATCGACATTTGTCTTTTTCAATTCGGCATAATCACCTGCATGATGCACATTTGCCGCAACATGAAAAACCGCATCGACTTTAGAACATAAGTTATTATACAAATCAAGCGACAGTCCGAGATTTTCTTTCTCAATATTGCCGCAGATCACATGACATTTTTCAGAGAGATCAATATCATCGAAGTAATAATGCACCTGATCACGAAAACGCTGTTCATTGCGTACAAGACAGTATACGACAACATCTTTCTCAAGCAGTTCTTTTAGAATGTGAACACCGAGAAAACCTGTCGCACCCGTAAGAAGAACATACTTGTACACTTTTTGATCAGCAACGGTTCCGGCAGTTTTCCGAATCATTGCATTGATTCCCGATATAGATTTATTTTCCTTTTGACTTACTTCTTCAAGCACACCTGCAAGATCCGATAATACAGGATGATCATATACAATTTGAGTTCCGATATGCAAACTGACAGCAAGTTCCGTTGCTGATAAACTGTCACCGCCGATTGCAAAAAAGTTTTCATTGACACCCACTTTATCTTTATTCAGCAAATCACAGACCGCAGCACAAACGCGGATTTCAGCATCCGTTTTCGGCATAATCAACTCTGCTATTTTTGCAGGTCGTCCACCCGTGCGTTTGATTTTTGAAGAAGCGGTTCTTTCAAAAGGTGTATCACGAAGCGTAAAAGAAGTAATACGCTGGAATGAAGCAAGATTTTCATTCACACGAGCCAACACTTCATTCATTGCAGTATCAGGATCAGTTATGCTGTTTTCTTTTATGTATTCGGCATTCGGATATACCTCAACACAAATCATACCATCCTGACCATAAGCTACAACTTCCTGTACAAATCCTTCATGTACAAAGCGTTCTTCAAGAAATTCAGCTGAAACATTCTCACCGTTATCAAGCAGAATCAGATTCTTGCATCGACCTGTAATGAACAAGAATCCCTCATCATCTATATAACCGACATCACCGGTGTGCAACCATCCGTCATCCGTAAACACTTCTTTTGTTGCTTCTTCATTTTTATAATAGCCAAGCATGACACCTTCACCCTTGGCGAGAATTTCACCATTCTCAATTTTTACATGCATTCCCGGAATCGTGCGTCCGACTGAGCCGTTTTTACGGAAATCCACTGTATTATTAGCAATGATTGGTGAGCATTCCGTCATACCGTATCCGTTAAGCACAATCATACCGGCCTGTGTATAACGTGCATTGTTTGCAGCTTCAAGTGGTGCACCTCCGCAAACAATTTTACCGCAGCCACCGAGGAACTCTTTTACGGCAACAGATTCTTCTACATCAGGTTTGGATTTTGCATAACGCAACGCTCCACCCATCAGCTTGTTGGCTATCAAAGGCACACAAACGATACTTGCAGGTCTGTACAATCTGATATCAGAAATGATGTTATTCATATTATCATTTACGCAAACAGTCGCACCTCTGAATATCAGTTTTACAATATTGGTTGTAAAACAGTATGCATGACTGATCGGAAGGCAACAGAAAATACGCATTGCATCATCATACTGCCTTACATTCATTGCACTGCTGACAAGATTGTGCTGATTGAGCATAACACCTTTCGGAAATCCGGTAGTTCCGGACGTAAACAGCAGTGTGCAGAATCGTTCAGGATCAGGTTTATTATTATATTTACCTGCATAAGTCTGCAAAATGGAACTAAAAGAAATAACATCATCTGCTGTCACTTCATCATCCATAGAAATAAAAAGTCGGATTTGCGGCAATTTTTCACGCAAAAGACGATAAAGACTTTCATGTTTCTTTGCAAAGACGAGAATATCAGCATCACCAAATTCACACAACTGACGATTCATATCATCTGTTTCGTTTGCAGCAAGCGGAATAATAACACTGTCAGCAGCTACTGTGCCGAAGTACGTTACAATCCATTCAAAACAAGTCGGTCCGATCACTGCAACATGAGCCCCTTTGAGTTGCTTATCATCGAGCATCCGACTGAAAGCATCCGAAGCAGCCTGAAATTGCGTGTAAGTTTTATTTGCAACAGTACCGTTTTCCTTATAAAGAATGAAATCATTATCAGGAAACTTCTCCACTGCAAAATCGAGCATATTTTTCAGCGTTCTGATATCAGTTAATTCCATAATCCGTTTATAATGCCGAAGCATTCTCCTATAAAGAATGATGTAAATTTTACTAAATGCAATTAAATATATTATAATATTTTAACTATTTAAAGTCAATCATTCATGTGATTAGTTACACCAATAAGCATGACATATAATTATTCTTTGCAAGAAAAAGTACAAATCGAAACAATATGCAAACTTAAAATGTGCATTCCCAATTCAGGGAATGCACATTTTTTGATACTATTGCCATCACTCTTCGGAAGATTCTATCTTCAGATCTATCCAATAATTGCTTTGTTGTGTCAGAACATCCTGCGGCAAATTGACAAAAACTTCCGTTTTACTGAGAACCTCTTTGTCAGGGTAAATAATTTCATTGCCTGTAATTTCAGGATCCAGTTCAGCCATTGCACCACTGTGTGGTGTCGCATAACCGATCGCTTCAGCATTCAGAACTGCGATTTCAGTCTCACACATAAAATTGATAAACAGTTCAGCTGCTTCTTTATTATTACTCGACTTCAGCACACACATGGAATCAACAAACATATTTGCACCTTCTGCAGGAATATAGCACTTAACGTGTTCGTTTTCTTCAGCAATTATAAGCCAGTCACCCGCATAATAAGGAGCAATATAAGCTTCTTCTGAAATCATTTTATCAAAAATCTGATCCATAACATATGCAGAAATAATAGGTTTCTGCGTTTGCAGATCAGCAGCAGCCTGTGCCCATTCGTCAGGATTGAGTGAATTCATAGAGTATCCTGACTTCTTCAGAGCCAGACCGAACACATCACGAGGATTGTCAAACATAAGAATATTGCCTGCGTATTTTTCGTTCCACAGCAAATTTATGCTCTTATCTGCCACGTCTTCGGGATCAACATACTTATCATTATACATAATTACAGTTGTTCCCCATGTGTAAGGTACTGAATACTTATTCTCAGGATCAAATTCAAGATTCTTGTAAGCATCATCAATATACGCATAATTCGGTATATTATCGAAATCAAGTTCAGCCAACAAATCTTCCTCGATCATTTTGCTGATCATGTAATCAGAGGGAATCACAATGTCATAGTCTGCCGAACCGGATATGACCTTTGTATACATGGATTCATTCTGGTCAAAGGTAGTATAATTCACAGTGATTCCGTATTCTTCTTCAAAACGGTCAATAACCGTAAGATCTATGTATTCACCCCAGTTATACACATTCAGAACAATTTCCGAAGTGCTGTTCAGTCTGACGAGAACAAAGGCACACGAAACAACGATAACCGCACTCAGTGCAACAGCAATCACTCTTTTTACCACAGGAGAAGTTGCCTGTACTTTGCCGCCTTTGTTTTTACTCTTTTCGTTCTGAGACTGACGCAGATTCACAATAAGCATCAGTATAAGAACAAATACAAACAGCAATGTCGAAAGAGCATTGATCTTAGGCGAATACGGTTTCTTTGTCATTGAGTAAATCGTGATCGGTAAAGTCTGGAAAGACGTACCGGAATTGAAATAACTGATAATAAAATCATCCAACGACAAAGTGAAGGACATAATCACACCCGTAATAATACCGGGCATAATCTGCGGAAGCACCACTTTGAGAAACGCTTTGATCGGTGTACAACCGAGATCAAGTGCAGCATCATAAATATTGTTATCCATGCCACGCAACTTCGGAAGCACATTCAGTACAACATACGGAATGTTGAATGTAACGTGCGCAATCAGCAACGTCCAGAAACCCATTTCCATAGCACGGGTTACAGACAAGAAGAACACAAACAAGATCATCATTGAAATTGCGGTTACAATATCAGGATTGACAACCGGAATATTGTTAACAAACAGAAATGCTTGTTTGGGTCTGTTCTTCATTTTGTTGATACCGACTGCGGCAAATGTACCGATCACAGTAGCTATCAGAGCAGACAAGGCTGCAACAATCAACGAATTGTAGAAAGACTCAAGTATCAGTCTGTCATCAAACAAAGCCTGATACCACTGCAAGGAAAATCCGTCAAATACGGATCGACTCTTGATGCCGTTGAATGAATAGACAACCATAACAAGAATCGGTGCGTACAAAAAAGCAAAAATCAGAAAGCCGTAAAGCTTATGAAGATGTTTTTTCATCATAATCTCCTTTCAGCTCTCAAACTATAATTCCGCCGCCGGAAGCTTCGGAATCTTTGTCAAAGTGGTTCATAATGCCCATGGAAACAACAATCATAACCATCAGCAGCAACGATAAAGCTGCACCGACATTATAATTGATTGCACCGGAACTGCCAAGGAAATAGTTTTCAATGACATTACCGATCAGATATGTTTTACCGCCGCCGAGCAAATAAGAAATAATGAATGTGCTGACAGCAGGCACGAAAACCATCGTGATACCGGAGATAACACCGGGTATACTCAGCGGAAAAACAATACGGCCGAAAATCTGAACGGAATCAGAACCGAGGTCTCGTGCTGCTTCAATAAGGCTGTTGTCAATTTTGGTCAGCACAGTATAAATCGGCAATATCATATAGGGCAGATAATTGTAAACCATACCCAAAACAATGGCACCGTTTGTGTTGATCATCTCAAATCCGTTGAATTCGACATGAATCAGATCAGCAAGCATACCGATAAAACGATTGATGATACCGTTGTTTTCAAGAATCGTCATCCATGCATATGTGCGGATCAAAAAGTTCATCCACATAGGAAGCATCACAAGCAGGATAACACTTCCCTGTTTATTCGCAGGCATTTTTGAAATGATATAAGCCATCGGATATGCAAGTAACAAGCACAATACAGTTGATACAAAAGCCAGTTCAACAGACAGCCAGAATGTGCCGGCATACTTTTTTATGTATGTCAGATTTTCCAAAGTAAAACTTCCTGTACTGTCTGTAAATGCAAAATAGACCACAAGTCCGATCGGAATCAGCACAAATAGTGTCATCCATACCGTGTACGGAGCAACCGTCAGATTCTTGGCACTGAAAAAAGGTTTCTTAGTTTTCATCTTCTGAATCCTCCGCAACAAGGTCCGGCTGCGAAAGTTCGTCAAATTCCTCACTGAAACTACTGAAATCGCCATACTTGCCGGAGTATTCTGACTTTTTCATAATGTGAATTGCATCAGGCTCAATAAACAAACCGATTTTATCACCGACATCCTGTTTATCCGTCGTCTGAATCATCCATTTGAAGCCGCCGATGTCAACAATAATTTCATAGTGAACACCTTTGAATGTAACGCTCGTTACAATACCTTTGAGCATTCCCTTATCGGTTGCAACAACGTCCACATCTTCGGGACGCACAACAACATCGACATCTTCATTCTCTGCAAAGCCTTTATCAAGACATTCAAAACGATGACCTGAAAACTCAACAACACAGTCTTTGAGCATAACGCCGTCAACAATGTTACTCTCACCGATGAAATCAGCAACAAATGCATTTTTCGGTTCGTTATAAATATCAGTAGGAGATCCGATCTGCTGAATGACACCGTTATCCATAACAACAATCGTATCAGACATTGACAATGCTTCTTCCTGATCATGTGTAACGTAAATGAATGTTATACCGAGACTTTGCTGAATCTTTTTGAGTTCAACCTGCATGTCCTTACGTAATTTAAGATCAAGTGCACCGAGAGGTTCATCGAGCAAAAGCACTTTAGGTCTGACAGCAAGAGCACGGGCAATAGCAACACGCTGCTGCTGGCCACCGGACAAGGAAGAAACAGCTCTGCGTTCAAATCCTTTCAGGTTCACAAGAGAAAGCATTTCAGTAACACGTTCTGCAATGACATTTTCTTTCTCTTTTTTTATTCGCAAACCGAATGCAATATTGTCATACACATTCAGATGCGGAAACAAAGCATAACGCTGAAAAATGGTATTGACCTGCCTTTTATGGGCAGGAACATCATTGATTCTTTTTCCTTCAAAAACAACATCTCCCGTGTCAGGGGACTGAAAACCTGCAATCACTCGCAAGGTTGTTGTTTTACCGCAACCGGAAGGCCCCAACAAGGTCAAAAATTCGCCGTCACGGATATACAAATTAATACTTTTTAAAATCTGATCATCACCGAACGAGACACAGATATTTTTCAAATCGATGAGAACATTGTTTTCCAATTATGCAGCCCCTCTCCGCTGTTACAGCATTTTATCTTAAATTAAAATATAACGCATATTATTACAAAAGTCAACATTTTTTATACAGTGAAAATCAAAAAAACCGTCGTTTACTTCACGACGGTTTTTTTGTTTGTGATATTTAGTGTTTTTGTGAAAGAATCAGCCTAACAAACCGGAAATGATTTCAAACAGGCGAACAAAAAGAGCCATCAAAAACTGAGTCCAGTTTGCGGGAGTGATCAAACCTTCTTCATTTCTGGAGATGTCAGAATCAGCATCTGTTTCTGCAGCAGATACAGTAAGAGCTGCAAAAGAGAAAAGCATTGCTACGCAAAGAACAACAGCCATAATTCTTTTTTTCATGATTAAATCCTCCTTATAGAATTTCACACTGTCATTATACATGAATTATTTAACAAAATCAAGATGGTTCGAACATTTTTTTTGAGCATAAATAATATTCTTCTCTTGCACAGGCGTGGTTGTGTTGTTATAATAGCCGTATGGAGGTGTTGAATTTGAATATTATCAAATATTTTGCCGACAGCAGCATATCACAAAAAGCGGCTGAACTGTTCTGTCATGAAATGAACATAAAATATGACTGCAATTCTCAACCAAGCTCACAAACAGATGCAGATTTTTGCTTTATTATTGACGACAGTTGTAAGAATGATGATTTCGTTATTGAAAAAAACAATAATCAATTTATCTTTAAGGCAGGCAGACTCCGCGGTCTGATCTTTGCTTGTGCACAATATTTGAGAAAAATCGAATTGCGTAACAACCAAATCGTTATAACAAAAGACATTGCAGCATCATATCATCCTTATAAGAGAATCAGAGGACATCAGATCGGTTACAGAACCACCCCGAACTCTTATGATGCCTGGGACTATGATATGTATCAAAGATATTATATAGATTTGATGATGATGGGATGCAACACGGTCGAACACATTCCATACGAACGCGGCGTTTCCAAAAGAAACAGATTAATGAAATATGATGAAGAAGAGTTTTTGATTAAAGCTTCTGAAATGGCAGATGCACTTGACCTTGACGTCTCTCTCTGGTTTCCAAATTCAGAAGACGATATTGAAACTGCCTGCAAGAGACGTGAAAAAGTATTCAGCAGTCTTAAGAGATTGAATTATGTATTTCCGCCCGGAGGAGACCCGGGTGAACTGGAACCCGATGAATTACTCGACCGCTGTACTGCATTCAGAAAGATCCTAAAGAAATATCATCCCGATGCACAGTTATGGCCTTCTGCACAACAGCCACACAGCATGCCGTTCTGGGGTGAAGACTTCCTGAAGGCTCTTCAGACGCATCCTGATGCCGTGGACGGCATCATAACCGGCCCCAACAGAGCGTTTGATATCGATGTATTGCGTAAAAGATTGCCATCTGACTACGAAATCAGATTATACCCCGACATTACTCACAATGTTCGCTGTGAATACCCTGTTCACTTTGACAGAGATGACTGGCATTACACTTTCACCTCAACACTCAGCCGTGAATGCATCAATCCCCGTCCCGTAGAATACAAAAAGATACATGAATCAACACGCGGTTATGTAATCGGATCCGTATCTTATTCAGAAGGTATCAATGACGATGTAAATAAATTTGTTTGGAGCAGTCTCGATTTTGATGATACTTTATCAATCAGAGATATTCTTGATGACTATGCAAGAATGTTCTTTGTGGGATCTGAACCTGCAGATATAACAGATGCCATATTGGCTCTTGAACGCAATTGGGAAGGTGATCCGGCTGAAAATCCGCATATTGAAAACACATTAAAAATGTGGATTGCAATCGGAAATAACAATCCGTCTCTCTGTGACAATTGGAGATATAATGCATTATTATTCAGAGCTTGCTGTGATGCGTTTGTAAGAAGAAAATATATCGTTGAATCGCAAATCGTAATCGATGCCCTGAAATCTCTGAGAGCCGGTCTTGCAGATGATGCTGAAAGTATTTTAAACTGTGCACTTCCGAAAGAATGCACAACTCTCAGGACTACGATTCAGGCACTTGGAGAAAAATTGTTTGAGCAAATCGGTCTGCAACTTGATGTTGAACATTATTGTGCAGATAATCCTGAACGCGGTGCAACATTTGATACAATCGATCTGCCGATAACAGATAAACAATGGCTGCTTAAAAAGATTGAATATGCAAAAAATTTGGATAAAAATGAACAATCCTCATTTTTACACAGAGTGGCTGACAGAAACATTGTAGATAAGGATGAAAAGTATTTTTCATTTGCACTGCATGAACTCAGCGGCCTCGGTGCAAAGCAAGAACCAGATTTTTATATGAACTTTCAGGGGGATCGTCCGAATGTAAATACAGGAGATTTACCTGTTTGCATGTTTAAATTGTATGATCACTTCAGTCTGTATTTCAAATGCAGCGGCTTCAGTGCAAATACTGATTATGTCCTGCAAGTGACATATAAAGAACCGGCAAATACAATGACCAGACATCATAAGATTGTCGCTAATGATACAGTAATCTATGAAGGAAAACAATTCGGCGGATACAGGAATGCAGAATTTGAGGCAGAAATGCTTCCTGACGGATATGCAGCAGTATGTTATGATCTTGACAGCTCCGTATTCAACAACGGCTGTCTTGAATTAAAAATCACTGAACCTATGATCGGTTTTCAGATTTCAGAATTCAGAATAATAAAAAAATGAAGAAATACAATTGACTTTTTTTATCAAATTGTATATAACATTTATTAGCATAAAAATACAAGAGGATAAAGAAAATGAATAACAATAAACCTGTAACAGCTGTTATAGTCGGCGGAGGTCACAGATCCTTCACCTATGCACAACTTGCAATCGACTGTCCGGATATGCTTAAGATTGTAGGTATCGCAGATCCTAATCCCGATCGTCGAAAAAAGGCAATGGAAACTTTTGGATTTGGTGAAGATGGATGTTTTGAAACAGCTCAGCAACTGGCGGATGTTCCGAGATTCGCAGATGCGATCATAAACGGAACAATGGACCATCAGCATGTTGAAACCTCTGTTCCTCTTCTTGCAAAAGGATATGATATGCTTCTTGAAAAACCTTTTGCTGTCAACAAAGCTGAAATGCAGACATTGCTCGATACTGTCAGAAAATACAAGAACAAAGTCATGATCTGCCATGTTCTTCGTTATTCTCCTTTTTACAGAACCGTTAAAGAAATGATCCGCACGGGGAAAATCGGCGATATTATAAACATTCAGACTGCTGAACATGTCAGTTATCATCATCTTTCAACGTCTTATGTCAGAGGTAAATGGGGCAATTCCGACTACTGCAAGACAAGCATGCTGCTTGCAAAATGTTGTCACGATATTGATATACTTATGTGGCTGATGGATGGTCACAAACCCACGAATGTCAATTCTTACGGCAGCATCTTTCAGTTCAAACCCGAAAACGCACCTGCTGATTCAGGAACAAGATGTCTCGTTGACTGTCCTCGCGTGGATTATTGTGATTTTTCCGCAAAACGAATTTATCTCGATCACCCGAGAAGATGGGCAATGTATGTCTGGGATGCTCTTGAAGGACTCGACCATGAACCTACAATGGAAGATAAGATTGAATTACTGAAGGGTGACTCGCCTTACGGCAAATGTATATTCAAAAGCGGAAACAATGTAGTTGATCATCAGTCTGTTCTTTTCAGATTTGATAACGGCGCCACTGCAACGCACAATATGATTGGCGGCACGGCAAGATCAACAAGAACAATCCATGTTATCGGCACCAAAGGTGAGATCTACGGTGATTTTGAAAGCAGCACACTGCATCTGCAAACCATTATGACAGACAGTCCTACAGGTTTTGCTTATGAAGAAGTTGAGATCGGAACATTCTCCGAGGACTCGCACGGCGGCGGTGATATCAGATTGATAAAGGATTTTGTGAACTATGTTCGTGATGGTGTTCAATCCGTAGAGTGCACAGCAATCGAAAACTCTGTTGCAGGACATCTTGCAGTATTCCTTGCTGATGAATCCATGGCTGCGAACGGCCAGACACAGGATTTTGATTTTTCCCAATACTGCACGGAATAAGTAACAAAAATGCAAACCTCCCATAGAATGTTATTGAAATTACTGTAATTTCAATACTCCTTGGGAGGTTTTATCATGGCAGAAAAAACGATACACGATAAATTATCATCAGATTGTATCGAGAATACAAATGAAGCTGTTTGCATTGACACAAGCAGAGTATATGACTCTTGTGCCGATAAAGATTGCCTGAGTGATCTGAGGGTATACTTTACTGATTCGGCGCAACAGATTGTTGACAGTAGTGTAGCAGTGCGTTGTCGCGGATGTGAAGTTCTGAATGTTATGACGGAAGTAGAAAGAGTAGCATTTCACAAAGGATACTATTCTGTAGATCTGACTTACTTTTTCAGAGTTGCACTTGATTGCATCACAAGCGGTTGTTCGCAAGCTGAAACCGTATACGGATTATGTGTATTTTCAAAAAAATGCATCCTCTACGGCAGTGAAGGCAGTGTCAGGGTATTTACATCTGAATACGTGAACGAAGATTTTGATCGCGTTCTCCCCTGTTCTCAAACAAACCCGAGAGCAAAAGTACAGGTTGCGGAACCTCTTTGTCTTGATGCAAGACTATGTAATCCTTGCGATTGCTGTTGCACGCTGAATGACATCGGCAGCATTCCCTATTGCATCAGAAAATGTTTCAACGGACAGTTTGTGCAAAGCGGAAACACGCGTGCAGTCAGAGTCACAATCGGTGTTTTCTCTATTGTACAGCTTGAAAGAGATGTACAGATGCTCATTCCTGCTTACAGTTTCTGTGTTCCCGAAAAAGAATGCACCTGCAACACAGAGGATCCCTGCGATTCTTTCCGTCGCATAAAATTCCCTGTGTCAGAATTTTTCCCGCCCGATGCAGCAGATGAAAATGACAATTGTCCGGACACATTTAACACACACTGCGGCTGCTGCGGCAACTAAATACTATAAAAACAGATGCTTATGCCGAACACATAAGCATCTGTTTTAATAAGTCAATCAGAATGTTTTACCGCAAATATCGAAATATGCTTTTCTTGTAATCTCAAGCATTGCATCATAATGCTTCTCAATATCAGCGACAAGAGCAAACTGTGTGCGGCAACGTACAAGATTATGATCTTCATACTTGATACCAAAGTATACATCACCGTCAAGATAGTCGGTAAGAAAACGCATTCCGCATTCGAAAGTCATCAATTTTGAAGCAAAAGGCATATAGGCAACTTCTTCTGCCTTCAGACTGTCGCCCGCACTGGTAAGATAACCTCTTGTAAAAGCTTCATACAATTCAAGATTCACAGAAACTTTAGAAACATCCTTTTCATCTTCGGCTGCATTGTTTGCACCAAAGCGGATACTGTCCCCGAAATCATACAAAGACAGACCGGGCATAACCGTGTCAAGGTCAACAATACAAATCGGCTTATTGCTTTCTTTATCAAAAAGAATATTATTCAGCTTCGTATCGTTATGCGTAACGCGCAACGGGAGCACGCCTTTTTCTATAAGATCAACAAGTACAAAAGCATCATCCTTACGGTTGACAGCAAAAGCGATTTCGTCTCTTACGGAATCGGCACGTTTTTTTGCATCAAGTTCAACAGAAGCACAAAGATTGGCATATCTCTTCGCTGTGTTATGGAAATTGGGAATCGTTTCATACAGTTTATCTGCAGGAAAATCAGCAAGCATATTCTGGAAATTACCGAATGCGAGACCGGCACTGAAAAACATATCACTGTTTTCAATAGAATTCGGTGAATAGGCATTGTCAATATAATTATACAACCGCCATGCATCACCTGATGCATCTTTGTAGTAAGTTTCGCCGGTATAGGTAGGCTTTACGAACAAAGTCTCACGATCGGGATCCCCGCCCTGCACAATAATCTTATCACGCAAAAAAGAAGTAACGCTTGAAATATTTGCCATCAACTGATCTGCATTCTTAAACACTTCGCGATTGATTCGCTGCAAAAGATAGGGAACAATTTTACCTGAGATATTATATTCTACTATATATGTATTATTGATATGGCCCGTCTGAATCAAAGAATAAGAATGAAATGTACCTGCGATCAGGAATTTCTCTGCAATTTCTCTGATAGTGGTTTCGTTAATCAAAAGTACAACCGCCTTTCAAATTGTTTTTACATATTATACTGTATTACAAAAAATTAGTCAAGTTTAAAAAAAAGCTTTACATTTTTAAGAAAATAAAGTATGATAGAAGAAACAAAAGTCGGAGGTCATCATGGCATTAAAATACAAAAGAATTTTATTGAAATTAAGCGGTGAAGTGCTCGCCGGTGCCGCAGGTAAAGGAATTGACAATGACACCGTTCGCAATATTTGCACAGTCATTAAAAAGTGTGCTGACGAAGGATTGCAGATAGGAATTGTGGTTGGCGGCGGAAATTTCTGGCGTGGCCGCACCAGCGGTGACATGGATCGCGTTACTGCTGACAGCATCGGAATGTTAGCAACCGTTATGAATTCCCTTGCATTGTGCGACGGATTGAGACAACTCGGATGTGAAGCCTGCGTCATGACAAGTGTAGATATGATCCGCGTTGCAGAACCTTACAGCAAAAACAAGGCAGAACATCATCTCAACAGAGGCCGCGTAGTTATATTCGGCGGCGGAACAGGAAGTCCCTTCTTCAGTACTGACACTGCTGCTGCTCTCCGCGGGGTTGAAATTGAAGCAGATATTCTCTTCAAGGCAACCAATGTTGATGGGGTATATGACAAAGATCCCAACAAATTCCCGGATGCAGTTAAATATGATGTTCTGACTCAGGACGAGATTCTTGAAAAACACCTCGGAGTCATGGACAGTACTGCAGCTGCCATGTGCGGAGACAATCATCTTTCGGTTCTCGTATTCAATCTTAACGATCCTGAAAACATTTACAGAGCTGTAAACGGTGAAAATATCGGAACAATTGTAAAATAATCTATATATATCGGAGGTTACTATAATGGATACAGTATTCAATCTCACAAAAGAAAGAATGACCAAAACCATCAACGCATTGAACGGTGAATACGGCACCATCCGTGCCGGCAGAGCAAATCCTGCTGTTCTTGACAAAATTACTGTTGATTATTACGGCACTGCAACCCCTATTCAGCAGCTTGCAACTGTAGCAGTAGCTGAAGCTCGTGTGCTGACTATTCAGCCTTGGGATGCAACTGCACTCAACAGCATCGAAAAAGCTATTCATGCATCTGATCTCGGCATCAATCCGCAGAATGACGGTCGCATTATCAGACTCAACTTCCCTGCACTTACCGAAGAACGTCGTAAGCAGCTGTGCAAAGAAGTTCAGAAAACTGCAGAAGAAAGCAAAGTTGCTTGCCGTCAGATCCGTCGTGATTCCATTGAAAAGCTCAAAGCAATGAAAAAGGCTTCTGAAATCACTGAAGATGATCTCAAAAACGGTGAAAACAAAGTTCAGAAGATCACTGATGACTTCATCAAGCAGATTGAAAAAATCGCTTCCGACAAAGAAGCAGAAATTATGGAAATCTGAGTATGGATTATCCCGTATTTTCAGTTCTTCCACGTCATCTTGCCATTATTATGGATGGCAACGGCAGATGGGCAAAACAACGTGGTTTGCCGCGTAGCGAAGGACACAAAAAAGGTAGCGAAGTATTCCGGAAGATCGGCGAATATGCCGGCAATATCGGCATCCGTCATCTGACTTTTTATGCTTTTTCAACCGAAAACTGGAATCGTCCCGAAAATGAAGTCAACGCACTTATGAATCTTTTTGACAGTTTCCTGGGCGAAGCCATTGAACGATTGGATGAAAACCTTGAAAAAGGTATTCGTCTTCGTTTTCTTGGCGACAAAAACGGCGTTCCTGCTGAGCTTCGTGCACTGATGGATTATGTTGAAGAGCAAACAAAAGATTGTGATAAGACATTTTTGAACATTGCAATTAACTATGGCGGACAACAGGAAATTACACAAGCTGTTCAAAGAATTGCACAGAATGTCAAGGATAACAATTTAAAACTTGAAGAGATCACACCTGAGCTTATTTCATCTTATCTTTACACCGCAGAACAGCCTGATCCTGATCTTATTATTCGTCCGAGTGGTGAACTCAGACTATCAAACTTCTTAACTTTTCAATCTGCTTATTCAGAATTTTGGTTTTCTGATGTTCTTTGGCCCGATTTTACCGAAGAGACTCTCAATGAAGCATTGGCAGATTTTGAAAAACGCAACCGCAGATTCGGCGGCATATAAAATATTCAAGCGGACGTAACCTGCGTCCGCTTATTCCCTATTATTAAGATGAATTATTTATGATTTACCGGAGGATGTTTCCATGTCTAAAAAAGTAGTACCGGCACTCATTGCTCTTGTTATTGCTCTTGCCTGGCTGTGCAGTGCTTTTGTTCCGTTCCCTGTATTTGCAATCATAGTCGGCATAGTTGCAGCAATTGCAGTATATGAAGTAGAAAATGCAATCGGCATGAAATTCAAACCTATACAAATTATAACTATGCTCTATGCTGCTGCTGGACCCATAGTAGCAAACTTTATAAACAAAATTAACTTTCCGTTTGCTGCTGTCACTACACTGTTTGTTGTAACGATTCTGATTCTGATGGTCATCAAACACGATAAAAACAAGTTTCAGACCGTGGCAACTTCAGTTTTTGCAAGCATCTGTCTTTCTTACGGATTTTCAACCGTTGTTCTCATTCGTGATTTATACACAACCTATGCAGATGTGTTCAGCAACAAAAAACCTTATGCCGTTTTCTTCCTTTTATTGTCATTCTTCTGTGCATGGATGACAGATGCCATGGCATTTTTCGCAGGAAGCTTTTTCGGAAAACATAAAATGTGCCCGAAAATCAGTCCCAATAAGACAATTGAAGGTGCCATCGGCGGTGTTTTAAGCAATGCAATTCTCACGCTCATCTTACTGACGATCTTCAGACACTTTTTCGATGTACAGGTTGGATATCTTTTCACGGCTCTTGTCAGCATTGTGCTTTCTGTTGTCAGTATCTTCGGCGATCTTGCTGCTTCCGTTATCAAAAGACAGAGCGGCATCAAAGATTTCGGCAACCTGATTCCCGGCACCGGCGGCATCATGGATCGTTTTGACAGTGCTTTATTTGTTCTGCCGCTATTGTATGGCATTATCAAGGTCTGCATTGAAAACGGTGCAAGCAATTTTATCTTTTCTTAAGATTCATATGCTATAAGGTGATATAATGAAACATATTTCGATATTAGGTTCTACCGGTTCAATCGGCGTACAAGCTCTTGATGTCGCAGAGAAACACAATTATCGTGTTACGGCCCTTACAGCAAACACGGATTATAAAAAACTGGAAGAACAAATAAGAAAATTCAAACCTGCCCTTGCAGCACTTGCTGATGAAGATAGTGCAAAAGAATTAAAAATCAGAGTATCTGACACTGACACAAAAATTCTTGCCGGCACTCAGGGTGTGTGCGAATGTGCAGCAGCAACTGATGCTGAGATTTGTCTGAACGCAATTGTTGGCATGGCAGGTCTGCGACCGACGCTGTCTGCACTGAATGCAAAAAAGACATTGGCATTGGCAAACAAAGAATCTTTGGTTGCAGGCGGCAATCTTGTGAAAGATACAGCAAAAAAGAATAATGTACCGATTCTGCCTGTTGATAGCGAACATTCTGCAATATTTCAGTCTTTGCTCGCATCCCCGTCAAACAAAGGACTTCGCAAAATCATTCTTACAGCATCCGGAGGTCCTTTCTTCGGTAAATCACGCTCTGAATTAGAAAAAGTAACAATTCAGGATGCACTCAAACATCCGAATTGGAGCATGGGAGCAAAAATTACAGTGGATTCCGCTACCATGTTCAACAAAGGACTTGAACTGATTGAAGCTTGCCACTTATTTGATGTCACTCCAGACAAAGTTGATATCATTGTTCACAGGGAAAGTATTCTTCACTCGGCTGTTGAATTTGTTGACGGTGCGGTAATTGCTCAATTAGGTGTACCCGATATGCGAATCCCCATCCAATTTGCACTGACATACCCTGAGAGATTTGAATCTCCTTCCGAGAGTATTGACTTTGCAAAACTCGCTGCAATGACATTCTATAAGCCTGATGAAGATACTTTTGATTGTCTATCTATTTGCAGAACAGCATATAATATGGGTGGTTTGTATCCGACTGCAGTCAATGCTGCCAACGAGGAAGCAAACAGACTCTTCCGTGAAGGAAAAATCAAATTCCTTGAAATCGGTGAGCTGATCAGAACCGCATTTGCTCTCGATTGCAGCACTAAGGCTTATACATTGGAAGAAATTGAAAATACTGAATATGCCGCAAGAGAAAAAGTAAGAGTCACTGCAGGCATATGAAATGAAGGTGTCCTTTTTTGTCCTCTTTATTTGATTTATTCGGTTCTTTGTGGAACAAGTCCTGGCCGTTTATCATCGCAATTCTTTTTTTCGGTGTTATCATCGCATTGCATGAATTTGGTCACTTCATAACAGCGAAATTATTCAAGGTTCGCGTCAATGAGTTCGCCATAGGAATGGGGCCGGCTCTTTTCAAAAAGCGTCCCGGCACTAAAATAAAATTCTTCCATCAGATTCTCAAAGAAAACAAGCTAAAAAAGAAGAATCAAGAGGAAGAAGACGATGAAACGCCAATACGTTATGAAGGCAGTGCCGAAACAGAGTATTCTCTTCGGATTTTACCTATAGGCGGCTATTGTGCTTTGGAAGGTGAAAACGGCGATTCGAAAGACGCAGCTGCATTCAGCAGCAAAAAGCCTTGGAAACGTTTTATTATTCTCGCAGCAGGTGCAACACTTAATATCCTTTTGGGATTGTTGCTCATTTCCGTAATGCTGTTTATCGACGGTTCCGTGCTGACAAATGAAATCAGTTACGTTTCTCCTGCGGTTGAGCAAAGCGAAGAAAGTCTGCAGGTTGGCGACAAGATCATAAAAATAGACGATACCCGCGTATTTTCTACCAGGGATCTGTCTTATTGCCTGTTCTATCGCACAGATGCTGACGGATCTGATATCACCGTCAAAAGAAACAATGAAATCATCACAGTCAACAACTTTCTTTTTGATGATTCAGAGAACGCTGAAGCTACCTATTTTGCCATAACAGAAGAAGATATCAGCTTTCTGAATTGCGGAATACACTCTGTCAGAGAATGCATGGCAATGGGAAAACTTGTTTTTCTCAGTCTCATTGATATGTTCAGCGGTCAATACGGTCTTGACGATCTTTCGGGGCCGATAGGCACAGTAAATATTGTCGCAGAAGCCACAACGACCGCAGTTGCCGATAAGGACTATTCCGGCATTCTCTTTTTACTTGCGTTTATTACCGTAAATATCGGCATTGTCAACCTCATGCCATTGCCGGCACTTGACGGCGGAAGACTCTTTTTCGTTCTCATTGAAATGATTATCAGAAAACCTGTTCCGCAAAAATTTGAAGCAATTGTACACGCTGTCGGCATGATTCTTTTGCTTGCATTGATGGCACTTATAAGTTTTAACGATATTAAAAATTTGATTGTGAATTGATGAGTATGAGAGTTATTAAAAAAGAAATTAATATTGGCGGAATAACAATCGGCGGCAATCATCCGGTTGCCGTACAGTCTATGTTGAACACGGACTCCGAAGATAAGGAAGCTTGTGTTAATCAGGCTCTTGCATTGGAAAAAGCAGGCTGTCAGATCATCCGCATTTCGGTTCCCACCAAAAAGTCACTTGAGTCTGTATATGCACTGAAAGAAAGCTTGACCATACCTGTTGTTGCTGACATTCATTTTGATTATCAGCTTGCTTGCGAAAGTGTTGCAGCAGGTATTGATAAGATCAGAATCAATCCCGGTAATATCGGTTCGGATGATCGAGTTAAGATTGTTGCAAACACTTGCAAAAATGCAGGAGTGCCGATAAGAATCGGTGTCAACTCCGGTTCTCTTGAAAAGTCAATCCTCAGCAAATACGGTTCACCGACTCCCGAAGCACTTGTTGAAAGTGCATTGTATCATGCATCATTGCTTGAAAAATTTGATTTTGATGATATTGTTATCTCTATTAAATCGTCTGATGTTGTCAGAACACGGGATGCATATCGCTTATTATCATCAAAATGCAACTACCCTCTTCACGTTGGTGTTACGGAAGCCGGAACCAGTACAATGGGTCTGATTAAATCAGCCGCCGGAATCGGTGCACTTCTGATGGACGGCATCGGTGACACAATCCGAGTTTCATTAACTGCGGACCCCATTGAAGAAATTGCAGCCGGTTTCAATATTCTTAAAGCAGTCGGTCGCGGTCGCGATGGTGTTACAATTGTCTCCTGTCCGACTTGCGGAAGAACAAAAATCGATCTGATCGGTCTTGCCAACAAAGTTGAAAATGCACTTGCAAGCTGCAATAAAAACATAAAGGTCGCCGTTATGGGGTGTGCGGTAAACGGCCCCGGTGAAGCAAAAGAAGCAGATATCGGCATTGCAGGCGGTGACGGATGCGGACTCATTTTCAAAAAAGGAGTTATCTTAAGAAAGGTACCGGAAGAAGCAATTTTTGACGAGTTATTAAAAGAAATAGAACTTTTATAACGGAGGAAACATAATGCAGACAATCAAAAAGACATTCAGCCTTTTTCTTGTTCTCTCTGTATTTCTCAGCTGTTGTTCTATACATTTATTCCCTGTACATACAGTTGCTGCACAGACCTATAAAACAGGTCACTACACTGTAAACAATTTATTGAATTTCAGAAGCGGCCCTTCAACGGAAACTGAAAGGGTCTATTCTTCTTATAATTCAACAACCCCTATTTATGCAAAAAAAGATGCCCGCGTACTTGTTACAAAAATTGACGGTGATTGGGGTTACACGTATCTGGAAGGAAAACCGGGTTGGATCAACCTTTCTTATTGCACATACATTAACTCTTACACTCCGCTGACAGACAAGAAGTCATTGATAGTTGATATCAGCCAATGGCAATATGACACTCTGTTCGATTGGAATCAAATGAAAGCTGACGGTGTGACAGGTGTCATTCTGCGTGTCGGCGGAAGATATTCCTATTCCGACGGCAGTGGTTCCATTTATGAAGACAGCCGAGTACGCCAACATTATAGCAATGCAAAAGCCGCCGGTCTGGATGTAGGTCTTTATTTCTTCAGTTATGCAATGACAGCTGCAGGAGCCGCTGAAGAAGCGCAGTTCTGTATTGATAAAATCAAAGAATACGGCTTTGAATGTACTTTGCCGATCTACATCGACCTTGAAGATTACTCACCGGATACATCACATTTTGATGCAGGCAAAGCAACCAATGCGATTATCATAGATTCTTTTTGTTCTACGCTTGAAAATGCAGGTTACTATACAGGATTATATACGAATCTATACTTTATGAACAACGTAATTGATACAGCTGTTCTTGAAAACAGAAGTATATGGTTTGCACAGTATAACGAAACCTGCACATACGAAGGACGATACGATCTTTGGCAATATTCCTGTACAAGCTATTTTTCCGGATACTCAGGCGGTCCGTTGGATGCAAACTATTGTTATCGTGATTATCCTGCATTTATCAAAGCCAACGGATACAACGGCTTCAAAGTAACAGAAACACCGGAAGAACCTGACGAACCGGATGAACCTGATAATCCTGAAGCACCTGACGATCCGCCATTTGAAGGTATAGAAGTTCACGAGCACAAACAAGGAAATGAAATCACACATAAAGCAAGTTGTGTGCAATACGGCAACAAAACTGCCAACTGCAGCGACCCGAATTGCGGTGCTCTCTTGAAAAATTCACTTATCTCCCCAACCGGACATGCTGTCAGAAAAGCGTATACTGTAGGCGATGCACCTGTTGCAGGTGAAAGTATAACAAAATACAGCAATGCAATTGATCTGATTTCTGAACTTGACACGTTGAACGCATATACTGAAATCTCAGCAAGCGGCGGCAATCTGATTTCTTATTGTACCACATGCAATATGATTATCAGCAGCTACAGGATTGATCCTTATTCAGTATGTTTTCATGAATACAATATGACTGCTGCCAATTATAAAACAACAAATCTGATGTATTTCAGAACGGGCCCCACAACCTCATTCAGGAATATAACAGATTCATACGGTAATGATGTTTATATAGAAAAAGATTATACTCTGAATATTTATTTTGAAATCGGACTTTGGGGATACACATCTTATAAGGGTTATTACGGATGGATATATCTTCCCTACACAACCTTTATCTCACCTGCTGTTTATTATTATCCTACGACAAAAACAAACCCGAGCTGTACTACAGAGGGCAAATCTCTTTACGCTTGCAGACATTGCAAGAAAACCACATACAGTACTGTTGATCCGATTCTCAGACATACAGCAGGAACACCGGTAATTACAAGCGGAAGTTGCAGATCGTACAGTTATTCAACAATCTACTGTAAAACCTGTGATGAGAGAATCAGTTACACAGTCGGCTCATTAGGAACCCATGTTTATAACATGCAGGTCAGCAAAGAACCATCCAATACCACATTCGGCAAAGCAGACATAAAATGCTATTATTGCAACAAAGGCGGAACTGTAACACTGCCGTCATTACTTATGTGTGATTGCGATAGTGATGGTAAAATCACAGCAGCTGATGCTCGCAGTACGCTTAGATTTTCAGTCGGCATGGATTCTGAAAAACTAACAAGTGCAATGATTAAGAGATTGGATACAGACAACAGCGGATCTGTCAATGCAGCAGACGCAAGAAATATTCTGCGAATCTCTGTTCAGTTGACTTTACTTGAAGATTTATTGCTTAAATATTATTCATAAATAATGGAGATGCTTAAAACTAAGCATCTCCACTTTCATTTCAAAAAAAATCAACTTGTAATATAAAAAAACACAGAATTAATAATTCTTTGCATTCACTTCAAAATATGCCTGCGGATGAGCACATACAGGACAAATCTGAGGAGCGTTCATGCCGACCGCAATGTGTCCGCAGTTACGGCATTCCCATACAGTAACTGAACTTTTAGCAAATACTTCCTGTGCTTCAACATTGTGAAGAAGTGCACGATAACGTTCTTCATGCTCTTTTTCAACCGCAGCAACTGCGCGGAATTTTGCAGCAAGTTCTGTAAACCCTTCTTCTTCGGCTTCCTTTGCAAAGGTTGAATACATATCGGTCCATTCGTAATTCTCACCTTCAGCAGCTGCAAGAAGATTGGCAGCAGTGTCACCTATGCCCTTGAGTTCTTTAAACCACATTTTTGCATGTTCTTTTTCATTGTCAGCAGTTTTCAGGAACAAAGCAGCAATCTGTTCATATCCTTCTTTTTTTGCTACACTTGCAAAATAAGTATACTTATTTCTTGCTTCGCTTTCGCCTGAAAATGCAGCTCTGAGATTCTGTTCTGTTTTTGTACCTGCGTAAGGATTGGGATTATTCATTGTTTTGCCTCCTAAATTTGATTATTCTCATTTTACACTATTGCCATTTTCTTGTCAACTCATTCAAGAAATATTGTACAAATTATTCATTGACAAAAAATATTCATCGTGTTAATATATATTAAAAAGAATATAAATGCAATGACGAAGAATGTCGAAAATGAATGTCTACAGAAAGCAGACGGTTGATGCAAGTCTGCGGCGGAAGTTTTCAATGGCTGTCACTTCCGAGCAGATGGTCTGAACAATTATTTCAGTAAGATCATCCGTGTAACCGCTACGTTAAAGCGGAAGGCTTGTCAGAGCCGTAGAGCGGCATCGAAAGATGCAATTTGAGTGGTACCGCGGGAATTTTTCTCGTCTCAGAATCAATTTTCTGGGGCGTTTTATTTTTTTAAAGCCCCCCGAACAGGAGGAAACTATGAACACTACAACTGGCAATAAACTGAATGAAATTGCCGCACGAATCCGTGAAATGCGCGAGGTTTGCGGACTGAGTGTGAATGAAATGGCATCATTAACGGATGTTACCGCACAGGAATACATTTCTTATGAAACCGGAGTTGCTGACTTTCCGTTCTCGTTTTTACACAAGTGCGCAATCGCATTCAATCTTGAAATTGCAAACCTGCTTGAAGGTACAACACCGAAGCTGACCTCTTACACCATCACACGAAACGGCGGCGGTCTTGAAACCATCAATGAATCGGGCATCCTCATGAAAAACCTTGCAGCACAGTTCAAAAATAAAATTGCAGTGCCGTATATGACACGTTATGAGTATCACCCGGAACAACAGAACAAGCCCATTCATGTAACAACACACGGCGGACAGGAATTTGACTACATTCTCAGCGGAAAACTGAAAATTCAGGTCGGTGCTCACACCGAAATCCTGCATGCAGGCGATTCCATATTCTTTGACAGCTCCACCCCACACGGCATGATCGCGGTAGACGGAGAAGACTGTAACTTTATCGCTTTTGTCATTCCCGGTGAAAAGAGCGAAGAAAAGAAAGCTATTGAAACGATTATCCAATCCGTCAAACGAGATTCGCTTGTTTGTGAAAAATACATCCACACTACCGAAAATGAAAAAGGCACCTGCACGGACATTTCGTTCAGCAACACCGAAAGCTTCAACTTCGGTTTTGATATTCTTGATGAAATTGCCCGTGTTAAACCCGACCAGCTTGCCCTTCTGCATCTGGATGCAAACAAGAACGAAAGAAGATTCACGTTCTCCGATCTCAAGCGTGCATCCAACCAGACAGCTAACTATTTCCGTTCACTGGGCATCAAAAAGGGCGACAAGGTCATGCTTGTTCTCAAGCGCCATTATCAGTTCTGGTTCTGCATGATGGCTCTCAACAAGCTCGGTGCCGTTGCAATTCCCGCAACAAATATGCTGCAGGAGCATGACTTTGAATACCGTTTCAAAGCGGCAAATATTGATGCACTTGTGTGCACGGCCGACGGTGATACGGCTGAGCACGCCGAACGTGCCGCAGCAAAATGCGATTGCGTAAAGAACCTTGTTCTTGTCGGCGGTTCGCGTGAAGGCTGGCATGATTTTGACAATGAGTATTCCTTGTATACCGGCAAATTCGACAGACCTGCCGATGCTGCCTGCGGAGAAGACCTGATGCTGATGTTCTTCACATCCGGCACTTCAGGCAATCCGAAGCTGACCATGCACAACTTCATGTATCCGCTCGGTCATTTCATCACTGCAAAATACTGGCACAATGTCAATCCCAACGGCCTGCATTTGACCATTGCTGATTCCGGCTGGGCAAAGTGCCTTTGGGGTAAGCTCTACGGTCAGTGGCTGTGTGAAGCCCCCGTATTTGTTTATGATTTCAACCGCTTTGATGCGAACGATATTCTTCCTTTGTTTGCTAAATATAAAATCACCACATTCTGCAGCCCTGCAACCATGTACAGAATGCTCATCAAAGAGGATATGACAAAATATGACTTCTCTTCTGTGGAACATGCTTCCATGGCAGGCGAAGCACTCAACCCCGAAGTTTTCCGCCAGTTTGAACGTGAAACGGGTCTGAGCATCATGGAAGGCTTCGGTCAGAGCGAATCAACACTCATCATCGGCAATCAGGTCGGACAGTCGCATAAGATCGGTTCCATGGGTAAGCCTGTTCCGCTGTATGATGTTGATATCGTTGATTCTGACGGCGTTTCCTGCCCTGTCGGTGTTGCCGGTAATATTGTTATCCGCACACCGAAACTCGGATATCCCTGCGGTCTTACAATGGGCTACTATCAGGATACCGAAAAAACAAACGAAGTTTACCACGACGGCATGTACTTCACCGGTGACGTTGCATGGCGTGATGAAGACGGCTTCTACTGGTATGTCGGCAGAAGCGATGACGTTATCAAGTCTTCGGGATATCGCATCGGGCCGTTCGAAATCGAAAGCGTTATCATGGAGCTTCCCTATGTTCTTGAATGCGGTGTCTGCGCTGCTCCCGATGAAGTCAGAGGTCAGATCGTCAAGGCTTGTATCGTGCTGACCAAGGGTACCGAAGCTTCTGAAGAACTCAAAAAGGAAATTCAGAATTACGTAAAGACCCACACCGCACCGTATAAATATCCGAGAATTGTTGAATTCAGAGAATCACTGCCAAAAACCACAAGCGGAAAGATTCAGAGAAACAAGCTGTAAATAATATGGAATACAAACGTGTTAACATAGTTGCCGGTCACTACGGCAGCGGAAAAACAAATATAGCAATCAATCTTGCACTGAAGATGAAAGAGGACGGACTCGATGTTGTGTGTGCAGACCTCGACATTGTAAACCCTTATTTTCGTTCCAAGGATGCAAGATGTGCACTCAAAAAAAAAGGCATCGGCTTGATTGCATCCGAATATGCAAACACAAATGTTGATATGCCTGCCATGCCGAGTGATGCATATTCCATGTTTGATAACAAAGACCGATATGCCGTCATCGATCTCGGCGGTGACGATGTCGGTGCTGCCGCACTCGGACGCTTCAGAAATGCAATTCTGGAAGAAGACAATTATGATTGCTTCTGGGTGGTTAATCCTTTCAGACCGCTGACAAGAACGGTTGAGCTTGCATTAGAAGCAAAAGAAGAAATTGAAGCTGTTCTCGGTTTTCGTTTTACAAAAATCATCAACAATGCTAACTTAGGCGATGAAACAACGGTGCAGGATGTCCTGGAGTCTTTGGATTACATAAACGAGCTTTCCGTAAAAAGCGGACTTCCCGTTGCGTTCACTGCCTGCAGGCAGGAATTGTTTCCTGCTTTGGAAAACAAAATCGTAAATTTATTCCCCGTTACGCTTTATCTGCGCCAGGGATGGAATAAAAAAGGAGAATGACTATGGCAAAAGTAACATTCAATGAAGAAAGATGTAAAGGCTGCGGTCTTTGTGTCGGCGCTTGCCCGAAAAAGATCGTTGCATTACTGACAGACAAAATCAATGCCAAGGGCTACCATCCGGCAGGCGTTACCGATCAGGACGCTTGCATCGGCTGTGCATTTTGTGCAACTATGTGTCCGGATTGCGTAATCCGTGTTGAGAAGTGAGGAGGAAGAGCAATGGCTAACAAAGTTATTATGAAAGGTAACGAGGCACTGGCAGAAGCCGCGATCCTTGCAGGCTGCCGTCACTACTTCGGCTACCCCATCACACCGCAGACAGAAGTTGCGGCTTACATGGCAAAGAAAATGCCCAAAATCGGCGGAACATTCCTGCAGGCTGAAAGCGAAATCGCTGCAATCAATATGGTAATCGGTGTTGCTTCCGCAGGAAAGAGAGTTATGACATCCAGCTCCAGCCCCGGAATCTCACTCAAGAGTGAAGGCCTTTCCTATCTTGCAGGTTGTGATCTTCCCGCACTCATCGTCAATGTACAACGCGGCGGTCCCGGCCTCGGCGGCATTCAGCCCTCACAGGCTGACTATTTCCAGGCAACGCGCGGCGGCGGACACGGTGACTATCACATGCTTGTATTTGCACCGTCCACCGTACAGGAAATGGTGACACTGACTGTTAAAGGCTTCGAGCTTGCTGACAAGTACCGCATGCCCTCCATGCTTCTTGCAGACGGCACACTCGGTCAGATGATGGAACCCGTTATTCTTGACATAGGCGAAGTCAAAACATACGAAAAGCCCTGGGCTCTGACAGGCACCGAACTCAAGAGAGAGCACAACATCGTAAACTCCCTGTTCCTGCAGCCTGAAGAACTCGAACAGGTCAACTTTGCACGCTACAAAATGTACGAAGAAATTGAAAACACCGAAGCTATGTATGACACTTATCTCATGGATGACGCAGACATCTGCATCGTGGCATTCGGTATTGCTGCTCGTGTTTCGAAGAACGCAATCGATGCTGCAAGAGCTGAAGGCATCAAGGTCGGTATGATCCGTCCCATCACCCTCTGGCCGTTCCCCAAAAAGCCGCTTCTTGAAGCTGCAGACAAGGTCAATTCCTTTATTTCGGTTGAGCTTTCAATGGGTCAGATGATCGAAGATATTGAACTAGCAATCCGTTGCAAGAAAACTGTTGCTCTCTGCAACCGCGTAGGCGGTATGATTCCGACTACGGAAGATATTCTCAATTCCATCAGAAATGCCGCAAAAGGAGGTAACGCATAATGGTAGTATTTGACAGACCGCACGCACTGGCAGACATTCCGCTGCATTATTGCCCCGGCTGCACACACGGTATTATTCACCGTCTTGTTGCCGAAGCACTTGACGAACTCGGCATTGAAGGCAAGACCATTGGTGTTGCTCCCGTCGGTTGTTCCGTTTTTGCTTACAATTATTTCAACTGCGACATGGTCGAAGCCGCACACGGCAGAGCACCCGCAGTTGCTACCGGTGTAAAAAGAGCTGATCCCGATAAAATCGTTTTCACCTATCAGGGTGACGGCGACCTTGCCTCCATCGGTACTTGTGAAACCGTTCATGCTGCTGCAAGAAACGAAAACATCACCATCATTTTCGTAAACAACGGTATCTATGGCATGACAGGCGGTCAGATGGCTCCGACTTCCCTGCCCGGTCAGGTCACACAGACATCTCCCTACGGCAGAGATACACAAACTGTCGGCTATCCTGTAAAAGTTGTTGAAATGCTGTCACAGCTTGACGGTGCAAGCTATCTTGAAAGAGTAGCTGTCAACAACGTAAAGAACATCAAGAACGCAAAGAAGGCCATCAAGAAAGCTTTCCAGAATCAGCTTGAAGGCAAAGGCTTCTCTCTTATTGAAGTTCTTTCCGCTTGCCCGACTTACTGGGCTCTTGAACCCACAAAAGCTCTTGAAAGACTTGAAAACACCGTTATTCCCTACTATCCGCTCGGTGTCTACAAGGACAGATTTGCAAAGGAGGAAGAATAATCATGACAACAAAACTCCTCATTGCAGGTTTCGGCGGCCAGGGTGTTCTGTTCATCGGTAAATTCTTGGCTTATGCAGGTCTTATTGAAGACCGTGAAGTTTGCTGGATGCCCAGCTACGGTCCTGAAGTCCGCGGCGGCACATCCAACTGCGGTGTTACACTGAGTGATGAACCCATCGGCTCACCCGTTGTTGACCATCCCGACATTCTCATTGCCCTCAACCTGCCCTCTCTTGACAAGTTTGAAGGTGCTGTTGAAAAAGACGGCAGCATTTACATTGACTCTTCACTGATTGAGAGAAAGATCGAAAGAGAAGATGTTAAGGCTTTCTACATTCCTGCAACCAAGCTTGCGCGTGTCACAGGTCTTTCCGCAAATATGATCATGCTCGGATACTTGCTGAAGACGAGCAATGTTATGCCCTATGAGCTTGCTGAAAAGGTTATCGAAAAAATCGTTCCGCCCACAAAGCAACATCTGATTGCCGGTAACCTGAAGGGTATTGAATACGGTTACAACTACTGCGAATAAAAATTTCAATAAGCGTCGCTTCTTTGCGGCGCTTACATTTCTTTGAGGTGAAAAATCATGTTGACTCTTGAACAAATCAGAATGATCATGGCAAAAGACCGCTATGCAACCGAACAGACCGGTATTACAATTGATGAAATCGGCCCTGACACAGCTGTTTGCTCCATGCAAATAAAACCTTACCACCTGAATGCTTACGGCACGGTAATGGGCGGTGCTATTTTCACACTTGCCGATCTGTGCTTTGCGGCAGCCGCAAACAACTCGGGTGAATATATCGCCATGTCGTTTGAATGCAACATCACATTTCTGCGTGCAACCCGCACAGGAACACTTCACGCAACTGCAGTTCCGTTGAAGATCGGCAATAACATCTGTTTTTATCGCATCGACATTACGGATGATGAAGGCACATTGACAGCACAGGCTTCCGTAACAGGCAGCAGACAGGCAATCAAAAAATGAAAAGTAACAGAAACTATCCGATCGTAACAGTTAATAAAAAAGGAACTTTCCAAGTTCAGAACGGTCATCCATGGATCTACGGCTCCGACACACTCAGTGTGATCGGCGAAGTAAAAAACGGTGATATTGTGGATGCCGTCACGGAAAAAGGCACTTATCTCGGCTCAGGACTTTATAATGAAAATTCCAAAATTCTGGTGCGTATTCTTTCTAAAAATGCAAATGACCGTTTTGATGATGCATTTTTTCAACGCAGAGTGCGGTATGCATTGCAATACCGTTTATCTGTAATGGGAAATGATACAGACTGCTTCCGCGTGATCTTCGGAGATTCAGACGGTCTTCCCGGTTTTATTTGCGATAAATTCGGAGATGTACTTGTAACGCAGACAATGTCCTACGGAATGGAGCTGAGAAAACCAATTCTGTTCAACGCACTGAAAACAGAGCTTCGCAATGCAGGATTCACCGTTTCTGCCATTTTTGAAAGAAACGATGTTGCCGTGCGAGAAAAAGAAGGTCTCCCCCTCAGCAAAGGTTATTTTGAAGCGGATGATCTGACACAAAAAGAAAACAACACCGTCATCATCAATGAAAACGGTGTTAAATATGAAGTCGATTTTGAAAACGGCCAGAAGACCGGCTTTTTCCTCGACCAGAAATACAACCGTCTTGCCGCTTCAAAAATTGCACCGGGCAAAAATGTGCTGGATTGTTTTACTCACACAGGTTCTTTTGCTCTCAATTGTGCAAAAGCGGGTGCTCAAAGTGTTACTGCACTGGACATTTCAGCTGATGCCATTGCATCGGCAAACAGAAACATTGCACTCAACGGCTTCACTAATATGCAAACACAAACAGTGGACGTTTTTGACTATCTCACCGCCTTGGATAATGAGAAGAAGAAACCGTTTGATTATATTATTCTCGACCCGCCTGCTTTTACAAAAAGCGGTTCAACCGTGCAGAGTGCATTCAGAGGTTACAAGGAAATCAACCGCAGGGCCATGCATCTGCTTCCCCGCGGCGGCTATCTTGCAACCTGCTCATGCTCACACTTTATGCCGGAGGATCTGTTCTGCAAAATGCTCAGAGAAGCGGCACACGATGCAAATGTTTCGCTTTTGCAGGTTGAGGCAAGACAACAGGCCCCCGACCATCCCATTCTGTGGGGTGTACCGGAGACCTCGTATTTGAAGTTTTATATTTTTCAGGTATTGTGATTAAACACGGCTTCCAGGCGATAGATCGGCATATTTTTACGTAGGAATTTGGCTTCATATTCGGTTATGATATTGTCTTCAAATCCTGCATTATGCAGATCGAGTGAAATGTTTTTAAGCTTCGCACCGTAAGCCGAAAACTGCTCAATGGAATATTCAAAGAAGTGCATATTGTCAGTTTTCTGATGAATTTCACCGTTAGCAACAAGGCAATGGGAATAGATCGGCATGAATTTCAGATTCGTGAGTCTTCTGTTTTCATAACGATTTTTAGGGAACGGACAAGAATGATTGAGATAAATGCGCTGAATACTGCCTGCAGGGATGTATTTTTCAAGCAATTCCGCACCGCAACGCATAAAAAAGATATTCGGCACATTTTCTTCCATAACCGCTTCGCAGGCTTCGATAATAACATTGCTGTTGACTTCGACTGCAAGGTAATTGACATCCGGATTGCGTTTTGCAAGCTCGAGCACAAATCTTCCCTTACCACAGCCGATTTCAAGCTCAACAGGGTTGTCATTGCCGAATATGGCTTTATAATCGAGCAGTTCTTTTCTTTTTACAATTTCTCTGTAATCCTCGTCTGTCTTAGCAACATAGAGCATACGGGACAGACAGGCTTCTTTTCTTTCGTCGTGGTTTTTGATTCTTCTCATTCTCACAATTCATCACCGCGCATTATTTTAACGCAAAAAACTTTTTATGTCAACAGGTGAAAAACAATGACAGAAAAACTTTATTATCAAAACAGCAAATTATATACATTCACAGCAACCGTGCTTTCCTGTGAGGAAAAGGGAGACCAATATTTATGCATTCTTGACAAAACAGCATTCTTCCCTGAAGGAGGAGGTCAAAAAGCAGACACGGGAACTCTTGACGAAGTCAATGTGTTGGATGTGCAAGAGAAAAACGGCGTAATCACCCACATGACCGACAAACCGCTGACTGTTGGAGCGTCCGTGCATGGTGCACTCAATGAAGAACAACGTTTCCGCAGAATGCAGAATCACACAGGAGAACACGTGTTTTCAGGTGTTGTGCATGCCGCATACGGATATACAAATGTCGGTTTTCACATGGCAGAAGATTGCATGACAGTCGACTTTGACGGAGTCCTGAATGCAGATCAGCTCAAAGAAATTGAAGATGAATGCAACCGCGTAATTACAAATAATGTAGCCGTGAATTGCATTTTCCCAACATCGGAAGAGCTTGAATCCCTTGACTACCGTTCCAAGTTAGAATTGACTCAAGATGTTCGTCTTGTTAATATTGAAGGCATTGACCTTTGTGCTTGCTGTGCACCGCACGTAGAGTCGACAGGCGAAGTCGGTCTGCTGAAAGTGCTTGATTGCATGCCGCACAGAGGCGGTACACGCATTACACTTATTTGCGGCTTGGATGCTTTTGAGCATCTTAGAACACATTATAATTGCAACCGTAAGGTTTCGGCATTGCTGTCTGCAAGAGCAGTTGAAACCCCGCTGGGAGTTGAAAAACTGCAGGAGGATATTGTTTCACTCAAGCGAGAAATAACGGCATTGCAGACAAAAATAAACCGTCTGCTTGCCGACGGACTCGAACAAACAGACGGTTGTGCGGTTATTTTCATGGAAGATGCAAAAACGGATGAAATGCGTTCGCTTTGCAATCTGTGCCTGCCGAAATGCGGACAAATGATGTGCGTGTGCAGCGGCAATGACGAAAACGGATATGCCTATATCATTGGTTCACAAACAGTAAATCTGCGTGAAAAATCAAAGGAAATCAACACAGCACTCAACGGCAGAGGCGGCGGACAGCCGACCATGATTCAGGGTTCTTTCAAAGCGACGAAAGAAGAAATTATCACATTCTTCAATCAACAGTAATTTCTGCGGCAAGCGGTTTCTCGCTGCGGTTTTTCCAGAAACCCTGTGCAAAAATTTCAACCATATACTCCCCTGCACAGACATCTTTAAATGTGACTTCGCAGGTTTCGGGCATACAATATAAATAATAATGCGACCATACAGCGGCCTGTTTTGCAACAGTGCCGTCTTTTTTATTACGAAGACGGATGATGTAGTCATCGATCATATCTTCGTCAATCTGTGCCTGCGTGAAGCGGATGGTCAATCCGTCTTCTGTTTTTTCGTATTCCACCTTTGCATCATCGGTAAAATATGGCTTTACGGTTGTTTTATATCGGTCATCCGTATAGATAAACGAAGTCGGTTCCCATGCAGTTTCAATAAAGCGGTCACAGGGGAAGAACTGATCAGTCAACGCATCAACACACTTGACAAGAACGGCACCGTTTGCATCTGCTTCAACAATCAGGAACTGTGCCTGATCGTCACAATCGGGCGGTACGGTACCATAGATTTTGTCAAACTCATCGAGTTCAAAATAGCTGAAGGAACCTGTGCCAAGGCAGGTAAAATGACGCTGATGAATACTTCTCGGATCGTTGATCGGAGCATGGGAATGGCCGGAAAAGTCAATGATCTGCGGATAATCCATCATAATCGCAGTGAGGTCATCTTCACCCCAGTTGATGGAGCCTGCAACGGTATCGGTGATATGCGGATGCTGGAACACAAAGATGGGCTTTTTCGGATCGTCTGCAGCTGCTTTTTGCAGTTCCTCACGCAGCCAGTTCTGCTTACCTTCTCTGAAACGGCAGCCGTCCTCGGTGGAAACAGAGATGCAGTGAAAACCTTTAAAAACCTTGTGGGTATCCCCTACCATGCCGTAAATGGACTGCAATCTGTCATAAGCACCCTGCTGACCGTCGGTTTTGAATTCGTGGCTTGCAAGCATGAGCGTTCTTTCGGTTTCGGGAGAAAGGCATTCATCCATCAGATCACGGAAAGTCAGCATTTCCCATTCAGAGCCACTGTTAGCAAAGTCACCGACAGCAAAGAATGCGTCAATCTTATTATAAGGCTGCGCTTTTGCATATTCATAAGCAAATTTCATGCCTTTTCTGTAACGATCAATCTGATAATCATCCTTCTGAATATGAATATCACTTGTAACAATCATTCTGAAAATCGGGGTAAATTCAGCCATAATATCCTCCTAAAAAAGTGAGGGGATGCATAAGACATCCCCTGTTTTTAATGAATTCAGATTTTTTCAACACCGAAATTGATTTCTTCGCCGTTGATATCCCATGCCTTGACATAACCTGCAGGAGATTCTGCTGCAACGGAATCTGCAAGAGCGACCTTTGCAATACGGTCGGTGTTATCAAGAAGCAGTGCGGTCATGGATTCGCTTGCTTCAAAGGTAACGCGGATGTGATCGGTTACTTCAAAGCCTGCTTCCTTACGCATGGTCTGCACCTTGCTGATGATTTCGTTGACATGACCTTCTTCGATGAGTGCATCGGTAAGATTTGTATCAAGAGACACCGTAACACCGTTGTCAGACAGAGAGAAGGTTCCTTCCTTCTGAGAGCAGGAAATGAGAAGATCATCCACGGTAAGTTCGACCTTGCCGCTTGCAAGATCGAGGACGATCATGCCATTTGCATCGAGTTCACGCTTTGCAGCATTGCCGTCAATGGTAGCAAGGGCATTGCGGATGTCATTAAGCTGTCTGCCGTATTTCGGGCCGACGGTCTTGAGCTGCGGCTTGAAAGCATAGGTCAGAAGTCCGTCAGCATCGTCAATAAATTCAACGGTCTTGACATTGAGTTCATCACGGATGATTTCAAGATAAGTTTCATCCAGAGTTTCGTTGCAGGCAACGGAAAGCAGAGCTAAAGGCTGTCTGTTCTTGCGGTTAGCACCGTTTCTTGCGCTTCTGCCGAGAACAACGATCTGCAGAACGAGATCCATTGCTTTTTCGAGATCCTTGTCGATGAACTTTTCATCCACAGTCGGGAAATCACAAAGATGGATGCTTTCGGGCGCATCTTTATAAATGTTGCAGACAAGGTTGCGGTAGATTTCTTCCGTCATGAACGGAATCATGGGAGCAGCAGCCTTGCTGATGGTGACAAGGGCAGTGTAAAGAGTCATGTAAGCGTTGATCTTGTCCTGTGTCATTTCCTTGGACCAGAAGCGTTCACGGCAACGGCGGACATACCAGTTGCTCATTTCGTCAACAAAGCTGTCGAGTGCACGTGCAGCTTCGGGAATTGCATAATTGCCAAGCTGTTTATCCACTTCAGCAACCGTGGAATTCAGTCTGGAAAGCAGCCATTTGTCGATGACGCTCAACTTGGAAAGATCAAGCTCATACTTCGAGGGATCAAAGTTGTCGATATTGGCATAAAGCACATAGAAAGCATAGGTATTCCAAAGCGTACCCATGAACTTTCTCTGTCCTTCAAGAACAGCCTTGTCATAGAAACGGTTAGGAAGCCAGGGAGCAGAGTTTGTGTAGAAATACCAACGGATGGCATCCGCACCGAATTTTTCGAGTGCATCAAACGGGTCAACTGCATTGCCCTTGGACTTGGACATTTTCTGACCGTTTTCGTCCTGCACAAGACCGAGAACGATAACATTCTTATAAGGAGCCTTGTCAAACAGCAGGGTGGAAATGGCAAGCAGAGAATAGAACCATCCTCTTGTCTGGTCAACCGCTTCGGAAATAAAGTCTGCCGGGAACTGCTGTTCAAACAGGTCTTTATTCTCAAACGGATAGTGATGCTGTGCAAACGGCATGGCACCCGAGTCAAACCAACAGTCGATAACTTCGGGAACACGCTTCATTTCTTTTCCGCATTCGGGGCAGCGGATGGTGACAGCATCAATATAAGGACGATGAAGTTCAATGTTTTCGGGACAGTTGTCAGACATGGACCTGAGTTCTTCCACGCTGCCGATACAATGTCTGTGACCGCAACCGCATTCCCAGATGTTAAGAGGAGTACCCCAGTAACGGTTTCTGGAAAGCGCCCAATCCTGCACGTTTTCAAGCCAGTCACCGAAACGGCCTGTTCCGATGCTTTCGGGGATCCAGTTGATGGTCTTGTTGTTTGCAATCAGACGATCTCTGACAGCAGACATTTCGATATACCAGCTCTCACGGGCGTAGTAAATAAGGGGTGTGTCACAGCGCCAGCAGTGCGGATAGCTGTGCTCAAAAACGGGAGCAGAGAAAAGTCTGCCGACGGTTTCAAGATAAATAAGAACCTGTTTGTCTGCATCCTTGCAGAATACACCTTCCCAGGGAGTTTCCTTGGTCATGCAGCCCTTTGCATCAACAAGCTGCACAAAGGGAAGCTTATAGCGTCTGCCGACACGGTTATCATCTTCACCGAATGCAGGAGCAAGGTGAACAACACCGGTACCGTCTGTAAGTGTAACATATTCGTCACAGCAGACAAAATAAGCATCGTCACGGCGTTCGATGAAATCAAACAGAGGCATGTATTTTTTATATTCAAGATCCTTACCCTTCATGCGTTCGAGGATCTCATAATCACCCTCGATAACGCTCAGAAGACCTTCTGCGAGATAGTAAACAAATTCACCATTGCGGATCTTTACATAATCATACTCGGGATGCACGCAAAGTGCGACGTTGGAGGGCAGAGTCCAGGGTGTGGTTGTCCATGCAAGGATGTAAGCATCCTCATCCATGACCTTGAAACGGACAACTGCGGAGCGTTCCTTGACATCCTTATAGCCCTGTGCTACTTCGTGAGAAGACAGCGGAGTGCCGCAACGCGGGCAATAAGGAACAACCTTGAAGCCCTTGTAAAGCAGGCCCTTGTCCCAGATCTGACGAAGTGCCCACCATTCGGACTCAATGTAGGAATCATGATAAGTGACATAGGGGTTATCCATATCTGCCCAGAAACCGACTGTGCCCGAGAAATCTTCCCACATGCCCTTGTATTTCCACACACTTTCCTTGCATTTTTCAATGAAAGGAGCAATACCGTAGTTTTCAATCTGTTCTTTGCCGTCGATACCGAGCATTTTTTCAACTTCCAATTCAACAGGCAGACCGTGGGTATCCCAACCTGCTTTACGCGGTACCATAGCACCCTTCATAGTATGATAACGCGGAATCATATCCTTGATAACGCGGGTCAGAACGTGACCGATATGCGGTTTGCCGTTTGCTGTAGGCGGTCCGTCATAAAATACATACGAGCCGCAACCCTTTCTCATTTCGGTGCTCTTACGGAAAATATCTCTCTCTCGCCAGAACGCTTCTGTTCTTTTTTCACGCTCAACAAAGTTGAGTTCTGTGGACACTTTGTCGTACATATTTACCTCCAAAAAATACGCATCACATTTAACAAATAATATGTGCGCATACAAATTCCATAATAACATGGATGATACCATATCCGATGAAAAATGTCAAGAAAAAATGCTTGACTTCACGAAGTTAATGTGCTATAATTCCAAGCAACAAATAAAGGCTGTGAAGGAATTACGGCCAGTACGGATCTTTCAGAGAGTTGACGGATGCTGCGAGTCAACATTGAAGTACTGAACCGGTCTCGTTCCGGAGCTCAATTCCCTAACCCTCCGTCGGAGTGCATAAGGAATTGCGGATCGTCCCGTTATCATGGCGGAAGGCTTGATAGAGTCTTGTGAGTGACCGTTGAATAAGAACGGTAATTAGGGTGGTACCGCGGATTTTTATTCGTCCCTGAGGTTTTTTACCTCGGGGATTTTTTATTTTAGCAAAAGGAGTTCAAACCGATGAAAAGAATCAGAATTGCAGACGAAACACTTAAAGCCGCATCCGGAAGAAGAGACATCAATCTCACATTCCGCGAAAAGACGGAAGTCGCCAAGCTATTGGAAAAAGCGGGTGTTGACTATATTGAACTGCCTGCAATTTATGATGTAAAAACAGATACACTTCTTATTAAGACTGTCTGTGCAGTCATCCGCAAGGCATGTGTTGTTCTTCCGGTCGGTCATTCCGCTGAAGAAATCGACCTTGCATGGAGCTCTATGAAAAATGCCGCAAAGGCAAGATTGCAGGTCTGTGTGCCTGTTTCCCCTGTGCAGATGGAATATTTTTGCCACAAAAAAAGCAGTGCCGTTCTGGAAATGATCGGTGAACTGGTTGCAAAATGTGCTTCTCTTTGCAATGATGTTGAATTCGTTGCAGAAGATGCAACCCGCAGTGAAGCTGATTTTCTTACAGCCGCCATTGAAAAGGCGGTTGCGGCAGGCGCAAAAACCGTAACACTCTGCGACACCGCAGGCACGATGCTTCCTGACGAATTTGCTGCATTTATTGCTGGTGTCAATCTTCCCGAAGGCATTGCACTCGGCATTCGTTGCTCCAATGCAATGGACATGGCTTGTGCCTGCACGGCCGCAAGCGTGCGCACCGGAGCGGACGAAATCAAAACTGCCGTTGCAGGATTTGATGCACCTGCTCTTTCGGCAGTTGCACAGCTGTTCAGACTCAGAGGTGACTCGTGTGCAGTTACAAGCGGTCTTGATCATACCGGTTTGCAAAGAACAGAGAAGCAGATCATCGATTTTATTCGTCACAGACAGGAACAGACAGTCAGAACAGAAGAAAACGACATTTTCGCAAACGGTGTTCTGCTCACCAATTCTGACGATGCTGCTGCTGTTGCAAAGGCTGTCAAGAAGCTCGGCTATGACCTTTCGGACGATGACAATGCAAAAGTGTTTGAAGCATTCAAAACTGTTGCTGCAAAGAAGAATGTTTCTCTCAAAGAGCTTGACGCTATTGTTGCTTCTTCCGCAATGCAGGTGCCGCCTGTATATCGAATGAAGAGCTTTGTCAGCAATTCCGGCAGTGATATTATCTCGACCGCCACCGTACAGATCGAAAAAAACGGTACTGTTCTGCAAGGCATCAGCATGGGTGACGGCCCGATCGATGCCGCTTTCATGGCCATTGAGCAGATCATCGGTGTACACTATGAGCTTGACGATTTCCGCATCCGCTCCATCACGGAAGGACGCGACTCCGTCGGTAATGCAATTATCCGTCTTCGTGCAAACGGCAAGCTGTATTCCGGCAACGGTATTTCGACCGATATAGTCGGTGCTTCCGTGCAAGCATATCTCAACGCTCTCAATAAGATCGTTTACGAGGAGGAAAAAAACTGATGAAACTTTCTTTTTCAACCAAAGGTTGGAAGAACACAACATGGCAGGAATTTATTTGCGAAGCCGTGGAAGCAGGTTTTTCCGGCATTGAGATTCATGATATAAACGCACCCGCATTCAACGAAAAAACAGGTCCCGCAAATCTTGAAATGTCTGCGGCAACCGTTCGCAATCTGATTGAAAATAAATTGAGCATTCCCTGCATTGATGCTCTTTGTGATATCGGCAAAGCAGAAAAACTGGATGAAAATATAAAGGAAACCGCTTCTTGCATTGCTTATGCCAAGGCATTGAAAGTCCCTTATATACGCATTCACGCACCGTCCGTACAAAGCGACACAACGGTAGATGATGCAGTATTTGAATATCTTACAAAAGCCGTTCCCATGGCAGAGGAATCCAATATCACCCTGCTTATGGAAACTGCAGGCATTTACTCAGACACAAAGAAGCTTTGCAATCTGCTCAACAGATTTGCCTGTGACAATCTTGCTGTTCTGTGGGACGTTCATCATACATTCCGCGATGCAAAAGAAGCACCTGATCAGACGGTAACAAATCTCGGTGCATACATCAAGCATGTGCATTTCAAAGACTCCGAAATCACGGATGACGGTCTGCAATACTGCCTGATCGGCGAAGGCACACTGCCTGTAGACGAAATTCACAATGCGCTGCGAACCCTCAACTATGCAGGCTTTATTTCCCTTGAATGGGATCCCGAATGGATGCCTGATCTGCAGGATCCGTCCGTGATTTTCTCTCACTTTGTCAGCTACATGAGCTTGTTTGAACAGGAACGCAAGATCAAAAGCCATCTGTATGACAACATGACTCATACCGGCAAATTTGTGTGGAAAAAAGAATCGCTTGTCAATATCACATTCCCGCAGCTTCTTGACAAAATGGTCGAAGAATTCCCCGACCAGTATATGTTCAAATTTACAACCCTTGATTATACAAGAACCTATGCACAGTTCCGTGACGATGTGGATGAATTCTGCCGCGTTCTGATTTCAATGGGTGTCAAGCCCGGCACACATGTTACCGCTTGGGCTACAAATCTGCCGCAATGGTACATTGCTTTCTGGGCTGTTACCAAAATCGGTGCGGTTCTGATTCCGATGAATACTGCCTACAAAATACACGAAGCGGAATATATTCTTCGTCAATCAGACACACACACGCTTATCATGATCGACGGCTTTAAAGACTCCAACTACAAAGAGATCATTCAGGAGCTGTGTCCCGAGCTTGAAAACCTGAAGCCCGGTGAAAAAATGCATTCGGCAAGACTCCCCTTCCTGCGCAATGTTATCACAATCGGCTTCAGGATGAAAGGCTGTCTTGAGTGGAATGAAGCACTCGCAAGAGCCGATCTTGTCAGCCAGGACGAAGTCAACCGCCTTGCAGCAGCAACGGACATTCACGATGTTTGCAATATGCAGTACACTTCAGGCACAACAGGCTTCCCCAAGGGTGTCATGTTGACACATTACAACATCATCAACGACGGCAAGTGCATCGGCGACAGAATGGACCTTTCCACCGCTGACCGCATGATGATCCAGGTTCCGATGGTGCATTGCTTCGGCATGGTACTTGCTATGACGGCATCCGTAACGCACGGAGTTACCATGATGCCAATTCCCTACTTTTCTCCGAAGTCTTCTCTTGCATGTATCAACAATGAACGAATCACCGTATTCCACGGTGTTCCTACCATGTTCAACCTGATGTTCACACATCCTGATTTCGCAAAGACCGATTTTTCGTACATGCGCACAGGTATTATGGCAGGTGCAAACTGTCCGCCGGAACTCATGCGCAAAGCAGCTGCCGAAATGAATATGACCGGCATTCTCAGTGTATACGGCCTCACGGAAGCTTCCCCGGGATGCACAATGGGTGAAGTCACGGAATCGCTTGATGACCGCGTGGAAACTGTCGGTAAGGCATTCCCCTATATCGAATGCAAAAATATTGACCCTGCAACGGGTGAAGATGTACCCGACGGAGTCAACGGCGAGTTTGTTGTGCGCGGCTACAATGTTATGAAAGGCTACTACAAAATGCCGAAAGCAACTGCCGAAGCAATCGACAAAGACGGTTGGCTGCATTCGGGTGACCTTTGCTGCAGAGATGAAAGAGGTTATTATAAAGTTACAGGACGACTGAAAGATATGATCATCCGCGGTGGTGAAAACATCTATCCGAGAGAAATCGAAGAACTGATTCTTACCAACCCTAAGGTGCACGATGTGCAGGTTATCGGCATTCCCGATCCGCGATTCGGTGAAGAAATCATGGCTTGTGTTATTCTTCGCAAAGGTGAAACCTGCACGGAGGATGAAATGAAAAAGTTTGTTGATGCACACATGGCAAAGCATAAAGTGCCGCGTTATGTGCATTTCATGAACGACTTCCCGATGAATGTCGCCGGTAAGATCCTGAAATACAAAATGCGTGAAGATGCGGTTGAACGATTGAAAAATCAACCTTAATAATTCTTAATTATTATATTGACATTGTGCTTGCTTCGTCTTATAATTAATGTATAATATTTTAATTAAGGTGAGTTATGAAAAAACTTATGATCGGCAACGAAGCAGTTGCCAGAGGAATTTATGAAGCAGGGGTCAAGGTAGTCTCAAGCTATCCGGGTACTCCTTCAACTGAGATTACTGAATTCTCTGCAAAATATGACGAAATTCATTGTGAGTGGGCACCCAACGAAAAAGTTGCAATGGAAGCTGCTTTCGGTGCTTCGCTTGCAGGTGTTCGCAGCGCCTGCACAATGAAACATGTCGGTCTTAACGTAGCAGCTGACCCCCTTTTCACTCTCTCATACACAGGTGTCAACGGCGGACTTCTTGTCTGTGTTGCTGATGACCCGGGAATGCATTCCTCTCAAAATGAGCAGGACTCCCGTCATTATGCAATTGCTGCAAAAGTTCCGATGCTCGAACCTGCAGATTCGTCTGAAAGTCTTGCATTTGCAAAAGCTGCATTTGAGCTTTCTGAACAGTTTGATACACCTGTTATTCTGAGAATGTGCACTCGCATTGCCCATTCACAGAGCATAGTTGAAACAGGCGAACGCAATGACATTCCACGTGCAGAATACAAAAAGAATCCTGCCAAGAATATCATGATGCCTGCTTATGCAAAATTACGTCATCCCTTTGTCGAGGAACGCACTGCAAAGCTTGCTGCTTTTGCAGAGGATTGTCCTTTTAACAAGGTTGAAATGAATGACACTCAGATTGGTATCATTACATCCGGCACATGCTATCAGTATGTCAAAGAAGTGTTCGGGGACAGTGTCAGCGTTCTTAAGATAGGACTTATCAATCCGCTGCCGACAAAGCTGATCAAAGATTTTGCTGCAAAAGTTGACAGACTTGTGGTTATTGAAGAACTCGACGGCATTATAGAAACGCATTGCCGCAATATCGGCATTGAATGCGACGGCAAGAACCTGTTCCCGCCTGTTGGTGAATATTCTCAGAAGATCATTGCGGCTGCATTCGGCATTGAAAAAGAACAGAGTTTTACTGCTGAAACCGCAATCCCCGTACGTCCTCCTGTCATGTGTGCAGGTTGTCCGCACAGAGGTCTCTTCTACACGCTCTCAAAAAACAAAGTGACCGTAATGGGTGATATCGGATGCTATACACTCGGTGCGCAGAAACCGCTTGATGCACTCGATGCTGTTCTTTGTATGGGTGCTTCCGTTTCCGGACTTCACGGTTTCAACAAAGCACTCGGTGATGAGAAAATGAAAACCTGTGCAGTCATCGGTGACTCAACGTTTATGCATTCAGGAATCACCGGTCTTGTAAACATCGCTTACAACAATTCGCACTCACTTGTCATCATTCTGGATAACTCCATCACAGGCATGACCGGCCATCAGCACAATCCCACAACCGGTTACAATATCAAAGGAGATCCTGCATCAAAAATTGATCTTGAAACTCTTTGCCATGCTGTGGGCATTAACCGCGTACGTGTTGTTGATCCTTACAATCTCAAAGAATGCGATGCAGCTATCAAAGAGGAACTTGCTGCAGAAGAGCCTTCCGTTATTATTTCAAGACGTCCTTGTGTTCTTTTGAAGAGCGTTAAGGCTAAACCTGCCGTTACTGTAAACAAAGACAAATGCAGAACCTGCAAAATGTGCATGAAGATCGGCTGTCCTGCTATCAGCATCACTGACGGCAAAGCTCATATTGATGCTACGCTTTGTGTCGGCTGCGGTGTCTGCACGCAACTTTGCGCATTTGATGCCATTGAATAAGGAGGTCTGAAGATGAATACAACAAGTATTATGATCGTTGGTGTTGGCGGTCAAGGCTCGCTTCTTGCAAGCCGTTTGCTCGGCAATCTCCTTGTAAATGAAGGATATGATGTCAAAGTTTCGGAAGTTCACGGCATGAGCCAAAGAGGTGGTTCTGTTGTAACCTATGTCCGTTTTGGTGATAAGGTTAATTCTCCCATTATTGAAGACGGTGAAGCAGACTTTATCCTTTCCTTTGAAAAACTCGAAGCTGCCAGATGGGCAAAATGTCTTAAAAAAGACGGTAAAATCATTGTAAACACACAGGAAATTGACCCGATGCCTGTTATCACTGGTGCTGCTGAATATCCTCACGGTATTCTTGATGAGATTGCATCACAAGGTGCATTCATAGATGGACTTGATGCTCTTTCACTTGCAAATGAAGCAGGTTCTTCAAAGGCTGTAAACATTGTGCTCATGGGCAGACTCGTAAAATATTTTCATATTGAATATGAGAAATGGATCGAACAGATCGAAAGTCTTGTCGCACCCAAATTTATTGAATTAAATAAAAAAGCGTTTGCACTTGGATACAACGCTTAATTTTAAAGTTTAAGGAACAATGTATTATGAAAAAGAAATACTGGCAAGAAGAAATTGAAACCGCTTCTCTTGAAGCAATCAGTGCGTTACAAAGTGAACGTCTCGTTGCTACTGTAAAAAGAGTGTACGAAAATGTTCCGATGTATCGTCAGCGCATGGATGAAGCCGGTGTAAAACCCGAGGACATCAAAAGCATCAAGGATATCACAAAGCTGCCGTTTACCACAAAGCAGGATTTGCGTGATACCTATCCTTACGGCATGTTTGCTGTCCCCATGAACGAAGTTGTTGAACTTCATGCTTCAAGCGGTACAACCGGAAAACAGGTTGTCGTCGGTTACACAAAGAATGACTTACATGTATGGGGCGAAATCTGCGCCAGAGCTCTTGTTGCTGCAGGCGGCGATGAGAATGACTTTGTCCATGTGTCTTACGGTTATGGTTTGTTTACAGGCGGTTTTGGGGTACATTACGGTGCTGAACAGATTGGTGCTACTGCTATTCCTGTTTCTGCAGGTCAGACAAAACGTCAGGTAACCATTCTTGAAGACTTTGGCTCAACAATCCTTTGCTGCACACCTTCTTATGCAATGACTATTGCAGAAGCTGTTGAACAAGCAGGCATTGATGCTTCCAAATTACCGCTCAAAGCAGGTATTTTCGGTGCTGAACCCTGGACCGAAGAAATGCGTGAATACATTGAAGATAAGCTCAAAATCAAGGCATATGATATTTACGGCCTTACCGAAGTCATGGGCCCTGGTGTTTCCTTTACCTGTGAACATCAGTGTGGTATGCACGTCAATGAAGACCATTTCATCATTGAAGTGCTTGATCCTGAAACCTTTGAGCCTGTTGCAGACGGCACAATTGGTGAAATCGTATTTACCTGTATCACGAAAGAAGCCTTCCCTGTTATCAGATACAGAACGAAGGACTTGGGTTATATTACCCATGAAAAATGCAAGTGCGGCAGAACATTTGCTCGTATGAGCAAAATCCTCGGCAGAACTGACGATATGCTCATTATCCGTGGTGTTAACGTTTTCCCGTCCCAGATTGAAACTGTTTTGCTTGAACAAGGTTATGCACCCAATTATCTTCTCATCGTTGATCGTGTCAACAACAGCGATACGCTGGAAGTGCAGGTTGAAGTTGCTGCTGAAATCTTCAGCGACATCACATCTGCATTGACTTCCTATGAAAAGAAGCTTCAGCTCGCTATTCGCGAATTGCTTGGTATTCAGGCAAAAGTCACACTTGTTGCTCCCAATTCCATTCCGCGTTTCGAGGGCAAAGCAAAGAGAGTCATTGACAACAGAAAGCTCCACGATTAATTATAACAAGGAGGATTAAAAATGACTATTAAGCAACTTTCTATTTTTGTTGAAAACAAGTCGGGTTCACTCGCACGCATAATTGATATTCTCGCAGCAAACGAAATTGATCTCAGAGCTCTTTCAATTTCAGAAACACAGGATTTCGGTATTCTCAGACTGATCGTCAACGATACATTCAAAGCTGCACAGGTTCTTCGCAATGAGAATTGCGTTGTCAGCATCACTGATGTATATGCCATTGCTGTTCCTGATCAGCCGGGCGGTCTTGCAAAGGTACTTCGTCTTCTTGCTGATGCGCAAGTATCCGTAGAATACACATATGCATTTATTTCTAACAATAGAGATTACGCATACATTGCAATCCGTACTGCTGAAAAGGATGTTCAGACTGCAAAGAACATCTTTATGACAAACGGAACCAAAGTAATCTCCGAAGACGATTTGTTGAATTTATAAAAGGAATGGGCGATCATATTGATCGCCCTTTGTTAGTATTATGAACAATATCATACATTTCAAAAATAAAAAACTGACTGTCATGCAAGTCAGTGATCCGCAGGATCTTTCATTTGCAAATCACACAATGAAAGCAATGCTTGACAAAGCATATGATACTGTAAAACCCGACCTTGTAGTATTCACGGGTGACAACGTTTTAGGCAATCATCTTCGGGATGCGAGATTCGGCAACAGGCATACCATAAAGACAGATGATGGTGAAAAACGCAGAATGATCAAAGCCATTGATCATATTCTTGCACCGCTTGAAAAAAGAGGAATCCCGTTTGTCTACATATTCGGCAATCATGATGATATGAATGCAATGACAAAACAAGAAATTGCATCCATTTACAGCAGTTATCCGAACAATGCAATGCCGACAACAAACGAATGCAATCATGAAGTCGGCACTTGTTATCTTCCGATCTATTCTTCTGACAAAGCAAAGGAAATTTTCAGATTCTGGCTGTTTGATTCAGCCTGGCAGGACAAAACTGACGGGCAGACTTACTCTTATGTAAAGCCTGAAGCTGTCGAATGGTTTAAATCACTCAGCAATGAAGCAAAACAAACAAAAACATCTGTTCCGGGTTTACTATTTATTCATATTCCTCTTCCCGAACAAGAAAATCTTCTTGAGGAGTGTCCTCCACACGTCGGCGGTGTTCTCGATCATCACACTTACAGCAAGACCAAAGAAAAAAAATATTATCGACTGAATCCGACACTTGCAGTCGGTGATCTTGGTGAGTTTCCTTGTATGCTTGACAAAAACACAGGACTCTTTGATGCAGTAAAAGAAGACGGTACTATCAAGGCTATTGTCGCAGGCCATGACCATACCAACTGTTTTGACGGTACATGGAACGGTATTCGTATGATTCAAACAGCCTGTGCATCATTGCGTTGTTATGGTGTCAAGAATCGAGGTGTCCGCATTTTTGAACTCGATGAAGACAATCCCGAAAACTTCAACACTTACCACCTCAGCTATGATGCTATTATGGGTACCGGATTCTGGTCACAACTCAGATACCTTCTTGATGCTGACGGTCTTCAGAAATACAAATACACTCTTCTTGCAACAACAGCAGCTGCACTTACAGCAAGTACAATCGGCATCATAAAAAAAATTACAAAATAAGCGAATGAAGAAGACTACGGAGAATCACTTCCGCAGTCTTCTTTCATTGTATTACTCTTCAATCATGTTGTAATATCTTGCCATCCAATAAGGCAACAACCAATCTGTTGGTGTGCGTGATGACACGTTATTACCGCCATCCAATATAAAAGCATTGCTGCCGAGCCTGCCGTAGGTTCTCTCATCAGCAGGCAGTGCATCCTTTGCCTGTATCCTGCCGCCGAATTCCAATGGTGCATCATCTTTGACTACGTCCGGTCGTTCGCTGTTTCTGACCATATAATTAATACAGTCAAGCGGGTATTCCTGCAAAGTTCGCACAGCATTTTCGAGATCGCAAAAACCGCCTGTCAGAGAACCGAAAATAATATTCCAACTCGGATTTCTTTCAATACGTTGGTCTTCAAAATGCTGACGAAGTCCCATTAAATAATACTTGCAAAGTACAGGATCATTTTCATAACGCAACAGCATCTGCACACTGTAAAAACCAAGTCGATCATCAATATGGCAGGCATGATTATCATGCAGCTTATAAAGCACTGTATTCATGGCGTAATGGTATTTCTTAATGAGTTTATAATACACATCAAGATATTTTACATTTCCCGTCAGGTGGTGGGTTACACGCATAAAAGCAAGCAATTCAAGCGAGTTTGTTCCCTTTTCCCAAGTCCAACGATCATCATTATTCAGATCGTCAGGATGCCAGTGTGCCCATGTGGTCGGCTCCCCTGTGGCATCAATCAACTGAAATTCATTTTCGATCATGTGATCGGCAATGGCTGCAATGGATTCAGCAATTTCTTCCTTTTCATTTTCATCAGCACAAAGGTCATAATACCAGCTTGCTGCATAGAAATGCCCGACCATTTCATCGGAAGATGTCTCACCTCGCCATTCGAGTTCACTGATCTCGTCCTTTGCTTTTCTCCATTCGCTGTGACCGTTGCCGTAACGGTCTTCACCGGGGCGACGGTAAGCTCTTGCGGTAAATCCGGGAATACCCGTAATTTTTTCAAGTTTCAATAAGGCTTTCTGCGATTCGCGTGCATTGTGCAAGGCTTGTTCGTCACCGGTTACAGCATATCGAAGACACTGCGAAACAATATATTTGGATGTCCACAGACCGTCATTATCCGTAATCTGCACACTGCCGGTTGACAAATCGCCGTTTTCAAGGTGCACTCTGCCGAGAATATACCCTTCACGAACATTATACGTACGGACATGCGCATCAAACAATGCAGCTTTTTCGGAAAGGGACATTTCAATAAACTCCACAAGGCTCAGTCCGTCTTTCGTGCCGATCCAAAGTTTTTTACCGTCATCACTGACCGCAACAGAAGTCACAGAAGAATGATTCAGATAACGGTCTGCACCCATAAAGGACTGCCCGTTGACAGTCTGCATATAAAGCCCGATTTCGGTACCGATATAACGATTTCCGTTATTATCAAATGCGACAGCCGTTACCCTTGTTTTCGGGAACATTCTTACCTTTGCAGGAGTCAGCCATTCACTTTTTCCGTCAAAAATATACAGGCCGTCCTCCCCTGCACACCACAAATGTCCGTAAGTATCTGCCTTGATTGCGGAAAAATCAACATCAGGCATCCTTGAACGCCCGCGAAGAATATTTCCCCATTCAAAACGCTTACCGCGAAGAATCATCAGTGCATCTTTTCCTGCGGCATACACAACACCCGGATCAGCAGCAGAAATACACTGCACATCAAATTCGGTATCATTGATATAAGCAAATGCTTCATTCTGCCATCTGTAGAGCTTGTTATCCGTCATCATCCAGATTGTGCCTGCCTGATCCTTTGCAATGCCGCGGACGGTCTGATCGTATGTAAATTCATTGACAATTTTACCGCCATGCAGAACTACTATTCGATTCTGTACACAAACAAACACTATTTCAGCATCGGTAAATAGCTTATCGACAGCAGTAATGCTATCAACAACATTCAGTTTATCATCACAATAATATGCGAGTCCTTTTGCGGTTCCTACATAAAGAATCCCGTTTTCGTCAAAACAAAGATCGGTAATACAAGTGTCAGGAAGACCGTCACACAATGAAAACTTCCGCACTTCTCTTTGCAGACTCTTTTTCAGTTTCAGACAATTATATTCCATATGTACCTCTTATTTTAAATGCCGCAGAAAGAGGATCTGCGGCATTTGTTACTTTAGTTATAAAATTCGGGCAGATGAGCCTTGTGAGCTTCTTTCATTTCTTCATAGCAAGCTTTTGCTCGTGCGAAGTCACCAACAAGGGGATGCAACATCAGTGCATTGAGTGCAGCTTCATCATCACCATTCATGGCTGCATCAACGGTCAGTTTTTCGTATTCCTTGACGATACGCATAAGACCGATGATATGGCGGTTATCAGTATGAGGAATGCTGACAGGCGTGCATCCGTTTGCACCAACGTGTGCAGCAATCTCAACAATATCATCGTCAGCCATAAAATCAAGTGTGCCGTTGTTGCGGATATTAACAACATGGACGTCCTGTTTGTCATTTGCAATGGAATCAATAAGAGAAACAGCAGCAAGAGAATACTTATGTCCGCCGCGTTTGTCAAGCAAGGCAGGCTTGACGATCAGGCTTTCGTCTGCATACATTTTCAGAAGGTCTTCTTCGATTTCCATACAGACCTCTGCACGGGACTTTTCACCTTCAAGAAGATGTTCAAGCTTTGCATCACGACAGTAATAATACTGAAGATAGGAAGACGGAATGCCGCCGGCTGCTTTCAGGCATTCGATATCGAAGCCGTCATCCTGAATGTTTGCCATAACGGCAGGTGCAAAGCCTTCATCAAAGAGTTTGTCAATAAGCTCTACACCGTTGCTCTTGACGGAAGTAATCCAGCTGAGATGATTAAGTCCAAGATATACAATATCTGCATCATCACCGGCAGCTTCTTTACAATCATCAATCATATTGATGGGAACATTGCAAAGACCAATGGATTTAACATTGGTGTGATTAATAAGAAATTCGGAAACGATACCGGAGGGATTTGTGAAGTTAATAAGCCAAGCATCGGGGCAGATGCGTTCAATCGCATCTGCAATGTTCTGCATAACCGGAATGGTACGCAGAGCCTTGAAGAAACCGCCGATACCGGTTGTTTCCTGACCGATGAGGTTATATTTAAGCGGAATGGTTTCGTCAAGATGACGGGCCGGCAGCTTACCGACACGGATCTGTGTGACAACAAAATCAGCACCGACAAGGGCTTCTTCGAGGTTATCGGTCATAACAACCTCGCAATCGCAGCCGGCATGCTTAAGCATACGAACACAAAGACCGCCGACGATGGTACGTTTTCTTTCATCAATATCCATCAGAACAAGTCTTTTAAGTTTCAGCGAATCGGCGGCTTTCAGAAAGCCGTCAACGAGTTCGGGGCAATATGTACTGCCGGATCCGATTACGGTTACATTGATTTCTTTCATTTTCTTAACCTCCGAAATTTTCTTCAAGCATCCAGTTGATACAACCTGTTACGGGTGCAACATCAAGGCAAACAAATTTGAACTTTCTGCCGCTGAGTGCTTCCGTGCGTTCCTTAAGAAGATTCTTGTAAATCTCAGAAGGAAGCTTTGTGTGAATGGATCCGGAAAGAACAACATTCACCGGATCAATATTGAAGTTAGAATTCTTGACATGAGCAAGAATATATTCCGCACCGCGTTCAGCCATCTGACTGATAACACTCATTGCAGGTACATCGTTAGCAGCAACAGCTTCAAAGAAAATGTCAATCAGCGTTCGGATTGTATTTTCCATTTCATTTTCATCTTCTAACTTGGCAATCAGACTGAGCAGGTCATCACGTTCGGCTTTAATGCCGAAATTCTTAACTGCAAGATCAGTAAGCATTGTCTTTCTTGCTTTCAGGCAAATGTCATCATAAATAAGTCTGAATGTCTGCGTTGCGATCCAATGACCGTTGCCCATATCGCCCGACAATTCACCGAAACCGCCAACCTGCAGCATTTTACCGTCGCAATCAACGGAGTTACAGCAGGTACCTGTGCCGCAGTTATAACCGATACCGATACCGTTGTCGGAACCTGCTTTGATAACAATGAAACCGTCGTTGTAAACGGAGTAATTCTTCATTCCGCGTTTGTCAAGTTCGACACGCATTTCATCATGCTGATAAACATGGTCAATACCTGCAAGAGCCATCAATGTGTGTGTAATATCATCGATAGTAAGAGAGTTCTTTTCAAGAAGTGTATTCACACCGCTCATAATAATATCTGCAGCAGCAGGAATGGCACCTTCAAGATTTTCATGGTTGCTGCCTTCTGTTTTGACAGAATCAAGCATATTTCTGTTTTCGTCAAACAGTGCATACTGCGTTTTTGTACCGCCGCCATCAATACCAATATAATAACTCATTCGTTCTCCTCCGCTTTTTCAACAAAGAAATCATCACAGACTTCATCGAGGCAATAAACGCCTCTTCTGTACGGTTCACGGTCGATCCATGCACCGTTGGTGAAGTCAGGGAATGCAACGGGATGTCCGTCCATTGCAACAGACTGCTCGGAAAGGCAAGTTATAGCCATCCATGTAGCGGTATCATACACATCAATGGGAGGAACAAGGTTGTCTCTTGCTGCTTCCACAAATGCAGAAAGAACAAGATAATCCATACCACCGTGGCCTGCTTTGATGCCGTCTTTGGTGTATTTACACCACAACGGATGATCCTGCTTATCAATATGTTTGTCGAGATGTTCCCATTCATGTGTGCTTTCGGTCACACCTTCCACTGCAAGTAAAGCATTGCGGTCGCTGATTTCCATGAAGATACCCTTTGTTCCCTGCACAACATAGTTTCTGGAATACGGTCTGGGCAGGCAGCAATCATGATAAATGGTAACCGTTTCGCCGTGTGCACACTTGAGAATAGTGGTAACAACATCGCCTTCTGCAAAGTCGTAACCGTAAAGATCGTAATCGGTTCCCTTGTTCTTACCGATCCATTCATTGAGACCTCTTGATTTGCTTGCAACGGAAACCAAAGAAACATAACGATTGCCGCGGTTGATACCGAGCACCTTGGAGATCGGGCCGATCTGATGTGTCGGATAGAGTTCGCCGTTTCTGTTCTGGAAGTTAAAGAGTCTGCCGTGAATATTTTCTCTTCCGAGAGAAATTTCATCACGAAGGTCGTGTCTGTAACCGCCTTCGCAATTGACAATTTCACCAAACAGACCTTCTTTGACCATCTTAAAAACAGCCATTTCCTTACGATCATAACAGCAATTCTCAAGAAGCATGCAGAACTTGCCGGTGCGTTCACTTGTGCGGACCATTTCCCTGCATTCTTCAATGGATGCAGCACCGCCGACTTCCATAGCAACATTCAACCCGGCGTTCATGCCTGCAATTGCAATTTTTGCGTGCGTGATCCAAGTGGTTGCAATAAACAAAGCATCCAATTCTTCATTGGCAAGCATTTCTTTATAATCGGTATATCCGTGGACTTCATAATCCATTTCGGGTACTGATTCAACAATATCAATACCTTCCTCGACTCTTTCAGGCACTTTGTCACACACAGCAGGACAAACAACACCCGGTACCTGCAACAGCAAACCGAGCATGCTTCTGCCTCTGCCGCCGAGACCGACAGCACCGATTCTTACCTTTTTTAATTCAGACATATTGTTTTCCTCCGTAAGTCTCCATTTGCAGTTTAGTATAGCACAGCTTTACAGTAAATTCCATACTTTTATTTAAAAAAATCTCATTGACAAAAGCTTTTTTTTATAATATCTTTTATATAAGGTGATAAAAATGAAATTATTTAAAAATGCAAATGTAATATTTGAAAATGAAATCAAACAAACGTCAGTTCTGACAGACAACGGCAAGATCATTGCTATCGGTGAAACTGCAGATGTTGAATGCTCACAGGTAATTGATTGCAAAGGCAATTACTTGTCTCCCGGCTTTGCGGATATTCACGTTCATGGTGGCGGCGGCTTCTCTGCCATGAGTGAAGATCCTGCAGAAATTGTCAAAATGTGTGAAGCACATGCTTTCAGAGGCACAACCAGTATTGTTCCGACTACTCTTGCCGCACCGGTTAAACAACTTCAGAAAGCCATCGACAACATCACAAAAGCAATGGAAGTTTGCCCGATGATCCGCGGCATTCATCTTGAAGGCCCGTTTTTGTCGATGAAAATGAAAGGTGCACAAAGCCCTGACAATATACTGCCGCCGACAAAAGAAAACTATCTTGCGTTACTCGATTATTCTGATAAGATTGTTATGATGGGTGCTGCAGTTGAACTTGACGGAGCATTTGAGCTTGCACAGGAAATGAAAAAAAGAGGCATTGTTGCTTCTTGTGCACACTCCGATGCAACCTATGAAATTGCGGAAGAAGCTTTGCAGTATGGATTCAGCGATGTTACACATTTGTATTCTGCTTGTTCCGCAATGCGAAAAAACGGCATTTTCCGTGAAGTCGGCGTTGTGGAAGCTGCACTTGCAAACGATGGTTACACAACGCAGTTCATAGCTGATCTTCGACACTTACCTGCAGGTGCATTAAAACTCATTTATAAATGCAAGGGCTCTGACAGAGCTTACTGCATTACGGACGGACTTGAATATGCTGCAACTGACATGGAAGAAGGAACCGTTATAATGCAGGAAAACGGACTGTCTGTTATATATGAAGACAATGTTATGAAATTAGCGGACAGATCCTGCCTTGCAGGTAGTGTTGCAACAAGCAATGTACTTGTTCGGAATCTATGGAAAGTCTGCGGCATTCCCCTTACGGAAGTCATAAAAATGGCATCAACAACTCCTCTGAAAGTCATCAACAAGGATGCAACAAAAGGCAGAATCCAAATTGGATATGACAGTGATCTGGTGATTTTTGATGATGATGTAAATATTAAATATGTCAGTGTCGGTGACAGAGTCATCCGCAACAAACTGTAAACGTAAAATAGAGAAAGGACAAACTCCTGCAAAGGGGCTTGTCCTTATTTTCATTCTGTTCTTTCTTGTTCTTTTTTTGCGTTGCGTTTGGGAAGATAAAACTTTTTGACAAGATACCACACAACACCAACCGGAATAAAACAAATCACAATCAGTACGATTTTATCAATCGGGATCCAATCAAATACTTCACTGCCGATGATGGTAAAAAGAATCACACGCCAGGAAATACCGACAACCGAAAGAATTGCATATTGCCAGAACTTACAGCCTGATGCACCGTAAAACAAACTGACAAAGTCGATCGGAAATGCAGGAACGGCACGAATACCGAGAATTACAGCAGGGTTGTTCTGAATATTCTTTTCAAGCAGTTTCCTTCCTGCTTCTTTTTTTTCGAGCATCCTTTTGACTGCTTCATATCCGAGGAAGTGCCCGAGAAGATACGTCACACAAACCTCTATGAGAATGCCGACGAGATTGACAGAAACTGCAAGTCCTTTCGGCAAGATCATACCGACAGCAACATATACAAGCGAAGCCGGAACAACAAACACAAGGGATTTAAGCAGATATACCCCAAGAACAACAAGAATAATCAACCATTGCTTGTCCGTAAAGGAAACAAGCGATACAACATCAATAGTAGACAGAGTATCATAATGAACAATGGCAACGACAAACAATGTCATTGCCACCGCACATTTTACAATACTCAGAATTATATCTTTTTTTGTAAACATCAGCCTTGGATTCCCTCATCAGGTCTCTGAAATCTCGGCATTTCAACCTTATATATTTCTTGCTTTTCTATGTCAATAGCAGGAATGATAACAGGCGGCATACCGGCATTTGTAGTAACAGTTGCAACCAAAGAACGCACAAACGGGAACAATTCACGGAAAGATTCAACATGAAGTTTCTCTTTAGCAAGACCTTCTTCACATTCAAAGATACCAACCATGACTACAGTGATACCGAAGTTCTTGGGATCTTCCTTGTCACTGACTTCAACTTTGAATTCACCACGACATATATTACCTTTTGCATATCCGCAATTGTAAGAATATTTATTGGTGAGTTCTATTTTTTTATTCGGTGCAAGATTATTATTGAATTGCAGTTGGGTGCAACGATAGCTTTTCAGATTGACTGTCTTCATTCTTACTTATTTTCCTCTGCAGGAGCATTCTTGTCCTTCTTTTCACGCATAAGAAGCTTATCAAACGGGAAATAAATCAGGAACTGTACTGTGCAGCAAACCATTGTTGCTGCATTGCTGGCAAGATCATCGCCCCAGGCAAGCTTTTCAACAAGCAGATTCTTGATTGTAGGATTCAGCCATGCAGAGAAGCAAATAAGAGCAACAGTGAATACAAGATAAATCGTAAGTGTTACAGGAATATTATTGTTTGCATTGAAAGTTTTTTCTCTGTTAACAAAAAAAGAAACAATCTGAGCTGCAATGTTTGATACATTGGAAGAAATAAAATAACCAAGTCCGCCGGCAGCAACAGGATAAGTGAATACAAACCAGTTGAATTCCTGTGTGGTCAGATTTTCAATAGCCGGAACATGGTTCAGAATGTTCAAAAGAGCAAACTGTACAACAAAAGCAAGCAAACTAACAACAATAAATTTTACAAATTGCCAAAGTGTTTTGATGCCTGAGCCTTTTTCTGCAGCGTTCTGATCAAGTTGTTTCAAAGATGCCATGATAATTTACCTTTCCTTTTCAAATTATTTTTTTCATATAATCGGCTTTGCGTTTTTGGGAACAGCAAAGCGAATGGCCTTGGGGAGAACGGTTGCGGTAAGTTTCTGCGTAGGAAGCATTTCACCGTCAAGACATGCTTCAAATTTCGGGTCAGTTGTTTCAAGCTCGACCGTTTTACCTCTGCGATAAATAATATACTTCGCGAACTTGGGATCTGCGAGATGCTTCCCGTTTTTATAAGGACCGAGCAAAGCGGGGAATTTAAGTCTGGACAGAGGCTTAACAAGACAGACATCCACATAGCCGTCATCATTTGTTGCATCAGGTCCGCAACGATAAGCACCGCCGACATACTGGCAATTTGCACACGTACAAAGCAGGAATTCACCGTCAGGATTCAGTGTTTCGCCGTCTACCTTAACAACACAATTGTTGCGCATACCGGTTACAAGTCCTTTTACAATACCCGTTGTGTAAGCATTTTTTCCGCCGATGATCGGTTTTCTTTTCACTGCAATCATTGTGCTGCAAACAATGCTGTCAAAACCGAAATTGAGCACATTGACTGCATAGTGACCGTCGCCGCAATCAAGAATATCAATTTCATGTTCTTCGGCATTGATGAGGGCATCAATGTCCATAAACGGTTCCGTGCCGCCGTAGTATTTAACGAAATCGTTTCCGCTTCCGCAAGGATAAACAGTCATACTTGCATTGGCAAAGCCGACACAACCGCTGGCAACTTCATTGATCGTTCCGTCACCGCCGCAAGCATAAAAACGGACTTTTTCTTCCGGATTGGCAGTGCAATACTCTTTTATAAAATTTGTTGCATCTCGAGGGCCCCGGGTTTCATAAAAATCATAAACCAAACCTGAGTGTTTTTTCAGCACCTGCAGGATCTGTGATTTTGAATCAACTTTTCCCGCCATGGGGTTAATAATGAAAATATGTTTCATACGTCCTCCTCATATAAATGTAAAACTCACGGCTGCAAGCAACATTCCGGTGAAATATGTACCACTGTTACAACGCAGCACCCATTTTTTGTGAGCAACGAATTTATGAACTGTAAGAAAATAGTCAGAAACCATGAACAAAAACAAACCGAGAGCCAATAACAACATATGCAAACCACCGATTGCAGATGCGATCGCAACAGACAGAACACCATGCGACGTGACGGTTGTTACATAAATCGGCATAAGGACTCCGATGGATTTGAAATCGATCTTTTTTGTAAAATGACAAACAAAAAAAACGGATGACAACAACAAAAAGACCGGAATCGCCCACCATACCGCAGTAAAGGTAACGTCATTAACTACAGCAAGGGCAATCAGATATGCAGTAAAGAACACATTACCGATCATAAAGGCTATACCGCCTTTTTTAAAATCAAATAACAGCCAGACATCGCCGATCCATGAAAATACAAAGGCAATAATACACAAAAAGAAACATGTCTGAGGCCAATAGCCGTTACGATACGATTCAAACAAGAAGTAACCGAGAAACATAGTTGCCATCAGAATTTTATTGACAGCTCGTCTTTTCAGATTGCCGCTGGTTTCAGAAAAGAAATAACAAAGAAGCACAATGAGATACAGGATACAAAAAATGATTCTTGAAATACTCATAGACTCTCCTTAATTAACCTATTATATCACCTTTTGAGTTGAACAAAGGCAGCTTTTCAAGGTAGATGATATCGTCACGTTTCTGCGCATCACCTTCAGCAAGAATGCACATTCTGCCGCAGATTTCTCCACCTGTACGTTTGACAAGCTCTTCCAATGCATACAGTGATTCACCTGTTGAAATGACATCATCAACGATCAGAATCTTCTTTCCTTTCATCAATTCGGCATCAGCAACATCAAGATACAATTTCTGTTCTTTTGCAGTTGTGATAGAATGCACTTTTACTTCCATAACACCTGTCATATAAAGCTTCGGTGCTTTTCTTGCAAGAAGATATTTACTGTCCCCGTTTTGTCTTGCCATTTCATGTGCAAGCGGAATTCCTTTTGCTTCAGCAGTAAGAATGTAATCATATTCGGGAGCTTTCTCAAGCAAAGCACCGGCACAAGCTACAGTAAGCTCTGCATCGCCGAAAATAACAAAAGCACCGATATAAAGATCATCATTCAGCCTGCACAAAGGTAGCTTACGATCCAAACCGGCAATTTTCATTGCATAATCCATAAAAAGCACCATCCGTTCAGTTTTAATTCAGCTTTATCTTTATTATAATTAATTGTTCAAAAATGTCAAGAAATGACAGTAAATTTATTCAAACGCTTACTTAAATTATTAAATTTATCTCAAATTATGAATAAGTTTGTGTAATGTAAATATTTTTCTTATATTTTTTTTACTTTTTTTGTCATGAAAAATTAAAATAACACTATCATTTTATATTTATGTGTGTTATAATTAATCTATCTTGCGTAAAACTATAACGGAGGTAAGAAAATGGCTCCACAAGATACCAACACAACACCGACTGTAAAAAAGAAAAGACGCAGAAGACATCGCAAACAGCATCGCATTGCTGCATCCATTTTTACATTTCTGATTTCTGTGTTCCTTATTATCGGCATTACAGGCTGCATGGTTGTTTTTACCGTTTTTAACGACATGGGCATGTTTGACGATATGTACAGTCGTATTGACTTTTTAGGCAAAACATCTCAAAGCGATATTGCCGGTATTGATTATATCGATCTGAATGAATTGATTCAGAACCAGAGTCAGACGACAATTCTTTATGCATTTGATGCTGACGGCAATGAAATTGAGATTGCACGTCTGCACGGTACTGAAAACCGTATCTGGGTTTCACTCGATGAAACATCAAAATATCTTAAGGATGCATATATTGCACTTGAAGATATGCGATTCAAAGACCATAAGGGTGTTGACTGGGTGCGTACCATCGGTGGTGTTATTTCATCAGGTTTCACCGAAGGCGGTTCGTCCATAACCCAGCAGCTTATCAAAAACCTGACCGGTGAAAACGGACGTACTTTCGTCAGAAAATACAAGGAAATCAAAAACGCCCTTAAACTCGAACAGCATTTCTCCAAGGATACCATTCTTGAAGCATACATGAACACGCTGTATCTTGATATGGGTTGTTACGGAGTCAAAACGGGTGCCGAATATTACTTTGACAAAGACGTCAAAGACCTGACACTCATGGAAAGTGCGATCATCGCTGCAATCACAAACGCTCCGAGATACTACAATCCGATGGAGAACTTTGACAACAACCGTTTCCGTGCTGTGTATGCTCTTGATTGTATGCTGTCCGAAGGCTACATCACAAAGGCAGAATATGACGCAGCTCTTGAAGAGAACGTCAGATTCACCGACGGAACAACGGCATATCAGCATCTTGGTCTTGCCGATCCGACCGAACTGCCTGCAGAAAAAGAAGATGAAGAAGCCGATGAGAATGCTGATGAAGGTGATCTTTCTGATGATGAAAGCGTCGAGCTTGTTTATGTCGACAAGATGAATCCGGAATACCAGAGCTGGTATATCGACCTTGTCATTGACATGCTTATTGAAGATTTCCAGATCAGCAAGAATCTTTCATATGAGGATGCATGGGCAAAAGTCTATTACGGCGGTCTGAAAGTCTATGCTGCAGTTGACCTGGAAGCACAGAATATCATCGAAGAAGTCTACTATAACAGAGTCACGTTCCCGGATGAAGAAGACACTGCCGAGAATCCCGCCATTCAATCTGCTATGACTGTTATGGACTACAACGGAAGAATCATCGGTATATGCAGCCGTTTGGGACCGAAGGTAGGTAACCGTTTGTTGAACAGTGCTGCTTACAGTCCCCGTCAGACAGGTTCTTCCATCAAGCCTTTGAGCTGTTATGCTCCTGCTATTGAACTGAACTATTATACCTGGTCTTCTTACCTTCCCAACTATGGTATTGAAGGCATTCCCGGTGAAGACGGTGTATGGCCGCAGAACTACGGTGGTGTCATGGGTGACATTAATGATCTTCGCAATCTTGCCGATGCTATCGCTCCTTCACTGAACACAATTCCTGCACGAATTGTTGACCAGATCACCCCCGCAACTTGTTATGATTTCCTTAAAAATCGTTTCCATTTCACCACCCTGTTGCCGACAGATTCAAACTACGCACCTCTTGCAGTTGGTGCTATGGCAAACGGTTGTACTACACTCGAAATGGCTGCAGCTTTTGCAACCTTCGGAAGTGGCGGTAAATATTATAAACCTTATTCATATTATAAGGTCACCAATGCATCCGGCTCAGAAGTATTCTTCGATAATACAAATCCTGCCGGCGAACAGATTATGTCTGAAGGCTCTGCTTATGTTATGAACAAGCTTTGCCAAGAAGTTGTTACATCCTACAACGGTACCGGTTACGGATTCGATATCAACAACGGATATCAGAACATCACATCTTTTGCAAAGTCCGGTACAACTTCTGACAACTACGATAAGTGGTATGTATGCGGTACACCCTATTATGTATGTGCAACATGGGTCGGATTTGAATATCCCGAAGAAATCGATACCGACTTCTATACTTTGTATCCTGCATCCTATGTTACACAAGAAGTCATGAATCGTTTACATGAAGGCAAGGAAGTTATCGATTTCAAAACAACAGATCAGGCTGTACAGAAAACATTCTGCACCAAATCCGGTATGCTTGCAACTAACGCTTGTTACAATGTTGATGCGGGTTGGTACAAAGTTTCCAACACCCCCGGCTATTGTACGCAATGCGGTGGCGGCGGTGCTTACTACTATTAATATAATATGATTATATTATCTGTAGATTACGGCGATGTCCGTACCGGACTTGCCGTTTGTGACAAAAATGAAATGCTGGCATCTCCTGTCTGCGTGATCAAACAGGAGAATGCCGAAATGCTATGCAAAGAAATTGCCGCACACTGCCAACGTCTGAAAGTGGAGTGCATTGTTTGCGGTCTTCCGAAAAATATGGATGGCTCTGAGGGGTTCCGTGCAACAGCTTGCAGAGAGTTTGCAGCCTTGTTACAGGAAACAACAGGATTGCCGATTGAAATGCTTGATGAAAGACTGACAACAGTTTCAGCCCATAATTATCTGAACGTAACAAACACACGCGGAAAAAAACGCAAAGAAACCGTTGATGCAGTTGCAGCAACACTGATTCTTGAGGACTACCTGACATTAAGAAAGAACAGACGCTGATATTCAACAAAGAAGACCCCTCTCAGCAGAGAGGGGTTTGATAATAAATATAACGTCAATCAGGCATATTTTCTTGTAATTGCCAGAACATCTTCCTTCAAGACTTTATTCACGCACAAAACAGATTCAGGTCTGTCAAAAACTACAGGATCGCCATTATAATCAATCATTTCACCACCGGCTTCTGTGATAATGACATAAGAAGCCATAAAATCCCAGGGAGATAGCTTATTTTCGAAAAAGACATCAAGTCTGCCACAGGCAAGCATACAAAAATCAATTGCTGCCGAACCGCCTCTGCGAATATCAGAACTTGCAACAAACAATTCTTTTGCCATGTCAAATGCACTGTCTGCCAATTCATCTTTATAGTACGGCGAGGTTCCGAATCCGACCAATGCATGAGCCAGGTCACAATTGCTGACACTGATTCTCTTACCGTTGCAGAACGCACCTTCACCGCAAATGGCCGAAAAGAGTTCGTCACGGTACGGATCATACACAGCACCAAACACAGGCTTACCGTTATACAACAAACCAACCGAAACAGAAGAAGCGTGGTAATCATGAATAAAATTTGTGGTTCCGTCAATCGGATCGATCACAAAGCACAATCCTGTTTTAGTATCTTCACTGGAATTTTCTTTCTCTTCCGCAAAGAATTTTGCTTGCGGAAAGATTTCTGAGAGGTCTGCCACCAGCGTATTCTGCACTTTGACATCATATGCAGTTACAAAATTGGCACTTCCCTGTTTTTCAACAATACCATCCTGCACATCATTGTCAAGGTGTGCTTGCTTCATAATTTCGCCACCTTTTCTCATGGCGTCAAAAATCAATTCTTCGTTCTTTTTAATCAGATTCAGCATATATAAGACCCTTTCACCAACTTTATCATGAATATAATACATCAGTTTTTATAAATTATCAAGATTAATTAAAGCAAAAAGCTCTAAATTATCAGAAGGAGTCATTCATGGGAAAATTCAGCAATGTACTTTTGGCAAGTGACTTTGACGGAACTTTTGCCGATGATTACGGTAATATAACTGAAGATGTTATTGCCAAACTGCAATACTTTATATCCGAAGGCGGATTATTCACCGTGTCCACAGGCAGAACGTATTTGGGATTCCATAAATACAATCCTGTTTACATAAATGCACCGGTACTTCTTTGCAACGGAGCAATGGCATATGATTACAAAAGCAAAAAAATCATATTCTGTGATGCCATCGAATCGAATGCAATTCCGGCAATCGATGCAATCAAATATCATTTTCCTGATGTACCGATTGAAATGTATCCCTTTGATTGCACATATGCAATCAACCTGAACGAAAATTCCGAAAGACATTTCACAAATCAGAATATTCCATTTACAATAGTCAACGATCCGCGAGAGACAAAATTCCCTTGGGTCAAAGCAATGCTTTGTGCGAAAGAAAAAACACTGGAAATACAAGAGTTTCTCAAAGAAAATAATTTTGCGGGTATTTCTTTTCTTCCTACAACCGGGAGTTATATAGAACTGCTCAAACCCGGTGTCAACAAAGGACAGGGACTTTTAAAACTTGCAGAGTCACTACATATTTCACAAAGTGATACATATGCAGTTGGAGATGACTATAACGATGAAGACATGCTGAAAGCAGCTGCAGCTTCATTTGTTCCGCAAAACGGAAAACAGAAAACAAAAGAGATAGCCGATTACATCGTTCGTTCCAATAATGACGGATGCATTGCAAATGTTATTGAAATTCTGGATACAATATATTGAGGAGAGAAATTAATAATGAAAAGGATTCTATGTGTTTTTTTGTGTTTAATCACATTAACAGGAATTTGCATTCTTCATTTTCCTGTTTATGCAGCAAGCAAAAGAGCCGGTGATGTCGATGATGACGGATGGATCACAGCAGCTGATGCAAGACTTTGTCTGCGATTCAGTGTTGGATTGGAAGAACTCGATTTCTTGTCGCAGGAAGCGTGTGACACTGATGGTGACTGGCTTGTTACAGCATCAGATGCCCGCAATATTCTGCGATTTGCAGTCGGGTATCCGTCTGATACACTCAGACATCCTGCACAAGTTGAGGAGAATATAGACCTGACAGAAAAAGACTTACCTGAAGACGCACGCATCTTGTATATGACTTTTGATGATGGTCCGTCTTCTTTTACAACAGAGATTCTTGACATACTGGATCATTATAAAGTAAGAGCTACATTCTTTGTTCTCTATAATCCGTATTACACTGCAAAGTACAGTGAAATTGTTGAAAGAGGACAGACGATTGCACTGCATTGTTACACACACAATTACGGCGAAATCTACACTTCAAAGGAAGCCTATTTCAAAGATCTGCACGCTATATCTGACTATGTGTATAATTTAACAGGTGTCAGAACCAATCTGATCAGATTCCCCGGAGGAAGCAGCAACACAGTCAGCATAAATTACAAAGATGGAATCATGTCAGAACTTGTGACTGCTGTTGAAGAAGAAGGTTATCATTATTTTGACTGGAATTACACAAATGATGATGCTACCGGTGAAGAACTCACATGGGAAGAAATTTATGCCGCAGCAATTGAGCCTATTGATAAAGATGTAAAGAAAGTCATTTTATTGATGCATGATACGGATGCAAAACAAACAACCGTTGAGGCACTGCCACATATCATTGAAGATTATAAGGACGCCGGATATTACATTATAGCTTTGAACGAGAACTCGCCCGGAATGCATCATAAAGTACAGAATTAATATAACTCATGATAAAAAAAACACCGCAACAAAAGCGGTGTTTTTTCATAGGTTGCCTGATTCGGCAGAACCGTTTATTATTCTTGCAATTCTGTTAACGGCATCCTCCAACAGAACCGAGGAAGCAGTGTCACCTGTTCCTGCAACAAAAGTGTCACATTTTCCTATCGGTATCAGAATACGGGTTGCGGAACTGCGACAAACAGCTGCTGCCATTTTTAAAGTCACTTCCCCCAAAAGAGCATCTGCCATGACAATCCCCAAAGGGCCGACAATGATTTCGGCTTTTGCAGCACAAACACAAACAGCATTTTCACCTGTTGCAACACGTTGTGCACCGGCTTTAAGCATACTGGAAGTTGCAAGACTATTGGTACCGATTGCAACAAGATCGATATCAGGGAAACGACTTAATATCATTTTTACAAGCTGCTTTCCGATGTTACCGCCCTGACCATCTATAACGAGTATTTTCAAATCAATCACCTCTTTAGTAAGCAACACTATTATAACACAATCAGCAAAATAATCAATAAAAAAAAGCACTGACAATCGTCAGGCATTCATGTTAACATCATTTTTATATAAAATTGAAATGACCCTTGACAGTGTTTCTTTACACAACTGCCAAGGGTCATTTCTGATCAATCTTGATATCTAACATCCTTTTAACCTCTCTTTCTGCGGTATCGTCTGATCTTCCATTAACAAGTATTTTTGCTCCCGTACCGACTTGAATCAATTTATCAGGATTCATTATGTGTCTTGCAGAACAAATATCTTAAATAATGAAGATCTTATTCGGTTCTCCCCGGTTAATGATCATAAAAGCAAGGACAATGTATTATTCTCATCATTGGAAAGACAAATTCATGGCAATAAATTTTCTTTTGTTGGTCAAAATTATCTATGTTAAATCTGATGCTTTTATGTCCACTATATAACAGTAATCTGATTATCTTTCTGCTTTATATCTTCAGTTACCCATTTCTGCATCTATGTTGCAGCAACACTTTTGTTACAAATTACTTTGATGCTTTTCAGTTTTTGTTACAATCAGTGTTTTACAAATAACCGAATATCTGCTTTACGTAATAATCTTATTATCTGTCATTCAGAGAGTTCCGTTTCTTACGTGTTCATCGGTATCACCTCTTTCTGTCTATACTATAACACAGGATTTCACATATTGCAAGATGGTAATTTGTACAATATTGACCTATTGCTTTTAAGCATTTTATAGAATTTTAGCTATTGTGCACATAAGTTTTCAACAATGTATTGACTAAAAATATAAAAGTATGTTATTATAAAAGTGTTGGCGGTCTGAAACCGCCTTATTTTTTTACTAAACAGATACATTTAACATCAGCTATACTTCAGCAAAAGTGTAATAAAACAAAAAAAGTATTGAAATATTCATTCTGTAAGTGTAAAATATGAATCAAATGAAAAAGGAGGACATAAAAATGTCAAAAATTACAGCAGCAGTAAAAATGGTAATTGCGTTCTTTACACTTTTCGCACAGATCGTAGCACCGCTTACAGGAAGTTTCGGCGTTGAAACTTTCTACGAAGACTGGTCGCCGGAACAGGCTTATACAGAGGATTATGCCGTTGAACTTGAAAAAGAACCTGGTAAAGATTTTGTGGTTCTCAATCTCGCTGACATTCAGATGGATGATATGGAATACTATGAAGGCTTTGGTGAAGAAGCAGAAGCCATGATCACAAAGCTTGTCGAAGAACAGCAACCCGATCTGATCACTCTTTCCGGTGACAATGCATGGGCAACGCTTGCTTACATCAATCTTGTTAATTTCATTGATTCTTTTGACATTCCGTGGGCACCTGTTATGGGCAATCACGATGGTCAGGGTTGCATCAGCGAATTCTGGTGTGCTTATTTATTCGCCGATGCAGAAAACTGTCTTTGGAAGTTCGGACCTGCTGATATGGGCCACGGCAACTACATCATCAACATCACCGAAAACGGCGAAATCATCCATTCCCTGTTTATGATGGATACCCATAACAACGGCGTTTTCACAGATGAAAACGGCAACATTGTTGAGGGCTATGACCATCTGTGGGACAACCAGATCGAATGGTATAAATGGGCAGTCAACGGCATTGCCGCAACCGAAGGCCACGTTGTTGAAAGCTCCGCAATCATGCACATTCCCGTTTATGAAATGAAAACCGTATGGGAAGAATATTATGACAAGGAAAACGATTGCTTCACAGGTCCTTATGCAGAAGGCTCTTTCGGCGTAATTCATGAAACACCCTGCCCCGGTGCCGTGAACAATCACTTCATGGATGTTGTTACCGAACTCGGCAGCACCAAGAACATGATCTTCGGCCACGACCACGTCTGCAATGCTTCCTTTGTTTACGAAGGAGTCAGACTTTCCTACGGTCTGAAGCTCGGCAGAGCTTGCTACTATGAAGAAGGACTGCAGGGCGGCTCCACATTGAGCATCCACTCTGACGGTTCTGCAACATTCGAACATCATTTTTGCGATTAAGTAAATATTCACCCGCAAGATTCTTTCTTGCGGGTGAATTTTATTGAATCCTGCTCAAGCATTATAAAGAACGGATCTGTCCTTTGTATTTTCTGATAAATGCTTCATTGATGGCATCACCGCCATCAACATTGCTGCTTGAGAATACATCCGGAATTACGCCGTCTGAAAGCATCCGTTCAATACAGGATACAACCACAGCATTGAGAATGGCGGCACCTGCAGCGGTAGAAGTCGGGGCGGCATTTCTGCCGATTTCATCAAAGTAAACACTGGCATCACCGACACAGCCCATATTATCAAGCACTATATCAGCAAATTCATACAGCTTCTTTCCGCTGGGATGTCTTGAAGCACTTGATTTGGAATGATTGAGATTCGTCAAAGCAACAACGGTCATCCCCTTTTCTTTCGCCAGCTGTGCCATGTCAACACAGACACCGTTTCTGCCGGAATTGGAGATAATAACAATAACGTCATCCTTTTTCATGTCATAGCTGTCAAACAGAATATCAGCATACCCTTGCAAACGTTCAATTTCAGTGCTCTTTGAGGCTGACTCATGAAGCATCAATGCAGTTTCAAGCACTGGATGCAGATTCACCAACCCGCCTGCACGATAAAAAAGCTCTTCTGCAAGCATGTGAGAATGCCCCGTACCAAACAAATAAATATTATGTCCTGTTTCAAGTGCTTTGGCGAACGCATTGCCGCAAGCGTCAATGGAGGAAATCTCATTGTTTGTGATATCCTCAATAATACGGCTGAGATTTTTAAGATACTCCAGTGATTTACTCATACTTTCCTCCGCTGTCTTCATTTGGATGTCTATATCATAATCATTTTTTTTCACAAAGTCAACAGCATCTGATGAATTCCATATTCACTCTTGCCATTTTCGGTTCAATAACGTATAATGATTATATCTTATAAAAAGGATGCGATGACATGGCAGCAAAAGTATATTTTTCTAAAGATATCACTCCCGATACAGTCGTTAAACTGTATAAAAACCTTGGTAAAGACTTGCAAGGAAACGTCGCAATCAAAGTACATTCAGGTGAAAAAGGGAATCAGAATTTCTTAAGACCCGATTTCTGGAAACCGATTATTGACCATGTCGGAGGAACTGTTGTTGAATGCAACACAGCCTACAACGGTGAACGCAACACCACTGAGAAGCATAAAAAACTTTTCAGTTTTCACGGCTGGACAAAATACTTTGATGTGGATATTCTTGACTCGGAAGGTTCTGACCTTGTACTGAACATTCCGGACGGTAAAATAATACAAAAGAATTATGTCGGTAAAAACATTGAAAAATACAATTCGACTCTTGTGTTATCACACTTCAAAGGACATCCGATGGGCGGATACGGCGGTGCTCTTAAACAATTATCAATCGGATATGCTTCCTCTTTCGGAAAATCTTATATTCACGGTGCAGGTGATCCTGAAAAATTCTGGGAATCTGATCACGATGAATTTCTGCAATCCATGGCGGATGCAGCAAAAAGTGTGATCGATTACTTCAAAGGCAACGCTGTTTATGTCAACGTCATGAAAAATATGAGCGTTGATTGCGATTGTTGTGCGGTTGCTGAAGATCCCTGTATTGCAGACATTGGCATTCTTGTTTCTGACGATCCTGTTGCAATCGATCAGGCTTGTGTTGACCTTGTTTATAATTGCTCTGATCCCGGCAGACCGCATCTGATAGAAAGAATTGAAAGCAGAAACGGTCTGCTGACAATTGAAGCAGCAGAAAAGCTCGGTTGCGGTACTCGTGACTATGAATTGATTGAACTGTAATCACAGAAATAACATCAACAGAATCAGGTGATCCGTATGGTTAGATTTATATGTTATCCGAAGTGTTCTACTTGCAAAAAAGCAATGAACTGGTTGGAGGAAAACAATATCGCCTTTGAACTACGCAATATCAAAGAAAACAATCCGAGTATTGACGAAATAAAAGAATGGCACAACAAAAGCAACCTGCCGCTGAAGAAGTTTTTCAATACAAGCGGATTGTTATATAAAAGCCTGGAATTGAAGGACAAACTTCCGCGTATGAATGAAGACGAACAGCTTACTCTGCTTGCAAGTGATGGCATGTTGGTAAAAAGACCAATTCTTGTTAAAGACGATACTGTTCTTGTTGGATTCAAAGAGTCTGAGTGGGCAGAAAAATTATTATAATGCCAAAACAGACAGTGCAGTAATTTCTACGCACTGTCTGTTCTTTAATTATTCATCGTTTTCAGCAATATACTCTTCTGCATAATGAACAGCAACCGCTCCGTCACCGACAGCAGTGACCACCTGTCGCATGACCTTTGTTCGGACATCCCCGACAGCATACACACCTTCAATATTCGTGCGTGTGCTTTCATCGGCAAGAATATAGCCGTTTTCATCCTTCTTCAATATATTGTCAAACATTGCAGTTGCAGGTTTTCTGCCAATGCTTACAAATACTGCGTCACAATCGATCATGCGAATCTGATCGTCAATATTGTTTTTTATAGCAACGGCTTGCAATTTGTTTTCACCGATCAATTCTGAAATTGTACTATTCATGATATATTCTACATTACGAGCATTCTTAAGTGCTTTCTGATAGACATTGTCCGCTTTCAGCTTATCGCGACGATGAACCACAAAAACCTTTTCTGCAAGTCTTGACAAATGCAAGATATCAGAAGCTGCTGTATTTCCGCCACCAACAACCACGACGGTTTTATTTCTGTAAAAACTGCCGTCACAGTGTGCACAATAATGAACGCCTCTGCCCGTAAAGTGATCCTCTTTTTCAATGCCGAGCTTACGCGGGTCTGCTCCGGTTGCAACGATAATCGTTTTTGCAGAATAAACGGTATCCGATGTGCACACTTTTTTAATCTTTTCTGAAAAATCAACACCTGTCACTTCTGCATATACAGTCTCTGCCCCGAAACGAACAGCTCCTTTTTGCATTTTTTGACCCAATTCAAATCCGTCTACACCGTTCTCGAATCCGGGATAGTTGTCAATATCGGATGTAAGTGCCATCTGTCCTCCGACGGACATTCTTTCTATAACTAATGTTTGCAAACCTGCCCTTGCTGCATACAATGCAGCAGTATATCCTGCCGGACCTCCACCAATTACAATTGTATCATACATTATATTCATAGGTCATCCTCCTTTGTTTTCATCTGTATTATACTATACTTTAACTTACCTTACCGTGACTTTGTCACAAATGTGTTTGTAATGTTGACACAGAACTAAAACAGTTTTATAATAAAATAAAATAACAGCTTCATCGGTGAATCAAAATGAATAATAACAATATTGAACAAAAAACACACAGTGCAGCAGAAACCGCTTTTCAGGATGTTTTTCCGTTCTGGCACACACTGACAGCTAACGACAAGAATTACGTCTTCGATCATACAATTTATACTTCGTATAAAAAAGGCACAACCCTGCATGACGGAAATGAATGTTCAGGTGTTTTTGTGTTACAATCAGGCACGCTGCGAGTATATGTCCTGTCGGAAGAAGGAAAAGAAATCACTCTGTACAGACTTCACAAAGGCGAAATGTGCATGTTATCAGCATCCTGTGTTATACAAAGCATCACCTTTGATGTCATGATAGACGCGGAAGAAGATTGTCAGTGCTTTATTATCAGTGCATCTGCCTTTGCAAACATCTCTGAGAAAAATCCGCAAGTAAAGATTTACGCTCTCGAAACAGCTGTCAGTCGTTTCTCAGATGTCATGTGGGTGTTACAACAGGTATTGTTTATGAGTATGGACAAACGATTGGCAATATTTTTATATGAAGAATCCGTACGCTTGCAAACAGACACACTGACCTACACACAGGATCAGATTGCAAAACATCTCGGCTCTGCAAGGGAGGTCATTTCAAGAATGCTCAAATATTTTTCAAATGAAGGTATTGTTGAAGTATCAAGAAAAGGCGTCAGAATCATTGACAAAAACAAATTGCGTATTCTTACCCAAAACTGACCCACAATGAGGTGAACTATGGCAGCTGAAATAATTGAACTTGAACTGTATATTGTCAGACACGGCGAATCCATGGGAAACGCAGGCCTGTCTGATACGCTGTCAGGCTATGCACAACATGACACTCCCTTGACAGAAAAAGGGGAACTGCAGGCTGATTTACTCGGTCAGTACTTTGCTGATCTCAAACTCGATCATCTTCTTTGCAGCGGTATGGAAAGGGCTTTGCAGACGGCCGAAGCTGTACGAAATCACCAACCTGCAGACGGTGCAAAAATCGCTGAGGTTCACAAAATTTTCACCGAATGCAATACAGGAACGGAATGTGCGGGCCGAACAATCAGTGAAATTCAGTCCGAATTTCCACATATGAAAAGTGCCCTTGGAACAGATCCGCAGGAACGCATCATCTTTCACGGGAAAGATGACACCGATGCCATGTTACTTGAACGCGGCAAAGAAGCTTTGAATTACTTGCGTGGTCGTTTCAGCAACGGAGAAAAAGTCATGGTTGTCGCTCACGCTGCGTTCAATACTTTTCTTTTGTATGCTGCTCTCGGATTATCGCACGAACAGATTTTTGATCCTACGTTTTACAACACAAGTATTACAAAGATCATTTTCTATAAAGAAGGAACAGGTAAATTTGCGGATGTGCATCTTGAATACATGAACAGCACACCACACCTTTGCAACCTGTACCCCGAATTCAAGTATTGATCAAAATCGACTCCTAATAAAAAGAAGGGATGACTACGATGAAAAAGGAATTGACGGAAGAAAAGAAAACAAATTTGGCAGCGAAGCGATTAAAAGAAATTCAAAAATGGGAACGTGAAAAGAATCGTCCGAAAAAGAACTATTATCTGGTTTACCTTGTTTTCATCATCAGCCTTATATACATAACAGATGAAGTTGCATCACAAATCGGAACACTGATGAAAACAGAAATTGCAAATGACCTGTTTGCAAAATACGGTGAGAGCTCCGTCGGCTTGCTGGATATTTTGTCCATGATCGTTGTCCCGTTTCAGGCACTTGCCATTTTCTATAAACCGCTTGCTGACCGATTTGGCAGAAAGCTGTTTCTGATCATCAACACATTCGGCATGAGTCTGTCCATGCTGCTGATATTTATATCCGATAACATTGTTTTATACGCAATCGGTGCTTGCATTGTACAATTTTTCATCCCACATGATATGCAGGTTGTCTATATCATGGAATCAGCTCCTCCAAAACACAGAGCAAAGATATATTCAGCAATCAAATTTATTGCAAATATGGGTGTCATGCTTGTCCCCCTTCTTCGCAGACTGCTGATGAATGACGCATCAGAGTGGAGAAATATATATCTGATTCCCGGTTTGATTGGTGTTATCGCCTGCGGAATTGCACTTCTGTTTGCCCGTGAAACAGATGCTTACATCGATTCACGTTTGCGTTACTTAAAAATGTCCGATGAAGAACGTGAACTCGAAAAGAAACAAAAGAATATTGACAATGCACAGGGCGGCGTTATCCCTGCTTTGAAGTTTGCAATGAAGCACAAGCAATTGCGTTGGCTTTACATAGTTGGTGCTCTTGCAAATATTGGCTTTATAACAACTCTCAATTATCAGGTTATTCTTTCATACGGATATGCTGAAAACTACGTCAACAATGGGCTTTTTGCCACATTGGGCGACGAAGTAATGAATGCTGTCAGCACCGGTCCTGTCACAACTGCATTGATGTTCTTCCCTGTCGGTTGTGCACTGTCACAGGTTATAATGGGCTTTATTTCTGACTCCCGCGGAAGAAAAGCCGCTGCGATTGTCACCTCATTCAACTGCCTGCTGTCCTTTATTATTTTCAGCATCGGTGCATCAATGGCATGGAATCCCTACCTTGTCGGATTTTTCTGCGGTGCGTGTATCGGCAGCTACTATTCAACAAATGACATCATCATTATGATGATCGGTGAATCTGCACCCACAAACTTAAGATCTTCTATTATGTCTGCAGAGTTTATTGTTGTTGCTATCGGTGTTGTCATTTCTTATGGTGTCAGCCTGCCTTTGACCACCATCCTCGGCAATACGGTTGTTGATACGGTTGCTTTCTGTCTGACAGTGCCCGGATTTATTGCAGCTCTTGCAGCCATGGCTATCAAAACAAAAGATACCAAGGGCATTGACCTTGAAACTGTGACCGGTACAGAATGGGATTAAGGCAAATTCAGTAAAATCATGTTGTCGATAAACGGTTTGTTTCTGCATATACTACCTTTGAGGTGATCTATATATGCAAGACAGCAAAAACAACATCGGTGCACCGAGAGTAAACGATGATGATATACCGACTGTCAGAGAATTCAAAGAACACTTGCTTGCCTCCTCACAGATAGAGAAGCCTGTTACTGATGTGTATGACATCTTTGACAATGATCTGGCAAGAGACAATATGGAAAATGATCTGACAGCAACCGAAATCGACAAATTGAAACATCTATGGCCGTAATTTTTTTGCTTACCGTCAGACGACGGTAAGCTTTCTTTAAATACTGAAAAATAGTGCAAGACTTTTTTCCGTTTATTTCGTTATTGTAATGCAGGACAGACAGGAGTGATAACAATGAGCAGTGATTATGAAAACTACATGAAGTTCTTGCAAGGAGACAAAGACTCTTTGGCACCTATCGTTTCTGCGTACAATGACAAATTGGTGCTGTTTTTATTCAGCTATGTCAAAAGTATGTCAACAGCCGAAGACCTTGCTGCTGACACCTTTCTTTATTTACTTATTAAAAAACCTGCATTTAAAGAAGTAGCTGCATTCAAGACTTGGTTGTTCCGCGTTGCCGCAAACAAAGCGATTGACTATCTGAGAAAATCAAAGAGATTTCCGGAGATCTCTTTGGAAGATGCAAATCTCGAAATGGATATCTATTATCACAATGCGGAACAAACAATAATCAGAAATGAAGAAACTGCAAAAATGTACGCTGCCCTGTCTTCCCTGTCAGCTGATTATCAGACCGTTCTGCAATTATTATACTTTGAAGAAATGTCCTACAAACAAATAGCAAAGGTAATGAAGAAGACCGAAAAGCAAATCAAAAATCTGGCTTATAACGCAAGAAATGCGGCAAAAACAGCATTGCAAAAGGAGGGATTTTCTTATGAGATCAAATGAACAGCAATGTGAGTATATTCTTGACAAATACAATAATTATAAAACAAAAAAACAAAAACAAAAGAAAGCAACCACCATCATCACTTCTCTCATCTGCTTCTGTTTATTATTCTCAGGTGCAATCATTGGAATCAAGAACTATGACGTCATAAAACCGGATTTTTCATCCAATGACACAGTATACGACAGCACGGAAAGCACCAATGATGACTACAAGGACACGGACAAGGGTGTGTACATACCGCCCATTGAACTACCGGAGACGAATGAAGACATGGCAATGGATATGGTTGCTATGGTTGTAAAAGACGGTAAAATTTACACTTGTTGGAACATGGAATATCCGTATTCATTGGAATACAATGAAGCAACAGCACACCTGATCGGTGAATATATCGGCACAGGAAACGGCAAAATCAATTGCTATTCAAAGCAATCTGACTATCAGGGAGATTTTACATCCAATACGACCTACAGTTTTTACACTGTCAACGGTTATGATGACGATTTCAGAATCGCTGCGATCTGTGAATATTCAGACGGAACATATATCAACTTTTATGATTGTCTGAACGGTATCACATTATACAACGGGGAAGATTTATTCGGCAACAAATTGCATTTGGCTGATCACTATGAGAGCATTACCTACCAATTACATGATGATTGGAATTATGCTAAAGGAAATTATAAAGCAATGACAAACATCACAGATACCGATGTGGAACAATTCCTTGCTGCATTATACAGTTCACCATTTGTGGAAATACAAAATAATAACAACGGAAACAATGTGTACGATCTGAATCAGGCTCATATTTATTTCAGAATGAAGGACGGTTCAACTGTTGGTTTAAGATTATTTGAAGGCGGTCTTGTAAAATATGCAGGCAGCCCTGCTCCTGTTTTTGTCAGCATGCCCGGAGAAATCTTTGATAAGATTTTTATCAGTACCACACAATGAATAAAGATCCACCCGCATAGCGGGTGGTTTTTCCGTTTCGGGCATAGCCCTTATAATACAGGCAACGCACACGTGCGTCTTTTATTGGCCTGCCAGCCACGCATAGGATTACTTGCTACCCGTAAACGGGTCTCTCGGAT
>JAFSEF010000102.1 GCA_017435865.1 Clostridia bacterium
GTAGGGCTACGATTTCGCTATCCCTTCTTCTCGCCTGCACCTCACGATGCAAACCTTGGGAGTCGCTTTTGAGTTCGTCGGCAACTACGCCTCGGTGGACTTTCACCACAGAGCATTGATATGCCCGTCATACCAAAAAAACAGACAGTCGAAACTGTCTGTTTTTTACTTCTTATTATGCTTTATGCGGCAGGGGTCTGTTCTTCTTTTGCTTTTTCGTCTTCAAGCAAAGCATCCAGGTCGAAACCAAGGCTTGCTGCGAAATTGGTAAGCAATTTTGTGAAAAACGTAATGTAATAATCAAAAATAGGAAGCATTCTTGTGAGAGCACCTGCGATATCCATATACATACCTCTTTCTTTTTTTTATATCTGCTTTTATTATATCATTAAATATGCTGTTTTGCAATAGAAATAATGATACATTTTTCAGAAATAGTGTCCGTTTTCAGTCCCAATATTCATCGGCAAGGACCGCTTCCGCACAACGGATGCCATCCACGGCGGCCGAAACAATACCGCCTGCATAACCTGCACCCTCACCGCAAGGGAAAATACCTTTGATACTTGCCTGGCGGCATTCATCACGGACAATGCGTACAGGCGAAGAACTGCGGCTTTCGGGGGCTGTCAGAACCGCATCGGGTAATGCAAATCCTTTCAGCTTCTTATCAAATGCAAGAATTGACACAGCCAACTGATCGGTCACCACAGGCGGTAACACCCGACGGATATCCGTCCATTCAACACCCGTCGGACAGGTCGGACGTACAGCACCACCGCGAACAGAGGCATTTTCCTTGAGAAAATCACCGACTTTTTGTGCAGGAGCCGTATAGTTTTTACCGCCGCAAAGAAATGCTTTGCGTTCAATTTCACGCTGAAAAGCCATGCCGGCAAGCGGATGCTCATCTGCGAAATACTCAGGTTCTATTCCTATGAGAATAGCAGAGTTTGCATTTTCGCCGTCACGTGCATATTCACTCATGCCGTTGACAACAACCATATCTTCTTCCGAAGAAGCACAGACTACCGTTCCGCCGGGACACATACAGAATGTGTAACCACCTCTGCCGTGCAGCGGATGATTGCTCAATTTATAATCAGCGGCACCAAGAAGGGGGTTGTTCCATTCGTTACCGTACTGAGAACGGTTGATCATTTCCTGCGGATGCTCGATACGCACACCGACGGAAAACGGTTTTTTCTCCATTTTCAATCCGCGTCTGTAGAGCATTTCGACCGTATCGCGTGCAGAATGCCCGATACAAAGAACAAGGCAATCTGTTTCAAGGTCAGTTGAAAAACCGCTGTTATCTTCGATATGAATACCATGTATAAAACCGTTGGCGGCAATGATATCGGTCATGCGGCAACCGAAGCGGACTTCACCGCCGAGACGTATAATTTCATTGCGGATGTTCTTTACAACACCGCCCAGTTTATCCGTACCGATGTGCGGTCTTGCGGAATAGAGAATTTCCTCAGGTGCACCAAACTGACACAAAACCTGAAAAACTTCACGCACACGCTTATCTTTTATTCCCGTTGTCAGCTTGCCGTCCGAAAAGGTACCTGCGCCGCCTTCACCGAACTGCACGTTGGATTGCGTGTTGAGTTTTCGCATGGTCCAGAATTTCTGTACATCAGCCGTACGGGTATCAACATCATTTCCGCGTTCAAGTATCAGCGGCCGCAGTCCCGCTCTTGCAAGCATCAGCCCTGCAAACATTCCTGCAGGTCCGAAACCGACAACAACCGGACGGTATTTACTTTTTCTTTTGTTTTCGGGCAGGTCATAACGATACGCTTCACAAAGACTGACTTTGTTCTGCGGATAAGCTGCTGCAATTTTTTCTTCGTCTGCGTCTATTGAAACCTGCACGGAATAAACCATGTGGATATTCCCTTTTTTACGGGAATCAATGGCTTCTCTTGCAATCTCAAAATGCACAAAAGCAGATACGGGAACCCGAATCTGCCGTGCTGCTTCTTTTTTGATTTCTTCAGCAGTTGCTCCAATGGGCACTGCAATTTCATTGATTCTTAACATAGACATCCTTTTACGGCACTGTACCCGGCCAGACGACCGCTGTTCCATGCCCAAAGCAGATTATAGCCTCCGCAATCACCGTGTACATTTACGATTTCTCCGCACACGTGGATATGCGCAGCTTTGTTCAATGCAAGGGTTTGCATATTGATTTCAGACACAGGCACACCGCCGCCGGTGACTTGTGCCTCTGCAAATCCGCACACGGAACTGATTTTATATTTTTTAGATTTAATATTTGCAACAAGTGCACTGACAGCACCTGCATTCAAAGCATTCAGATTTTTCTGCGGCTGCACGGATACTTCCGTGAGCACCGTAACGCCAAGCCTTTTTGGCATAATCCCCGTCAGCAGATCCTCACAAAGCAAGGCAGGACGTTCTTTTTTCTGCCGCATAATATAATCGGTCAGTTGTTCTTCGGAAACACCCGGTGCCCTGTCAATAAAAACATGGCACACCGCATTCGGATCTTCTGTCAGCAGACCGGATACCGCCCCCGAAACCTGCATGGCAGGAATGCCTGAAAGGCCGTAATCCGTATATTGAATTTCGCCTGTTGATTGTGCAAGAATTTTACCGCGGTTCTTGACCGCAATGCTTCCCTCTGCACGGATTCCTTTGAGTGACTTCGGGAACTGATCAATAATCAGCGGTGTCAATGCGGGAAACACAGGCGTGGTTTTTACCTGCAGGCTGTGCAACAATGCATACCCCGATCCGTCCGAACCGTGCACGGGAGCTGCTTTTCCGCCGCAGGCAATCACAACACTGTCTGCAAAAAAACTTCCGTTCAACAAATAACCGTCTTTGGTTTTTTCTATTGTTTTGACAGGTGTTTCGGTCTTGATCTCCACTTGCAATCTCTGCACTTCAAAACGCAACGCATCAAGCACAGCAGAAGCCTGATTACTCAGAGGATAGATTCTGCCCGCCTGATCTACACGCAGGAACAAACCCAGTGTCTGAAAAAAGTCAAGTGTCGATTGCGGAGAGTACGATTCAAAAACAGAAGAAACAAGCGCTGTATCTCCGTAATAATGAGACAGATCCGTATCTGCATTGGAAAGATTACAGCGGCCGTTTCCCGTTGCAAGAATCTTTTTTCCGCAACGTGCCAATGATTCAAAAACGACAATATCAGCCTTCCCCTTTGCGGTAACGGCAGCTTCAATGGCAGCACACAGACCTGAAGCACCTGCACCTATGATTGCAACAGCAGGGCGTTTCATTGCGACTCCTTTTTATCAACAAGAGTACGGACATATTCACTGACAGATTCCGTCAGATCATGCTTACGCAACAACAAAAGCAATGCACGTTCTTCATTGGTCAGTTTTGCAAGTCCAGGAAGCTTGTTTTCTTCCCAACTGAGCAAAAGATTGCCTTCGCTGTGAAAGCTGAGATCATCATGCAAAAGCCAATCGGCCGATACACCGAACAGTTTGCACAACCCCGGAAGCAGATCCAGCGGCAATGCATTATGGCCGGCCTCGTAATAAGTATAGGAAGATCTGTTGATTCCCAAAAAATCAGCAACCTGCTGCTGTGTATATCCGCACTGCTTACGGGCATAACGAAGATTTTCAGTCAACAAGAGCAAGCACCCCCAAAAACACAAAAAAATACCATCGACACTTTTTTACAAATTCGACGGTATTTATTATATCATTCTTTTATTAAAAAATCAACCTGTCATTCTTCGATTCCGAGCAACCAAAGAACAGAAACCTCCAGTACCTGTGCAAGAGCCACAAGTTCATAGTCCGAAACGCTGCGGATCTGTCCTTCCAGTTTTGAAAGACCGGATGCATTCAGATCAATACCGCCGATCTGAAGTTGTGTCAGCAAATCCTTCTGCTTCATACCAAGTTCTTTTCTGCGTTGTTCAACACGTGCTCCAACAATATTTCTTGTTCCGAGCTGTTGTTCTCTGATTCTCATGTTTGTCGTCCTTTGTATCCTCATTTTTTAATAACCTGTGTCCATTTTGTGAACGCAATGTTATAATAACACACATAATTCCTTTCGTCAAGACAAATTTATACATTTCTTGACAATCGTTAACAGAATTACAAAAGTGTTTATAAACTGAAACAAAAATAATAATTGTAATATTTTTTACATTGTGATATGATAGAAAACAAGAAAGGATGGTTACGCAATATGACTGACAACAAGGACTTTCTTTTTGATTTTTATGAGCTTACGCAGGCCAACGGATTTATGGCTGAAGGCATTGATGAAACCATTGCGTGGTTTGATGTATATTTCAGACCTGCCAAAGAATTGGGCGGTTTTTTCATTGCTGCCGGCATTGAAAGCGTATGCGACTATATCAACTCTCTGCATTTTACGCAGGAGGATCTTGCATTTCTTCAAAAACTCGGATTGTCTGAAAGCTTTATCGAATATCTCAGAACATTCCGTTTTTCGTGTGACATCTGGGCAGTTCCCGAGGGCACTCCCGTATTTGCAAATGAACCTGTCGTAAAAATCAGAGGGCCTGTTATTCAGGCACAAATGCTTGAAACGATTATGCTGTTGAGCCTGAATCATCAGACGCTCGCCGCCACAAAAGCAAACCGCATTGTCCGTTCGGCACAGGGACGTGAAGTGATTGACTTCGGTCTTCGCCGTGCACACGGCCCCGATGCTGCAGCATATGCTGCAAAAGCTTCTTATATTGCAGGCAGTGTTGCTACGTCCAATGTTGCGGCAGCACAGCTGTATGACATTCCCGCTTTCAGCTCCATGAGTCACACATGGGTTCAGCTTTTTGACAGTGAAAAACAGGCCTTTGCGGCTTTTGCAAGACAGTACCCCGACAACTGCGTATTGCTGATTGACACATATGATGTAATCGACTCGGGTCTGCCGAATGCAATCGAGGTCTTTAACGAAGTGCTCGTTCCCATGGGCAAACGTCCGAAAGGTGTGCAGATCGATTCCGGTGACCTTGCTTATCTGTCCAAAAAAATCAGACGCATACTCAATGAAGCAGGTTTCCCCGATTGTAACATTTATGCTTCTAATTCTCTGGATGAATTCATTATTCGTGATATGCTGCAGAACGGTGCGCGTGTTGACGGTTTCCTTGTGGGTGAACGCATCCTGACAGCGGCTCCTGCTCCCGTTATGGGCGGTGTATTCAAGCTGACAGCGATTGAAAAAGACAATGAAATCATTCCGAAAATCAAAGTATCGGAAAATGTTTCAAAGATATCCACACCTTGTCCGAAACTGCTCTGGCGTTTGTTTGACAACGAAACCGGCAAAGCCATTGCTGACCTGCTGACGTTGGAAGATGAGGATATCAGTTCCTGTCAACAGTATGAACTGTTTGATCCCGATTATGTATGGAAACGCAAAACCGTCAGCGGTTTCGTAGCAAGACAGTTGCTTGTTCCCTATTATAAAAACGGTCAGGATATTCATAAAAAGAAAAGTCCCGCACACATCCGTGCCTACTGTACCGAACAGATCGACAGCCTTTGGGAAGAAGTTGTCCGCTTTGAATATCCGCATAACTATTATGTGGATCTTTCTCAGAAACTTTGGAACTGTAAACAGAAACTCATTGACGATTATTACAACGGCAAAAGATAATACACAACGGTGCTGCTGCATTGGGCAACAGCACCGTTTCTTTATGTTTCTTTGCTTTTTTTGTTAGTGTCCGTCTCGCTGACCAGTGTGGCTCCTAAAATCAGCACCGCACCGACATAACCGATGATGCCGATATTCTCATGCAGCACAACCGCAGACAACAACACCGCAAGCACGGGATCAATATAGCTGAACACTGCAACCGTTTGTGCTTTCAGATCTTTCATGGAGCCGAAATACAAAACATAAGCCAATCCCGTATGCACCACACACACAACGAACAGCATAACCACGGCTTTTGCATCCGGTGCAACAAAACTGTCGGCTTCTTTTATGAGCACATACGGCAACACAACTACGGCAGCGGCAGAAAGCTGCATGATGGTTTTTTCATAAGCGGAAACGCCGTCGAGCTTCTGATTGAGCAGCATAACACTTGCATACAAAACGGCAGCTGCAAGTCCGAACAGAATTCCTTTCATCCCCGTTCCGTCTGTAAAACCGCTTTGCAACACACCCGACACACAGACCATACCTGCCAGAGCGACCGCAACACAGATCAGTTTTTTTGCCGTCAGTCGCTCATGCAGCACCAACGGTGACAGAAGAATCACAAACACGGGGGCAAAATAATAACTGAGCGTTGCCGTTGCAACCGTTGTATAGTTGTAAGCTTCAAACAGGAATATCCAGTTAAAGCCGATCAAAGCACCCGACAAAAGCAACACGGGTAAGTTTTTACGGATTGCAGCGGCGGAGAGTTTTTCACCCCGCATCAAAGCAAACAACAACAAGAACAAGGTACCGACAGCTCCGCGGCAAAATGCGATGGTGCCGGATGCAAACGGTATGTACCTGCGGAACAGACCGATTGTTCCGAAAATCACCATTGCAGAAATAAGTTTTAACTTTGCCGCCGTTGCAGCATCCATTTTACGCATTATAATACTTCCTCTTTACCTGCATTTTCGAGTCGTGTGCCTTTTGTTTCTTTGACTGTTTTCATAAGCATAATAACCGCAGCAAGAACACAAGGCAATGCAACCACAAGACAACTTGCCCAGACCGGCATCACAAGAATACCGAGCACCATGGCAAGATAACCGACAGCCATACCGATAATGACAAGCAATCCTTCCGCACCGACAACAGAAGCACGGATTTCGGTAGGCACTTTTTCGGTCATCATAATATTCATATAATCTCTGCCGATCCAATAACCGCCCTGGTAGAATCCGCAGAAAGCACCGATCAGCCATGCACTCCAACCGTTGTTGATGCCCACGGCAAACAGAATATAAAACACAATACAAATACAAGAGAAGAAACAGATTGTGCTCTTTCTGCCGAATTTATCAGCCACAACACCCGAAAGAATGGTCTGCAAAGCATATACAATCGGCAGCACAAACAATGCATTGGTAATCTGTTCGGTTGACATGCCTGCAATGTGCATGGCGGATTCATAATAAAGACCGACAGACGCAATCGCCGTGTCAAAAACAATATGGGAAATAATCAGATAACGGGTATCTTTGTTGGCAAAGATATATTTGCAGGCATTGATAACACCGTGATTTTTGTCGTCTGCCTGTTTCTTTTCTTTGCGTTGTCTGCGTTCGGCTTCCCTGTCTTCAAAAGGTCTTGACAGATAGGCAATTCTCTCTTCGAGGAACACCTTGGTTTCGCGTGAAAAAAGAATCACAAGCAGGCAGGCAAACATACCGACCAAAGACGGCACGAAGAATACTTTTCTCCACTGGGTCGCATCATTGCCCATCAGCAAGGAACGAAGCATGGGAACAAACACAACCCCGATGATACCGATGCCTTTGAGCAGGCTGTAAATGCGTGCACGTTTGTCAGAGGGAGCCACTTCGAGGATGTAAATGATCTGCATATCATGCCCCATGAAGAAGCTGATCAGTGCAGAACCGAACAAAAACACAGCATAATTGGGAGCAATGGATGTAACAAGCAGGCCGAGACTCATGCCGAAAGTGGACATTGCAAACAAAGGTTTACGTCCGAACCGATCCGCAAGTGCTTTGTAAAACGGAGTGATAATGCCGAACACGTAACTGACGACATTGATCGTCTGATGCAAAGCCAGACCGTCTTCATACGCATAGAATTTACCGAAAACACCACGTGTGACAAAAAATTCCGTAATGTAAGACGATTGCAGGGAGTTCGGCAGATTGCTTGTCACCTCATCAATGATGTTGACAAAGGTGATCAGAAACAGAATCATGGCAAAATAACCGACATATGTACCTTTGTTTTGCTGTGCGGTCAGTTTGCGAAGTTGTTTTTCTTCTTTCAGGCGACGTTTTTCCGCAATGGCGGCTGTGTCTTTTTTCATAAGAAAACCTCCGTCTCATAATATATTTATACTACCACAACCGCAGCTGCTGTGCAAGAATAATTATTGCACTTTTCAGGCAAACGTGCAAAATAATGCCAACAAAAACGAGGTGTTGCACATGAAAAATATCATTCTGATCGGTATGCCGGGTGCAGGCAAAAGCACAGTCGGCGTTTTGCTTGCAAAATCCTTGCTGATGGATTTTTGCGACACCGATCTCATCATACAGAAGCAATGCTCAAAAGCACTGTGTGATATCATCAACGATGTCGGCATTTCGCAGTTCATTGCAATCGAAAACGACATCATCGCATCACAGGCTTTCACAAACTGCGTAGTGGCAACGGGCGGCAGTGCCGTTTACGGTGAAGAAGCAATGCACAATCTGTGCAAAGAGTCAATTGTGGTGTATCTGAAAGTCACAGCAGAAGAACTCAGCAAACGGATTCTGAACATCAAAACAAGAGGCATTGCAATGAAAGACGGCACGACCATTGAAGAACTGTATGCAGAACGTGCCCCGCTGTATGAAAAATATGCGGATATCACGGTTGACTGCACATTGCTGAAACCCGAAGAATGTGTGGATGCAATCATTGAAAAGCTGTAAAAAGGAAACCTGCAAGGATTTTGCTCCCTGCAGGTTTTTGATTTTTATCGATTTATTTTTTGCGTTTTTACCGTCTCACAGATACTCCATGCTATGCAGGCAACAGCCGACACGGTAAAAAGAATGGTATGCAGTGAATTGATCTCATTGATATTGCGGTATTCTTCGGTGCAGACAAACAAATACAACACCGCGTTGAAAGTGATAAAGAACAACAAAAGTACACGACAAAGCACATCCATGGGGATTTTTTCTGCATTGAAGCCTGCAAACTTCACAATAACTGCAATCATGATACCTGCAAGCACAACACCGATCACCGCACCGATAATGGTGGAGGTAGTCGTTGTGTCAAAACGCAGAATGGCAGGACGGATAATGTTCACACCGATTACCCCGAAGCCGCCGATAAAAATGAGCACCTTGCGAACCTTTTCGGGAATGAAATCAAATGTAATTTCTCTCACATCTTCCGTGGGTTTAAGATTTACGAGGAATGCTGTCAGGATGACACCTGCAATGAAGCCCGTAAAATATTCCCAGTTTGACCACGCATAGACGAATGTGCCCGTGTATTCGGGAATAGCGTTTCTGAATCCGCCGTTGCAGAAGAAGAAAAACAGATCCGCAACCGTGATACCGATACCGAATGCAGCACAGCAGACTGCACCGACTTTTGCCGCCACTTTATCCTTGATTGCAAAACGCACCACAAGCAGAGAAGCCACCGCCTTGATGGCATTGGTCACGACCTGCACTTCGGAGAAATAGTTTCTGCCGCCGTGTATTTTTTTACCCCAGGGAATGCTTGCAAAATGCTGCATATAAACGCTGTAAGCACTGCCCTCAATGCCTGCTTTTTCGAGTCCTTGTTCAAACAGGTCTGCCGCCTGCGGCTGCACAAGCTCAATGACCCAATGCGACACACTCGCTTTTGTAATCAGGTCTACCGCATAGAAAACGGCAATCAGAATCACAAAATCTTTGATTTTCCATTGCTTGTCGCTGTAACCTCTGCCGAGGAAAATGCCGAACAGCGTAACCGTACCGAGTCCGAGACACAGCATCATGAACACTGCCGAAAAAACACTGATGTCAGCCGTCAGCACCTCATCGTCCACCGTTGCACTGCCTCTTAATGTGCCCGTGATCTGCGACAGCAGAGTGCCCCATGCAGGGGTCGTCAGCACAAAAGACGATGCCGTAAACGCAATCCACCCTAAATCCATCTTTTTGCGTGCACCGAGAACGACCGTCACAAACAAGGCATAAACAAAGCCCACCATCAGCACACCCGATTCCGAGCCCCAACCGTGTTCGCCTCTGGCTCGCCATGACATACCGACAAGCAAGCCGCCGATGAGAACAAGAATGATTTTTTCAAAAACCGAACGGTTTTCAGTTTTCAACATACAACCCACTCCATTCCGAAAAGGAAAAATACAAAATTCATTGTAGCACTTTTTTCAAAAAATGGAAGTAGAAAAACAAAAAAATATTACTGTTCATGAATGATATCATATCGATAATTTACGATTCTGTATCCTGCATCAACAGATGTGAAATTGCCGTGTGCTTTTGCATATTCGCCGTGCTGCATATCATCAAACGGCAAAGCACCTTTTTTAAGAATATCATTCGTGACAAACTCAAATATTGTTTTACAAAGCTTGTCGTTTTCCTTGCCGTCTGCAAAGCGGATTGCACAGCAGTTGTTAAGCCGCATTCCGTGAACCTCGTCAATGCCGCACCCTGCAACGGCAATCAGGTTATCCTTTTCAAATACACCGTATTCGAGGTTGTTTTCATCAAGATAATCCTGCTCATTGAGTAAATGCTTCACATAGCCGTCTTTTCTTCCGTTTGCCCATTTTGCAATTGCTTTTTTATCTTCAGGGGTCAGCAGTCTGATTGTGATATTCTCGGGAAGGGAGCATTCAAAAGGCGCACCGAAATATAATGCCTGCGGTGTGACCTTCAGGTTTTCAGCAACACCGTAAGATGTAATAATTTCTTTAACCTCTGCTTCATTTTTATCAGAATAAAATGCTTTTCTCTGCGGAAAACGGTTTATCCAATCAGCCAACAGTTTGAAATCGTCCGTCATTATTTCAAGATAGCAATTGCCGTTAAAATCATCACCGACACCGATAAAGCCGTTTGCATACTTGCCGTCCGGTGCAACAATTGTAAGACCGCAATATTTGATTGTTGTGCAGAAATAACCGTACCGTTTTGCATCCTTTTCGAGCAGAAAGTCGATCACTTCATCCGAATCAACAATCTTAAAATCGGGATTATTATGTACAAATCTGCTTGCAACGGTTTGGTCCGTTATTTCGCCTATACACATCATTCTGCTTTTGTTGGCAGAACGGTATTCGCTCGGTGTGAAACCGTACTTTTTCTTGAATGCTTTTGTGAATCCCTCGTGGGAATCGTAGCCGATTTGGAGTGCAATATCAAGCACTGATTTGTCGGTAGTGCGAAGAAGAAAAGCCGCTTGCTTCAAACGGATATAATGAATGTAAGCGGTAACTGTAAAGCCTGTGTGAGAAAGAAAAATGCGGTTAAAATAGTCAATTGAAAAGCCGGCATTCTTCGCGACATCTTCAACGGATATACCGCTTTCGGTAGCATTCTGCTTTGCAAACTGAACCGCATTGAAAATAAGCTCTGTGTTTTCCATAAGTAACATCTCCTGAATATAATAATGTGTAAAAATCGACCTTTACAACACCATTATATCTGCAATCAGAAATGTTTTCTTGAACAAAAACGGTTTATTTGACATCAAAATCTTTACGATACATAACTTCAACTGCATCATAAACAGTTTGTGTATTATCGGTCAGTTCAAATCCATACTTTTCGTAAAAATTACGGGCACGAGTGTTCTTTTCAAACACCCAAAGCACAACACTGTTATAGTCAATATTTTTAATCTCATCGATGATATGATTCATCATCATTGAGCCGTAACCTTTGCCCCGATTTTCAGTCAAGCTGTGAATACAGATAAGTTCTGCACAATCCGAAAATTGAGGATTTCTTGCTTTTCTCCAAGCTGCAATACAATGAGGGTTACCGCCAATTTCAAGAATTGACATTTCAGCATAACCGGATTTTAAATCATTTTCGTACATTGTTTCAACTTTGGTTATATCAGTACGTCGTTCCAAATCTTCAGCAGAAATAATATCCGCAAAGGCAGACTTCCACGATTCTGTCTGAATATGTGCAAGTATTTTCTCATCCCCGAGTTTGGCTTTGCGTATTGTTATGTTCATATCATTTTCTCCTGATAGTATTACTCTGTATTTTGATTAAGAATTAAAATTTGTTTCTCTGTTAATATGTTTTCTAATGTTTTTATAGCCTGTTCATACTGATTCTCATAATGTGAGAAAGTATCGGTTTTCTGAATTTTAAATCCAAGTTTTATATATAACAATATGGCTTTATAACTCCATGGTTGCGTGTGAATATATACGGGAGTTTCACCACATTCATTGAATATATCCATAACCTTTTGACAAAGAGCTAAGCCTATATGTTTGCCTTGATGCTCCGGTGAAACAACGAGCCAATGAAGTGAAGCGACTGTATCATTGTCTTTTAAATCGTGCCAAGCGATACATGAGCCTACAATATTGCCGTAAGCATCAACAACAAAAGCACAACGTTTTTTCAGTTCATCAATGTGATTGCAATAATTTGTTTTGAAATACATTTCAGCTTCTTCAACGGATGAAAAATCACCGATTTCATATTCAAGTTTTGCCCAATATTTTTCATAGCCCTCATCATACATCTTAAAGCTATAGCCTTCAGGTAACGAAACAGGCGGTATGCAGATTTCATTGCATTTTAATATCAAATTGTAATATGGAATACTTCTGTCTATCACTCTTTTATGCTCCGTATAATCTCATAATCTGCAGATAAAATTCTTTCTCATCTGCAAATGATGAAAGACCGCCGAACTGACTTAATGTACCGATAAGAGGTACATTTTCTAAAGCTGTACCTTTTAATTTTTCAGCTGTTGTTTCAGCAAAATTATCTGCAAAAATGACCTTAATATCTCTGCCGAAATAACTTTCAATTTCGTAGTCAACAACATCTGTCAAACCGCTTGAGTTGTGCATATCAGCGATCATAGCCTGAGCCTTTACAATGTTATCTTCACGTTCGGATAAAGTGTTTGCTGAAAGTGCGGTCTGAATTGTTTGTTTTATACTTTCATCAATATCAAGATGGTTGAAAGCCGTTCCAAACCACTTACTATAAGGTGCATAGGTATCTTTATATAAGAAACATAATCTCATCAAGCGTTCTGCAATTCTTGCACAGACAAGCTGTGAGCCTATTTCATCGCCACATTCACCGCAACGCTTTACAAATGCCTGTTCCGATGCAATTATCTCCCAATTAGAAGCAATCATATATAATTTAACATCATTGGGATAGTACTTAATTTTTTTGACTTTCTCTGAACAGTTAAGACCGTCAACAAAGAACTTACCTGATACCAACGATAATAGTCTGTGTTCCGAAAAAGCAAGCCATTGAAAGGGTGAAATATTATCTAAATCTGCTGTGCCAAGTTGCTCATTCAGATACTCATCAAAAGTATGTATAAACACCAATGGATTAACCTTACCTTCGGTTCTGAATTCAGGGTGCTGAACACCGCAATCATTTGGGTCAGGTTCGGTGAAATTAACGCTGTAACCTTTGTATGTATAGGGTAGATTATCAGACAGTGCATTTATAATATCGTTTTTCTTTGAAATGTCAGTCTCACTTAAAAACAAATAGAAGCGAGGTCCCCACATATGGTCAGTAGAAACTACATCATCATAACCCAATACATCAGAGCCGTAGCCAATTAACCCGGCTGAGTATTTTAACTTTGGGAAGTGCTCTTCAATAATCGGTTTTGCATATTCATTGAAAAAGCCTTCGCATAAATCCATTCCTTTTATAAATTCAGACATAATATTTATCTCCATTTAATTACTTTTTGCAATAACATCTATTTCATCTTCACCCGGCACTTCAAATATGGAAGCAAATTTTTCAGCGAGATTTTCATCAACAAAGTAAGCACTTGTTTTTTCTGCAAGCACGGCTTTATTTCTTTTTGCCAGACGATACTTCCATGTTGCATCGCTGATTTCAATATAATGAAGCTCGCATTCAATGCCGCGGGATTTGTAAAACTCTTTTGCGGACTCTCGTTCTTTTTTTGTCCAGAAGCCCCAGTCAAGAACAACGCTGATATCATTTTCAATCAGTTCCAAGGATTTATTCAACAGATATTTCTCTGTTTTTTCAACGTATTCATCGTGTTTTTCACCGCAGTGCTGCCCGAAAAGAGCAAGGGTGATTTCATCAACGGACAGCAACACCGCATTATGATCCGTGCAGAGCTTTTTTGCGTACGTGGTTTTGCCGCAACAAATCTTGCCGCAGATCATAAACACCTTTGCCATATTTACCACCTCTTATTTGTTCATTTTATCAACGAATTCGCTGCTTCTTGCTGTCAGTTCGACCCACGCAGGTCTGAAACCACTTCTTATTGCATTGCGAACAGATTTAATATTCGACCATGCTGCACAGTAAAACGGTACTTTTCCGCGTTTCAGTATTTCAAGAGCAATCCTGCTTGTGATCGCGGATGCAACACCTTTTTTTCTGTATTCAGGTAACACATCGACACCGATCTGATACATTGTTTCGCAATCCGCAGAACATCCTGCAAGTCCTATGAGTTTATCGTCATCAAATGCACCGACGGCAAGTTTGTCAAGATGTTTTCGACTTTTGCACAAAGCGTTGCCCCACGCAGCGGTGTAATACTGCTCAAATTCTTCGGGGTGTAAAACTCTTATTTCATAATCGCAGGATAATTCTTTAAGTTCGTTGATATCGGGCAGAAAGTATTCCGCCATAAAGCAAACTTTATATTCAAACTGTGCCAACTTCTCGTTGAGAGCAATAACATTGGGCGATTCAAAGCAATGCTCAACAGGGAATTTTCCTATGTACCATTCAACAGTTTCTTTCATCCTTGGACTGACCTGAGCGACAATATTATTTCCGTATGACACCAAATCACACTCAAGCGGCAAGGGCATATACACCCTTGCTTTTTCATTTTTCTTTGATAAAACAATCTTGTTTTCGATCGCAAGAAAATCCTCAGCATTGCAATTGCAGTCAAAAGCCGATTGTTGTAGTGCTATTTGTAATATTTCTTGATTTGTCATATTATCACCTGTTTAGTCGCTTTCAAGGTAAATGTTGCACCCCATTTATTCAGCACCGCAACGTCAGAAAAACCTGCTGCAAGCAATGCTTCGGTTTCGTGTTCAACAGTCAACGGGGTGTCATAATGATAAAATTCATTATCATCAATGCCTTGTTCTTTTTTGAGCCGGAGCAGTTCGTTTTTGAATGTATGTTCATCCTCATCGGATAAAGCGAAGTAATCGGTAAGAATAAAATATCCGTTGTCTTTCAGTGCTTTGCAGAGTTTTGTGTACAGCGGGATTTTTTCTTCCTTTGTAAAATGGTGCAGAGATTCAACAGAAACGGCAGCATCAAAAGTGTTTTCTTCAAACGGAACATCAAAATAGGAACCGCAAATCAATGTCAGATCTTTTTCGGGAAATTTGTTTTTCAATGCATTCAGCATGGATGCAGTCAAATCAATACCTGTTATTTTTGCCGTAGGGTTGCATTTGAAATAATATTCCAATTCCAGACCTGTTCCACAGCCCAGGTCAAGAATTTTTACACCATCGGTTTTGGGTAAAAGTTCGGCTGTATATGGATAAAACTCTTCAGCGGATTCGATGTTTGTCATCATATGCTCATCATAACCGTCTGATCTTTTATCAAAAAACTCATTCATTTTTTCAAGCATTTTTATTAGCTCCCTTATAATTCACAATACATTTCCTGTGCTTTAGGGATAAAACCGAGTTCTTCATAGAGTTTAATTGCGCCGGGATTATTTGCAAGCACATCAAGATTGATGAAAGTGCATTCCTTTTCTTTTGCCCAATTCTTTGCAGCATTCATAAGAGCCGTTCCGAAGCCTTTGCCACGGTGCATTTCGGTTACGAGGATATCCATTATGTAACAATACTTTCCCGGCAGCATAAATTCAAAATCGGGTCTTGTTTTTGCCTGCAGCAAAATAAAACCGACAATTACCCCATCGTTTTCGTAAACAAGAATATCGGAATCATCATTTGTAATCGTTTTTTCAAGGAACTCTTTGCTTTGATTGCCCTCTTTGATGAAATCGGGAATCAGCCTTGCCATTTCTCTGAATTGCTCGCGATACAATTCTGCTATTGCAGGTATATCTTCAAATGTTGCTTTCCTTACCATAAACTTTTCCTCCACGCTTCTTTAAGTTCTTTTATGCTTTGATAACGCTCGTTTCTATCATCACTCGCAGCCTTTGTTGCAACAGCAAAATCCTCATCTGACAGTTGCCATTCTTCACGGGTACACTTATAATTGCCGAACAGCGCAAAGGCAAATGCACCGGCACAATAAACATTTGTTATCTCGTCAATATCTGCACCGAGTTTGTATTCTTCGGGAGACTGAAACTTTGAACTTCCCCACATTCTGCCCATATCGTTAATACACGGCTGTTTTCTGAAAAAGTCAATATCACAGATTGTTGTTTTGTGAGCCTCGGCATCATACATAATACTGCCGTCATAAAAATCTACTGCAACATATCCGCTTGAATTGGTATAGTCCAAGAAATCAAGGATATCACTAAAAACAATCAGCCTATCTGCAACCGCCATATTCATAAATCGGCGATGCTCTGCAGGATACATTCTACCCATACAGTCACCGTCAACCCATTTGAATACCATTGCAAAACCGCCGCCTGTTTCTTTAGCTTCAACAAATTCAATAAGATTTTTGTGTTTCAATTTCTCATATACGGGTAAGGTTGATTTCAAACGTTCAATTGCATCTTCAGGAGTGCCGTTATACGCCTCTGTCGGTGCACCTGCGAATTTCACAAAATACCTTTCGCCGTCTTTTTCTGTACCAAAACAGATGTTACCCGAATCCTGGTCATCAAATACTTTGAACACCTTTCCATATTGGCTGATAAAGCTGAAATCGAAAGGTGCTTTCATTTTATATGGAAGACCGTCTATGTATTGCAAATAGTAACCCTTGAAATACCAAGTTGGAACAGGATTCTGCATACTATCATACCATTTGAGAACGTCTTTTGCCTGATTCAGCATTGTCTGAACTTCTCCGTCACCGAAAGGAATTGCCCAAGGAATTGATGAAAGCATATTGCTACTGATATAAAGTGCAAGGAGTTTCCAAAAATCCATTGGTACATTATTATCAAAATAGCCGTTAACAATACCTGAAGCAAAAAGCGGAGCTGACTGAGCACACCACACAATGCGGTTGAATTCTTCCCACGGGTCACCAAAATCATATCGGTCAAAGTCTATTATTACGATTCTGCCGTTTTCAATCATTATATTACCGATATGATAATCCCCGTGCTGATAAGATTGAGGTCTGTTTTTCAACAAATGTCGGTTAGCTTTTATGTAGTCAATAATATATTCAGCACCGTCAAATTTTATGGGACAGTCATTGTACATCTGTATTTTCCTGTCCATTTTCTTATTAAAACGGATTTCCCAATCTGGTTGGTCAGCAGGTGCAGGGATAGAATGAATCTTTTTAAGGATTCTGCCTGCTTCAAGTCCGAGTGCATACTGTTCAGAGTCTGCAAGATATGGAACAACCTCATTTGCATCTTTGCCGTCAATCCAAGTCTGTAATGTATAAATGCCCTCGTCACACTTACCGAAATCAACGGGTTTGCACATAGGAACGCCGAGCTTTTCTACCTCTTTCTGCATGAGGTACATATTCTCTCGGTTTGCACTCTTTTCAAAAGGTGTAATACGAAGAAGATATTTAGTTCCGTCAGCAGTTGTGACACAATATTTCTTGTCACCCGACCAACCTTTGTTTATGGGTTCTTTTGTTGTAAAATTCAACATGTCAGTTTCCTTTCGGTGTATAAGAGGAAAGAATTTCGCGGATATCCTGTTTGTAAATATTACTGCCCAGAATATCGCCGTTGGCGGAAAAGCAGATCGCTTTGATGTTTGTCGGGTCTTCGCGGTAAGGATTTTCCGGCAAGCGGGAAAGGTCAAAATAGTCGCTTAAATATTTCAACGCATTTCCGCTCGGAAAAATCACATTGCCCTCGCTTGTGTCAATGCCCAGTTGATTGAACACGGCAAGGATTTCTCTTGTTTTGTTGTTATACACATTGTCCGCATCGGGGCTTACGAGCCACGCGGGATGCACCTGCAGCTGCACGGTGTGATACCGCTGCACCGCTTTTGCAAACGTGAGGACGATTTCAAGCGGAATGGTTTGCTGATGAAACGCATCCGCGCTCAGCAGAATCTCATTGACGCCGCTTTCAATCAGGCAGTCCGCAACAAGGTTCATTTTGTCGGTGTCCTTGCTGAAAAAGCCGTTTGTGATCAGTTGCCTTTGTGCAATGCCCCTTTCTTTGGCGGCTTTGTGCACGGCACAAACGGTTTCGGGGTACAACAAAGGCTCACCGCCGAAGGTCATAACGGAGGTGATGTTGTATTGGGATGCAATTTTGTGCACGGCATCCGCGGCAAGTGCCGTGTCAATATGTTCAGAAGATTTGTGTTCCCCTTGAGAACAATGCAGGCATTTTCCCGAACAAGCCATGGTGACCACAAATTCAATGCGGTTGAGATTTTTTAAATACGGATTCATTTTTGTTTTCCTTTCAACCATTCAACAGACTGTTTCAATCCGTCAATCGTTTTTGTTTCCAAAACCACACGGCAGTTTCCTCATTTTGATTTACTATAATAAACGACGCCGGAATATTTTCCATCTTTATTTAGTCGTCTGTTAGAAATATATCCATCTTTTATAAATCCCGCTTTTTCCATTACTCTAAATGATTGCACATTAAGTTCGTTACACGAACATTCAACCAAATAATAATCACGATTATTCA
>JAFSEF010000103.1 GCA_017435865.1 Clostridia bacterium
GGTTTTTCTGTATCAGGGGGACAAAGTTCTGACCCTGTCATACGAAAGCAAGTACAGGGAATTGACCGTAATAACCGAATGTTTGTATGAAAACGCAAAACTACTGCGTTATGAATATGCTTCTTTAACACCTGCTCTGAGAACAGACTCCTGCAATCAGATTGATGTTGAAAAATTATCTTATGAAAACGGCTTGATGCGCATATTGGAAAGCTATCGCTATAGGCCCGAACTTCATTCGCTTAATCACTGCCGACTCACCTTTGAACGGGATGCAGATGTCTTTTTGTCTGCTTACACATTTGAAGAATTTGATGCTTTTGTGCAACGCCCGCCACAAAAATATCCTGTTTTGGTAAAACGAAAATAACCGCACAGACAGGGCAGGGGCTTGTTAAGGGAGGCAGCAGGGCATAAGATGTGTCTTGACAAACCGCTTTGATTCGGGTATTATGTTGCTGCGAGCGGAATGGGCAGTCGCGTGTGTCTGCGGACGCTTTATCACCGTCTTTTTCAGATACATGAGGAAAGTCCGGGCATCACAGAGCAGGGTAACGGCTAACGGCCGCCGAGGGTGACCTCCGGGATAGTGCAACAGAGATATACCGCCGGTTTTTTCCGGTAAGGGTGGAAAGGCGAGGTAAGAGCTCACCGTGCGTTCTGGTAACAGGACGGACCTGTAAACCCTACCCGATGCAACACCGACCGAAGTGGCTTGCTCGGCCTATACTTCAACGGGTGGCTAAAGGCTGTCGGCAACGGCAGGCGAAGATAGATGATTGCCTTCAAAGACAGAACCCGGCTTACAGTTCCGGTCGCATTTTTATCAATCACTTCATACAATGGTATGAGGTGATTTTTTTATGCATAATGTATTGGCCGCTGTTCTTGTTTTGCTTGCATCCTTCGGCATGGTGATGGGGCTCGTTTTGTTTTTGCTGCGGTTGCTACTGCCCAAAGAGGAAAACGCATTTGTTTTGACCGTGCAGACGCAGCCGGATGATGGAACGAATCTTTCAAAAGTCAGCTATGCCGCTGAACGGGTGCGGTTTTTCGGTGAAGAAAAATGCACATTGATTCTTGTGGATTGCAAAAAGCTGTCAGACACAGAAATACAGAGTCTGCAACAACATTGCAAGGGGTATTCTTATGTACGATTGATAGGACTTGATACTGAAAAACAGGATTTGTCCTGAATATTTTTTCAAGAAAGTCTTTTCTTTTGTGTCTGTTTCATGTAAAATGATGTAAAAAGGCGGGTGAGTGCTGTGCTTGAATTGATCATAGGCAGAAATGAAGAACAAAGAAAAGAATACCTTTACGCACAGATTGAAAAAGTTCTTTCCGAAAAGAACAAAAAAATTATTCTGCTTGTTCCCGAACAGGCATCTTTTGCCCGTGAAAAAGACATATTGTTGCGTTTTGGTCCGAAGGTTGCAAGCGGAATGCAGATCTGCGGTTTTTCAAGGCTTGCAACCATGCTTTTACAGGAGGCCGGTGTGCCTGTCAAACCGCAGGTGGATGAAGCAGGCAGAAATGTACTGATGAGTCTTGCGGTTGAAAATGCGGCAGGTGCATCGGGGCTGTATGCTGCTCATGCAGGCAGAGGAAAACTGCTGCGTGATTTGTTGGCAGCACGTGATGAGCTGAAACAGGCTTGCTTGTTGCCGCAGGAACTGACGGCTGCCGCAACCAGATTGCAGGCACCCTCCTTGCGGCAGAAAGCTGCGGAACTGGCTCATATTTTTGATGTCTACGATGCACTTGTGACCCGCCGTTTTTCGGACAAAAGTGACAATATCAACCTGCTGACACAGACGATGAAAACCGTTCCGCTGCTTGCAAATACGGTTGTGTTTGCAGACGGATTCCGCGGTTTTACGGAACAGCAATTTCAGTGCATTTTGCAGATGTTACGTAGTTGCGATGCATTGCACATCTGCCTTTGTTCCGAAAAAAATGCTGCGGCACAGGAAGACAGTGCATTTGCACATTCTGAAAGAGCACGTCGCTATCTGCATCATCTTTCACAAAAAGCAGATGTACAGATCAAAGAAACATATCTTGCCGATGCCGTGCAGGCAGACAATGCCCTTGTGTATCTTCGGGAAGCTTTGTATGATGTGTCTGCAGAACCTTTTGAGGCGGATGCATCTGCTGTTACGATTGTAAGTGCAAGTGATAAATATGCAGAGTGCGATTATTGTGCTGCCGAAGCGGCACGTTTGCTGCGTGAAGAGGGCTACAGGGCAAGAGATATCGCGGTGATTGAAAGACAGCCCGGCAATTATTCAAAAGCACTTGCAGCGGCATTCCGCCGTTGCGGCGTACCTTGTTTTGAGGATTTACGCAGACCTTTGTCTTCCTTTGCATTGATCCGGCTTGTTTTGTCCGTTTGTGATGCTGCCGGCACCCGTCTGACCGCAGAAAGATTGATGAATGCTCTGAAAACGGGACTTGCCGGGGTTGATGTCAAAGATTGTGCATTGCTTGAAAGCTATATACATCTCTGGCAGCTTGACGGAAATCGTCTGTCATATGATTTTACGGGGCACCCGGACGGTTTCGGCAAACCAATGGAAGAACGCGACCGTGAAAAACTTGCCCTTATCAATAATATACGCAAAACAGCCGTTGAACCGATTCTTCGCTTGCGGAAGGATCTCGACGGTGCAGACGGCAAGCAGGCTTGTGAAGCGGTGTATCGCTATCTTGTTCGTATCAATGCCGCTGACAGTCTGCGTGCATATGCCCAAAGACTTGATAAAAACGGACACACCCATGATGCGATTGAATGCGGTCGCATCTGGGATGTACTGATGGAATTGCTGGATGCTTTGCAGGAAGCGATCGGACCGCAGACGGTCAGTGCAGCACGTTTTGCGGAATTGCTGCATATTATGGTGGATTCTGCGGACATCGGTGACATTCCCGACGGCATTGATGAGGTGGCTGTCGGTGATGCACAGCGAATCAGACCCGATGGTGCAAAAGTTGTATTTGTTGTCGGTGCGAATGAAGGACTGTTTCCTGCGGCTGCAAGTGACTACGGTATTTTTACACGCAATGAAAAAAAACAGTTGCGTGAAGCGAGTTTTGAGCTCGGTGATGCAGCAGAAGAGTTGTGTGCGGAAGAACGCTTGCTTGTGTATTCCGTGCTGACGGCTGCACGTGAAAAACTGTATGTCACATTTTCGACATCCGATCTTCATGCAGGTGCTATGTATCCCTCGGAAATCGTCAGCATGCTGAAAGCTGTTTATCCGCAGTGTTGTGTTGTCAATGCAAATGAAATGTCCGTGCTTGACAAAACCGTTTCCGTGCAGACAGCTTTCGAGAATGCCGCTTTGCTTGCACGGCAGAATACGGCTCTTTCAGCTTCTTTGCGTGCTTACGTTGACGGAAAAGAGATGTATGCCGATCGGCTTGCTGCGGTTGACAGAGCTGCTGCAGGCAGACAATTTGCTTTTTCGGATACGAAAAATGCACAGTTGCTTTTTAATAAAGATCTTTATCTTTCACCCTCCCGCGTGGAATCGTTTTTCAAATGCTCGTTTTCTTATTTCTGCCGCTACGGTTTGCGACTTGAAACACCTGCTGCGGCAAAACTGGATGCATCGCATAACGGATTGCTGATTCATTATGTGCTTGAAAAATTGTTGGAACAGTATCCCGACGGTACGCTTGTGACTCTTTCGGCAGAAGTGCTGCAGCAGACAGTGCATCAGCTTTGTGAGGAATATACGGATACTTACATGGGCGGAAAAGATGCAATGCCTTTGCGGTTGCAATGGCAACTTGTCCGTGCGGAAAAAACAGCACTCGAAATTGCACAACGTCTTTGTACCGAATTCGGCAACGGTCTTTTTGTTACAAAGGATGTGGAACTTGTCGTGCAGGGGGACGGTGCCGTGCAGCCGTTTACGGTACAGCTGCCTGACGGTGGCAGTGTGACAGTCGCAGGTGTTGTGGACCGCGTTGACGTCATGGAAGAGGACGGTCGCAGCTATCTGCGTGTGATTGACTATAAAACAGGCGGCAAAACATTCCGTCTTTCTGACCTTGAAGCAGGGCTTAATATGCAGATGCTTCTGTATCTGATGTGTTTGTGGGACAACGGCAAAGAACGCTACGGCAATGTAATTCCTGCAGGTATTCTGTATGTGCCTGCAAAAACAGGAAAACTGGAGCTGCCCAGAAATGCTTCGGCAGAGGAGATCGAAAAACAAAAAACCAAAAACGGAAAAATGAACGGTCTTGTTTTGTCCGAAAAGAATGTAATTCTCGGTATGGACAGTACGGGGGCAGGTGTTTTTATCAATGCAAGTATTGATAAAAACGGCAATATAAAGGGCAGTGTCGCATCCCTCGAAGATTTTATGTATATCCACAAACGGATCGAAACATTGCTCGGTGAAATGCACGGAAATCTCCGACAGGGAACGATTTCGGCGGTCCCTGTTGAAGGAAGCGGATACAAGGATATTTGTAAATATTGCAATTATGCGAATGTGTGTTGTCGTGAAAGCACGGCACCTGTACGCAGAATTGACAAAGCAGGGGAGGTGGAATAAATGCGTTGGACACCCGAACAGGAAAAAGCGATCACGGCAGGCGGTTGCAGTCTGCTTGTCAGTGCGGCAGCAGGTGCAGGTAAGACCGCTGTTCTGACAGAACGTGTTGCACAAAAAATGCTGAACAAAGAAAATCCCTGCAGACCCGAAGAAATGCTTGTTGTGACTTTCACCAACGCAGCAGCTGCGGAAATGCGGATCCGTATATATGAAAAAATTGCAAAAGCGGCTGCAGAACATCCCGGGGATTCTTTTTATTCTTCTCTGAAAGCACGCATGGACAATGCACAGATCTGTACCATTGACTCCTTTTGCATCCGTCTTGTGCGAGAGCATTTCCATGAAGCAGAACTCAGTCCCGATTTCAGGTTGCTGGATGACGGAGAAAATAAACTTCTGCAAAAAAAGACGGTTGTTGCCGCTATTGAAGAAATGCACAGCCGTAACGATACTGCTTTTGAGTATCTGTGTGAACTTTTTGAACAAGGACGGGATGACGAACAGCTTGCAGATTGCATTCTGCGATTGCATGAATACTGCGTTGCATATCCCTTTGCAGATCTCTGGCTGGACAGCGTTACGGATGCCTACAAACAAGCAGATCCCTTGCAGACGGAATGGGGACAGTTGCTTTTACAGCAGTTGCAGGACGGTTTGCAGTATTGCATTTCACTGTATGATCGTTCCTTGCAGGATATCATCGGCGAAACGGATCTTGAAACCAAATATGATGCCTTTCTTCGTAATGAAAAACAGGGCTTTGAACACATCCTTGAGGAAAGTAATAAGGGTTGGGATGCTTTGAGCGATGCACTGTTTTTTATGCGGTTTGAAAAATTCCCGACCGTTACAAAACCTGCCAATCCTGCCTGCAAGAATGCTGTCAAGGCAAGACGCGATTATTGCAAAAAAGAAATGGAAAAGCTGGCAGCATTGTGCCCTGCAACAACGGAAGAACACCGCGAGGATATGGCGGTTTTGCAGCCTGCCGTGCAGGCTTTGATTGCAGCTGTGCGATTGTATGCACAAAAGCTCAGAAAAGAAAAAGACGAACACAATGCTTATGATTTCAGTGATATAACCGCTGCTGCATTGTCTTTGCTTGTTCGCTGTGAGGACGGAAAAATGATCCGTACCGCTCTGGCCGAAGAACTCAGTGCAGGGTATAAAGAGATTCTTGTTGACGAATATCAGGATACAAATGAAGCACAGGATATGTTGTTCCGTGCCTTGTCGAAGGATGAAAAGAATCTTTTTATGGTCGGTGACGTAAAGCAAAGTATTTATAAATTCCGTCTTGCCATGCCTGAAATCTTTTTGCATAAGGCGGAAACGTTTGTGCCGTACAACGGTGACGGACAAGCTTCAAAAATTATTCTCGGACGCAATTTCAGAAGCCGTAAAGGGGTTGTGGATGCCGTTAACTTTGTCTTTTCACGCATCATGACAAAGCAGGCAGGGGAGATTGCTTATACCGAGGATGAACATCTTGTGTTTTCTGCGGATTATCCCGACAGTTCTGTTCCCGATTCCGAATGGCATCTGCTCGAATCCGCAGGTATGTCCCGTGAACAGACATTGCGTGCAGAAGCACGGTATGCGGGAAAGCGGATTCTGCAATTCATAAATGACGGTATCAGTGTTCGCACAAAAAGCGGACAACGTGCTTGCGAATACGGGGATTTTTGCATTCTGCTTCGCACCATAAAAGGTGCTGCCGATATTTACTGCGAAGAACTGTCAGCACTCGGTATTCCCGTTTCCTGTGAAAAGAACGGTGATTTTTTTGAAAATGCTGAAATCAGAACCGTATTGTCACTCCTGAAAGTGATTGACAATCCTTATGCGGATATTGAAACCGTTGCGGTGCTGTATTCTTCACTTTACGGTTTTTCGTCGGATGAAATTGCACAGATTCGTGCACTTGACCGCTATGCTCCGTTTTTTGTCTGTTTGCAGAAAATGGCTGAAAACGGCAATAAAAAAACAGGAGTGTTTCTTGAGGACTGTGCTTATCTGAGGGATGTTGCTGCAGGCGGAACGGTTGCTTCTTTGCTGCGTGAAATATATGACCGTACAGGATTCCGATCGGTTGTTTCTGCCATGAACGGCGGTGAAGTCAGAGCACGTAATCTGTTGGTTCTGCTTGAATATGCTTCTTTGTATGATGAAAACAATGCAGGCGGATTGTACGGTTTTTTGCGGTATCTTGATGATCTGCAGGAAAGCGGTCAAAAGCTCAGCGGTGCATCGTCTGTACCGCAAGGAAGCGGTTTTGTCCGCATTATGAGCATTCACAAATCAAAGGGACTCGAATTTCCTTTTGTGATTCTTGCAGATACGTCAAAACCATTCAACCGACAGGACAGACAAAAAGGTCTGCTCATTTCACATCAACTCGGTGTCGGAATCCGCAGACAGGACAGAGATACGCTGCGAAAATTTGATACGATCAGTTCTGCTGCAGTCAGGTTATCGTTGGCAAAAAGTGCAAACGCGGAAGAGATGCGTTTGTTGTATGTTGCCATGACCCGTGCAGCCGAACACCTTATAATTATTACATCATTAAATAAGGCAGATGAAAAATGCGAACAGGCAGCCTGCTTTTTGACACCGCAGTATTTGCCGTCGGTGTATCAGATGGGGGAAGCCAACAGTTTTGCAGACTGGTTGCTGCCCGTGTTGCTGACACATCCGGATGCAAAGCATATGCGTGATTTTGCCGATCCTGTAATGCAATCTGTCTCACCGATGCTCATTTGTGTCGGAGATAACAATGCAGTGGCGGATGATGAACAGATTGCGCAGCGGACAGCTGAGCCGGATGCACAGCTTTTGCAGCAAATCTGCCAAAGGGCGGATTGTCCGTATGAATATGCAATTCTTGAAGGTGTCCCCGTAAAAAGGACTGCCTCCGATCTGTATGCCGAAAAATTCAATACCGATTTTTTTGCATCTTCAAAACCTGCTTTCCTGTGCTCCGATTCCCTGACTCCTGCAGAAAGGGGAACCGCTGTGCATAAATTCCTGCAGTATTGCTCCTTGCGAGAAGATGCTCCCGCTGCAAAGGAACAGGCTGAAAGAATGTGTGCTGTCGGCCGTCTGACACAAAGAGAACTTGATGCAATCGATTACAACAGAATACAGCAGTTTCTGTCTTCCGAAACTGCAGCAAGGGCTCGTCGTGCACAGCAGCTTCACAGGGAAAGGCAATTTACACTGGCTGTGCCTGCCAATGAGTTTTCTCCTGCATTGCAAGGACAGTCTGCAACGGAAACGACAGTGGTCATCGGAAAAATCGATATGGTGTTTGCTGAGGACGGCAAAGCGGTGATTGTTGACTACAAAACGGATCGTGTGAAAAATGCCGAAGATCTGATCGGCAGATATGAAACACAGATGCAGATGTACGCCCGTGCAGCATCGGAATTGCTGGATATGCCTGTAAAAGAAGCCGTGCTTTTTTCCATTCATCTCGGCCGGACGGTGCATATCTCATTTGACTCGTAAAAAAAATTAAAAAACATAAAAAAAGTTGTTGCAATTTTGATTTGTTTGTGTTAAAATCTCCTTTGCTATGTTGAATTAGGGAAAGCCGCCCCGATTTATCGGATACTTTCCCGCATAAGTATTGAACGTAACTGAAAGAGGTGAACCGAATGAAGCAGGGACTTCATCCCGACTACAAACCCACAGAGGTCAGATGCGCTTGCGGCGCCGTTTTTGAAACTGCCTCTACAAAGCAGAACCTTCGTGTAGATATCTGCTCGAAGTGCCATCCCTATTTTACCGGTAAGCAGAAACTTGTTGATACCGGCGGACGTGTTGACAGATTCAAGAAGCGTTACAATCTTGAAAACAACTGATCGCGTAAAAACGAATTGCAGTAAAAAAAACGGTACTTTCGCGGTGCCGCTTTTTTTCTGTTGTCCGATACATTTTTTGTCTGAAAAAAGGGGATAGTATGAATTCCTATCTGACTCTTGAAAAAGCAGCCGAAACAGAATATGTTGTAAAGCATTCCCGATTCATCACAACGGTTGCTCCCGTTGAAACCAATGAGCAGGCTGTACAGTTTGTGGCATCTGTCCGTTCCAGGTATGCGGATGCAACGCACAATGTGTATGCCTATGTGCTGCGTGAAGGACAGATGAAGCGTTACTCCGATGACGGGGAACCGCAGGGAACTGCAGGAATGCCGGTGCTTGATGTGTTGCTCAAAGAGGGTATCACGGATTGTGCTGTTGTTGTAACGCGTTATTTCGGCGGTATTTTGCTCGGTGGCGGCGGACTTGTCCGTGCCTATTCACATTCTGCAAAACTCGGTGTTGATGCAGGCGGCATTATCAGAATGTCGCTGTGTGCGGTATTGTCTCTTTCTTGTGACTATTCTTTTTACGGTAGAGTACCTGCTTTGCTGACGGAGTTCGGTGCCATTACGGAAGACACACAGTTTGCTGACGATGTGACGGTGGTTTTTCGTATGCCGATCGAAAATGTTCCCGGTTTTGAAAAGGAACTGACCGAACGCAGTTTCGGCAAATGCAAAGCAAATAAATTGTCGGAAAAGTTTGATGCAATAAAAAAATAATTTTTTCAAGTTTAAAAAAAGGGTTTTCATTTATATCGGCGTATATAATGTTGATGAGTTTTTTCATGAAGGAGGATGGGTATGCGATTCAGTGACGATTTTCTGAATGATCTGCGTTCAAAAATTGACATAGAAGAGCTGATTGCCCGTTACACTGAGGTTCGCGGTCGCGGTCGTACCCCCGTTTGCCTGTGTCCTTTTCACAATGAAAAAACACCGTCTTTTGTAATTTACAAAGACAATCAATCTTATTATTGCTTCGGTTGCGGTGCGGGCGGAGATGCAATAACATTCATCCGCAATATTGAAAATCTTGATTATACGGAAGCTGTCCGTTACCTTTGTGAACGAACCGGAACACCGTTTCCGACCGATCCCATTGATGACGAGCTGACCAAACGCAGACGCAGATGCTATGAAGCAAACCGTGAGGCTGCCCGCTTTTTCAATGCACAATTGTCTTTACCGCATGCACAGGCTGCCCGTGAATACCTGCATCAACGCGGACTGAAACGCGAAACGGTTGTGCGGTTCGGTCTCGGATATGCTCCCGACAGCTGGGATTCTCTCATTAAGCACCTGCGTACCAAAGGCTATACGGATAATGAATTGATCCTGTATGATCTTGCACGCAGAACCGCTAAAGGCGGTTGCATTGATGCATTCCGCAATCGTCTTATGTTTCCCATCTTTGATCTTCGCGGCAATGTCATTGCTTTCGGCGGCAGAGTACTTGACGATTCAAAACCGAAGTATCTCAATACGTCCGATACGGTTGTATATAAAAAAAGCCAGGCATTGTATGCCCTCAATTTTGCAAAAAACGGCAACAACAATCGTTTGATCCTGTGTGAAGGGTATATGGATGTTATCAGCTTGCATCAGGCAGGTTTTACGCAGGCTGTAGCAGGTCTCGGAACTGCTTTTACCCCCGAACAGGCAAAATTGCTCAGCAGGTATTGCGAAGAATTGCTTGTTTGTTTTGACTCGGATGAAGCCGGTGTCAAAGCTGCACAGCGTGCCAGAAAAATACTCTCCGATACAGATGTAAAGTTGCGTGTCGTCCGTATGACGGGCGGCAAAGACCCTGATGAAATAATCAAAAAATTCGGTCCCGAACGAATGCGTGAGATTCTGGAGGGGGCTGTTAATGAAACTGAATTTGCATTGCAGAATGCGAAATCAAAATTCGATACCGAAACATCTGACGGCAAAGTCGGCTATCTCAATGAAGCGGTTCTGATTCTTGCCGCCATTCCGAATGCCGTCAAAAGGGATATTTATATAACGCAGCTTTCGGCGGAATTGCAGGTTGCAAAAGCAGCCGTGGAAATTCAGGTCACCAAAGCTGCAAAAAGGAACAACCGCAAGGAAGAAAAAGCTGTTTTTGAACATGCGGTAAAGAATTTACGCGGTGAGAATGATCATTCTCCGAATCCGGATAAAAAGAGATATACCAAAGCCGTGAAAGCCGAAGAGTTTTTGTTGGCTGCACTGATCTGTAATCCTGTTTATCTGAAAAAGTTTGAAGACAGACTGTCTGCAGATATTTTTCTGACGGATTACAACAAACGTATATACACCCTGATTACGGAAAAAATGAAGCAGCACATCAGTATTATGCCTTCCTCTTTTGTTGATGAACTCGACGAAAGCGGAATTGCATATATATCCATGTTGCTGGCACTGGAAGAACAAATCGGAGAGACGGAACGTGCTTTTTCCGATTATCTGAATGTGCTTGCGGCAGAAAAGAAAAAAGCAATGCAACCTGCAAGCAGCAGCCTTTCGGATGCTGATTTCCTTGCCAGAATTGCAGATTGCAGAAAAACAGATGGAGGCGGTACATAATGGAACCTCGCGACAAAAAATCAGCGATAGCGGCCCTGTTGGAAAAGGGAAAAGCAGAAGGAAAGCTGACCACCCAGTCGATTGATTCCCTGATCGTGGATTTTGATTTTGAACTGGAAGAACTGGACAAGCTTTATGAGCAGATCGAACAGGCAAATATTGAGCTTGTGGATGATCTTGCCGATATTTCTGTGGACATTCTTTCGATTGAAAATGAAGTGCACAGGGATTATGAAGACGTTGATGATTCAAAGTCTGTCGTTGCGGATGATCCTGTTAAAGTGTATCTTCGTGAAATCGGTAAAATCCCGCTTTTGCAGCCCGAAGAAGAAATTGATCTTGCCATCCGTATTCTTGAAAATGATGTCAAAGCAAAGAGAAGACTGGAAGAAGCCAATCTGCGTCTGGTTGTAAGTATTGCAAAAAAATACAGCGGCCGCGGAATGCAGTTCCTGGATTTGATTCAGGAAGGCAACCTCGGTCTGATCAAAGCGGTTGATAAATTCGACTATACAAAAGGTTTTAAGTTTTCTACCTATGCAACGTGGTGGATCCGTCAGGCAATCACACGTGCCATTGCCGACCAGGCAAGAACGATCCGTATACCCGTACATATGGTGGAAACCATAAATAAAGTCAAAAAGGTCAACAGTCAGCTGTTGCACCAGAACGGCAAAGAACCCACCCCTGAAGAAATTGCAGCTGAATTGGGAATGTCTTCCGAACGAGTACGTGATATACTGCGTATCGCGCAGGAACCTGTTTCGCTTGAAACGCCCATCGGTGAAGAAGATGACAGCCATCTGGGTGATTTTATTCCCGATGAAGATGCTCTTGCACCTGCCGAAGCTGCATCGCAGACCTTGTTGAAAGAGGAAATTGCTGCAGCACTCAACACGCTGACACCCAGAGAAGCCAAGGTGCTGATTATGCGTTTCGGTCTGGAAGACGGTCATCCGCGTACCCTTGAAGAAGTCGGTCTTGAGTTCAATGTAACACGTGAACGCATCCGTCAGATTGAAGCCAAGGCGTTGCGTAAACTCCGCCATCCCAACCGCAGCAGAAGACTTCGTGATTTTGTCTGATAATACCCATCGAGCAACTGAAAGGAAAAAGTATGGAAACTGGAGAAAAGAAAAACGGCCTTGCTGCGCTTATTGAGCGTGGAAAGGCTACAGGTAAAGTATCAACAAAGGATATCGATGCCATTATTGTTGAAAACGATTTTGATATTGAGGATCTTGATAAGATTTATGAGCTTATCGAGCAGAACAATATTGAAATTGTTGACGATATGGGGGATCTCTCTGCGGATCTTATGTCTCTTGACGGAGACATTTCAAAGGTTTACAATGCAGAGGGCAATGATGATGACAAGAATGCCGTACAGGATGACCCTGTCAAGGTGTACTTGCGTGAAATCGGCCGTATTCCGTTGCTCACCCCTGAAGAGGAAACCGCACTGGCAATTCGTATTGCCGATAATGACCTGAGTGCAAAACGCAGACTGGAAGAAGCAAACCTGCGTCTGGTTGTCAGCATAGCAAAGAGATATGTCGGCCGCGGATTGCAGTTCCTTGACCTGATTCAGGAAGGAAATCTCGGTCTTATCAAAGCGGTTGATAAATTTGATTACACAAAGGGTTTCAAATTTTCCACCTATGCAACATGGTGGATCAAGCAGGCCATTACCCGTTCAATAGCTGACCAGGCAAGAACAATCCGTATTCCCGTTCATATGGTTGAAACCATCAACAAGGTCAAAAAAGCAAACAGTATGCTTTTGCATAAAAACGGCAAAGAACCGAGCGAAGAGGAAATTGCAGCTGAACTCGGAATGTCCGTTGAACGTGTGCGTGAAATCCTGCGTGTATCACAGGAACCTGTTTCTCTTGAAACTCCCATCGGTGAAGAAGAAGACAGCCATCTGGGTGATTTTATTCCCGATGAAGAAGCACTTGCTCCTGCAGAAGCTGCATCCCGCGAATTGCTGAAAGAAGCATTGGCTTCCGTCCTTGAAACACTGACTCCCCGTGAGTCCCGGGTGCTTATCCTGCGTTACGGACTTGAGGACGGTCATCCCCGTACGCTTGAGGAAGTCGGTAAGGAATTTGATGTCACCCGTGAGCGTATCCGTCAGATTGAAGCCAAGGCTCTCCGTAAGCTCAGACATCCGCAAAGAAGCAAAAAATTGAAAGATTTTTTGGAATAATTGAATAAAAACAGGAGGTTATTTTTGTGAAAAAAACAATAATATCCATCTTCATGGTGCTCACTTTTGTTGTATTGTGTTTTGCAGGTTGCAGCAACGGTGAACTGACTATTTACCCGAAATTATCCGTCGAAAATGCAAAAGCAGGGGATACCGTAACGGTTGAGGTCTACATTGACAATGCAAAAAGATTGTGTGCATCAGATCTGTATTTGTCATTTGATCCGACATATGTTGAATATGTTTCCTGCGAAGAGCAGGAAGTTGAAGATTTGTATTGCGTTCTCGGTGCAAAGGAAGATACAGTCGGCAATCCGTATCTGATGTATTCCTGCTATGCACTTGAAACGGTCAATCTCGACGAATGTCTTTTGTTTACCGCTACTTTTACCGTCAAGGCAGATGCACCTGTCGGCGAGAGTTACTTCGGCATTGCTGTCGATTATTTCAATCGCGGTGATGATGCAAAGGGCACAACATACACAAATATTGAGTCCGAAGTTGTTGAAGGCGGCGTAAATCTTGTGATTGCTGCTTCCTGAGTAAACGAATTGCCGGAGTTGTTGCAAAAAACAACTCCGGCTTTGCTCTATAATTAAATATTTTTATAAAAACTCTTGACAAACACTGTGCTCATGTGTATAATGTTATACTGCATTATAATGGAGATATATGTCCTATAGGATTTTATCTTTATTTATAATTTTTAAGCAGAAGTACACAAAAACAGATTGTCGGGAGCTTTTTGTTTTGTTACTTTCTGCGACCCAAAGCGGATAAAAAAAGAACGGAGTGTAATGTGCATGGCAGATGTGAAGCCCGTAAAAATGGGAAGAAAAACCAGAATGAGTTTTTCCCACATCAATGAAGTTATGGAGATGCCTAACCTCATTGAGGTGCAGAAGAAATCATACGAATGGTTTCTGGAGGTAGGTCTTCGCGATGTATTCAAAGACATCGGAGAAATTACCGACTATACGGGAAATCTTGTATTGGATTTCATCGACTACCGTATGGATGATCAGCCCAAGTACACCGTCAAGGAGTGCAAAGAACGCAAAGCTTCTTATGCGGCTCCTCTCAGAGTGACCGCCCGTCTTTTGAATAAAGAGACCGGTGAAATCAAAATCAACGAAATTTACATGGGTGATTTCCCCAAGATGACACCCAGTGGTACTTTTGTTATCAACGGTGCAGAGCGCGTTATTATTTCGCAGCTTGTTCGCTCCCCGGGTGTGTATTACGGCATGACCCGTGACAAGACCGGTAAGAAGCTGTTTAACACAACAGTGATTCCGAACCGCGGTGCCTGGCTTGAATATGAATCCGATCAGAACGATGTTTTCTATGTCAGAATCGACAAGAGCAGAAAACAGCTGATCACAACCTTCATCAGAGCACTCGGTCTCAGCTCCAATGCGGAAATGAACGAATTCTTCGGCAACGATGAACGCATTGCAGCCACCCTTGAAAAGGATCCTACGCAGAACACTGCGGAAGCCCTCCTTGAAGTTTACAAAAAACTGCGTCCCGGTGAGCCGCCCACAATCGATACGGCACAGGCTCACATTGACGGTCTGTTCTTCGACGAACACCGTTATGACCTCTCCCGAGTCGGACGCTATAAATATAACAAGAAGCTTGCCATTTCCGACAGACTTCGTGACCAGGTTCTTGCAGAAGATGCAGTCAGCCCCCTGACCGGTGAGATTATAGCAGAGGCCGGTACCCGTGTCGGCAAAGATCTTGCATACCGCATTGAGCAGGCCGGTGTCAGCGTCATCAACGTTGACTCGGCAGGTGAGATCGTCAAGGTCATTTCCAACGGCATGGTGGATGCGGAAGAATACCTTCCCATGTTCACTGTTGAAGAGCTCGAAGATCTCGGCATCAACGAAAAGGTCAGCTTCAATGTTCTTTGCAACATTCTGGATGCTTGCGGCGAAGATAAGGAAGCTCTTGCAGAAGCTCTTGAACGCGATTGTGATCTGCTGATCCCGAAGCACATCACCATTGACGATATCTTTGCTTCCATCAACTATCTCGATTGTCTTGCTCACAATGTCGGACATCTTGACGACATCGACCATCTCGGCAACCGTCGTATCCGTTCTGTCGGTGAACTGCTGCAGAATCAGATCCGTATCGGTTTCACCCGTATGGAAAGAGTTGTCCGCGAAAGAATGTCCCTGCAGACCCAGGAAAGTGACAAGATCACACCGCAGTCTCTTATCAATATCCGTCCCGTACTTGCAGCGATCAAGGAATTCTTCGGTTCCTCGCCGCTGTCCCAGTTCATGGATCAGACCAACCCGCTTGCTGAACTGACACATAAACGTCGTCTTTCTGCTCTCGGTCCCGGCGGTTTGTCCCGTGAACGTGCAGGTTTCGAAGTCCGTGACGTACATTACTCGCATTACGGCCGTATGTGTCCCATTGAAACTCCCGAAGGTCCCAACATCGGCTTGATTTCTTACCTTGCAACATTTGCAAGAATCAACAAGTACGGTTTCGTGGAAGCTCCCTTCCGTCGCGTAGACAAGGAAAACGGTATCGTGCTTGATGAAATTGAATACATGACCGCTGACGTGGAAGACGAATATCGTGTTGCACAGGCAAACGAACCGCTGGATGAAAACGGCCGTTTTGCAAAGAGTAAGGTCATGATCCGTTGCAGAGGAGAATTCCAGGAAGTTGAAAACACGGTAGCTGACTACATGGATGTTTCCCCGAGAATGGTTGTTTCAGTTGCTACCGCAATGATTCCCTTCCTTGAAAACGACGACGCCAACCGTGCTCTCATGGGATCGAACATGCAGCGTCAGGCTGTACCGCTTCTTAAGACAGAAGCTCCCATCGTCGGTACCGGTATGGAATACAAAGCAGCTGTTGACTCCGGTGTTGCTGTCATTGCACGCAACGCAGGTATCTGTACAAAGGTCAGTGCCGATCACGTTGAAATCACAACTGATGACGGCAAGATCGATGAATACCAGCTCATTAAGTTCATGCGTTCCAACCAGGGCACCTGTATCAACCAGCGTCCCGTTGTCAATGCAGGAATGCGTATCGAAAAGGGCGATGTTATCGCAGACGGTCCTTCTACGGACGAAGGTGAAATCTCCCTCGGCAAGAACGTACTGATCGGCTTCATGACCTGGGAAGGTTACAACTACGAAGACGCTGTTCTTGTTAACGAAAAAATTGTTCGCGATGACGTATTTACGTCCATCCATATTGAAGAATATCCCACCGAAGCCCGTGACACCAAGCTCGGACCGGAAGAAATCACCCGCGACATTCCCAATGTCGGTGATGATGCTCTGAAGGATCTTGATGAAAACGGTATCATCCGTGTCGGTGCAGAGGTTCACTCCGGTGATATTCTTGTCGGTAAGGTCACACCCAAGGGTGAAACCGAACTGACAGCCGAAGAAAGACTGCTTCGTGCTATCTTCGGTGAAAAGGCAAGAGAAGTCAGAGATACTTCTCTGCGTGTTCCTCACGGTGAATACGGCATCGTTGTTGATGTTGAAGTATTCACAAGAGCAAACAGTGATGAACTCAGCCCCGGTGTCAATAAGGAAGTCCGCGTCTACATCGCACAGAAGAGAAAGATCTCTGTCGGCGATAAGATGGCAGGTCGCCACGGTAACAAGGGCGTTGTTTCCCGCATTATTCCGCAGGTTGATATGCCTTTCCTTCCTGACGGCACTCCGCTTGACATCGTTCTGAACCCCCTCGGTGTTCCTTCCCGAATGAACATCGGTCAGGTACTTGAAGTGCATCTCGGCAGAGCTGCAAGAGAACTTGGCTGGAAGGTTATGACTCCCGTATTCGACGGTGCTCACGAACAGGATATCGTTGAACTTCTCAAAGAGTCCGGTCTCAGAGAAGACGGCAAAATTGAGCTGTATGACGGTCGTACCGGTCAGAAATTCGATAACCCCGTAACGGTTGGTGTTATGTACTTCCTGAAGCTGTTGCATCTTGTTGATGACAAGATTCACGCTCGTTCCACAGGTCCGTACTCCCTTGTTACACAGCAGCCGCTCGGTGGTAAAGCACAGTTCGGCGGTCAGCGTTTCGGTGAAATGGAAGTCTGGGCACTGGAAGCATACGGTGCAGCTTATACTCTCCAGGAAATTCTGACTGTAAAATCCGACGACGTTGTCGGTCGTGTCAAGACTTACGAAGCCATTGTCAAGGGCCTGAATGTACCGAAACCCGGTATTCCCGAAAGCTTCAAAGTTCTTGTCAAAGAACTGCAGTCCCTGGCACTTGATGTCTGTGTCCTTGATGAAGAAGGCGCAGAAATCGATCTCAAGCAGAACTACGATGATGAAGGTGATGTCACCTTTGTTCCTGAAGAAGATTTTATCATCGAAAACGATGCTGAAAATGCTGCAGGTTTCATCGTTGAAGATATGCCCGAAGATGCCGGTGCTGACATCGATCCGTTTGCCGGTGATGCTTTTGATGATTTCGGCGATGCATTCGGCGGAGATCTGTTTGATGATGACAGCTTTTCCGATGATGTCGGATATGATGAATAAGAAAAAACCGGATCTGTTTACATTAATAAAAGGAGCTGCTGATTGATGAGCGAAAGCCCTGTAACTGTTAAGAGATATTCTGAAGAGAATTATAATGAGCTCAATTTTGAAGCCATCAAAATAAAACTCGCATCTCCCGAAAAAATTCGGGAATGGTCTTGCGGCGAAGTCAAAAAGCCCGAAACCATCAACTACAGAACACTCAAACCCGAGCGCGACGGTCTTTTCTGCGAAAAGATCTTTGGACCCACGAAGGACTGGGAATGCCATTGCGGTAAGTACAAGAGAATCCGCTACAAAGGCAAAACCTGTGAACGCTGCGGTGTTAAGATTACGAAAGCAAAAGTTCGTCGAGAAAGAATGGGCCATATCGAGCTTGCTTGCCCGGTTTCCCATATCTGGTATTTCAAAGGTGTTCCGTCCAGAATCGGTCTTCTGCTTGAACTTTCCCCGCGTGAACTTGATAAAGTCCTTTATTTTTCTAAATACATTGTAATAGACGGCGGCGATACTCCGCTGCAGAAGTACGACATCATCTCCGACAAAGAATATGATGATATCGTTGAAAAGTACGATGAAGGTTCCTTTGTTGCCAAGATGGGTGCTGAAGCCATTCAGGATCTGCTTGCTGAACTTGATATCGATGCTTTGTATGAACAGCTTCGCGACGAACTGCGTGTTGCTGTCGGACAGAAGAAGGCAAAAGTCCTCAAGCGTCTTGAAGTTGTTGAAGCTTTCAAGAGCTCCGGCAACAAACCCGAATGGATGATTCTCAATGTCATTCCCGTTATCCCGCCCGATATCCGTCCCATGGTACAGCTGGAAGGCGGCCGTTTCGCAACGAGTGACCTGAATGATCTGTATCGTCGTGTTATCAATCGTAACAACCGTCTGAAAAAGCTGCTTGATCTCGGTTCTCCCGAAATCATCGTCCGTAACGAAAAGAGAATGCTGCAGGAAGCTGTTGACGCACTGATCGATAACGGTCGTCGCGGCAGACCTGTTACGGGTCCGAATAACCGCTCCCTGAAAGCACTTTCCGAAATGCTCAAAGGTAAGCAGGGTCGTTTCCGTCAGAACCTTCTCGGTAAGCGTGTTGACTATTCCGGCCGTTCGGTTATCGTTGTCGGTCCCGAACTGAAGATTTATCAGTGCGGTCTTCCCAAGGAAATGGCACTTGAACTCTTCAAACCCTTTGTTATGAAGCGTCTTGTTGAACTTGATATCTCCAAGAATATCAAGAATGCAAGAAAAATGGTGGATCGTGCAGGTGCTGAAGTCTGGGATTCCCTTGAAACCGTAATCAAGGATCATCCTGTTCTTTTGAACCGTGCTCCCACGCTGCACCGCCTCGGTATTCAGGCATTTGAACCCGTACTTGTAGAGGGCAGAGCTATCAAGCTGCACCCCCTGGTATGTACCGCTTTCAACGCCGACTTCGACGGTGACCAGATGGCTGTTCACGTGCCGCTTTCCGCAGAAGCACAGGCAGAAGCACGTTTCCTGATGCTGGCTGCCAATAACCTTCTGAAACCTTCCGATGGCAAACCCGTTACCGTTCCTTCTCAGGACATGGTTCTCGGTTCTTACTATCTGACACTTATGCGTGAAGATGAACCCGGTGCAGGTCATGTGTTCCGCGATGAAGATGAAGCTGTTATGGCTTATGATGAAGGCTATCTCGGTCTTCATGCTCCCATCAAGATCCGCATGACCAAGACCATTGACGGTGTTACCTACACCGGTATGGTCGAAACAACTCTCGGTCGTGTTATCTTCAACCGTCCTCTTCCGCAGGATCTCGGTTTTGTTACAAGAGACCCTTCCGATCCCGTCAGCATGCTTAAACCCGAAGTTGACGAGCTTGTTGAAAAGAAGAGACTCGGTAAAATTATCGAAAAGTGCATCACTGTCCACGGAACCTCCATTGCAGCTGATGTTCTTGATAAAATCAAAAACCAGGGTTATAAATATTCTACCCGCAGCGGTATCACCGTATCTGTTTTCGATGCTGCTATTCCTGAAAAGAAAAAGGAATTCCTTGCAGAATCCGAAGCAAAGATCGATGCCATCATCGCAAATTACCGTCGTGGTCTTTACAGTGATGCTGACCGTTCCGCTGCTATCATCAAAATCTGGACCGAATGTACGAATAAGGTATCTGCTGAGTTGAAGAATAACCTCAATCTCACCAATCCTATTCACATGATGATCCACTCCGGTGCCCGTGGTTCGGCATCTCAGTTGAACCAGATGTGCGGTATGCGTGGTCTTATTGCAAATACCGCCGGTGAAACCATCGAAGTTCCCATCAAGGCTAACTACCGTGAAGGTCTGAACGTACTTGAATACTTTATCTCTTCCCGTGGTGCTCGTAAAGGTCTTGCTGATACGGCTCTTCGTACTGCTGACTCCGGTTACCTGACCCGTCGACTTGTTGACGTTTCGCAGGATGTCATCATCCGCGAAAGCGATTGCGGTGCAACGGAAGGTCTTGTTGTCAGCGATATTTATGCTGATGAAGATAACGTCATTGAAGGTCTTGTCGAAAGACTGACCGGCCGTTACCTGCTTGAACCCATCGTTGATGAAAACGGTGAAGTGATCATGGGTACGGACGAAATGATGACAGAAAAAGATGCACAGCGTATTGTTGCTGCAGGTCATACCAAAGTTACCATCCGTTCTCTGCTTACCTGCCAGGCCAAGCATGGTGTATGCCGCAAGTGCTACGGTTCCAACCTTGCAACAGGCGGACCCGTTGCCATCGGTGAAGCTGTCGGTATCATTGCTGCTCAGTCCATCGGTGAACCCGGTACCCAGCTGACCATGAGAACGTTCCATACCGGTGGTGTTACTACATCTGCCGATATTACACAGGGTCTTCCCAGAGTTGAAGAACTTTTCGAAGCCCGTAAACCCAAGACTCTTGCAATCCTCAGCAAGACAGCCGGCGTTGTTTCTTATGCCGAAGGCAAAAAAGGAACATCCTGTATTGTTGTCACAGGTGAAGAGGGAAGAGAAGAATACACCATTCCTTACGGATATCGTCGTTCTGTCAGAGAAGGCGATGTCGTCGAAAAGGGTGACAACCTGACTGAAGGTTCCGTCAATCCTCATGACGTTCTTGACATTCTCGGTGTTGATGCAGTTCATAACTATCTGATCCGTGAAGTACAGCGCGTATATCGCGTGCAGGGCGTTGACGTCAACGATAAGCACATCGAAGTCATTGTCCGTCAGATGATGCGTAAGGTCAAGGTTGTTGAAACCGGTATGACCGATCTTCTTCCCGGCGCTACAATCGCAAAGGCTGAATTCAATGCAGCCAATGCACAGGTCCGTGAAAAAGCTGCTCAGGAAGGCTACGAAGCCATGGAAGCAACTTGTACACCCGTATTGCTCGGTATCACAAAAGCTGCTCTGGCAACAGATTCGTTCCTGTCTGCTGCATCCTTCCAGGAAACCAACCGCGTTCTTACCGATGCTGCAATCCGCGGCAAGAGTGACCCGCTGCTTGGTCTGAAAGAAAACGTCCTGATCGGTAAATTGCTGCCCAGCGGAACCGGCATGAAGTGTTATTCCAATGTTTCTGTTGTTCCTGAAGGATTTACCGCTACCACTTTAGGTGATTTTGACGAAATTTCTCAATAAAATTTGTAAAAGGTGTTGACAAAATCGGGGTCTATGTGATAAAATTAGAAACCGTGCGAATACTAAACACCAAAGGTTGTATCGAAGGGGCATTCTATGTCCCTTCGTATATATACAATTAATATTTAAGGAGGTGCAATCGCTTGCCGACATTCAATCAGCTCGTCCGTCACGGAAGACAGTCTCTTGAGAAAAAGTCCAAGGCTCCTGCTCTGGGTAAAGGTCTCAACTCCAAAAAGAACGTTATGACCGATCACAATTCTCCCCAGAAGAGAGGCGTGTGCACAGTTGTTAAGAC
>JAFSEF010000104.1 GCA_017435865.1 Clostridia bacterium
ATAGGCATCGACAATGCAGGTCTGCACCGTGTCGATGAGGGCAGCCTGTTTTTCGGTGAAAATGCGGTACTGGATATCCATAATGCTTTCACCGCGTTGCTGTGCAATTTCACGGTCGATCTGATTTTCCATTTCGGCAGCAGGTGTGCCCTCTTCTGCGGAATAAGCAAAACAACCGAGGCGGTCAAAACGCGATTTCTTTACAAAATCGGCAAGCGTTTCAAATGCTTCTTCATCTTCACCGGGGAAACCTGTGATGAGCGTTGTACGAAGCACGCAATCGGGCAGATAAGAACGGATTTTTGCAACCAGATCAAGCAGGCTTTGTGCATCACCCGAACGGTTCATAGCCTTGAGAATGCTGCCGTGTGCGTGCTGAATGGGCAGATCGATATAGGGCAGCACTTTTTCGCAATCACGCATGGTCTCAAGCAGTTCGTCCGTAATGCGGTCGGGATAGCAATACAGCAGACGAATCCACTGAATACCGCCCAGAGCATTCAACTCACGCAGCAGTGCGGGCAGTTTCTTTTCGTTGTACAGATCTTCCCCGTAACGGGTGGTGTCCTGTGCAATGAGGATCAGCTCTTTGATTCCGTTCATGGCAAGGGCAGCAGCTTCCTTGACGATGTCTTCCATCGGACGGGAACGGAACGGTCCGCGGATATCGGGTATGGCACAATAAGAACAGCGGTTGGAGCAACCGTCTGCAATTTTGAGGTATGCCCAATGGGGTGCAGTGGTCAGAATACGCGGATCTCCCAAAGGCATTTCTTCCTTGGCAGGATAGCGGGATTGTTCGGTTTCATTGAACACATTGTTCAGAAACTCTACAATCTGTCCGTTGGCACCCAGACCTGCAACGGCATCCACTTCGGGCATTTCTTTGAGAATTTCATCACGGTAGCGTTCAGCCATGCAACCCATGACGATGATTTTACCGAGGTCGCCGTCCTCTTTGAGCTGTGCCATTTCGAGAATGTTGTCGATCGCTTCCTGCTTGGCTTCTTCAATAAAGCCGCAGGTGTTGATGATCACGGCATCCGCACCCACAGGGGTATCGGTCAGTATATAGCCTGCCTCGTTGAGTTTTGCAAGCATCATTTCGCTGTCCACCTGATTCTTCGGACAGCCGAGGGAAATAAAACCAATCTTTTTTTGCATTTTTGTGCATCCTTATTCGTAGTCTGCTGTGTTCCAACCCTTTGCTTCCACCGCATCAAACACATCATGCGGTGCATAACCGAGCCTTAAAAGGCGGTTGATGATACGCTTTTTCTGTTTTTCATCGGGTCGGGTTTCTGCAGGACATAATTTATCTATTATATCAATGATACTTATTTTTTCGTCAATGTCAAGACTTTGTGCCGCACTTTGGGCAATCTGACGGTCAATTCCGCGTTCAATGAGTTCATTTTCTACTCTTTTGGGGGCATAATGCTTCCTTCTGACCAGCTCATCCGCCAGCAAAGAAGCAAACTGTTCATCATTGAGAAGTCCCAGTGCACGACATTTGTCAACCGCCTGCCGTGCTGCAGCGGTTTTGTATTTTTGTCTGAGTTTTTCAAACAGTTCTTTTTCGGAATGTGCACGCTGCGACAACAGCCGAAGTGCACTGTCATATGCAAAAACAGAGTCAGCCGCCTCTTGCAAGGCAGCCAACTCTTCTTCATTTATTTCGTCTCCGTCACGCAGTGTCATCTCAAACCAAAGGGATGCCGGGACGGAAAAACGGAAGTCTCCGTCAATGTACAAATTGATTTTTCCGCTTTTGGCGGTGGTGGTAGAGAGTATCATCAGTCAGCGGCAATGTCGATCTTGATTTTCGGGACTCTGCCGTTGTTGGGAACAATGGGTTCAATGATTTCGCCGTCTTCATCGGTTTCGGGTACGGAAACGGGCGGTGTATCGGCACGCATGCTGCTGATAAATTCGGGATGGTTGCGGATTTTTGCTTCGATTTCATCACGCAGATCCGTATTCTTGTCGAGCATCATGCGGACATTGTCACGTCCCTGACCGAGTCTTTCTTCACCGTAGGACAGCCATGAACCGCTTTTCTGCACGATATCGAACTTGATACCGAGTTCAAGAATTTCGCTTGTTTTGGAAATACCTGTACCGAACATAATGTCAAATTCTGCCTGTTTGAAGGGCGGTGCAACCTTGTTTTTGACAATTTTGACACGGGTACGCGAACCGACAAAATCATTGCCGGGGGCTTTGATCTGCTCAACCTTACGCACATCAATACGCATGGAGGCATAGAACTTGAGAGCACGACCGCCCGTTGTGACTTCGGGATTGCCGTACATGACACCGACCTTTTCACGCAGCTGGTTGATGAAAATGACAATACAGTTGGAACGTGAAATGGCACCTGCAAGCTTACGCAATGCCTGCGACATGAGTCTTGCGTGCAGACCGACATGGCTGTCGCCCATTTCGCCTTCGATTTCGGCACGGGGTACCAATGCGGCAACGGAGTCCACAACAATGACATCCAACGCACCCGAACGGGTCAGTGCTTCCGCAATTTCAAGAGCCTGTTCACCGTTATCGGGCTGTGCGACCAGCAGAGAATCCACGTCAACACCTAAGTTTGCGGCATAAACGGGGTCCAGTGCGTGTTCAGCGTCAATGAAAGCTGCTTCGCCGCCTGCTTTTTGTGCTTCGGCTACAACGTGCAGAGCAAGCGTGGTTTTACCTGAAGATTCGGGACCGTATATTTCAATGATTCTGCCGCGGGGCAGACCGCCGATACCCGTAGCGGCATCCAGCGTGATGGAACCTGTGGAAATGGCTTCGATCTGCAGGGCATTGGACTGGCCAAGACGCATGACGGCACCTTTGCCGTACTGTTTTTCGATTTGTGCGATCGCGGTTTCAAGAGCTTTCTTTTTATCAGTTGCCATTGGTGTCTTCCTTTCAATAAAACAAATGTTCGGTTTGTTCTGTTGCTATTGTACATGATATTGAAAAAAAATGCAAGAGGAAATTACAAAAAACTTGCAATGCACACCCCAAACAGGTACAATAAGGGTAATGAATGGGACGGAGGACAAGAAAATGCCCGAAATTCTTGCCCCTGCAGGGGGCCCCGAACAACTCACGGCTGCCGTAAGAAGCGGTGCAGATGCCGTGTACCTCGGCACAAGCGTACTCAATGCCCGCAGAGGTGCCAAAAATTTTACGGATGAAGAATTTTTTGAAGCTGTAAAATACTGCCATGCATACGGTGTCAAGGTGTATGTGACCATGAACACCCTTGTTTCGGACACGGAACTCGAAGATGTCAGAAACGGATTGCGGATGATTGCAAAGTGCGGTGCGGATGCTGTTATTGTGCAGGATCTTGCCGTGGCGGCACTTGTCAGAAGCTGCTGTCCGTCATTGCCTTTGCACGCATCCACGCAGATGAGCATTCACAATGTCAGCGGTGCAAAAGCACTCGAACGCATGGGATTCCGCCGCATTGTCACCGCCCGTGAACTGACACTGCATGAAATCAAGGCCATTGCAGACAGTGTCAGTTGTGAAATTGAAACCTTTGTGCACGGTGCACATTGCATGAGCGTTTCGGGTATGTGTTACCTGTCCGCTTTATTGGGCAGCCGCAGCGGCAACCGCGGTCTTTGTGCACAACCCTGCCGACTGGATGTGGTGAATGAACACGGCAGACATTTTGCTTTGTCACTGAAAGACATGAGCCTGTTCAGACACATTGAACTGATGCAAAAAGCAGGTGTGACTTCCTTTAAAATTGAGGGCAGAATGAAACGTCCCGAATATGTGGCGGCTGCCGTGAATGCCTGCAAAGCGGCTCTCAACGGCGAAGAATATGACCTTGATACGCTGCGGAATGTGTTTTCAAGATCGGGATTCACCGACGGGTACCTGACAGGCAGACGCACGGTATCCATGTTCGGCTACCGCACCAAAGAGGACGTGACCGCCATGCAGACCGTGTTCGGTCAGCTTGCAGGCTTATACCGTGCTGAACGGCAAAGTGTACCCGTGCAGGCAGCGTTCAGCATGGAAGCCGACAAACCCTGCAGCCTGACACTGACGGACGGCAGCAACACCGTGACCGCAGAGGGTGACGTTCCGCAGGCTGCCATGAACAGACCGCTTGACCGCGAATATGCGTACCGTTCACTTTCAAAACTCGGCGGCACACCGTTTTATATGACCGACTTCACCTGCACGGCAGAGGACGGATTGATGCTGCCTGCATCCGCACTCAACGCATTACGCAGAGATGCATCACAAAAGCTGTATGACCTGCGTGCAGCACCCAAGGCACATCCTTTTTATGAACAACCTGCACCCGACCGCGATGTGCTTGAACCTGCCGCAAAAACGGCACTGCGGCTGCATTTTCAGAATGAAGAACAGATTTTTGACTTCCCTGACGGCTGTGAAATTGTGTTGCCTGCCAAAGTGATTGACAGGAATCCCGCCCTCATTGACCGCTACGGCAGCAGCCTGATGGCAGCGATTCCGACCCTTGTGTGGCAGGAAGATGAACAAGAGATGCTTGCCATGCTGACCCGTCTGGCGGAAAAAGGACTTTCCGATGCGGTGTGCGACAACATCGGTGCCGTAGAAATGTGCAGACAGCTTGACATGACTCCGCACGGCGGTACGGGGTTGAACATTTTCAACTCCGAAAGCCTGACAAGATACGGTGTGCTTGGATTGTGCGATGCCTGCCTGTCCTTTGAATGCAGCGACAAGCAGCTCTTCAATATGCAAAGTGAAATTCCGACGGGCATTCTTGTGTACGGCAGACTGCCGCTGATGCAGTTCCGTGCCTGCCCTGTCAGGGGTGAAAACGGTTGTGCAGGCTGCAACGGCAGACAGAAGCTGCGTGACCGCAAAGAAGTGGAGTTCACGGTATTGTGCTCCGACAAAAAATATTCGACCCTGTACAACAACCTGCCGCTGTACCTCGGGGATGCACGCCTGCCGAAAACGGATTTTGTTTCTTTCCTGTTCACAACGGAAACAAAGGAAGAATGCAAAGAAGCACTGGAAGCATATCTGTATAAAAAATATCCGCCGTTCAAACGCACAACGGGATTGTACAAACGCGGTGTGCTGTAAAAGAAAGAGGAATTGCTACAAATTGCGGTTTGTCGGGCAAACCGTAATAATGATATACGCCCCGTTGGGGCGCATGATATCACACCTGCGGTGTGATGATATCCGCTTCGCGGATGATATATTTGTTTCACAAATATGAAGGAAGCTGTCGCTTGTTC
>JAFSEF010000105.1 GCA_017435865.1 Clostridia bacterium
CAATCAATCAAGGTCAAGCCGCCTTCGGCGGTGGCTACTTTGAGCAAATTCTATCCTTTTTTTGTCTCAGGCTCAGGAAACAATTTTCAACATCATATTTTTTTGAGAAAAGTGTCACCTATCATTGACGACTCTACACTGTCTTTTTTATATTATCAAGATAAACTCTTGCTCTTTTTTATTTTTTATGTTATGATATTATGCTGAACAACAAACAATAGTGATAGTATTGTTTCTCGAAAGGAAGTTTTTTCTTGCCTAAAGAAATGGATGCTTTTACGCAGGGAATCCGCATCGGCGGTTTGCGTAATCGCGGTGATATAAAAATAATGGTCTGCTATGTCCTCAAATCCATCGGCTGTGCAGCATCCAAGACCTCGGTCAATGACCTTCTTTTGTTTGACCAGATGGCAAATTATTATGAAGTGAACAACGCTTTGAGTGAGCTGACGGCTGCAGGTCATGTCATCATGACACATGGTGAAGATGATGATTATTATGAAATCAGCGATTCGGGCAGAATGATTGCAGACAATCTTTACACGGAACTTCCTCTGACATTACGCCAGACGGCAGTACAGCTTGCACTGAAAACAGCAGCCAAAGAACAAAAAAAGAAATGCCTGAAAACCGAAATCCGCAAACACGGTGACGGCAACGGAAGAGATGTTGTGATGCGGCTGTTGCACAATGATGATGAGATTTTTAATCTGACCTTCTATTGTGCAGACTCTTTACAGGCGACAGCCATTTGCGAACGCTTTGAAAACAACCCCGATCAGGTTTACCTGACAATCATAGATGCTTTGACAAAGGATATTGACAGCAGCGATGTATGAACAAATAATCAATATTGACAGAATGGAACAGGCCGTCAGTCTGTTCGGAAGTTTTGACGAAAACATTCGTCTGATCGAAAAAGAATATTCCGTTTCGGTTGTCAATCGCGGTGCTGAACTGAAAGTCAGCGGCGATGCGGAAAAAGTTGCAAGTGCCTGCAGGGCCATTGAGGGGCTTATTATGCTCATCAACAAAGGCGAACAGCTCAATGATCAGAATGTCCGCTACTGCATTTCGCTTGTCAACGAAGGTGCAGAGGACAAGCTGCCGAGTATTGCTTCGGATTGCATCTGTATCACATCCCGCGGCAAACCCGTGAAACCGAAAACCATCGGACAGAGCAGTTACATCGAAAAGATTGAAAACAATACCATCGTATTCGGCGTCGGTCCTGCCGGTACGGGTAAAACTTACCTTGCGGTTGCCATGGCGGTCAAGGCGTTCCGTGCAAAAGAAGTCAACCGCATTATATTGACCCGTCCTGCCGTGGAAGCAGGCGAAAAATTGGGTTTCCTGCCCGGTGACCTGCAACAAAAAGTTGACCCCTACCTGCGTCCGCTGTATGATGCACTGTTCGATATGCTCGGTGCCGAACATTTTCAGAAATACCAGGAAAAAGGCAACATTGAAGTGGCACCGCTTGCCTATATGCGCGGACGAACCCTCGACGACAGCTTTATCATCCTCGATGAAGCACAGAACACAACCCCCGAACAGATGAAAATGTTTTTGACAAGACTCGGTTTCGGTTCGAAGATCGTTGTCACGGGTGACGTAACACAGATTGACCTGCCCGACGGCAAAAAAAGCGGCCTGAAAGAAGCCGTACGGATTCTCAAAAACATTCCCGATATTGAAGCTGTACAATTTTCCGAAAAGGATGTTGTCAGACACAAACTCGTACAGGACATTGTAAAGGCGTACGAGAAAAATGAAAAAACAAAAAAGGCAATTCACTAACCCGCAGAGAGGTACACAAGATGAATAAGGTAAAAGTTGTTTTTACAGACGATCAGAAAAGTTACAAACTCCCTTCCGGCACACGTTTGCTCATCCGCCGTTGTTGCCATGCAGTGCTTGAGGAAGAGAGCTTTCCTGTTTCCGCAGAAATCAGCGTTCGCATTGTTGACAATGAAACCATCCGTACTCTCAACAAGGAATACAGAGAGATTGACAGAGCAACAGACGTTTTGTCCTTCCCGCTTTGCGAAAACGGTGAATATGATGTAAATCCCGCTACCGAAGTCTGTCTGCTCGGCGACATTGTGATTTCAGCCGAAAGAGCATATGAACAGGCACAGGAGTACGGACACAGCTTCCAGCGTGAAATTGCATTCCTGACCGTGCATTCCATGCTGCATCTTCTCGGTTATGACCATGAAGTCAGCGGCATTGAAGCGGTACATATGCGTGAAAAAGAAGAAAAAGTGCTGACCGAACTCGGACTCAAACGCAACGGCAGTTACTACATGGACGGAGAATAAAATGAAAACAAGATCTGCTTTTATTGCCATTGTCGGCTGCCCGAACGTCGGCAAATCTTCCATCCTCAACCGCCTGATGGGAGCCAAAATTGCCATTGTTTCTCCCAAGCCGCAAACCACAAGAACCCGCATCATGGGTGTGCTGACAGAAGGCGACATTCAGTTGGTTTTTACGGATACCCCCGGCTATCATCGTCCACACAACAAGCTTGATGAAAAGATGGGTAAAGCCATCAGCGAAGGCATTCACAGCATGGACGCATGTATGCTTGTTGTCGAACCTGACGAAAAAATTCAGCCTGCCGAAGAAGAACTCATTAAACGCTTCAAAAGAGAGGATATTCCGGCACTTCTTGTTATCAATAAGATTGACACCGTCGCTGAAAAAGAAAAGCTTATGAAGGTCATTTTTGACTATTCGAAGCTGTACGACTTTGATGCGATTATTCCTGTCAGTGCCCTCGACGGCAACGGCATGGATACACTCAAAGATGAACTCAAGAAGTTGTCCTTTGAATCCGAACACCTCTTCCCTGATGACACTCTGACCGATCAGCCCGAAAAGGTCATCGCTGCCGAATACATCCGCGAAAAGCTCCTGCGGTCACTCGACAAAGAAATTCCGCACGGTACAGCCGTATCCATTGAAAGCTTCAAAGAACGCGACGACGGCAGCAACATCATTGACATTGATGCCGTCATTTTCTGTGAACGCGACAGCCACAAAGGCATTATCATCGGTAAGCAGGGTGCAATGCTCAAAAAGATTTCCACCCGTGCAAGAATTGATATGGAACGCTTTTTTGACTGCAAAATCAACCTGCATTGCTGGGTCAAGGTCAAAGAAGACTGGCGTAACCGCGAAGCACTCATCCACAACTTCGGTCTGGATTGATCGGATATGGAAAAATTCAACGCTGACGGACTTGTCATCCGTGTGCAGACCACAGGTGAAACCACCCGTATCATTACCATACTGACCGCCGAACACGGTGTACTCAGAGCCTTTGCAAAGGGTGCAAGAGGCCCGAAAAGCAAACTGCAATCGGCAACTTCCCTGTTTGCCTACTGCCGATATTCGCTTGTCAAATCCAAAGAAACCTATATTGTTTCCGAAGCGGACATCAAGGAAGTATTTTTTGATTTGCGGAATTCGTTGGAAGCACTGGCACTTGCACAGTATTTTTGCGATGCTGCGGCAAGGACGATTCCCGAAGACGGTACAGGCGACGAATTTTTGCGGCTGCTCCTTAACAGCCTGCATTTTCTTTGCAAAGACAACAAAGACAGACGGCAGCTGAAAGCTGTTTTTGAGCTGCGGCTCGCGGTTCTTTCGGGGTATATGCCTGCCCTTGTTGCCTGTGACAACTGCGGCACGTTCGAAAGCGACGTGATGTATTTTGATCCGTTCCGCGGAAAATTACTGTGCGACAACTGCACGCAGACAGAAGGCATTGCGTTGCCGCTGAGTGTGATTTCGGCGATGCGGCACATTGTGTTTGCCCCCTTTGACCGTCTGTTTTCATTTACTCTCAGCGAACCGCTGCTGAACACATTGGAACAGTGTGCGGAAACGTATTTCTTATCCGTCACGCAGCAAAAATACAAAACATTGGATTATTACAGAAGCATTTGCAACTTATAAACCACCCATACTAAAAAATCCTGTTCCGAAGAACAGGATTTTTTATTGACTTGACTTATTTTAAAACAATGATTTTCCAGATCGGAGTCAGCCCCGAAGTGTGCACCGTACCGCAGGAGCAGGAGCTGTTGATGCCGAACAGCTTGCGGATGAGCTGAATGATCTTATAGAAGAACTGATTCAGGACATCTTTACGGTGGCAGGTGCATTCGCAATCTGCAACACTGACGTGCATATCTTCGCCGCATTCATCACAAAGATCGTC
>JAFSEF010000106.1 GCA_017435865.1 Clostridia bacterium
AAACGGCTGCGGCAAGACCGAAGGTGGAGAAGAAATCAAAGCCACCGGTCACGACTATGTCGGCGTTGAAACCAAAGCGCCGACTTGTACCGAAACCGGTGTCATGACTTACACTTGTTCCAATGATGCAGATCATACTTACACCGAAGAAATCCCCATGATCGAGCACGACTGGGCAGAAGCAGACTGCACCAAGCCGTCCACCTGCCTGACCTGCGGTGCCGAATCCGGTTCTGCAATCGGCCACAGCTACACCCGTGTTGTGAAAACCGTTGCAAAGACCTGCACAACAGACGGTTACACCGTTTATGGCTGTGTCCGCTGCGATGCAACCGAAACCCGCGACATCGTTGCAGCATCCCATACGCTCACATCTGTTGCTGCACAGCCTGCAACCTGTGAAAACATCGGTTGGAATGCATACGAATACTGCTCTGCATGTGATTACACAACCTATGCTGAAATCCCTGCAACAGACCATGACTACGTCGGTGTTGTAACAACCGAACCCACCTGCCTCACTGCAGGTGTCAAGACCTTTACCTGTCAGAATGACAAAAATCATACTTACACCGAAGAAGTTGCAGCCCTCGGCCATAATGAAGTTGCACACGATGCAAAGGCTCCGACCTGCACCGAAACAGGTTGGGATGCTTATGTAACCTGCTCTCGTTGCGATTATACAACAAAGGTTGCAAAAGCAGCCCTCGGTCATAAGTGGACGGCTGCTACATGCACTGCAGCAAAGACCTGCTCGGTTTGTAAGACAACTGACGGCGCAGCACTTGGTCATAATTACACTTCCAAGGTAACAAAGGCAGCAACCTGCACGGCAGCAGGCATTAAGACTTTCACCTGTTCTGTTTGTGATGATATTTATACGGAAGAAATATTATCACTTGGTCATACACCCGGTGCAGATGCAACGTGTACAGACGATCAGGTTTGTACCGTCTGCGATGAAGTCCTGACTGAAAAACTCGGTCATGCCGAAGAAGTCATCCCCGGTAAGACTGCAATCTGCACTGCAACCGGTTTGACCGAGGGTAAGAAATGTTCTGTCTGCGGTGAAGTGCTTGTTGCACAGGCTGTCATTGACAAGACTTCCCACAAACCGACCATGGTGGGTGAAAAGGCAGCGACTGAGACACAGGACGGTTATACGGGTGACACGGTTTGTGCGACCTGCGGAATGATGATCGAAGAAGGCAAGATCATTCCTGCAACAGGGGATTCGTCCGGCAGCGGCAGATGCGACCACCTGTGCCACAAGGACGGCATTCCCGGTTTCTTCTGGAAGATTCTGCGTTTGTTCTTCAAGCTGTTCCAGATCAATCCCGTTTGCGAATGCGGAGCTGCTCATTATTAATACAGATGGTTTTTTCCGTCAGGCATAATTAATACAATGCCCACAGATCAGAAAGGATTTGTGGGTTTTGTTTTTTTTGGAGTAACACAGGAGGGATTGTGTCGGCTGCGGACAGATGTTTATATATTATTCCTATTTTATTTTTTATAAAGTATATAAAAAAGCTTGCATTGAAAGCGTAAGAATGATAAAATAATAGAATCGAACTTTTGCACTTTTGTGTTTAATATTTAGGAGTGTGCGTTTTGGGACGAAAGAAATGGAACGTGGCGGAATATGACAAGCAGCAGGCTGCTGCGGTCGCTGTGCAGTGTGGCATCAACGAATTTGCCGCACTTTTGCTCAATGCCCGCGGCATGAAAACGGCTGCGGAGGTTTCCGCATTCCTGGATCTGCACACGCAGCTGTCCGACCCGTGGCTGCTCAAAGACATGGACAAAGCGGTGGAACGGATTCGCACAGCGGTTGAGAATGAAGAAAAGATCACCGTGTTCGGTGACTACGATGCCGACGGTGTGACGGCAACCGCGTTGCTGTTTTCGTACCTTGAGATGATCGGTGCGGATGTGAGTGCTTACATTCCGTCAAGAATGAGCGAAGGCTACGGTCTTTCGGAGGCGGTCTGCAAACGCATTGCCGAAAGCGGCACAAAACTTGTTGTCACCGTTGACAACGGCATCGGAGCAATTGAAGAAGCCAAAATGCTCGCAGCTCTCGGTGTGGATCTGGTCGTGACGGACCATCACCGTGCAGGCAGTGAAATTCCCGATTGTTGTGCGGTGGTTGACCCCTACCGCGAGGATGACACAAGCCCGTTCAAGGAGCTGGCAGGTGTCGGTGTGGCACTGAAGCTTGCCGCAGCACTGGAGGACGGCGATTACACCGCGGTGCTTGAGGACTATGCGGACATCGTTGCCATCGGTACGGTTGCCGATATTGTGCCGCTTGTGCGTGAGAATCGTCTGATTGTACTGGAAGGTCTTGCAGCGATCAACAATGCATCCCGTTGCGGCATACACGCATTGCGGCAGGTTGCAGGGCAGGCAGAAAAAGACCTCAACAGTGTCGGCATTGCTTTTATGCTCGCACCCCGTATCAATGCCGCAGGCAGAATGGGAAATGCACAGCAGGCTTTGCAGCTTTTGCTGACCGACGATTATGACGAAGCAATCCGCCTTGCAAAAGAAATCGACCGTGCCAATGCCGAACGTCAGGAAACGGAAACGAGCATTTTTGCACAGGTGGAAGAGTATCTCGATGCACATCCCGAACAACGCAATGACCGCGTGCTGGTTGTCGATGGAAAGGACTGGCATTCGGGCGTAATCGGAATTGTTGCTTCCCGTCTTGTGGACCGCTACGGCAGACCTGCCATTGTGATTTCACACGAAGAGGACGGACCTGCAAAAGGATCGGGACGCAGCATTGACGGATTTTCACTGTATGAAGCACTGTGTTATGCGTCTGAAACGCTTGTGCAGTATGGCGGACATACGCTTGCGGCAGGATTTTCGGTCATGCCGGAACAAATAGATGCTTTCCGTAAAAAAATCAACGAATTTGCGGCAACGGTCGGGGAAGTATTCCCGTCCATCAACATCGATTGCCGCCTGAATCCGGCACACATCAGTGTCAATATACTGGATGCCCTGTTTGAACTCGAACCCTTCGGTGCAGGCAATCCCACCCCGATGTTCGGTCTGTTCGGAATGGAGATCGAAAGCATCAAAGGGATGGGCAACAACCGTCATCTGCGGATTATGCTTTCCCGCAACGGTGCCCGTATCACGGCAGTACGGTTCGGAAGTTCACCTGAAGATTTTCCGTACAAAAAAGGGGATCGCGTGGATCTTGCCGTCCGCATCGACAAAAATGTATATATGGGAGAAACACGCATCAGCGTGCAGGTGCGGGATATACGTCCTGCCGGCATGGACGACACAACGCTGTTTTCTTCCCTTGCTTTGTATCAGCGAGTCTGCCGCAATGAAGAACTCAATGCAGCAGATGCAAGAGCTGCTTGTCCCGACAGAATGCTGATTACAAAAGTCTATAAATTCATCCGCACAAACGGTGCATGGGGATATGATGCCGAAATCTTACTGATGCGACTTGGTGAAGAAGCTTCCCGTGCATGTGCGGTATTGGTTGCATTGCAGGCGCTGACACAAGCCGGTGTCCTGTGTTTTGAAAACGGAGTTTACCGTTGTTGTGAAAAATCTGAAAAAGCAGATCTGAAAAGTGTGGACGTGCTCAAAAGACTCGGCTACACAGAATGATTATGAAAGGGGAGCCTTGCATGGACGATTTCACTTTTGCAAGAATTGAAAAGCAGATAGAATCTGTATATACACCTGAAGAAGTGTTGCTTCTGCGTAAGGCTTATGAGCTTGCCGCATCTGCACATGAAGGACAAAAACGCAAATCCGGCGAGCCTTATATTATCCATCCCATTGCCGTTGCGGAGATTCTGATTGCATTCGGAATGGATTATCAGTCCATAGCAGCCGCATTGCTGCATGATGTGGCGGAAGATACCCACTTCTCCATTGCCGATATCCGCAAAATGTTCGGTGCGGAAGTTGCCACCCTGGTAGACGGCGTTACCAAACTCGGCAAAGTGCCGCTGGATAAACACAACCAGACGGATCGCCAGCCTACCTTTATGAGCCGCGAAAATGAACAGGCTGAAAATCTTCGCAAACTTCTGCTTGCCATGAGTGAAGACATTCGCGTTATCATCATCAAGCTTGCAGACCGTCTGCACAATATGCGTACCATTCAGTATCAGCCTGAACAAAAACGCCGTGATATTTCTCTGGAAACCATAGAAATCTATGCACCCATTGCACATCGTCTTGGTATTCGTCCCGTCAAAGATGAACTGGAAGATCTTGCCATTGCAAATCTTGATGCGGTCGCTTATGCCGAAATCGAAAAAGCACTTGCCGAACAGGAACCGCTTCGTAAAGAGTTTCTGGAAGACATCAAGGAACGTGTTAAAGAGCGTGTGTCTGAGATTGTAAAAAATCCCGAAGTCAGCGGCAGAATCAAAACCGTTCACGGCATTTACCGTAAAATGTATATGCACGGTAAAGAATTTGAAGAGATTTATGATATCTATGCAATTCGTATCATCGTCGATACCGTCGGTGATTGTTATAACTGCCTGGGTGTCATTCACGATATGTTCAAGCCCATTCCGGGCAGATTCAAGGACTACATTTCCACCCCGAAACCGAATATGTACCAGTCCTTGCACACCACCCTCATCGGTAAAGAGGGTATTCCGTTTGAAGTGCAGATCCGTACCTGGGAAATGCACAAGACAGCAGAATACGGTATTGCCGCCCATTGGAAGTATAAACTCGGTTATTCCAATTCTTCCCATCAGGCACAGGCCATCGAAAAAGGTCTCGGATGGGTCACACACATTCTTGAAGCACAGAATGAGTCGGGCGATGCTTCTGACATTGTCACAGCCATCAAGTCCGATATTGTGCGTGAAGAAGTGTATGTGTTCACCCCCAAGGGCGACGTTATGAGTCTGCCCGCAGGTGCAACCGTTATTGACTTTGCGTATGCCATTCACTCGGCAGTCGGCAACAAAATGACGGGTGCAAAGGTTGATAAACGCATTGTGCCTCTGGATTATACCCTGAAAAACGGTGAAATCGTAGAGGTTATGACATCTGCACAGCCCGGCAAAGGTCCGAGCCGTGACTGGCTGAAAATCGTCCGTACCAGTGAAGCCCGCAGCAAAATCCGTGCATGGTTCAAAAAGGAACGCAGGGAAGAGAATATTATTGAGGGCAGACAGGATGTCGAACGTGAGATCCGCCGCAGCAAAATCCGCCTGTCGGAAGAACAGGAACTGAAGTTGATGGCGGTTATATGCGAAAAGCAGAAGTGTGCAACCCCCGATGACTTCTTTGCTGCAATCGGTTACGGCGGTATTGTTCTCAGCAAGATCATGCCCATGATCAAGGACGAAGCCAACAAGATCATCAATGCCGATGCTCCCAGACAGCCTGCTGTGCAGACACGTCCCAAGCGTACTGTCAGCAGTGACGGTGTTGTGGTGGAAGGTATTGACAACTGTCTTGTCAAGCTGTCACGTTGCTGCAGTCCCATTCCCGGTGACGATATCATCGGTTTCATTACCCGCGGACACGGTATTTCCGTGCATAAACGTGACTGTACCAATGTGCCGTCGGTCATCTCACTTGCCGCAGAACCCGAACGATGGATCGGTGTCTATTGGAGTGCCAACGTCAAGACCGAGTTCAACGCATCTCTGATTCTGACTTGCCTGAACGGAAAAATGCTGATGAACAAGGTGTTTGAATCACTTGAAAATCTGCACATCAGTATTCAGAGCGTGAACACCCGTGAAACCAAAGACGGCAGAAAGCTTATTTATCTGACCGCCACCGTCAACGGCGTGGAGCATCTGAAAACAGTCATCAACCGCCTTGAAAAACTTGATGGTATTCTCAATGTTGAACGCGGCGGTGTCTGATAAAAAGAAGAAAAGGTGAAGACAGCGTGAAAGCAGTCATTCAAAGAGTAAAAAAAGCCGGTGTCACCGTAAATGAAGAAGTAATCGGTGAAATCGGACAGGGATATCTGATTCTGTTGGGTGTCATGGACGGTGATACCCAACAGGAAGCACAGACACTTGCATCCAAAACGGCTCTTCTGCGTGTGTTTGAGGACGAAGACGGCAAAATGAACCGCAGCATTCTTGACATAAACGGGGAAGCACTTGTTGTTTCGCAGTTCACCCTGTGTGCCGATGTCAGAAAGGGCAATCGTCCCTCTTTTACACCGTCGGCCAAACCTGAAGAAGCCAATGCTTTGTATGAATATTACATGGAAAAACTCAAAGAACAGGGTGTCAGAAAAGTTGCACACGGTCAGTTCGGTGCCGATATGCAGGTTTCCCTCGTCAATGACGGACCTGTGACAATTTTGTTTGACACACAGATTTGGAGTAAAAAATGATTGATATAAAAACCATAGCCTGCAGTTCTCTCGGAACGAATATGTATTTGCTGACCGATGTGTCTACCGGCAAAAAAGCCCTTGTGGATTGTCCGCCCATCCGTGGCCGTCAGATTGATTTTATGGCGGAAAACGGTGTCAGTGAACTGGACTATATCTTTCTGACACATGGCCATTTTGATCATATTTTAGGTCTCGGGGATGTGCAGTCCCGTTTCGGCGGCAAAATTGTGATTCACGAAAACGATGCGGATTGTCTGCATGACCGCGAAAAAGCACTTTGCAGATGGATGCCGATGAAACCGCTGAAATACAATGCCGATATTATTGTGCATGACGGTGATGTGATCATGTTCGGCGAGAGTCGGTTTGAAGTAATGCATACACCCGGTCATACGCAGGGATCGGTATGCTACCGTTGTGACGATGTTCTGTTCACAGGCGACACACTTTTCTTTGAAACCTGCGGCAGGGTTGATTTTCCGGGCGGTGATGCCGCACAGATGAAAAATTCTTTGCATCGTCTTGCCTCTTTGGAAGGCGACTTGCGTGTTTTGCCCGGCCATAATGAAGAAACCACACTCAGTTATGAGCGTGCACATAATCCTTATATTATTCATTGATCGGATCGTACTATGCAGCTGATTTGTCTGAATCACCGTTTCGGTTTTGAAATGGAAAATATAATCCGTATTTTTTTTCCGATGGAAAAACTTTCGGTCGTCACCGAAGACCTGCCCGATGAGGACGGGATTTTCCGTACTGCTCTGACGGCGGTACCGGACGGTGCTTGTCTGACGGCAACGGTCAGTCTGTTTGGCAGAACCGAAACACAGCAGCGGTTCGTGAGTGATTCCTCTGCGGATTTTGAGGATGACTGCGAATTGATGCTGGCATCGGCACTTTGCTCTTGTCTTACCGCGTTGACGGGGTACAAACCGCCGTGGGGATTGCTGACAGGAGTGCGTCCGTCCAAGCTGATGCGACGTCTGATTGAAGATGACGGTGAAGCAGCAGCCTGCGACCGTTTTATGAAAGATCTTGAGGTCAGTGCAGACAAAACGGCACTTGCAAAATCAGTTGCAAAAGCAGAAGATGAAGTGGTTGCTTTGTCGGATGCGAAGTCCTGTTCGCAATATGTTTCCATTCCGTTTTGTCCGACAAGGTGCAGCTATTGCTCCTTTGTATCCCATTCGGTACAGAGTGCTGCAAAGCTCATTCCGCAGTACACGCAGCTTCTGTGTGAAGAAATTGCGGCCAATGCACGTTATGCAAAAGAACTTGGTCTCCGGACAGAAACTTTTTATATCGGCGGCGGCACGCCGACATCCCTGAATGCACAACAGCTCAGGATGATCACCGATGCCGTACGGAATCATATCGATGTGTCGTCCCTGCGGGAGTATACCGTTGAAGCAGGCAGACCCGATACAATCGACGAAGAAAAACTGAAAGTGCTGTATGATGCAGGTGTTACACGAATCAGTGTCAATCCGCAGACATTCAGTCAGAAAATTCTGGAAAATATAGGCAGAAATCATAGTACGGAAGCTATTTATAAAGCTTTTTCTCAGGCCCGTGAGGTAGGGTTTTCATGCATCAATATGGATCTGATTGCAGGCTTGCCCGGGGACACACCCGACGGATTCACAGAGAGTCTGCAGCGTGCTATTGAACTGGATCCCGAAAACATTACAGTGCACACCCTCGCACTGAAACGATCTTCAACCCTTGTGACCGGCAATACATGGCAACAGGCCGCACAGGAAACGTCAGAAATGCTTGAAAGTGCATTCTCACTGTTGACACAGGCGGGTTATTTGCCGTATTATATGTATCGGCAGAGCAAATCTGTGGGAAATCTTGAAAATGTCGGTTGGTGCAAACCGGGGACACAAGGACTTTATAATGTATATATGATGGAGGAAATCCATACCGTACTTGCAGCAGGCGGCGGTGCTGTCACAAAGCTGAAAGATCCTTCTTCCACACGCATCGAACGAATTTTTAATTTCAAATATCCTTACGAATATGTCAATCGGTTTGAGGAGCTGCTGAAAAGAAAAGAACTGATTGCTTCCTTTTACGCATCTCTTGACACATAAGCAAAGACCATTTTTAATACATTTTATAAAAAAGGGAAAAAAGAGAAGGAGAATGATTTATGGCTGAACAGAAAAAACAATCGCTGCTCAATGGTGCTATGATACTTTCCTTTGCCGTTATCGTTGTAAAAATCATCAGCGTTTTCTTTAAAATTTACATGACGTATGCCATCAGCTTTGACGGCAGAGCCTATTATGCAACGGCATACAATATCTATACTCCGATTTATTCCATCGCACTGGCAGGTCTGCCCACTGCAGTTTCCAAGCTTGTTGCGGAATATTCGGCAAACGGTCGCTTCAAGGATGTCCGTGCTCTTATGAAAGCATCCAACCAGTTGTTTGTGCTGATGGGTGTAATCTGTACGGCAGCGGTTTTGTTGCTGGCATATCCTTACTCCATGTCGGTCAATATGCCCAATGCAATTCCTGCCATCCTTGCACTGGCACCGTCCATGTTCTTCTGCTGTGTCATGTCTGCGTACCGCGGTTATTATCAGGGTATGCGTACAATGACACCGTCTGCCATGTCGCAGATCTATGAAGCCATCGGTAAGCTGATTTTCGGGTTCCTGTTCATCAGCATCGTTACCGCCGGTGTGATTCCGTTTCTTGATAAAATCCCGATTCTCAACAAATTTGTTACCGACCAGATCGGCGCTTATGCGGCAGCAGGTGCCATTGCAGGTGTCACGCTCGGTTCCATTTTCAGTTTCTTCTATCTGTACATCCGTTACAAGAAAAAGAAGGACGGCATTTCCGAAGCAGAATTTCTTGCATCACCCGACAGTCACACGGTTCCTTATCTCAGAAAGCAGCTGCTTGCTGTCGGTATTCCGATTGCCCTGAGTTCTGTTATTTCCAACGTCACAACACTCATTGATAACTGGACGGTACAGAACCGTTTGCAATATGTTATTGATAAGTATCCCACGCTGTTTTCTGATACGTTTTCCGATATTGTCAAAGGTATGGGATACACTACTACCGAACAACTCAAGGACTATCTCTTCGGTGCCTATGACACGGTTCTTGAATTCAAGAATCTTGTTCCGACCTTCACCATCACGCTCGGACTTGCAGCATTGCCCGTTCTGAGCGAAATGTGGATGAAAAAAGATTCTGCAGGCATCAAGAGTTCCATCGAATCGGTTCTGCGTATGACGCTCATGCTCGCTTTCCCTGCAGGTATCGGTATGGCAGTTTTGTCTGACGATGTGCTCAGTCTTTTCTACGGTATTTCCGAAAGCAATGCACTTGCAATCGATCACATTGCACCGGTTCTTTCCATTTACGGTTTTACGGTATTCCTGCTTGCTCTTGAACAACCGCTTGTCAATATGCTGCAATCCGTCAACCGACTGGATATTCCCATCAAGGCCATGGCTGTCGGTGCGGTTGTCAAAATCGTCGGCAACTTTGTACTTGTCGGTCTTCCCACTGTACATATCAAGGGTGCTGCATACGGTTCCATGCTTTGCAACCTTGTCATTGACCTGATCTGCCTTGTGTTCCTGCTTCGTCAGACCCAGTGTAAGCTCAATGTCAAGTCTGTTATTCTCAAGCCTTTGTTCTGTGCAGCTGCTGCAGGACTTGCAGGTTGGGCAGTGAATACGGTATTTGAAGTGCTGATTGGTGATTTTGCAGGCATTTCTCTTCTCAATGGCGAAAACATTGCCTGTGTCCTTGGTGTTATGGCAGCGGTCGTTGTGTATGCTCTTGTGCTGCTTTTGACCAAAACAATGCCCGAAGAAGACATAAAAATGCTTCCAAAGGGAGAAAAAATTGCTAAAGTACTTGCAAAATACAATTTAATAGGTTAAAATATACAACACATCTGCTGATATATATTTAATTATATCATTTATTGTATGAAAAAAGGATTTACGCAGAATGATTGCAGATTTTCAGTTTAAGAAAAAATATAATATTGACGATCTTTTGCAGATTATGGAGATTCTTCGTGCTCCCGGCGGTTGTCCGTGGGATGCAGAGCAGACCCATGAAAGCATCAAAAAAGACCTCATCGAAGAAACGTATGAAGTCATTGAAGCGATCAATAAACAGAATCCCGAAATGCTGCAGGAGGAACTCGGTGATCTGTTGATGCAGGTTGTTTTTCATTCGCGTATTTCGCAGGAAGAAAACAGTTTTACTTTTGCTGAAGTGTGTGACGGCATTTGTCAGAAACTCATTGAACGTCATCCTCATGTATTTGGAGAAGTCAATGTGGAAAACACGGATGAAGTGCTTTCCAACTGGGATGCCATCAAGCGTCGTTCCAAGCATCACGAAACCACCACACAGGCAATTGACTCTGTCCCGCGTGAACTTCCCGCATTGATGCGCAGTGCAAAAATTCAGCACAAGGCCGCCAAGGCAGGATTTGACTGGCCTGATGTCAACGGTGCTTTTGCAAAAATCGCAGAAGAAGCTGACGAATTGCAGCAGGCAATGGCAGAAGGTGTGCAGGCTGCAATCGCCGATGAACTCGGTGACCTGCTGTTTGCTGTAGTCAACGTGTCCCGTTTTGTGGGGGTGGATGCCGAAGAAGCACTGACCGCTGCAACCGACAAATTCCGCAATCGTTTTGCCGCTGTTGAATCCCTTGCAAATGACCGCGGTATCAATATGAAAGAAACCCCTGTTGAAGAATTGGATCAACTGTGGGAAGAAGTGAAAAAGAATTCATTAGCATAAGCTTTTGAAATATAAAGGAGGAAAAATCATGAACAAAACCGAACTCATCGCTGCAGTTGCAGAAAAAGAAGGCATTTCCAAGAAGTGCGCAGACAGTGCTGTCAATGCTGTTCTTACTGCTATCACCGAAGCTCTCGCTAAGGGTGAATCTGTTCAGCTGATCGGCTTCGGCACTTTCGAAGTTCGCGAAAGAGCTGAAAAGCAGGGCATCAACCCCGCTACCAAAGCTGCTATTACCATTCCTGCAGCAAAAGTTCCCGCCTTCAAAGCCGGCAAGGCTCTGAAAGACGCTGTTGCAAAATAATTAAAATGCAAAACCCGGCGGGAGAGAGTTTTCTCTCCCGTTTTGGTTTTTTTGAGGTGATTTCAATGAGATTGGATAAATATTTAAAGGTATCGCGACTTGTCAAGCGTCGTACGGTTGCAAATGAGCTGTGTGATGCAAAGCATGTTGAGGTCAACGGCAAAGTGGCCCGTGCTTCTTACGAAGTCAAAGTTGGCGATGTTATTGCCATTCAGATGGGAGCAAATCTCATGAAAGCGGAAGTGCTGGATATCCGTGAGCATACCACAAAAGAAGCTGCCGCATCCATGTACAAATTGCTTTGACAGGTTCTGCACAACCCTTTCAGCAAGGTTTAAGAGAGAGATTATACTATAAACTCAATAAAAACAGCTTTTCCCACGAAAGGAAGACCATAAATGGATGATAATTTTGTCGATCGCAAAGAGAATCAGCCGGCAGAAGCTGATGTTTTGAATGCGTTTGATGCAATCAATGCAGCACCGCAGGAGCCTGTGCAGGAGGAGGTTGCAGAAAAGCCGACAACTGAACAAGTCGCTTCGGAAGAAAGCGAAGGTGCGGAAAATAACATCGTTACAGATGCTACTGATGTCAAAATAGAGAATCCTGTCAATTTTGATGCAGTGCGTATGCAGCAGGAAATCCGCAGACAGGTGGATGCTTTTTATGAAGAGCAAAAACCTGCCGCAAACGGTTGCACCTATGCTTACGGCAGAATGTCTTCGCCACCGCAGCAGCCGCCTGTGCAGTCGCAGCAACCGCAGACACAGCAGACCTATGCCCGTCCGCAGCAACCGCAGCAGACTTATAATCGTCCGCAACAGCCGCAGCAACCTGCCTATACGCAACGACCGCCCGTGCAGCCGCCTTATGCATCCGCACAGAATGCACAATCCGCACCGCCTGTGAACAAAAAGAAAAAGAAAGAGAAAAAGCAACGCAACCGTATGTCATTCGGTCAGGTGTTCCTTTGTGTTGTGCTTTGTCTGATCGTCGGCAGTGTGTCGGGTTATGTTTCTTCAAAGACTACGGTCAGAAATATGTTGGAGGAATTCAGTCAGCAGCAGGCAGACTCTTCCACAACCGGTTCTTATAACATCAACATTTTTGAACAACCTACCCAGGCACCGACGCAGGCCCCCGAGACCACGCAACCTGCTGAACAGGCGACCGTGCCTGTTGTATCTGACCAAACCTCGGCAAGCGAGATTTACAAGAGCAATGTCAATGCCGTTGTCAACATCACCGCAGAAGGTACACGCACCGTCAATTACGGGTTCTTCTTCGGCAGTCAGTCACAGGAATTCACTTCTTCGGGTTCAGGATTTTTCCTGACCACGGACGGCTATATCCTGACCAACTACCACGTTGTTGAAAACACCCACACGATTGTTGTGACCGATTATGAGGGGGATGAGCATCCCGCTGAACTGATCGGGTATGAAGAAAGCAACGATATTGCCGTTCTGAAAGTCAACGGTACTTTCCAGGCTGTCGAACTTGGTGACTCCACAAAGCTTGAAGTCGGTGATACCCTGCTGATCATCGGTAATGCACTCGGTGAATTGCAGTATACGCTCACACAGGGTGTTGTCAGTTATCTCGAACGTGCTGTGACCACCGATACGGGTGCCGTCATCAATATGTTCCAGACCGATGCTGCCATCAACTCCGGCAACTCCGGCGGCCCCGTGTTTAATGCAAAGGGTGAAGTGGTCGGCATTGCAAGTGCAAAATATGCCTCCAGTTCCATTGAAGGCCTCGGTTTCTGCATTCCGATCGATGACGTAAAACTGATGATTTCCGATATTGTCAATGTCGGTTATGTTACCGGCAAACCGTCCCTCGGTGCTTCACTTTACACCAATACAAGCCGTGCAAACGGCCTGCCTTATGGTTGTTATGTTGTTGCCGTCGGTGCCGGCAGTGCCGCTGCCCTTGCAGGTCTTGCCGAGGGTGACGTCATCACCGCGATCAACGGTACAAGCGTGCGTGACGTGGACGACTTCGGCAGTGTGCTGAGCAAGAGCAAAGCAGGCGACACCGTGACCCTGACCGTGTATCACGCAAGCACATCCATGACTTCCGATGTGACGGTTGTGCTGGATGAATACAAACCTGCCGACCCGCGTACGGAATACACCAACGTATACGATTTCTGATTTTTTAAAAACAAATCAAATACAAAACAGGGATCCTCCGTTCACATAACGTGAAAGGAGGATCCTTTTTTTTTTGGTGCTTTAGCGTAAATAAACCCCTGGTTCTACCAGGGGAGAAAAAAGCCTTGGCAAATAAAAAAACCTCCGATATTATGAGAGTGAAGGTTTACCAGACATTCACAGGAAATAATATCGGAGGTTTTAAACAATGAAA
>JAFSEF010000107.1 GCA_017435865.1 Clostridia bacterium
CAACGCCGAAAAAACACGGCTCTGCTCGATCGGCTTTTTCAGAAAACGGATCACGTGAATATCCATCGCCGCATCAAGATAATCTGTGTAAGAAGTGACGACAATGATAATGCAGTTCGGATTTTTCTTTTTCAGCTGCGATGCCGCATCAATGCCGTTGATGTCGCCCAGTTCAATATCTAAAAATGCGATGTCAAATCTTTTTCCGCTTGCAAGCAAAGCGGTGCCGCTGTCATACTCGTGCAAGGAAAGCGACAGCGTTTTGGTGCGGAAATAGTTTTCGATGAACGATTTTAATGTGTTTCGGTGTAAGGCAATGTCTTCGCATACGGCAATTTCCATCTTCGCGCCTCCCTTACCATATATAATGTAATATTATATAGTGAAAACACGGTGTTATTCAATGCCGTGTTTCTGCATTTATTCCCGATTTTTCTGCATTTGTCATCATATCGAAAAAACACCGCCGCAGAAATAAACTGCAACGGTGTTGTATCTGATATTTTATTTTGCGTTGTAGCTGTTTACCTGATTTGCAATCACTGCAAATTCCTTCACAACGGTCGAACCTGCGTTGCCGCCGAGGGAAAGGATTTCGTCTGCAACCTCTTCACCGATGATGTGACCCATGTATGCGAAGTAGTTGTCGGTTACAACATAACCGAGAGCATCATTACAAATGCTGATGCAGTGCAGTTCAATGTTATTGACCATTTCGGGCATTGCGGGATATTCCCAAGCGGTGCCGTCCCAGGTTGCGTTGCCGGTGATGTCTGCACCCCAGAATACTTCGGGATACAGTTCAACGGGGAAGGTTGCGAATGCGATTTCGTGACCGAATTCAACATAACCGATTTCGGTTGCAACGGCTGCATCCATCGGGCCGATGCCTGTGCGGTAAATCTGGTTGTTGACAAGTCTTGCTTTGCAGGCAAGTGCAAGGATTGCATTGGTGGGTTCAATCAGGAAATCGTTTGCAAGGGTGTTGAGGATGGGAGCCAGTTCATTGTCAAATTCAGCAGCAAGAATGAGCTTTGCAAAAGCTTCACCGAGAGCTTTGGATTCTGCACCCATTTCTTCGTGTTCGGTCATACCTTCGGTGGAGTATTCAAGATTGTCTCTTGAAACCTGACCGAGAGCACCCTGCACAACGATGCTGTTTGCACCGTCACCGTTTGCAACGGGGGAGTTTTCGTTGATGAATTTGTCAAGCCAGTAAATGTAGTCGGAAGATACAAGACCGTTGCTTGCACTGAAGCTTGTGGGATGGCAGGTGATGTTGATGAAGTATGTTTCGTTGATGCTCTTGTCATCGGGAGTGAACAGAATGCTGACGATTTCGGGAATGTCTTCAGCAGCAATCAGATCACGCTTGTCGTGGATGTAGTAGCTTGCGTCGATCTTATCGTAGGTCATTTCGCCTTCGGTCATGTTTTCAACGGAAGCGATGACAGCCTTGATGCTTCTTTCAATAAACATCTTTTTGAAAGCGGTAGCACTTTCCATGCCGACAAGTTCATCAATGTGCAGAAGGTTTGCAAAGGAGTTTGCAAGGATTTTGTAGATGGAGCCGGTTGCAACACCCTGTGTATCGAGTGCGGAATGGCTGTGTGTGGAAGCGATATTGATGGTAGCAATGTCAATGTTGTTTTCAGCTGCCCATGCAAGAACGCCCTTGCGGATAGAGATGGTGTCAGCATTGGTAACACCGAGTGTATCAACAGATGCAAAAATAACGATGCCGTTGCCGGAATTGTCGTCCATGGCAACACTGCGGATTCTCATGTCATCATAAACACCCTGAGCAATGCGTTCGGTCAGGTCTCTGCCGAGGTAGTATTTCTGTTCGGTCAGATCATCGGGAACAAGGCTTGCACTTGCATAACCGAGGGACCATTTGTTTTCTGCACCGGCTTCGGTCTGGTAGTTGTCTCTGCCGTCCATGAATCCGTCAGCATTGTAATCTTTTGCCCATTTCCAGTCTGCGGGATCGGGATAAATGGCCATGATGCCGCTGACAAGAACTTTGACCAGTGTGTTGAGCAGTTCATAGAAGAAGCGGTTAACAGATGTGGTGGTTTCTGTGACAACAACGTCAGAAGTGTCACGGGTGGGAACTACGATTTCCTGTGATGCACCGACACCAAAAGCAAGTGTGAATATCATGCTGAGTGCCAATACAAAGGAAAGTACCTTTTTTGCTGTCTTTTTCATTGTTTTTTCCTCCTGTGTTTTTGTATGAAAATTAATTTTTCAAACTGTGTATGGGGGCGGGAATGCGGCCGCCTCTGTGAATAAATTTTGCAGGGGATGCTGTCCGTAAGGGAATGATCGGTGCATAACCGAGCAGACCGCCGAAGCTGACAGTTTCTCCGACATCTTTACCGATGACGGGAATTACACGCACTGCCGTGGTCTTTGTGTTTGCAACGCCGATGCTGATTTCGTCAGCTATGATAGCGGAAATGACTTCTTCCGTTGTGTCGCCGGGAATCGCGATCATATCGAGACCGACCGAACAGACTGCTGTCATGGCTTCGAGTTTTTCAATTGAAAGATTTCCGCTTGCGACGGCAGCAATCATGCCTTCATCTTCGGAAACGGGTATGAATGCACCCGAAAGACCGCCGACATGGGACGAAGCCATAACGCCGCCTTTTTTGACTGCATCATTGAGCATTGCAAGGGCAGCCGTTGTACCGTGGCAACCGCAGCTTTCAAGACCCATGTTTTCAAGAATACGGGCAACCGAATCCCCGATGGCGGGAGTCGGAGCAAGAGACAGGTCTACAATGCCGAACGGAACGCCGAGTCTGCTTGCTGCTTCACCTGCAACGAGCTGACCGACACGGGTGATCTTGAATGCAGTCTTTTTGATGATGTCTGCAAGTGTTGAGAGGTCACAGTCACCGGCTCTTTCAATTGCGGAACTTACAACACCGGGGCCGGATACACCGACATTGATAACCGTTTCCGGTTCACCGATGCCATGGAACGCACCTGCCATAAAGGGATTGTCCTGCGGAACGTTTGCGAACACGACCAGTTTTGCACAACCTATGGAATCACGGTCGGCTGTCAGTTCTGCTGTTTTGCGGATGGTGCTGCCCATAAGCTTTACAGCATCCATATTGATGCCTGCTTTTGTGGTTGCAACATTGACAGAAGAACAGACTTTGTTTGTGTCACGCAGTGCATAGGGGATTACGCTGATCAGATTCTGAGCCCCGACAGTAAAACCCTTGTGCACAAGAGCAGAAAAGCCGCCGATGAAGTTGATGCCGAGGGTATCAGCTGCACGGTCAAGTGTCTGTGCAATTTTTATGTACCCTTCAGGGGAGATAGTACCGCCGATCAGAGAGATCGGTGTGACGGAAACACGCTTGTTGACAATCGGAATACCGTATTGTTTTTCAATATCAATCCCCGTCTGTACAAGGTGTTCTGCACTTTTTGTAATCTTGTCATAGATCTTGTCGCAAAGACGATTTTCGTCTTCACTGACACAGTCAAACAGGGATATACCCATGGTGATGGTGCGTATATCCAGGTTTTCCTGACGGATCATGCTGATGGTTTCAAGAATGTCTGCGGTATTAAGCATGGTTTGTCCTCCGCATCAGATGTGGTGCATTGTGTTGAAAATATCTTCGTGCATGGCACTGACGACCAGACCGCGATCATTTCCGTATGCGGCAAGCAGATCAACAAAATCTGCAAAGGGGATTGACAATGTATCAATATCAGCAAGCATGATCATTGCAAAATATTCGCTCAGAACACTCTGGGTAATATCAAGAATGTTGGCACCTTTGTCGGCACAAAGTGCACTGACACCGGCTATGATGCCGACATTATCTTTGCCTGTGACGGTAATAACAGCTTTCATAAAGAATACTCCACTATAATATTATTGTTCTAATATTTTACACCAATTCATGGGAATAATCAATAGCAGAACGAAAATTTCCGACATGCGTTGACAATTATTTCCCGACATTGTAAAATATCAAAACGGAGGTGTGTTATGCAGCAATTTGTATGTCGTGAAAACACCTATTATAATGATAAAATATATATAATGGGAATCCTCAATGTCACACCTGATTCATTCTCTGATGGCGGGCGGTTTTTCTCTCTTGAAAATGCTGTTCGTCAGGCACTTACCATGCAGGAAGAGGGTGCTGATTTTATAGATGTCGGTGCAGTTTCGACCCGACCCGGTGCTTCTTTTGTAACAGAAGAAGAAGAGGTGCAAAGGCTGCTGCCTGTTTTGCAGGCTTTGCAGGGTAAATTGCAGATTCCTGTGTCTGTTGATACATTCCGACCGCGTGTTGCGGAACTTGCTTTGCAGGCAGGTGCAGCTGTTATCAATCATGTCGGGGACTATTCGGAATCAATGGCACGTGTGATTTGTAAATATCATGCAGGATGGATTGCTGTGCATACGGTCGGCGATGCAGCGAATGCTGTGAACTATCCGCAGGGAGTTGTCGCTGCGGTGCAGGATTTTATAGATGATTACCATAATAAAGCTACTGCCTGCGGGGTAATGCCGCAACAGCTGATTTTTGATCCCGGTTTCGGTTTTGCAAAAAACACAGCACAGAACAAAGAGCTGCTTGACAATCTTGAAAATCTTAATACGCACAACTCGTTTCTGATGACCGCATTGTCACGCAAGCGATTTGTCGGAGAGCTTACAAATGTCAGCAATCCCGCAGATCGTTTGCAGGGAACATTGTTGTATGATCGTATTGCAATTGAAAAAGGCAGTTGCATTCTGCGTGTACATGATGTGAAAGCACACAAGGAAATGACAGAAAGGATTTTTAACTATGGATAAAATAATAATAAATAATCTTCATATATATGCATACCACGGAGTGAATCCCGAAGAAAAAGAAAACGGTCAGAACTTTTACCTTGATATTATATGTTTTACAGATCTGCATTGTGCGGGACAAACAGATGATCTGAATGAAACCGTCAATTATGCAAAAGTTGTAAAAGCAGTTACCGCAGCATTCACGAAGGAGAAATATGATCTCATTGAACGTGCAGCACAGGTTGTTGCGGATTGTGTTCTTGAACAATTCGATAAAGTGCAGGCAGTTCGGGTCACTTTGAAAAAACCGGAAGCACCTGTTAAGGCCGATTTTGGTTTTGTTGCGGTGGAGATTGAAAGGAGCAGATCATAATGGCAGTAGCGTATCTCGGTCTTGGTGCCAATCTCGGTGATGCTGCTCAACAGCTTTCCAAAGCAATTAATGCTCTTGATCATGTTCCGATGTTGCAGGTGGATGCTGTGTCTCCGTATTATGTGACTGTTCCTGTCGGCTATCTTGAACAGCCGGATTTCACCAATCTGTGTGTGCGTGTTGTGACGCAGTTGTCTCCGGAAGCACTGGTCGGTGTGTGTCTCGGAATTGAAGCAGGTCTCGGCAGGGAACGCAGCTTCAGGAATGCACCAAGGGTTATAGATATAGATGTATTATTATATGAGGGCGAAGAGAGACACAGTGAAGAGTTGACAGTACCGCATCCTCGTATGTTTGAAAGAGCTTTTGCTTTGATCCCGCTGCAGGATATACTCTTGGCCGACAGCGGATATGTACAGCAGGTTGCTGATGCATTGCAGAAGATCGATAAAAGCGGTGTCAGAGCTCTTTGAAATAAGAAGAGTTTGATACACCCGGCGGCGTTTTAAGAAGTAGCAAAAAAGATCAAAAAAGGTATTGACAAACGCAGGGAAATAGTGTATAACTAATGAGCACTGAACAACACAGACAAACGCGAGAGCGAAGGGAAGCTGAGCAGCAACTGCAGGCGCAGGAAGACAGCGAACAGGAAGCCGGAGCGAAAAGAGAGTACGAAAAAAACTTTTAAAAAAGTTAAAAAAAGTACTTGACAAACGCGAGAAGATGTGGTAATATAGTCAGGCACTCGCGAGAGAGGCACAGAGCTGAACGAAGCGAGAACGGACCTTGAAAATTAAACAACGACTGAAAAAGA
>JAFSEF010000108.1 GCA_017435865.1 Clostridia bacterium
GCTCATGAGTTCATCGCCATCGATATACTTTGTCCGGCATTTCTCGGAGCGATGTCAAGGGTGACGGACGGACTTGTGCATTCTCTCATTTTTCAGGTCTAATATTTTGATTTATGTGTCCAATTTTTGTTGACAAGTGCAGCACAAAATCGGTCAATAAAGTCTGTTCTTTTCGCAAACCCCTCTGCCCTTTGGGCATCTCCCCTTTCAGGGGCGACAAGTGTTTGAGAGGATAATTTACTTGGATGTCATCCCGCTAAACTCCAATTTGTTTCTGCTGGCCTCAACTTTCCGCGAAGTGTTTTGATTTTTTCAATAAATGTATTTTTTTGCAGATATATGGATTGATTTTGAAAATAAAATGTTATATACTTATATATATTATATCATGAAGGAGGAGTTCTATGGCAAAGACATATTCCGTTTCCTTGCAGAAACTGATGAGCGACAATTCACTGGAAGTTATTTCGACCCCGAAAGAGCTTTCGCAAATTCTCATCAACAGCCGCGATGTCAATCGTCCCGGGCTGATGCTCGCAGGGTATGACGATTATTTTGATCCTGCAAGACTGCAGTTTATCGGTCTTTCCGAATACGGTTATCTGAAGAGTCTGTCTGAAGAACAGCGGCACAACTGCCTGGAACATTTCATGCAGCAGCAACCGAGCTGCATCATCATCACACGCGGTCTTGAACCGCCTGAAGAACTCATTCCGCTTGCAGACAAATACAAGGTCCCCGTTCTGCGTTCGGCAGACAGCACATCGGGTTGTATGTCGGCATTGATCGCTTACCTCGGCGTTGAGCTGGCTGAACGAATCACCCGTCACGGTGTTCTGGTGGAAGTGTACGGTGAAGGTGTGCTGATCACAGGCGACAGCGGTGTCGGTAAGAGTGAAACCGCCGTGGAACTGATCAAAAGAGGGCATCGTCTGATTGCCGACGATGCTGTTGAAATCCGCAGGGTTTCGGCAATCTCTCTTGTCGGTACGGCTCCTGACAACATCCGTCATTTCATTGAGCTGCGCGGTATCGGTATCATCAATGCCATGAATATTTTCGGTGCAGGTGCTGTCAAAATGACAGAAAAAATTGACCTTGTGCTCACACTCGAAAACTGGGATGAAGAAAAGAGCTATAATAAGATCGGTCTGGAAGAAGAATTTACCGAAATTCTCGGCATCCGCGTTCCGAGCATTACAATTCCCGTAAAGCCCGGCCGCAACCTTTCGACGATCATTGAAGTTGCCGCCATGAACAACAGACAAAAACGTATGGGTTATTCCGCAGCAAAAGAACTGCTGAAAAAACTCGGTCTGGAAGATGAAGAAGGTGCAGCTTCCATTCAGTACTGGCATTAAAAACAATTCATTATATATTGAGGAGGAACTTATTATGTACAGAATCGGCGTAGACCTCGGCGGTACAAACATCGTCGCAGGTGTTGTCAATGAAAACAATCAGATCATCGCAAAGGGACAGAGAAAAACCAATGTTCCTCGCCCCGCAGAACAGATTTTCGACGATATCGCTGCAGCCATTGATGATGCAATGAAGGCAGCAGGCATCACAAAAAATGACGTACAGTCCATCGGTGTCGGCACACCCGGCTCCGTCAACAAGGCAGAAGGCCTGATCGAATTTGCAAACAACCTCGGTTTTGATAACACACCCGCACTGCGTTTGCTTACCGAACGCACCGGCATCGGCAGAATCTATTTTGACAACGATGCAAACTGTGCAGCTCTCGGTGAAGCTGTTGCAGGCTGCGGCAAAGGTGTCAAGAACTTTGTTGCAATCACCCTCGGCACAGGTGTCGGCAGCGGCATCATCGTCAACGGCAAGCTGGTGACCGGCTGCAACTACGCAGCAGGCGAAATGGGCCATACCGTTATTGTCTACAACGGTGAACAGTGCAACTGCGGCAGAAGAGGTTGCTGGGAAAGATATTCCTCCGCAACAGCTCTCATTGCACAGACAAAGGATGCCATGCGTAAACATTACGAAAGCAAAATGTGGCAGCTTGTTGACAATGACATTGCAAAAGTCAACGGCAGAACCGCATTTGACGGTATGCGCATGGGTGACGCTGCTGCAACTGCAGTTGTTGACAATTATGTTGCACTGCTTGCCTGCGGTGTCGGCAATATCATCAACATTTTCCAGCCTGATGTACTTTGCATCGGCGGCGGTGTCGGCAACGAAGGCGAAAACCTGCTGACTCCCCTTCGCAAAGTTGTCAACAGCGAAATTTACAGCATCCATGCCAAAAAGCAGACACAGATTCTGCCTGCAGAACTCGGCAATGATGCAGGCATCATCGGTGCAGCACTTCTTGACGAATGAGGGAAATGATGTCATTGCAAACTGAACTTCAGAATTTCGGCTGTACGGTTCTTTGCGACGAACCGATGAGCAGACATACAAGCTTCCGCATCGGCGGCAAAGCAAAATATGTGATCATCCCCGGCAATGAAGCAGCTCTGCTTTCTGCCATCAGACTGCTGAAAGAAAACAGCTTTCCGTATCTGATTCTCGGCAACGGCAGCAATGTTCTGTTTGCGGATGAGGATTACGAAGGTGCCGTCATTCAGCTTGCAGACGGTCTGACCGAACTGCGTCTGGAGGATGAAAACACCATTTACTGTGCTGCAGGTGTTATTCTTGCAAAACTGTGCACATTTGCACTTGATAACAGCCTGACAGGACTCGAATTTGCACACGGAATCCCCGGTTCTGTCGGCGGTGCCGTGTTTATGAACGCAGGTGCTTACGGCGGCGAAATCAAGGACTGCATTCATTCCGTCCGTCATCTCACCCCCGACGGTGAAGTACTCGAAACCCCTGCAAGCGAACTGCACTTTACTTACAGGCACACTTCTTTCACTGAAAACGGCCATCTGGTTCTCGGTGCTCGTTTCCGTCTCAAAAAAGGCGACAAAACCGCCATCCGCGAACGCATGAACGAACTGATTCAGAAAAGAAAGACAAGCCAGCCTCTTGAATACCCCAGTGCAGGCAGCACATTCAAACGGCCTGCCGTCGGGTATGCCGCTGCACACATTGATGAGTGCGGTCTGAAAGGTTGTACGGTCGGCGGTGCCGGCGTCAGCACCAAACACGCAGGCTTTGTCATCAACCACGGCAACGCAACCGCTGCCGATGTCAAAGCTTTGATGAAACAAATACAAGAAACCGTTCTTCAACAGCATGATGTGCTTCTGGAACCCGAAGTGGTCATGCTCCCGTAAAACATATGTCATTTGCAAAAGAAGTAAAAAATGAACTGACCCAAATGCAGACCGAAGACTGCTGCACGCTTGCGTGCAGCTATGGTTTGTTGCTTTTCAGCAGAGCTTTTTCGGTCAGTGAAATCTCTCTTTTAACCGAACACAGCGGCGTTGCATCTCTTTATTGCGACGCCGTTGCGTTGCTTTCCGGTTATGTTGCTGATTTACAGGAAACTCCCGGCGGATACAGCCAGGTCAGTGTACGCGACAGACAACAGCGTATCAATATTTTTGAAAAACTCGGCCTGCCCGTGCAAAGTCCGCGCAAACAAATCAACCTTGCAAACCTGCAGAATGAATGCTGTTTCGGGGCCTTTTTACGCGGTGCATTTCTTGCCTGCGGCACCGTCACAGACCCGACGAAGGATTATCATCTTGAGTTTTCCATCCCCTCTGCAGGTCTTTGCGAACAGTTTATAAAGCTTTTTGACGAGTTTGATCTGTCACCACGAACCACACGCAGAAACGGGGTTTCGGTTGTTTATTTCAAAAACAGCACCGACATTGAGGATATACTTGCCCACATGGGTGCATCCGATACCTACATGGAGTTCATCGGTGCCAAGGTCATAAAAGATATCCGCAATCAGGTCAACCGCAAATGCAATTTTGAAAACGCAAATGCAAAACGTGCGGTTGCCAGTGCCGGTGCACAGCGTGATGCCATCCTGTACATACAGGAAAAACGCGGTCTTGACAGCTTACCGAAGCAGTTACGCGAACTCGCACAGGTCCGCCTTGACAATCCCGAACTTTCAACGGCTGCCCTGTTGCCGCTGCTGAGCGAAAGTCTGACCAAATCAGGACTGCATCATCGCATGAAAAAAATCGAACAATTTGCAGAAGAACTCAAAAACCGATCGGAGAACGAAAACTGATGAACATATCCACCGAACTTTTTACCGCAAAACCCGATTGCACCAACCGTCTGCCTGTTGAAGAGGCCGTGTATGACCTGCTTGACAGCATCGGCGTTGCATATACAGGCTGTGACCATGACCACGCAGACACCATTGAGTTGTGTCTGTCCGTTGAGGACGTGCTAAAAACAGGCATCTGCAAAAATCTATTTTTGTGCAACACACAGCACACTGCATTCCACCTGTTGCTGATGCCCGGTGACAAAAAATTCAAAACCAAGGATTTTTCAAAGCAGATCGGATCTTCCCGTCTGTCCTTTGCTGATGAAGAACACATGAAAGAACTGTTGGGGCTGACACCGGGTTCGGTGAGTGTGTTCGGACTGATCAATGACACCGAACACCGTGTATCACTCAGCATTGACCGTGATCTGCTGCAGGATGCGTATATCGGTTTCCATCCCTGCATCAACACAAGCACACTGAAAGTAAAAACAGAAGACATACTCAACAAATTCTTACCGCATCTTCACATCGTTCCGACCATCGTGGATCTGCCGCGATATGAATAAAAGAACTAAGAAAAGAGGATTGCCATGCTGATCGTAAAACATCTTTTATTGCCGATTATCTGTGCCCTGCTGACCCTTTTTGCAAATGTTTTTTATTCCGTCCCTGTTGAAACACCGATACCGGAGGACATTGAAATGATCCATGACATCACCAACGACACCACACTGGCATCGTCCGTGCTGCTGGCTGACCGTTTACAGAACAGTGCACAGGCATATTACACCGATGCAGACCGATCTGCTTACCGTATGCAGAACAACAACATGGTGCTCACCCATGAGCTGACCGACAAGGGAAGCAATTTTGCAACACTTGCCGATACAAAAGGTAACATTTTTGTTGCCGATTCATTTGACACGTTCTATACCGACGGCAGCGGTAAAACCTATTATTCTTCCGCATCCCGCGTGGACGGCAGAGTCAACACCAACCGCCTAGGTATTTATTACTACGAATGCAATGTCCGTGATTTTGACTACACAACGCTGCTGAAAAAAGATGTCGATTTCAAGGTTGACAAGACCTATCACCTGTACGGCGACAGACTCTATCAGCAGGTCAGATTGCTGGCTGCCGAAGCCACACAGGACCTGCAGGCTTTCGGTACGGTGGTCAACATTCCCGTTTCCTCCGTCAAGGCAGTGCAGATCCGCGACAAAAACGGCCTGCATGACAGCATCGACGACATTGATGCAAAGAGTGTGGAATATGCAGCTTTCGACATTGAAAATGCGGGCATCGTCGGCTTCATCTTCCCTGCCGACGCCACCACCGACCGCGTTGAAATTTCCAAGGACAAAAAGAATTTCACCGTCACGCAGTATGCTTCTTATGTACCCGGAACAGGCATCAACAAATGTGACGAAACAGGCGGTTATGCACGCAATGAAGTCACCTGCGGTTACCGCATTTTCACCTCCTGCGAACACAACTTTGCAGAAATCGATCATGTCGCATACCTTGAACGCAATCCTTTGCAGGGCATCACCATCACGGGCGACAATGCCAATGCCGTTTACCTCGGCTACGAACCGCTTCGCGGAACCTACACACTGCAGATGGACGGTACGGACTTCACCACTGCTTACATCAACCCCGATATGCGTTATTATGCCGACATTCAGATTGAATGCGACGGCTATGACCGCGATATTTACCTGCGTTCCAACGGCAGAAACGGCTGTCTGGAAGCAGCTGCGGTGCTTGACGACACACAGACATTGGTTCCCATCAATGTACAGGTCTGCAAGAATTTCAGCGGTGACTACGGCGACACATTCTACAATGCCATCGACCGTCAGTACGGTGACAGCTTTATTCCGCTGTCGCTGAAAGCAAACGAAACACTGTCATTCACACTGCTCAACCTGTATCAGAACTGGGGGTATGCACCCCTCAAGCAGCTGTCCTCCATTGAATTCCATGTGTCTTACTATCACCTTTCCACCGGCACAACGGAATCCAACTGCATCGCTCCTTACTTTGTAACCGAAAAAGACGGCTGGCTGCTGCCTGACTTCCGCGGTGCAAGCGGTACCATGTGGGCAACCCAACCGCAGTTCAACTCTGTCGGCATTCTGAAATTTGTCAACTACAAAAAGTCGCTTGCAACAAAGCCCGTGCTGTCCGAAATCAAGAATACACAGATCGATTCCGTCGGTCAGACCTATTCCGACATCACAAGCACCTACCAATCCGACTGCGGTTCTTACACCTACACACTTCGTCATGTGGAATTCCCGCAGCAGGACGAAAACCGTACATTCTACACGGTTGACGTCACCTTTGACAAATACATCTGCTTTGACGATTTCAAAAAGAATTTTGACCTGTTCTATTTTGACGGCAGATTCGTCACCTTCAACAAAGCAGGCTACCTCAACGAAAACAACGAACCGACCGTTACGGACGTTGCAGCAGGCAAAACAGCGTACTACAAGCTCGGCAACGATTGCCCGTATTTCGGCTTCTTCAATGTCACGGAAGAAACAAGATACCGCCTTGCTGAAAGCTTCGGTTCCAACTTTGCATTGCTTGTAAAGGATGCAAGCGTCATCAAAGACGGTGAAGAACAGAACGTGTCGCTCGTGTTCCGCGACAGATCCGAACAGGATATTTCCGCCTGTGCACTGACACTCGATTATGGCACGGTCATGTTCCGTCCCGGCGACAAGATCAGCCTTGATATCATTCTGCTTCCCTGGGGCACGGGTCTCGAAGAAAATGACAGCAACGTACGCAACGTGCGTGATGACAGCTGTGTGCATCCGCTGACGGTCACAGCCGAAACCGGTACAGTGCAGGATGACAGCATTGTCCCGACTGTCCGCTGCGAAAACAACGAAGCCGTTGTGACCCTCACAGGCGGCAAAAACTACCAGTCCATCCGTGTTGACGGATTCACTTCCCTCACACGTCCGAAAACCTATGTACTTACGGACGGTCAGTGGGTAGAAGGTTTCACAGCTTCTGTGCACGGCTATGACGGCTACACCGTTTTCCACAACGAAGACGGCACTTACGGATTCTCCTTCATTTACAAGGCAGAAGACCCGACCACACCTTACACATTCCGCATTGTGCAGGAATAATCAAACACACTGCAAGGGAGGATCAAAATGAACGCAGTTTTTTGTTGCCTGAATTCAAAATATATTCACTCCTCCCTTGCACCATGGTATCTTTATGCCGCCTGTAAACAAAAATGCACGCAGGATATACACCCGTTTGTTGTGGAAGGCACCATCAACGAACCGCTTGAAAACATCCGTGATCGCATAACAGAAAAAAATCCCGATGTGGTACTGTTTTCGTGTTACATCTGGAACATTGCCAAGACAAAACAACTCTGTAAAGATCTCAAAGCATACAATCCGCACCTCCTGACCGTTGTCGGCGGTCCGGAGGTCTCTTTCAATGCACAGCAGATTCTGCAGGAAAACCAAGAGATCGGTTTTGTCTGTGCAGGGGCAGGAGAAAACAGCATACCGCAACTGCTCACTGCCATTTGCGACAACACAAAAACGGACATTGCAGGCGTTTCGTTCCGCGACGGCGAAAAGTTGGTTCTCAGTGACAAACAAGCGGAACCCGACGATTCCGTGTCGCCGTTCTGTGAAGAGTATTTTGCTCACCTCAACGGCAGAATTGCTTACATGGAAAGCAGCCGCGGTTGTCCGTTCCGCTGTGCATTCTGCCTTTCGGGACGAATCGGAAACGTGCGGTATATGGACATGGACAGAGTCAAAAATGAGATTCTGTTGCTCGGAAACAGCGGCACAAAAACGGTCAAATTCGTCGATCGCACGTTCAACTGCCACAAACAACGGGCAGCAGAGATTCTGTCCTTTATTCTTGAAAATCACGGCAAAACGATTCCTGCGGATGTCTGTTTTCATTTTGAAATAGCCGCCGACCTGCTCGATGAAACACTGTTTGACATCATCAGTCATCTGCCCGTCGGCAGCGTACAGTTTGAAGTCGGCATTCAGTCTTTCAACGAAACGACACTGCAAAAAATCAACCGCAAAACCGACCTCAGAAAAGTCGAAGAAAATGTCAGACGGCTGCTGTCTTTCGGCAACTGTCACATTCACACGGATCTGATTGCAGGCCTGCCCGAAGAAGATTTTGACAGTTTTGTTGACGGTTTCAACCGTGCGTATGCCATGCAACCGCATATGCTGCAGCTCGGTTTTCTGAAAATTCTGCACGGTTCCGACATGGCGACACACAAAGAACTCTACCCCTGCAACCATTGCAGCACACCGCCGTATGAAGTCACGGACACACCGTGGATTTCGCAGCAAGAACTGCAAAAACTGCACACGGCAGAGAATGAACTTGAACGCTTGTACAACAGCGGACGATTCAGAAGAACGCTTGCGTATGTGCTGAGAGCTTGCAGAATGACACCGTTCGACCTGTTTTTTGCATTCGGAACACATATAAAAAACAGCTCCCTTGCAGAAAGCTGCTCACTGGACGACTACACCAATGCCGCATTTGCGTTTTTCTGTACGCTTGACGGTGTTGACAAAGTGCAGCTACGCGATTGTATGTTCTGCGACAGAATTGCAGGCAACAATTCGGGCAGAATCCCCGAAGCTCTGAAAATTCCCGACCCGATGCTCAAAACCGTTAAAAGAAAAATCATGCAGGTGTTCCCTGTTGACAAGGGCACCAACCGCAGTGTCGGCATTCTGTACAGCGAAAAAGCGGCCGTGTACTGCGACTACAACGAAAAACACGGAATCAGCGGCGAATATACACTGCAAAGAATACCGCTTGCAGAACTTGATAAGGTTTGAAAAAGAATCAAGAAAAGGTTCTTCACGGAAACACCGGGGAATTAATAAATGTAAATTGCGGTTTATCGGGGAGTTGTCTTCGACAAAATGATATATCCGCTTGCAGCGGATATGATATATCTTCGATATGATGAATGATATATTTTCCTGTCGGAAAATATTGCGGGTCGCTTCGCTCCGAATTTTAGAATAATTA
>JAFSEF010000109.1 GCA_017435865.1 Clostridia bacterium
CATCGCAACTGCCAGTACGAGAATAAACAATTTCTTTGTTTTCATAAAATTTCCATTTCCTTTCTTAAATAATTTTTTTCGGTGTAAAAAGTTAAAATTTCAGTAAACCATGCAGCATCACCCTCACTTTCCAAAAAACGGACATGTTTACAGTCATTTGTCTGTGTCCGAGTAAATTATATGACAATTTGTCATATTTGTCAAGATAAAATATGACATAATGTCATTGGGTGATGTTATGCAGAACAGGTTAAAGGAATTGAGAAAATCCAAGGGGCTTACGCAGGTATCCTTGCAGATGCAAACAGGCATTGAGCAGGCTTTGCTTTCCAAATTTGAAAGCGGTGACCGTGTTCCGCCGACAGAAACACTCCTGCACCTGGCTGAATTCTACAATGTCAGCATCGATTATATCCTGTGCCGCACCGACAAGCCCGAAATCAACAAATAAAAATGCAAAAAAAAAAGGAGTTGTGGAAATACACAGCTCCTTTTCAATTGTTATAATGAAAATTGGAGTTTATTGCTGACTTGCCGTTACTCACCAACCGACCTACTCTACCCCTTTCAGGCAATGTCGTCAACTTAAGAAATGCAAGCATATTGTCTGTCTATTAAACGGACAAATTACAGTTTGTCGGGCAAACCGTAATAATGATATACGCCCCGTTGGGGCGCATGATATCACACCTACGGTGTTATGATATCCGCTTCGCGGATGATATATTTGTTTCACAAATATGAAGGAAGCTATCGCTTGTTCCGCTTCGCTCTATATAATTATTCTAAAATGCGGAGCGAAGCGACCCACAATATTTTCCGTCAGGAAAATATATCATTCATCATATCGAAGATATATCATATCCGCTGCAAGCGGATATATCATTTTGTCGAAGACAACTCCCCGACAAACCGCAATTTGACTCTTGCCTTATCAAAATCCCCAAACTTTCCGTGAAGAACAAAAGAAAACGGATCATTGCACGCAATGACCCGCCGTAAATGATTTAAAATTCGATTTTGTCGGCAAAGTAGGCTTCGAGTTCTGCGATGGGCAGACGGATCTGTTCCATGGAGTCGCGTTCACGGACGGTAACGCAGCCGTCTTCTTCGCTGTCGAAGTCATAGGTGACACACCACGGTGTACCGATTTCGTCCTGACGGCGGTAACGCTTACCGATGGAGCCGGTTTCGTCGTAGTCGCACATGAGCTTCTTGGAAAGCATATCGCAGACCTTACCTGCACCTTCCGCAAGCTTCTTGGAAAGCGGCAGAACGGCAACCTTGATGGGAGCCACGGCAGGACTCAGGTGCAGAACCACGCGGACATCGTTCTTTTCGGGATCAACCACTTCTTCGTCGTAAGCTTCGCAAAGAAGAGCGAGAACGGTTCTGTCAAGGCCGTAGGTGGATTCGATGATGTAAGGAACATACTTTTCGTTGGTTTCGGGATCCAGATATTCCATCTTGGCACCCGAATATTCGCTGTGACGCTTCAGGTCGAAGTCGGTACGGTTGTGGGTACCGTTGATTTCGCCCCAACCGAACGGGAACAGGAATTCAATATCGCAGGCAGCCTTGGCATAGTGAGCCAGTTTTTCATGGTCATGGTAACGAAGATGATCTTCGGGAATACCGAGATCCATGTAGTACTGCTTGCCGTATGCCTTGAAGTATTCGTACAGATCGGCATCCGTGCCTTCCTTACAGAAGGTCTGGAATTCCATCTGTTCAAATTCGATGGTTCGGAAAGTGAAGTTGCCGGGGGTGATTTCGTTACGGAAAGCTTTACCGATCTGACCGATGCTGAAGGGCAGCTTTGCACGCATGGAACGCTGTACGTTCAGGAAGTTGACATATTCACCCTGTGCATTTTCGGGACGCAGGTAAATGACGGACTTGGAGTCGTTGGTAACGCCTCTGAAAGTCTGGAACATGAGGTTGAATTCGCGGATATCCGTAAAATTGCACTTGCCGCAGTTGGGACAGGGAATGTTGTGCGAAACGATGAAATCATACATTTCGGGCTTGGTCATGCCGTCTGCGTGTGCATCGGGATCAAACGCTTCGATGAGGTTGTCGGCTCTGTGACGCATTTTGCATTCTTTACAGTCAAGCAGCGGGTCAGAGAAGCTCTGTACATGGCCGCTGGCTTCCCATACTCTGGGATGCATCAGAATATCGGCATCCACTTCGAAGCTGTTTCTGCGTTCCTGAATGAAACGTTTACGCCATGTGTCCTTGACATTGTTCTTCAGTCTTGTGCCGAGCGGGCCGTAGTCCCATGTGTTGGCAAGACCGCCGTAAATGTCGGAGCCGGGGAATATGAAACCTCTGCCTTTACAGAGATTGACAATTTTTTCCATTGATTTTTCGGTATTGGGAATCATTTTTAAATAGCCTCCGTTTTTTGTCTGTTTGAGTCCGATAATAAAGATACCTTATTTTTTTGATTCTGTCAAGAGTTACCATATTATATTAGGTTTGTTTTAAGAAAAATATGATATAAAACATTTACATTGACAAACAAACTGATTGTGACTATAATGAGTTCATGATCAACAAGAGAGGATTTTAAAAATGAAAAAGATTGTCAGCATTTTGCTTTGTGCGATTATTACCCTTTCCTGCTTTGCTGTATACGGCTCTGCTGCATCCGTTATGTACGGCGACATCGACGGCGACAAAAAAGTGAGTGCTGCCGATGCACGTCTTGTACTTCGCTACTCTGTCAAACTTGAAAACTCCTTCACCCAGGCACAGAAAACAGCCGCTGACGTAAACCTTGACAACAAAATCGATGCCAGCGATGCACGTTCCATTCTTCGCGGCTCTGTTAACCTTGACTGGGCAGGCGACTTCGGCAAAACCGGCTCCGACATTCTCAACGGCGGCAGCTATTACATGGAAGTGACCGTAACCGGCTCCGACACACCTTTCAAAGTTGTCAACACCGAAAATGTATCTTACATGGAAATCAAGGTCGATTTCGCGGAAGCTTTTGACAAACCCGATGCAAAACCGGTTGACATGGGCATTCTTTCACTCAACGACACTTCCTACATGGTTTCCCCTGCAGACAACTGCTACCTGATCATGGATGAAAACCTGACAGGCGGTTCCGGCAGTCTTGATATGTCCGAACTGCTCGGTATGTTTGATCAGATGGGCGGCGGTGCTGCTGTCGATGCAAAACCCATCAGCGTCAGCCCCGTAACGATAGACGGTAAGACCTACACGGCCCGTACCTTCAAAAACAAGGACGACAACGGAACAACCGTGCACTATCTTTCCGGCACAAAGCTTTGCTTCATCCGTTCTTTTGATGAAGACGGCACCATGACCATGGAAATGATTATTTCGGAAATCACCACCCGCATTCCCGAAAACGTAAGCTCCGTTCCTGCTGATGCAACCATTTATACAGGTGAAACCGGTATGATGGCATTCATGCTCAAGCTGGTCACACTTGCAGGTCTCAAGATTTCTGATCTGACCTGATTGAAAACACAAAATGCAACGCTCCCGTTCGTTCGGAACGGGAGCGTTTTTGTTTGTTTACATCAGGCAACCTTGTGGCCTTCGGTGATCTTGATTTTGCCCATGAAGGGAACTTTGAGAACACCTGTGAGATTGTCTTCTTCGATTGTGAAAGAAACATCAACAACCTTACCGGGCAGCAGGGAAACTTCTGCCTTTGCGGTGACGGTATTGCCGTCGGTCACAACATCATAAATTTTGTAATCGGGCATATCGAAGTCTGCATCGATTTCGATGGTGATATCATATTCACCGTTTTTGTCAGCGATGTTGACAACGACATCGCCTCTGTAGAACATGGAATTGACTTTGCAAAGCCATTTACCGATACCAAGCATAATAAGAACACTCCTAACTGTTTTTTTTCAATATATCATATTCAATTGTTACGGTCAATATCAGCAATGTAAATTTTTTGTGAAAGAACACCTCCTGCCGGCAGAGTCACACTGTGCTTGTGCAGATGCCGTCGGTCACATTTCTGTAACAATCTGTTCATAATATTCCATATTTATTCATACACTCACAAAAGCAATTGTTATATTTATTGTTACAATATAAACAAAGAATAAACCAAAGGTGAGTATCATGAAAAAAGTATTCTGCATTTTGTTATCCGTTATGCTTGTCCTCGTTTCCGTCATTCCTGCAAATGCATGGACTTTTGTCGACGAAACACGCAGTCAGATCCCCGTTATCCGCATTTCAGGTGACGGTGAGCCTTTGTATAATGCAGAAGGTGAACGCATTATGCATTTCAGAGGTCTGTTGGAGTCGAACGATGAAGAAGAGGATGGCGACGACAAAATCATGGATGCTGTCGTCAATATTCTTATGCCCTTTTTAAGAGAAGGCATTCTCTTCAACAAATGGGACAATTATTATGCCGCTTTGCAAACCGAAATCAGCGAATTGTTCGGTGAAGCACTGTTGGACAACAACGGAAATCCGCTTCCCGGAACAGGCCTGTCACAAAACAAACGCAATCAGATGGAACAACTCAAAAAAACCGACAAAAAAATCGGCAAAGGATATTATGCCTACAATGACTATTGGTTTAATTATGACTGGCGACTGGATCCGCTTGCCATTGCAGACGAGTTCCATGAATTTGTAGAAGCCATCAAAAGCACCACGAACAGCGAAAAAGTCAGTATCATTTCAAGTTGTCTTGGCACCTCTGTTGTTACGGCCTACATTGCAAAATACGGCATGGATTCCATCCACGGCATTGCCTTTGACGGCGGTGTCAGCTACGGTGCCGAAGCACTCAGCGAAAGCATCAGCGGCAAATTCAAAGTCAACGGCGAAGCCATTGAAAGAGTTCTGATTGACTGTGCAAATTACGGTTGGTTCGATGTAGGTGACTTCATCCTCAAAACCATCGCCCTTGCAACAGCAAGCGGTCTGTTGGACGGGGTTGTCGGTGTGACAAAAATAACCCTGTATTACCGCATTGCAGAAGGTGTCACTTCCGCACTTGCACTGTCCACATTCTTCACATGGCCGAGCTACTGGTCGGCTGTCACAAGTGAAGATTTTGACACGGCACTGGACTATGTTTTCGGTGAAGAAGGAAGCGAAAAACGCACCCAGTATGCAGGTCTGATTGAGAAAATTGTCAATTATGATGAAGTGGTCCGTCAACATATTCCCGAAATTATGCAGAGCATCAAAGACAGCGGTGCAAACCTTGCAATCATGTCAAAATACGGCAGCCAGCTGATTCCCGTGTGCGAATCCGCAGACATGGTGGCAGATCAGATTGCATCCGTTTACAGATCTTCTTTCGGTGCAACAACCACAACCGTTTATGAAACATTTTCAGACAAATACATCGCCGAACGCGAAGAACAGGGCAAAGCAAAGTACATTTCCCCTGACCGCCATATCGATGCATCCACCTGTATGTTCCCCGACTATACATGGTTCATAAAAGGAGCCACCCATTCAAACTGGACAACCTATGAAATGAAGATTCTGTATGAGGTTGTCACGGCAGACAAACAGCTGACGATTGATGATTTTGACTTGTCACAGTTCATTGTGTATGATACTGAAAATGACACAGCAGAAGCCATGACTGCAGAAAACTGCCACACGGAAGCATGGGAAACCGAACAGCCGAAAAACCTGTTTGAAAGAATCAAAAACTTCTTTGTCATTCTTATTGACTGGTTCAGAGAACTCATTGCAACCATCAAAAAATCAGAAACCGCATAAAAAACAAGCCATATAAAAGGAGCTGTTTCACAACAGCTCCTTTGTATTTTATTCACTTTCAGGCAGGAATGATATCCATGAACAATACCGTGTTCAGCGGAATGTTTTCATCGAACACAAGGCTGCCGTCTGTTACGGTTACGGTTTCCTCCACGGGTACAAGAACGGATTTTTCAGCATACACCGGTCTGAGTTCATTGAAATAGATATCTCTTGCCCACTGTGCCGACAGGGTTACGGAACTGTCAATACAGGGATCTTCCGGTGACCAGCTGAAGCAATCGTCGGTGATGTTGTATTTTTCACGGTCAACGAGCCATTCGTCGAAGTAGTTGCAATTGTCGTCGATGTAATAACGCACAGTTTTGTATTCACCGTCGGGCAGGTTGATGTTGAAATTCATATTGACGGCACCTGTGGCTTGCACATCGTTGCGGAAGCTGTAAGCCATGATGCGGATGTTGCCGTTTTCGGGATCAACCGCTGCAAGGGCCTTGGCTTCACTGCCGATGGGAAGCAGCATTTTCTTTTCGCCGTCCACATTGATTCTCTGCATGCCCTCAAAGCCTGCAAACAGCTTTGCTACATGGTAGCTGACGGTGGGATTGCCGTCAAACAGACTGTTGGACAAATACCCCCAGGAGGAGAAATAAGAAAGTCCGCTGTCTGCCGACTGCATCCAGAGTCTTGCATCGTAAGCACCCTGCCATGTGTAGCCTGTTGTGCGGTTGAGCAGCTGACTGTCACCGCCGCCTGCGATATTGCCGGAAAGGATTCTGCCCTCATCCACACCGTAGAACAGATCGGTAAGTCCGATGCTTTCTGCATAAGACTTAAGGCAGGCAACCGTTTCCGGGAGTGTGTGTCCCTCGGTGAAATGACCGGGATTGCTGTCATAGAAGGATGCGGTCAGGAAATTGACCTTGCTGCCGGTTTTGCCGTTGGCATAGTTTGTGCCTGTAACAAGATGGTCCAGGAAGATATGTTCATCCCACAAGCCTTCCGTTACGGTCATGGAGTGTGCACCCACGCAGACATCTTCACCGATGACATCAATCAGAGCCTGCACAGTGTAGTCATACAGTTTGCAGAATTCCTGTGCACTTTCTGCAGGTTCCCCGCTTTTTGCCATGAACCAGTCCGCATTCTCGTATTCGGTCATAACGCCGAAACGCCATGTGAGCACTTCTTCGGCACCGAAGCGGTCAACAAGTGCCTGTGCGAGTGCTGCAATATAATTATAATATACATTATAGTCATCCGGCGGATACACATTCACTTCAAAACCGCCGAGTACATACTCTTTTGTGTATTTCATCGGGACATTGCCGAGCTTCAGATGCGGCTTTGCACCGAGTCTGAGAATGCCTGCACAGTTATCAAGCAAACGGGTAAAATCATAGTCATCCAACACTTCGGTGTTGTACGGATCCTTGAACAGATCTCTCTGTGCGTTGCCGCCCGAACACTGCATGAGCTGCACATATTCCACGAATTCAAAAATATCGTTTTCTTTGTTGTTTTCAGCATTGATGAAGGTGGTGCCCATTTCCCACACGTTCACACTCTGCATGAGGTTTCCCATTTCGTCACCGACTTCGGCGGTGTTGATTTGGAAATCGACTGTAATGTCATTGATCAGCGTCTGCAGACACGGAAACACCATCAGAAAAAACGAAACGATTGCGGAAACGGATTTGATGATGAATTTCATTATTTATTTCCTCCTGTACCTTAATATTGTAAAAAAAAAACGGCAGCACAAAAATGGCTGCCGTTTGCTTATCAGCCGGGTAATCTGCCCGTGTTTTCATTCTTTGCACTCATTGTAAAAACGATTGCAAGCACAATGACAGCACCGAATGCAAGCATGACACCGGTGGTTGCAAAGCTCAGTTCAAGAGCCTTGATGTTGACAAGGGAATTGGCAAGACCGGAGAGATTCAGTCCCAGGGATTCATTCAGTGCATCCCCCAGAGTGGACAGAGCACCCGAAAGATCAACCTGCGTACCGTCGGGGGCCGTGGTTGTTCCGGAATTGAGCCCCGAAAGCAGCGAAGAAACATTGATTTTTCCGCTGACAATAGGATCTGCAAACTTGTCAAAGAAGGTTTTCATGAGCATGGTCGAAAGCATACCGCCTGCTGCAAAACCGGCAGTGAGCATTCTCTTTTGAGAGAAAATACCGAAGCCGACAATCAGCAGAACAAGCAACACAATCAGCACAAGCATGGCAAGAGCAGCATACAGCCAATCAACAGAGGGAATGATATCCTTGATGGAGCCGCCTTCGTTGTTTTCGGAATACTGTTTGAAGAGCTTGATATAATTTGACAGCTGGCTGTTTTCATCCTGTGCGGCAGAAACAAGACGGACAATGGAGTTGTGTTCGTCAAGTCCGAGGGACTGGTTTGAAATGATGGTTCCGCCCAGAGAAACACGCAGAATGGGCAGCACAAGCAGGGATACAATAACAAGCAATGCCGTTACGGGAAGCAGAATTTTGGAAAGGATTTTCATAATTTTATCTCCTTTGTTTATTTACCCCATGAGGAGTTGAGCTGTACGGTGCGGTTGAGGACGATGTGGTCGGGGGTGCTGTCCTTGTCTACGCAGAAATAACCCTGACGCATGAACTGGAACACATCGCCTTCTTTGATGTCACGCAGGCCGCCTTCGAGTTTGCAATCGGTACGAACAACGAGAGATTCGGGATTGAGGTTGCCTGTGAAGTCGCCGTTGGATTCATCGGACGGATTTTCCGCATTGAACAGACGGTCATACAGACGGATCTCGGCATCCACGCAATCATCGGCACAAACCCAGTGCAGCGTACCCTTGACCTTGCGGCCGTCGGGGGAATTGCCGCCGCGGCTTGCTTCGTCATACGTGCAGTGCACCACGGTCACATTGCCGTTTTCATCGGTCTCAAAGGATTCGCACTTCACAAAGTAAGCACCTTTCAAACGGACTTCGTTGCCGGGATACAGACGGAAATACTTCTTGGGCGGTTCGATCATGAAATCGGACTGCTCAATGTAGATTTCTCTTGAGAATGTGACTTCTCTTGTGCCCATTTCGGGATGATCGGGATGAATTTCGACGGTGATGGTTTCGGTCTTGCCTTCGGGATAGTTGTCAATGACCACTTTCAACGGTTCAATGACAGCCATGGCTCTGGGGGCGTTTGCATTGAGAACATCACGCACGCAGGATTCAAGCAGACCGTAATCAACCACGCTGTTTGCCTTGGAAACACCGATCTTGTCAACAAAATTGCGGACAGCTTCTGCAGGATAGCCGCGTCTTCTCATACCGCAAAGGGTTGCCATACGCGGATCGTCCCAACCGGTAACGATGTTGTCTTTGACAAGACGCAGACATTTTCTTTTGCTCGTCAGGCAGTAATTGAGGTTGAGTCTTGCAAATTCGATCTGTCTGGGCGGTTCTTCAAAACCGATCTCGTTGATGAACCAGTCATACAGCGGACGGTTGTTTTCGAATTCGAGGGTGCAAAGAGAATAGGTAACTCTTTCTCTGGCATCGGACAGCGGATGCACAAAGTCGTACATGGGGTAAACGCACCACTTGTCGCCTGTCTGATGGTGACTTACGTGCATAATGCGGTAGATAACAGGGTCACGCATGACGATGTTGGGGGAAGCCATGTCGATCTTGGCACGCAGCACACGGCTGCCGTCGGGGAATTCGCCTGCCGTCATGCGACGGAACAAATCGAGGTTTTCTTCCACGGAGCGGTCACGGTAGGGACTGTTCTTGCCGGGTTCGGTCAATGTCCCTCTGTATTCACGCATTTCTTCGGCTGTGAGGTCACAGACGAATGCTTTGCCTTTTTCAATGAGCTTGATGGCACATTCATACACAAAATCAAAATAGTCGGATGCATAGTAGACATTGTTCCACTTGTAACCGAGCCATTCGATGTCGGCCTTGATGGCTTCCACATATTCCACATCTTCCTTGGACGGGTTGGAGTCATCCAGACGCAGATTGCATTCACCGCCGTATTTTTCGGCAGTTGCAAAGTCAATGCAGATTGCCTTTGCATGACCGATGTGCAGGTAGCCGTTGGGTTCGGGTGGAAAACGGGTCTGCACACGTGTGTTCTTGCCCGAAGCCAATTCTTCGTCAATGATATCATGTATAAAATTGGAATTGGATTTTACGATTTCTTCCATTGCCTTTTTCTTCCTTTCTCAGATGTTATTCAGAAATGCCGTCATGCGGTCAAATACTTTTTCTTTGCCGAGAAGCTGCATGATGGTGCAAAGGTCGGGGGTGTTCATTCTGCCCGTTACGGCAAGACGGATGACACCGGACACATCACCGACATGACCCTTGAATGCTTCGGGGTTCTTTTTGTATTCCTTGACATTGGGTGTGAAGCCGAGCGGTTCGCAAAGATCCTTGATCTTACCGAACCAGACGTCCTTTTCGTCGTCTGCATCGTACACTGCCATGTAGGCATTGAGAATTGCCTTGGCATCTTCCGCCTTGATGTTGGCAGGCAGTTCATAACAGGGCACGAACAGGCTGTCGAAAAAGTAGGAGAAGAAATCCTTGACTTCGTCCCACTTTGCAATGTCCTTACGGGGCTTGGGATTTTCACGGTCGATGTTGATGATGGCCTTGGCATACGCTTCGTCAGCCGTGAACAGGTCATAAAGCTCTGTGTCAAATTCCTTTGCCCATTCGACAACACGTTCGTACACGGTGTCTGCGGACATCACGGAAATGACACCCTTGCTGACGTCGGTGAGCTTGACAAGGTCAAACAGACAACCCGAAACGCTCATTTTCTTGAGATTGAACGGATAGTTGTTGACGTCTTCTTTGGGATTGGCTCTGCGCCAGTCTTCAAAACCGGAGTTAAGCAATGTCAGCAGGTATTCCACAACGCTTTCCTTGGGGAAGCCGTTTTCGACAAAATAACTGACAGCGGCTTCGGGGTCTTTACGCTTGGACAGCTTTCTCTTGGTGCCGTCCTCTTCGTCAATTTTCATGACCTGGGCTGTGTGGCAGTACTTGGGCATTTTGTAGCCGCAGGCACGGAACAGTGCGATGTGGGTAGGAACGGAGGAGATCCATTCTTCACCGCGCACGACATGAGTGGTACGCATGAAGTGATCGTCACACGCGTGTGCAAAATGGTAGGTCGGCACACCGTCGGTCTTGAGAAGCACCTCATCACGCAAATTTTCGGGCAGCTCGATCTTGCCCTTGATCATATCGTCAAAGCTGACTCTGCCGTCCTCCTTGCCGAGAGAACGAAGACGAAGCATCCAGCTTTTGCCGTCCTTGATATTCTGTTCGATTTCTTCATACGTCAGCTCACGGCATTTTGCCCATTTGCCGAAATAGCCGGTGATCTGTGCGCCTTCTGCCTCCTGACGTTCCTTCATGGCTGCAATGTCCTCTGGAGAACAGAAACAGGGGTATGCAAAGCCTTTCTGCACAAGACTTTTTGCAACGGTGTGATAAATTTCAACACGTTGGCTCTGTGTGTAGGGGCCGTATGCACCCTGTTCGGTACCTTCGCCCGTTGCACCCTCGTCAAAATTGACACCGAAAGCGGTGCAGCCGTCCACGATTGCCTTGACACCGTTGACAACTTCACGCTTTTTGTCGGTATCTTCAATACGAAGCATGGCAACGCCGCCGGTCTGGTGTGCTACGAAGCAGTCGGTGATGGCCTGGAACAGACCGCCGATGTGCATATAGCCTGTCGGAGACGGTGCAAAACGGGTCACTCTTGCACCTTCGGGAAGATTTCTGGGCGGATAGATGGCTTCAAAATCCTCAGGTGTCTTTGTGACATCGGGAAACAGCAAAGCTGCTAATTTTTCGTAATCCATACTCTTAAACCTCACATATAAGGGATATTACTCTATAATAGTAATAATATAATACAAACCGCCGTAAATGTAAAGCGGATTTTATAATTTTCCTTGCAACAAAAACGGTTTTCGTGTACTCTTATGGGTGTAAAACTCTTTCCGGGAGGATACCGAAATGAAAAGATGCTTTGTTTTTTTGTTTACACTTGCTCTTTTGCTGTCCTTTGCAGCCTGCACGCCGCCGCAGGAAGAACCGACAAACCCGACCGATGAAACAAGTACATTCTCTTTGCCGCCGGGAGCCGATGTCTTTTACGGCATGATCGTGGCGGACATGGGTGGTGATTCCCTGCTTGTCACCGAAAACAAGACACAGGGACAGACAGGCGGTCTGTATACGCTGAGCAAACAGTATCTCAGCAAAGAGCAGGACGAAACCCTGCTTGTGCCGGGGACATTTTTCCGACTTTACTACGGCGGGTATATCATGGACAGCTATCCCATGCAGTTCGGTGACCCCATTTCTTTTTCCTGCACGGACGGAAAACACGATTTTGTGACACCGCTTGTTGATTTTGTTCTTGAAAAAGTGCCTGCCGGAGCACAGTGGCTCGCACTGGATCTGACAGGTGTGCGTGAACTCAGCACAGGGGAACGGGAAGCCATCGAATACCTGCTGATGTGTCGCCTGATTGACCGATGCAGCATCGTACAATATGATGAAACCCGCCTGCAGGCCGAAAACCTGCTGACCGCCGACGGCAGCCCCGACAACGGTGCGGTGCTTCGTCTGGAAGCGGAAGAAAAAGACACTGCCCTCGTCGGCACATGGCTTCTTACAGACACCGAACAAGTCACCACGGGCGAACTGAAACTGAACATCCCCTACTACCTCAACTGTGTTATGGTACAATTGATGGGTGACAAATAAAAAAGAAAATTCAACTCAAATATGGTATGATGTTAATCACCACAAAAAACACACACCTGAAGGAGTTGAATTTTCTATGGTTAGTATAGCATCAAATGCACGGTATCGTC
>JAFSEF010000110.1 GCA_017435865.1 Clostridia bacterium
AAACCCCTCTGCCCTTTGGGCATCTCCCCTTTCAGGGGCGACAAGGGATGGTGGAGGTCGGTCTGTGCGTAACCGCCAATCATTTTTTGTAAGAATCCCATAAAATACTTACACTGTCAAAGGTAAACACGAGCGTAAAAAACGGATCATTCGCCATGGCATCGATAAACCATGCAGTTTCATCATATTTATCAAAATCAAAAATGGTAATCCCCGCATTCAATTGTTCTTTAAATTCTTGCAATGCCAATTCTTCTTGCAGAATAAGCTGCGGTTCTTTTGTGTACATTTCTCCGTTTTCATCTGTTTTCCATGCTCTGCCGTGCTCGTATGAGATCACATTGAATCCGTCCAAGACAATTTGTGCGTCTTCAATTTCCATGTCATTATCAAACGGATTCTGCCGGGCATTGCTGCGGATATTCAAAAATTTCACCTGTGCGGTAAATCTGTTTTCTGCAATATTACAGGCTGTAAACTGCGCATCATGAAACTCAAAATCAGATAAACGATCGGAAATATAGTGCATAAGATCAACTCCTCATCCGGTAAGACAATTGCAGTATAGCATAGAATCTGAACCAAAGCAAGGTAATTGCCGGATAAATACAAAACGTTTCTTATGCTGTCATTTTACAATGCAAACATTGCGGCATACAAGTCACTTTTCAGCAGCACCTCAACGGAGTTAATCAGATCTTTTAATGATGCCAATCTTGTGGTTTCATATCGATCCTTCGGATTGAATAACAAAAAAGACCTCAAATGAGGTCTTTTTTTGTTTGGCGCGCTGGAAGGGACTCGAACCCCTGACCTACTGGTTCGTAGCCAGTTACTCTATCCAACTGAGCTACCAGCGCATTTCTGATTGCTAAAGTATATTAGCACTTTCTGAAGCAAATGTCAACCTTTATTTTTAAAATTTTCAAATTATTTTTCAACCTTTTCTTTTACACTTTCATCATGCAGAGAAATCTTCGGCAGACTCCAGTGGAACACCGTTGCACAGATGCGGATTGCAACGATCAGTGCCATGGCAATGAAGGCCGCCGCATTGCCGGGACATTCAAAGTGCAGCAACAAATAATAACCGATGCCGCCGATGATGGATGCCGTGGCATACACACGTTTTGTGAACACAAGCGGAATGGTGCGGCTCATGCAATCCCTGAGAATACCGCCGCCGACACCCGTGAGCATTCCCAAAAAGACACAGAAATACGGATTCTGCGATTCGCCTGCCGTGATCGCAGCCTGAATGCCCGACACGGTAAATGCCGCAAGACCGACGGAATCGACAATATTGTTGATGCCGTCAATCAGTTTTTCACGACGAAAATAATGCTCACGCAGAATGTAAGCAATCACAAACACAGCCAGTGCCGACACAAATGCCGCCGCAAGCAGGCGGAAGCTGTAAAAACAGCGTGGCGGCACATAGCCGATGAGCAGGTCACGCACCGCACCGCCGCCGAATGCCGTGATCATACCCAGTGCCAGCACACCGAAGGCATCCAGTTTCCTTGCGATCGCGATCATCGCACCCGACACCGCAAACGACACCGTGCCGATCATTTCCGTTAAGCTGAAAACAAAATCCGTGATTTCCATATGTATGCTCCTTTAAAATGCATCATAAGACTATCACAAAGAAATAAAAAAAGCAAGCAGGAGTTTTATTTCATTTCACAAACCGCCTTATACATCATCACAAGTCCGGAGCTGACTAAAATTCCTCCGATAATATCCGAAACCCAATGTACACCCGAAACAAGTCTTCCGATGACCATAAAAACCGCAAATGCGGCAAAAACCGACAACACAACAGATTTTGCGGCTTTGTTTTTGATTCGTTCACGCAATTGAAGCATCGCAGAGGGTATCACACAAAGCACAAGCACGGTCGTGGACGAAGGATAAGAGGCTTCAAGAAAACCGTCGATCAGTACGGGACGGCGGTTGATAACCACATATTCAAACAGAATATACACCGCCATTACGACCATATAATAACCGCCGAGAATGAGGATATTTCTGTCCACTTTTGTGATCTTTTTCCGTCGGATCCACTGTACAAGTCCGAGCACACCGAATCCGAAACATACGGCGATCGGGACAAGACCGAGCCAATCCGTGACAGTATACAGTCGCCAATGTACCCCTGTGAGCGTATGCACAAAACCGTTCAGCTGTGCAAATCCGACAGCCGAACCGTTCGGCCCGACGGGACGCACATCCACAGTCAGCACTGCAAGCGTCCACAAAACAAAGGCAGCAAGGAATCCTGTCGCGATGATAAATTCTTTTCTGCTTTTTTTCATTTCAAAAACCGTCCTTTCCGTTTTACCTGCATGGTAAGGCAAAACGCAAAAAACGGCAAGAAACGCGTTGTCACACGGGCGACACGATTCGTGTCAGACCTTTTTGATGAGCAAAAATACTTTGATAAGCAAGAAAAGAAACAGCATTGCCGCGGCATAGGGTTGCGAGCTGACAATAAAAAGCAGCACGGCCATTATATGCAATGCCAGAGAAATCCTGTTTTGATGCTGCAACCAAAACGATTGACTGCAATTCTGTAACACAAGGGTCAGCACCCCGAACAGGGACAACGCAACGGTCGCCGCAAAATACGCAATGCGCAGATATTCTGCCGTTTGCGTGAGTGCCAAAAGCGAAACCGAAACAACCGTTTTCCCTTCCTGCTGACCGAACAACGGCAGAAAAAGGAACAAGCACACACTCAAATCGAGCAATCCGAACACAAGCGTGCGCAGGTACATTTCTTTCTTTTTGCCGTCATCCTCAGCAATGGTAAGCACTTCATCCCCTGTCAGCAATTCATCAACCGTCACATTGAAAAAAGCAGCGATCGCTTTCAGGGATTCGATGTTCGGATATCCGCGTCCCGATTCCCATTTGGAAATCGCAGTACGCGACACATACAACACTTGTGCAAGTTCTTCCTGCGTAAGTTTCTTTTATTTTCTCAACTGTTGTAATTTTTCATTGAATTCCATGTTGGTTTCCTTGCTTTATGTTTTGATCTGCTTTGCTGCCCATGAAAACAAAACTTCGCTCATGACATTAAAATCGACTGCAGCACCGCTTTTAAGTGCAAGAAATGTGCTTACAATTTTCTGTTCGTCTTCAGATATAACCGCAAGCAGGTCTTGCTGCCGCTTTATGTAAGTACCCGTTTGCATGAACACGATTGCCTGCACAACGAACGAAGCGGATTTATAGAGACTGCACAGGATTTCTTCGCTTTTTTCATATAGCATATTATGCACGCAGCCGTGATAAATATTGCAGGCACCCGTTCTGACAGCACGTTGCACAGCTGTTTCGGCAAGCAAAGGCAGTAATTCGTCAAGGCTGCCCTTGAGAGGTGTTGTGTCGTAATAAAACTGAAACAGGTCGGCAGGCTCCCAATTCAGAATCTCCTTTTTTCCCGACAGAAAACCGCAGACAAGCTCCCGGTGGGGTAAGGTGTCAAGAAAAACATTGTAAACTTGTATATCATCTGCATTCAGTTCATCGAGAATCACAACCATGTCGATGTCGCTGTGGTCGGTGGCTTCCCCTCTGCCGTAGCTGCCCTGCAGACCGACAAACCACACTCGGTCGGAAAAAGCCTTCTCCAACCCATTAAAAAAAATATCAATCCATGAAGAAATGTCAATCATAAATTTCACGCCTGTGTCCTATGTTCAGAATCAAAATCGTAATCGTTTCGTCTTCAATCAAGGCAAGCAATCGGTAATCGCCGACACGATACCGCCATGTGCCGCTTAAGTTGGCTGTCAGCGCCTTGCCATGTGCACGGGGATTTTCACAGTTTTCAAGATTTTTGCGAATCCAACCTAAAATCAGCGCAGCGGTATGCTTATCCATTTTCTTCAGATCTTTTTTTGCCCGTTCAGAGAATCTGACTTTATACATCACAACCCCAATTCCCTTTCCATTTCTTCAAGGGAATATGTTTGCGGATTATCCCGATATTCTTCCATGGCTTTGCGGAATGCATCCAGATCATATTCATTTTCAATTCGTTCCATAACCGATTGACGGACCAATTCCGACACGGTAAGATTGTGAACCGCTGCATACTTTTTTATCAAAATCGAATCCTCATTGGATAAACGCAACGAAAATGTCATAGCAATCACTCCTTTGTATTACATTGTATTACAATTCTTTTCTTTTGTCAATAGTTTATGCAAAATGGCCACAAGTAAAACCGCGAATTGCAGTTTTCAAATTGAGCAATTTAGTAAAAATTTTTAGTTTCGACCGCAGCAGCTGTGCTGCGAGGACCGCAGTTCAGCAAGAAAAAACAACCCCCACTTGCGTGAGAGCTGAAATTTTTGAGAAGAAGTTATCTCTTGGATTTTTCTATCAATCGTTACGGCATTTATGTCATTAAAAAAACGCTTATATCGTGCAATTTTGTATTGATATGATTATTTATATATCGTTTGATAAATTCATATCATTTTATAAGACTTTGCACCAACAGTACACCTTAATATGCAACTGTTTTATCATATTTCATATACTCGGATTCTAACTTTTTGAAATCACAGCAAGTATAGTTATAGGGATGATTCTTGTTACATCCAATGTTATATACAGAATTTGCTTTCTGAAGTATGTCATTCTCATTTCTTACACAATACTTATATTCAGCAGTAATAACGTCTGCATAATGAGGGTCTACTGCACGTATTTTAGCAAAATTCTTTTGGGTTAACACACTTTGAGGAGCAGGAAACATAAAGGAAAATCTTATAGAAGAAATAGGCGTACCTTTATCATAAATCAATTTGCTTGTTCTGAATCGTTGCGTTGTATGAGAAATGGGAGCATAGTATGTAACTCCACCTATATCAAGAACAATTCCGCATACGAACTTATTGTTTGTTGAATATGCTATATCGGGAATTTGTCTGTCTATTGTCTTAAGATAATTGATATAGTTTTCTTCAACGTCGTAAAATTTTAACATGGTTATCCTTTCCCCAAAAAAAGAGCGAAGAACAAAGTCCTCCGCCCTCGCATTAAACTTTCGCATTTTCGGTAGCGAAACACCGAGCATTAAACCCTTCTGTTTCGGTCGAAGAACACCGAGCATTAAACCTTGTCTTACGGCGACAAAAGCCTTGCATTAATATTAATATGACAACAATCATAATAATATCTGATACATATTATGCAAAGAAATCACTTAAAGATACATTATCCAGTACCATCTCTGCACGATTATTATATCAAAATCCAATCAAAAAGTCAATGGTAATTTACACAAACTTGATAGCACGTGTGGTTCAAATATTAAAATTCAGCAATAAAAATGACTTTATCATCTGTCCATACATTATATTCATATTCAGTTTCAACAGCGGTTGCATCTGCAGGAAGTTCAAAATAAACACAACCACTTCCCTTTCTGCCGGCTGACAAGGTCAGAGAAAGATCATCATCTCCATAGTACCAATGTTCGACAGCTATTCCATCGACATAAGCCTGAAAATCATAAGAAGAAATATATTTATCCGTTTCACTTTCATTTGAAACTTCAAAATAATATCTGACAATCATATTTCCACTTGCCGGAGCAGAAAATTCATTATAGTCTGTCCATTTTTCTGCACTGACAAAAGCAATTTTCAAGCCATTATCATTAAAGATTTCGCCAACCTTGTAAATATTGGACGATGTTTGGGTTGCTGTTGTATCTGCGACTGCATTTTCCGTTGTATCGACAACAGGAGTATCGGTTACATCTGATGTAACGGCAATGGTTTCATGCTCAATTGTTGTCGGTTCCTCGTCAGCACTGCCACCAGCACCTCCGATAATGCCGATAAAAACAACCGCAATAATAAGCCAGAACCACCACTTTTTGAAAATAAGTTTTTTCTGTTTTGTTTTCACGTTTACGCGTTCCCCGCAGTTCGGACAATTATTGAATCCGTCTTCAATCTGATTACCGCATTTTCTACAATTCATCTTTTATACCTCCAAAAAACATTACGCAATTATACTACTGCAATTTGCGGTAAATGTCAATACTGCAATTTGCGGTATGTTATATTTTTTGCGGTGATTATATGTATAAAAACATCAGAGATTTAAGAGAAGACAACGACATAACACAGGCACAAATGGCGCAATTGCTGAATTGCTCACAGCAGGTATACAGCAATTATGAATTGGGTCAACGAGACATTCCGACAAGCATACTTATAAAGCTTGCAGAAATTCACAATGTTTCGGTGGATTATATTTTGGGACTGACAACAAAAAAAGAAAGAAACAACTGATAAACACCAAGAACACAGTTTTCGGCAAAAGAAAGCTGTGTTTTTTCTTTTTTGCGAGGACCGCAGTTCGGCGTGACATAAAAAAAGCCCCGAAAATCGCAAGACTTTCGGGGAAGAGTAAACATAAATTGTTATCTCTTGGAGAACTTCGAAGCGTTAAGAAAACAGTCCGGTGGACTGTTTTTAGCTTCGACCGCAGCGGCTGTGCCACGAGGACCGCAGTTCAGCAAGAAAAAACAGCTCCCACTTGCGTGAGAGCTGTGATTTTGAATAACAAGTTATCTCTTGGAGAACTTCGAAACGTTAAAAAAATGTGCCGGTGGCACATTTTTAGTTTCGACCGCAGCAGCTGAGCTGCGAGGACCGCAGTTCAGCAAACAACAAAAAGCCCCGAAAGACAAAGCTTT
>JAFSEF010000111.1 GCA_017435865.1 Clostridia bacterium
AAGGATTTCGCCCGTTGCGACGGGCGACAATGGGCTCTGCCCCTTGACCCCGCAAGCTTTTGTGAAAAGCTTGACCAAAACTTTTAATAACTGACGACAGTCAAAAGTCAGCGATAAACTCCAATTTGTTTTTCAAAAAATGAAACCCCATTTGACAGAAAGGAAAACTTATGATTCTTGCATTGCCTACCCTTGCACTGCTTATTATCACCATTGTCACAAGCAGCCTGACAGGGATCACCAAAAATATGTTCACCAAGAGCGTGTCCCAAAGCACCCTCGGCACCTGGTTTTATGTGCTGTTTCAGAGCATTGCCTGTGCGGTGCTCATCCCGATTTTGTCGGGCGGCTTCGGTACATTCAGTGTCTATTCGATGCTGACCGGTATTCTGTTCGGTGCAGTCTGCTGCGGTCAGGTCATTACCCTGCTCAAAGCGTTGCCGCTCGGTCCGTTTTCTTATTCGATGGTCATCGTGTCGCTTGCAACGCTCATCCCGACTTTAAGCGGTCCGTTTTTCGGTGAAACGATCACCCTGTCGCAGGGCTTCGGCATTGTGTTGATGGTGCTGTGTGTTGTTTTCTCCACCGATAAGAAAAAAGAGGATGACCGCAAGGCCAATGTAAAATGGCTTATCTGGTGCCTTGTTTCCACCGTACTCAACGGCATGATCGGCGTTTTGCAGAAGGTACATCAGGCTTCACCCCATAAGGACGAACTGCCTGTGTTCCTCGTGTCCTCATTCGTTTTTTCCGCTGTCCTGTGTGCGGTTATGGTTGCGGTTGAACATAAACGCAGTCCTGTCAAAGAACCCGTTCCCTTCAACGCAAAGGGTGTGCTGATTCCCTTGCTCGGCGGCATCACACTGGCGTTCCCCCATGCCATCAACCTGCATCTTGCCGGCATCATGCCCGCAGCGGTCATGTTCCCGCTTGTCAATGTCTGCCCGCTGATGCTCACCACCCTCATTGCGGCAACCTTCTTCCGTGAACGCCTGTCCGTCCGCCGTTGGATCGGCTTTGCCATCGGTGTCGTGTCCACCCTGTTCGTCAGCGGAACTGTGTCTTTTTAAAAATTTGTAAACAGAATAAAAAAAATGTTGAACTGTAAATTGCGGTGTGATATACTTTTCCCGAAAAGAAAAAAGGGGGAAGTTATCATGTCCGCAATTTTTCATCATATCGCTTATAAGATCATCAGCATTTTTGTTTCCATTGCCATGCTGCTCGGTATCACCGTGCCCGGTTTTAAGGTGGACGACAGCAACTGGAAAACCAATTACCCTTATGTTTTTGTCCACGGTCTTTCGGGTTGGGGCAGCTACGATGCCGTCTACAAGCTCATGCCCTATTGGGGTATGTTCGGCGGCGACCTGATGGGTTACCTCAATGACAAAGGTTTTGGAGTGTATGCTGCATCCGTGGCAGGCAACACCAGTGCATGGGACAGAGCCTGCGAGCTGTATGCACAGCTGACAGGTACCGTTGTTGACTACGGTGAAGCACATTCTGCCCGTTGCAACCATGCCCGTTACGGTGAAGATTTCACAGGCAGAGCTTTGATTCCCGCTTTTGATTCCGAACACAAAATCAACATTCTCGGCCATTCCTTCGGCGGTGCAACGGTGCGTCTGTTTGCAAGCCTTATGGCACAGGGAAGTGCCGAAGAGCAGGCAGCCACCACCGACGGCACGCTGTCCGATTTCTTCAAGGGCGGCAAAGGCGATTACATTTATTCACTGACAGCACTTGCAGCACCGCACAACGGTACTACCGCTTACAACATCGGTGAAAAGCCCGATGCTGCCGAGCCGACGGAAGAAGAAAAGGAACAGCTGCAGGAGAAAAAGGGTGTGCTTGACAGCATGATGGATTCCGTACTCGGTACGGTTGTTGACGAACGCATTTCCGAGGACTATGCGGCATACGATATGTACATTGACAATGCCCTTGCTCTCAACGAAACCATTCTGACTCTGCCCGATACTTATTATTTCTCCATTCCGTGTTCGGCCGTCACGCAGAATGAAGACGGCACATGGGCACCCAACAACAAGGTCGAATTCATTTACCGCGACAGCTGTGCCGCCATGGGTGTTTACACAGGTGTCACCAAGGGCGGTTATGTCATTGACGAAAGCTGGCAGCAGAATGACGGTCTTGTCAACACCATTTCCGCAAAAGCACCCTTCAATGCTCCGCAGAAAGATTACGAAGAAGGCAATGTGCAGACAGGGATCTGGAACATCATGCCCGTACACGACGGTGACCACATGGCACTGCAGGGCGGTCTGCTGAAAACAGGTGACATCAAGGATCTGTACATCGATCTGCTGTCGATGATCAACAGCCTCGGATAAAAAAGAATCCGTTGACGGCAACGCTTGCGGTCACGAAAAAAAGCAAAAAACAAACGGACTACGAAAAGTAGTCCGTTTATTTTTGGAGCTGATGGTCAGAATCGAACTGACAACCTGCTCATTACGAATGAGCTGCTCTGCCATTGAGCCACATCAGCAATTCACTTTGCGAGTTCTTATTATACATGATTGCAAAAGCAAAATCAAGACCCAGTTTTCGCATTTGATAATTTTTTTATTAAAAATTGCAATTATTTTACAGCAACGGGGCAAACTCTTACTAAAAAAAGAAAGGGTTAATCTGTATGCAATATGTGTGGGCATTTCTTGTGGGAGGAGGAATCTGTGTTATCGGGCAGATTCTGATTGACAAAACAAAGCTGACACCTGCCCGGATTCTGGTCGGTTTTGTTGTGGTCGGGGTGATTCTGGGAGCGATTGGTGTGTATGCACCGCTGCGTGAATTTGCAGGTGCAGGTGCCGGTGTGCCGCTGACGGGATTCGGAGCTTTGCTTGCGGAGGGAACACGGGAAGCCGTGGATGAAAAAGGCCTGGCAGGTGCTCTTACGGGACCTCTGTGTGCCGGTGCGGCAGGCATCACGGCGGCAATGCTTTGCGGTCTTGTTGTCAGTTTTGTTACAAAACCACGCTCGAAATAATTCTTTATTAGAATTAAATCTTTGCGAACTTTTGACGTAAATTTAAACTTCTTCTTCTTTTTTACAGATTCTTTTAAAACCTATTGTAATTCTTTTCTGACTGTGGTAATATAGAACTGCAGAATAATGCAATCTCAATACAAGGAGGTGCACACAATGGAAGGTGCAAGCGAACTCGTCGCCATCGTCGAAGCTTTCTTTAACGCACTCAAGCAAATCATCAACGCTCTCAAGGGCCTTCTTGGTATCGTTGACAATTCTGAATCCACAGAAGCAGCTGCTCAATAAGCTTCAGATTTATTTGCATGCAAAAGAGAGACCGGCAATGAGCCGGTCTTTTCTCATTTCTGAACGAAATATTTCATTTTTGTATTGTAAAATTGTTGCAAGCTTTTGTTTTAAATGTGAATTTTGCAAGAAAGGCTGATTATTTCTAAAAAAGACTTGTGCTGTTTGCATAAATATGTTATATTAACAATGACTCAAATTCTTGAAAGAAAGTGAGGTGCACGTAATGGAACCCATTTTTAACATCAGTTTGGATGAAATTCTTGCTTTCATCGAAGACCTTTTAAGAAAAATCAAGCAGGTTTTTGCTGATCTCGGTATTCTGATTCTCCCCGAAGAAGGAGAAGGTCACAATACCACCGTTGCTGAAGAAAACGCATAATTTACAGAAAGAGGATATTTATTATGGATATTAAATTCGAAGATCTTTTTGATTTTTCCGCATCTACAGGCGATTGGGTAGGACTTTTTGAACGTCTTCTGTTTGCAATCGCAGACTTCTTCAAGTTCGCATTCGGTATCGATCTGTTCGCTCCCGAAGCAGAAGAAACCACCGGCGAATAAGTTCCGACCGCAACTCAAATTTTTTACAGGAGGACATTTGAAATGGATGGATTTTTCAAAGCCATAATCGAGTTCATCACCAACATTTTTGCAGCTCTTGCAGATTTCCTTGGCTGGACCATTGATTACGATGATCTTACCTCTGCTCCCGCAGAAGAAGATGTTGAAGGTGCTGAATAATTTTCAGTAGTTACTATTGAACAGGAGGATATTTTTATGCAGTTCGATTTTGCAGCTCTTATGCAGTTCCTTATGAAACTGTTTGAAGCTTTCAAGAAGCTTGCTGAAACTCTTGGCATTGTCGGCGGAGAAGAAGCTCCCGCAGAATAAGCAACATATTTTTATGTGTTAAAAAACCGTCGGAATTAACCGACGGTTTTTTTCTTATCTTTGTCTTCGTAGCGTTCGAACTGACTTCTTGCAAGGTAACAGTCGCCGCCCGTGCATCGGATACAGTATTTGTTGATGTAGGCAATTTTCTTTTTTTCGGACGGAAACTTCGTCAGCAGGGAAGAATCCTTTGTGAATCCTTCACACAGAATGGACAGTTCGGACTCATGTTTGAAAAAGGGACAGCGGATGGATGCATCGTTTCTTGTAAAGCTCATTGGGGACCTCCTTTGTTTTGTTGAGGTCATTGTAGCAAATTGCAAGAACGGATTTCTCCCCATTTGTGCCTGTTTTTGAAAAAAATTAAATTATTTTTTGTACGAACCCATAATCCGCAGCAATTCTTCACTCTGATTGCCGTCCGGTGCTTGTATGCACAGCGGTTTTTCGACGGTGATGCCCTGTTTTCTGCCGCGTTTGCCTTCCAGCAAAAACAGCCACGGAGCACGGTCTGCCTGTTTGTGCACAAACCGCAGTCGTTTGGGTTCAATGCCTGCTGCACGCATGGCAAAAAAAGTTTCGGTCAGACGTTCGGGACGCAGGCAAACGCAGAACGAACCGCCGAATTTCAGAATGCCTGCTGCCGCTTTGCAGATTTCTTCCAGGGAACCTGCTGTTTCACTTCTTGCCGTGCGGCGTGCTTCGTCAGGGCAGTCAAGGCCGTGACCCTGTGCAGTATACGGCGGATTCATGGTCACAACGTCAAGGCTGCCTGCTTCCATTTTTCCTTTGAGATCACGCAGGTCGGTGTGCAGCAGCTGTACCGCATCCTGTTTGTCGGACAACACGAGGCTGCGACGAAGTTGTTCGCAGGCTTTCTCCTGAATTTCCACTGCCCATACTTCTTTGGGTTTGCAGGAACGAAGCCAGTAAAAAGGAATGATGCCGCAACCTGTACCGAAATCGCAGACCTTTTGCGATGCACGCACATTTGCAAAGTCGGCAAGCAGCAGTGCATCGGTACCGAAGGTATGTGCATCGGACACAATGAGTTGCAGCGAATCGTTGTCAATGTATTCAATATGCTCATCGGGGAGCAGGTTTATGTTGTCTTTTTCCATTGTTTCCTCAAAAAAAGACTGCCGCAAGCAACCTTGCAGGCAGTCTGCATATTTTTTAGTCTTTGTTTTTCTTCAGAACAAGGGCAACCGCAACAACGGAAATACCGGAAAGAAGAAGAACGATAATGCCGACGATCATTTTACCGCTGACCTTTTTTTCGGGCTGTGCGGTTGCATCGGAATTGATTTCGGGAACACTCGGAATGACGTTGTTGACGTCCGTGCTCGGATATGCCTGAATGTTGAGCGTATTGTCAACAATCACACCCACACCGTTTATGTTCTGCGTGGTGGATTCGGGATAAGCGGAAACATTGGGAACTGCGGGGTTTGTGGGAGTGCCGGGTGTGGTGGGCATGGTGCTTGCAACGGGTGTTGTAACACCGGGAGTCTGTGCGTTGATGGAGCTGCTGACGGTCGGAGCCTGGGTAGGAACAGTTGTCAGCGGAGCACCCGTATAAGTCGGAACGGTGGACGGCTGTGTGGTAGGCATGGGAGTTGCACCGCCCATGTTGATACCGCCGAGATTGCCCATAAGAGCCGAAATGAATTCATTGCTTGTGAGCATGCTCATGTCGAAATTTGAAAAATCAAAACCGAGCAATGTTGCGGCAATGGCCTGCATGAGTTCGTTTTCCGTTACGGTGCCGCCGAGGTCACCGAGCTTTTCTCTGATGGCATCAAGGGTGGATTCACCTTCCTGTGTGCCGCCCATGAGAGCCTGAATGATGGTGGTAACGGTGCCGAGCTGATCATCACCTACGGGACTGGTTGTTGCAATGGAGCCGAAAAGATTGCCGAGAATGATGTCGGGAATCTGATCGGGGTCAAAGTTTTCAATGTTTTCCATTGCACCGCCGAGGTCACCGGGGTTCATGTCAAGACCTTCCATCAGACCTGCAATGTCATTGTCCACTTCCTGTGCAGCGGAGTTATTGGAAAGAGCTTGCAGCAGAACGGAGCTGCCTGCGGTACCGAGGCTCATAAGCAGGCACGCCGTCAACAGAATGGCAAAAAATCTGGTTCGTTTCATTAAATTCAATCCTTTGTCAAATTATATCTATATTATCATACACCATAATGTTTAAAATGTCAATCTGCAAAATACAGTATACCATCCAAACATAAAATTTCTTGAAAATATTGCATTATAAATAAAAAAGGCTTATAATAAATTTAATTGTAAATTTATACTGCTTAATTTTTTGGAGGTTGCATGGAAGAATCTGTTGCAAAAGAACGGGTGCTGTTGGTCAGTGTGGATACGGGTGATTTTGATGCCGAAACATCCCTTGAAGAACTTGCTCTGCTGGTGGAAACTGCCGGCGGTGAGGTTTTTGCGACCCTGACACAAAAAAGAGAACGTCCCGACAATGCTTGTTTTTTAGGACAGGGAAGGTTGCAGGAAGCACGTGCGATTGCCCTTTGTAACGACCTGGATCTGATTATCTGTGATGCTGAACTTTCGCCCGTGCAGCAACGCAATATGGAAAATGCAACCGAAACACGTGTTATTGACCGCACCATGCTCATTCTGGACATTTTTGCAGGCAATGCAAGAACGTCGGAAGGCAAACTGCAGGTTGAACTCGCACAGCTGAAATATTCGCTGCCGCGGCTTTCCGGCAGAGGTACGCAGTTGTCAAGACTCGGCGGCGGTATCGGCACAAGAGGTCCGGGTGAATCCAAGCTTGAAAGTGACCGCCGTCACATCCGCAGACGCATTCACGCACTCGAAGAAAGTCTGGAAGCACTCGAAAAAAGACGTGCCTTGCACAGAAAACGCCGCAGAAAAGACGGTGTTGTCACCTGTGCCATCGTCGGTTATACCAATGCCGGTAAATCGACCTTGCTCAACGCTCTGACCGATGCAGGTGTGCTTGCCGAAAACAAGCTCTTTGCAACGCTTGACCCGACGTCACGTGCTCTGAAGCTGCCCGACGGACGCGACATCATGCTCATTGACACCGTCGGTTTTATTTCCCGCCTTCCCACAAAACTGGTCGAAGCATTCAAGTCCACCCTCGAAGAAGCTGCCGATGCAGATCTGATTCTCAATCTCTGCGATGCTTCCGACCCCGAATATGAAAATCACCTGACGGTCACACGCTCCATTCTGCAGGAACTCGGAGCCGGTGACAAGCCGACCGTGACCGTGTACAATAAATGCGATGCCATGGAAACACCGTGGCTGCTGCCCGTTTCCCGCGATGCGGTGATGATTTCCGCTTTGACGGGACGCGGTTTTGAGCAGTTGCTCGAAGCCGTGCAGCAGGCATTGCCGCCAACAAGGCGACGTGTGCTTCTTTTGCTGCCGTATACACAAGGCTCACTTGCAGACCGTGTTCGCCGTGAGGGTGCGGTTTCGCAGGAAGAATACCGTGCGGACGGTGTGTTCATGGATGCCGTTGTCGGTGTGGAGCTGCTGCCGAAGCTTTTGGATTATGTTCTGCCTGAGGAGGATGCCTGATGCAGAAACTCATGAGCCGTATGCGTGCGGCAATGCAGAAATATGACATGGTGCAGGACGGCGACCGCATTGCCGTCGGTGTGTCGGGCGGTAAGGATTCGCTTGCATTGCTTGTGGCACTTGCTGAAATGCGGCGGTTTTATCCTGCGAAGTTTGAAGTCGTTGCCGTGACCCTCGACATGGGATTTGAAAACGGCGGCAATTGGTCACAGATCAAAGCACTGTGTGAAGAATATAACATTGAATATGTTGTCAGGCAGACCGAGCTGTCCAAGGTCATTTTTGAATACCGCAAGGAGGACAATCCCTGTTCACTTTGTGCCAAAATGCGTCGCGGTGCCCTGCACGATGCGGCAAAAGAAATGAATTGCAACAAACTTGCCCTCGGGCATCACATGGACGATGCGGCAGAGACGTTCCTGATGAATCTGCTGTCAGGCGGCAGAATCGAATGTTTCCGTCCCGTTACCTATCTCTCACGCAAAGATATTTATGTGATCCGTCCGATGGTGCTTGCCCGTGAAGGGGCGGTTTCATGTGCCGCAAAGCACCGCAGCCTGCCTGTGCAGAAGAGCGGATGTCCCATGGACGGTCACAGCGAACGCGAAAATATGAAAGACCTGCTCAATACGTTGGAACGGAAATATCCGCACCTGCGTGAGAAGATCGTCGGTGCGTTGGAACGCGGCAATCTTGACGGATGGGGTGCACACAGCCCCGTCAACACAAATTAAAAAAAGAACAGTCAAAGGAGACTTCAGATATGAAATATGCAGTTGTATTGTATGACGGAATGGCAGACTATCCCGTTCCGGCACTGAATGAAAAAACCCCCATGGAATGTGCAAACAAACCCTTGTTTGACGGCATGGCACAAAAAGGCGAAGTCGGTCTTGTCAAGACCATCGGTGACGGGCTCAAACCCGGCAGCGAAATCGGCAACCTGTCCGTACTCGGTTACAATCCTTATGAATGCTACACGGGTCGTTCTCCGTTGGAAGCGGTCAGCATCGGTGTGGATCTCAAGGATACGGATGTGACTCTGCGTTGCAATCTTGTCACGGTGTCGGACGAAGAGAATTATGCCGACAAGACCATGGTTGACTATTCCGCAGGCGACATTTCCACCGCCGAAGCACACGAACTCATCAAAGCCGTGCAGGAAGCGTTCGGCAACGAAAAATACCGTTTCTACGGCGGCGTTGCCTACCGTCATTGCCTTGTCTGGGACAACGGTACAGCACAGTTGGGCAAAATGACACCGCCGCATGACATTACCGGCAGAGTGGTCGGGGAATATCTTTCCGATTCCGAAAATGCAAAAGAGCTCATTGACATGATGAAAAAGAGTTACGATGTGCTCAAAGACCATCCCGTCAATAAGGCACGTGTTGCAAAAGGTGAGTTGCCTGCCAACTCCATTTGGCTGTGGGGTGAAGGAACCAAGCCTGCTTTGGAAAGTTTTGAAGAAAAATTCGGCCTCAAAGGCTCTGTTATTTCTGCTGTGGACCTGCTCAAAGGCATCGGCGGTTGTGCAAAAATGAGAACCCCCGACGTTGAGGGTGCCACGGGGTATATGGACACCAATTTTGCAGGGAAAGCTGCCTGTGCCGTCGAAGAATTTGAAAACGGTGCCGATTTTGTCTATCTGCATTTTGAAGCACCCGATGAATGCGGTCACCGCAACGAGCCGGAAAACAAGGTGCGTTCCATTGAACTGATTGATGAGCTTGTTTTGTCCGTTCTGTTGCCTGCACTCGAAAAATACGGCGACTACAAAGTGATGATCCTGCCCGATCATCCCACACCCATCGTGACCCGTACCCATGCAAGCGATCCTGTACCGTATATGATCTATGACAGCACAAAGCAGTGCAGCGGTGTGGATACGATCAACGAAAAAACCGCAGCCGCAACGGGGAACTATTTTGACAGCGGCGAAGCATTGATGAAGCATTTTTTGAAGGATTGAGAGTTTAAGAGATTGTATACTGAAAAGGAATGAAAAATATGAAACACTTATTTGATCGCAAAATGTTGCCCGTTTGGGTGTTTGTTGTTGTTGCTTGCCTGGCTGTCGGTGTCGGAGCTTATTTTCTGAGCGGTATGGCAGGCGGAACCGCCGAAGATCCCACACAAAGTGCCGATCTTCCCGTGATGCAGCCTGTTACCGATGCAACCGAACCCGTGACACAGGCCCCGCAGGTGCTGACGGCTGAAATTGTCAACTGCGGCGACCTCATGTGTGAGTATCCGCTTGTCAATGCCTGTTTTGATTATGACACGCAGGTTTTTGATTTTGCACCTTGCTTTACCTATGTCAAGGCTTTGCTTTCAAGCGGTGACCTCACGGCTGCCAACCTTGAATGTGTGCTCGACGGCAGCGAAGAACCGATTGACAGCTACAATGATATCGGCTATGTCCGTCTGCTGGCTCCCGATGCTTTTCTGGATGCCTCCGTCTATGCAGGATTTGACCTGCTGACAACCGCAAACAACCATGCCAATGACGGCGGTTTTGAGGGCATGACCCGTACTTTGCAGGTGCTTGATGAACGCGGCATCCTGCACACGGGCACACGCAGCAGCGAAGAAGAAAAGCCGTATATCATCAAGGATGTCAACGGCATCCGTTTCGGTTTCATTGCCTACACTTACGAAGGTGACACCGAGGAAACATCCCTCAACGGCAATTATCTTGATTACGGCACAGAAGCACTTTACAACACTTTCAACGAAGAGGAACCGGGTGAGGATTTCTTCAACGAAATGAATCAGCGTGTGCAGGCTGCCCGTAATGACGGTGCCGAAGCCGTGGTGGTTTATATCCATTGGGGTGTTGAATTTGAATATGAAGCTTCTGCCGAACAGGATCTGATTGCACAGGCTCTTGCCGATATGGATGTGGATCTGATTGTCGGCTGCCATCCTCATGTTGTGCAGCCTATGGCTGTTTACACGAGCAACACAAGCGGTAAAAAAGTTCCCTGTGCCTATTCGCTGGGCAGCATCATGTCCTCTATGGGCGAAGATGATGCCTATGTCAACTGCGAAGACGGCGTTGTGATGATGACAAAGTTCGTAAAAGACGAACAGGGAACCCGTCTGTCTCAGGTCGGTGTTGTGCCGGTGTGGATCTGCAATTATGAAGAAGACGGTGTTGAATATTTCCGTGCAATGCCCGTAAAGGCAGAAATGGAAGAAGACAAGTATTGTCTTGCATCTGCCGAAAACGGTGTGCAGCGTGCACAGGATTCATTTTTCCGCACCATGGACATCATTGCCGACGGGTATCAGGAGATCCGTTCCGTATTTTCCTGATGAAAGGAGTTAAATTATGGCTGTTTCAATTCTTGATTTTTATTCCGAGCAACTGAAAATGTGTACGCACATTTCCGTCTGTCTGCCCGACAGCGGCACTTTGCGTAACAAGCCCGACATGGCTTCCCGCAAAGTACTGTGGCTGCTGCACGGTCTTTCCGATGACGGTACGGCATGGATGCGTTATTCGCGTATTGAAAAATATGCCACGCAGAATGACATTGTGGTGGTTATGCCGACAGCAGGCAGAAGTATGTACTGCGACGACTGTCTGGGACAGAATTATTATACACACATCACCGAAGAACTTCCCGAATACCTGCACAATCTTTTCGGTCTTTCACTTGACAGAGAGAAAAACTTCATTGCAGGTCTTTCCATGGGCGGCATGGGTGCTATGAAGATGGCACTCAATCACCCCGATCGTTACTTTGCAGTCGGCAGTTTTTCGGGTGTGCTTGATTTTACGGATGTGGCCCTTGTGGATAAAGACCGCCTGCAGGCTGAATTTGCATTCATGTTGCCCTTTATGGATGACCCTGCCGACAGTCCTTTGAATCCGACGGCACTGCTTGACGGAAATCGACATAAAAACCTTAAAATGTATGTATCCTGCGGTTTGCAGGATCACCTTGTGCAGGCAAGCCGTGCATTCCTTGCAAAAGCCGAAAAGGAAGGCCTGACGGTAGAAAGTTGCTTTGAAGATGGCACGCACGAATGGGGATTCTGGGATCGGCATATTGAGCATTTTATCAACTTCGCACTGCAATAAAGACAAAAACAGAGATCCGTTACGGCTTGTGACCGTTGACGGATCTCTTTTTTTTTATGCATCCCATTCACAGATGATGCAGCGTTTTTCGCCACTGCCTGAAAAGGCTATTTCGGAAATCACCGTGTCTGCATATTTTGTGCCGGCATAGGCACCGTTGAGTGTTATCTTTACAGAATCGGTATAGACGGGATGGAGGCTGATTGTCTGTGCCTGCATCAGTTTTTGCAAGGAAACCGCTTGCTGTGTTCCGTCAGAAAACGTCAGTGTCAGGGAAGACGGTGCTGCATTTTCATTGAAATAGTCTTCGGAACGGTGGTAGCCTGCATAGATTGTAAATGTGTCAATGCGGTATGTTTTGTCAAACTGCACCGTGACACTTTCGCCGATGCCGTAGCCGTCTGCACCTTCGACCCAACCGGACTCCGTTCTGCCGTCGGCAATGCGTTCGGCAACGTGCGTGACAATTTCTTCTGCAAGTTCGCTCGAAGCACTGAAAGAGGTGATAACAGCCTTTGCGGATGTGTTTGCAGGTGCAAAATCACCTGTTTTCCATTCAGCTGTTGCGTATTTTGCAAACCGTGCATACAGCAAATTACCGGGATTGGTAAGTTCATCTGTGTGCCATTTGTTGTAATCGCTTTGTTCTCCGTTTGCCCATCCCCAGTTCTGCAGGGAGTTCGGACGATTGTATCCGAAATAGGCTTCGGTGTAGTCACTGTTTCCTAAAAGCGAATACAGATAGTTATTTTCTACATCTGAAGAAATGGCGGCAAGGTAACCGCCTTTGCTTTCGCAAAAAACTTTTGCTTCTTCCCATGTCGCAAATGACGCGGCATCGTACAAATAATAGGAATGTCCGTTGAAAAAGGTTGCGTCAACAGGTTTGTCAAGGGAAGCAGGGGCAGACGGTGTCGTTGCTTCCGATTGTACCGCAGCCGTGGTTGCCGTGTCGGACGGCAGCTGCGTTGTTTGTGCCGTTGTTACTGTCGGTTGTTCCGACTCTGTTGCGGGTTGCGTGGGGTTGTTGTCGGTATGGTCGGATGCGTTGCGTAACACGGCAATACCGATGACAATGCCGAGCACAAAAACAATGCAGACCAGAGCCGCTGTGAGAATGTTTTTCTTTGTATCTTTTTTTGGAGGATCGTCTTCGTTTTTTGCGGCAGGTTTTGCGGCTTTGAGGACGGTTACATCCTGCTGTCGGTTGCTATGTGTCAGATCATCCTGTCGCACAATCGTTTGATCCTGCGTGTTGTTCAGAAGTGTGCTGTCGGTGTTGAGCAAGGTGCTGTCATCCTGCAGCATGGTTGTTTCATCGTCTTCATTTGCAATTTGCAGAAGATCTTTTTTCATGTCGCTTGCAGTGTTGTATCTGTCCTGTGCACGGTATGCACAGGCTTTGAGCACAATTCTTGCCAGTGCAGGGGAGGCATGAACAGGGGCTGTCAGCGTTTCTCCGCGCATACGCCGTTCGTTGGCCTGTTGTTTTTGTGTAAAGCTTTTGGAGGTTGCAAAGGGCAGAAGATCATCGTTCAGAAGACGATACAACACAATACCCAAAGAATAAATATCGGCACGGTTGTCATATCGTAGTCCCGATGCCACCTCGGGAGCCATGTAGGTCATGGTTCCTTTTTGCGTGTATGCAGAGGTCGCATCCTGCAGATTTTTGGCAATGCCGAAATCACCGAGTTTAAAATCACCGTACGGATTCAGGAAAATGTTTTCGGGTTTGACATCGCGGTGAATCACATTCCTTTTTTCGCAGTACGAAAGAGCCGTGCAGATGTCAACACCCAGACGGATGATCTCTTCTTCGGTCAGCGTTCTGTTCTTTTTGTAGTCGGCAAACGCGGTCAGCAATTCCATGCGGATGAAAATGCTCCATCCGGGACCGTCCTCGTTTGCAATGATGCGGTGATCGTCAATGCTGATGATATTCTGCAGACCTTTGAAATACTGCATGGTGCGGATTTCATCTGCAAAGGAGTCTGCAATTTCGCGGAAATATGCGTTGGTCTGTTCTTCGGTCATGTTTTCCGCACGCAGTGAATCCGCTTCGGAAGCATCGGCAGGAATACGCAGAATTTTAATGGCAGCAAGGCTCTCTGTGTTGTCAGCATGTACCGCTTTGTAAACGCTGCCGTACGACCCTTTGCCCAGAAAATCGGTGACAATCCAATCCGGCCAGATATTGCTGATTTGCTGTCGGACTCTGACGATTGCGGCATCTGTTGCAAGAACAGATGTTGCGCAATGCGGACACTGTTTGTCGGTTCTGATATCGACCGTAGTACCGCAGTGTTGACATTTCATTCTCAATCATCCTCAACTTTTTGTGATCCTTCAAAAGGTCATATATTGTTATGATACCATATTTTATTCGATAACACAACATAAGAAATATGAAGAAAAGGGGCTGTAAACACAGCCCCCCGTCAGATATTCAGTGATGTTGCGAACCGTTGTTTTCGTTTGCGTGCTGATGCCGTTTGGTTGCAGCTTCGCAGGAATCGGACGTGTCCGTTGTTTCGTGGTGTTGGGAATGCAAAGCGGATGTTACGGTTTCATCGGGTACGCAATCACCCGCAGTTTCTTGTTCTGTCAGCAACAGACGCAGTTGCTTCATGCTCATTTGCTGTACTTGTTCTTCGGTGACAGAAATGCCTGCAGCAAGCAGTTGCAGATACACATTGTATTTTGCCTTGGATATGCCGGCAGCGGCGGCAGAAGATGCATCTTTTTTGCTCATGTGATCGCAGTGCACATTGTCTGCATCCTGTGTGCAGTTTCTGATATTCTGCAGCACGCCGTCGTTTCCGACCACAGTGATAACAGTGTCGGCTGTCGCTTCGTCAGCGGAGTTTGCGTCCAGCAGCGTTTGCACAGCAGTTTCCGTCCTGCAATGCAGAACCTCTTGTGTGTATTGATCACCGCTGATACCGATAATGCGGTTAAAACAGTTGACCTGCAGTTCGGTTGCAAGGGGTTCGGTTTCAATATGGACGGCCGACACGGGAACAAAATAAGCACCGATTCCTATGCCTGCACTCAGCAAAAAAACAATGCAGGCAGCGGCCACGCGGGAAGTCTGCAAAGGCCTGATGTTTGCTTTCTTACTTTTGCTTTGTTGCAACACGGCCTGTTTTGTGTTGTCTTTGAGCTGCTGTGAGGCATGAATGTTGTCAAATACTTCGTGAAGCATTTTATCCATTTGCAATCCCTCCCAGCTTTTTTTTCAACAATGCTTTGGCTCTTTTCAGATGTGTGTAAACCGTGTTTTCGTTTTTGTGAAGAATGTTTGCAATCTGCGGCACACTCAGGTCTTCATAAAAATGCAGATATATCACCTGTTTGTATTTTGTCGGCAGTGCACAGACTGCCTCCAATACTTCATGGTGTTGTTCTTTTTCGGGTGCGGCTTGCTGCAAAGCTTCTTCCAACGGAACGGTTTTGGTGCGGAAAAAACTGCGTTGCAGGTCTTTGCAGGCATTGATTGTGACACGCAGAATCCATGCTTTTTCATGCTCCGCATTTTCAAAAGTCCCTGTATGCTGCAGGTATTTCAAAAAAACGGTCTGAAAAACATCATCCGTGTCACTTGCATTATGCAAATGCAGTATGCAAAGCCGCTTGACCGTATCGGCATACAGATCAATGACTCTGTTCAATTCCTGCTCAGTGTGCATGGTTTCCTCCGTTGTCAGTGTGTATGTTTTGCGTGTTTTCCGTTTGCTCCGTGCATTTTGCCGTGGCTCTTAGTTGTTGTTTTGTTGTCACAGATGCCGTCGTTATCGGTGTCTGTGAAGTTATTGGTGCAGTTTTCGTTGCGGTTGTCACAGATGCCGTCGTTGTCAGCGTCTGTGAAGTTATTGGTGCAGTTTTCGTTTCTGTTGTCGCAGATACCGTCGTTGTCGGAGTCTGTGAAATTGTTGGTACAGTTTTCATTTTTGTTGTCACAGATGCCGTCGTTGTCAGCGTCTGTGAAGTTATTGGTGCAATTTTCGTTGCGGTTGTCACAGATGCCGTCGTTGTCAGAGTCTGCGAAATTGTTGGTACAGTTTTCATTTTTGTTGTCACAGATGCCGTCGTTGTCAGAGTCTGTGAAGTTATTGGTGCAATTTTCGTTGCGGTTGTCACAGATGCCGTTGTTGTCGGTGTCTGTGAAATTATGTCTGCGTGCTGCAAAAGCGGCTGTGGTGCAGATGCCTGCGAGCAGAACAATAAGAAGTACAACGGACAGAATTTTTTTCATGGTGGTTTCCTCAACTTTCGTTTTTTTGTTTTTGTTTGTTTATTGAAGCTTCACCATGAATACGATTCACAAAAGCAAAACCGTTCACTTTTTTCAAAAAAAGCCGTACAGGAAAACTCCTGCACGGCTGCATTCATATTTTGTCAGCGGACAGAATCAATCAGATCCATGAATTCGCCGATCATGTAGGAAGCGGTGTGTTTGCCCATGGAAACGAGCAGACACCATGTATCGCTTTCAAGAGCACCGGTTGCCGGATCGTACTGCACACCTGCTACGGTGTAGTAGGGATCGGGTTCGATGTAACCTGCGGCATCGTTCATAAGGTCGCAGACGATGAGGTCTTCGCCGTAGTAATCACGCAGTGCCTTGTAGGGGAAGTCTGCAAGCGGTGTGCTGTCAAGCAGCAGTTCGCTCATCAGTTCGCCGGGGTTCAGCAGCATCTTGACGCTGGCACCGAGTTCCATGTAACCGATTTCGGTGAGTGCATAATAGTCATGCAGACGGTTGTCATATACAAGGATGTTGCTTGCAATGCCGGTCTTGAGCAGCACCTTTGCAACATTGTTGTCAAGCGGAATGAGAACCTGTTCCATTCTGATGTTCAGAACGGGGTTGACCTTTTCCTCTTCGACAGTGGGAAGTCCTTCATACCATACGGTATAGCCTTCGTTGTCCTTGTTTGCTTCCACGCCGAGCAGGTCGCCTGTTGCAGCGTTGAGAGCAATTCTTTCTTCTTCGGTCATGGTCATGGACAGTGCGATGTAGCCCAGTTCATAACCCAGACGTCTTGCACCGTCATGGCTGCTCTTGTCCATGTTGTCGTTGGAGTAATGTCTGGAAGAGGTGTTTGTGCCGACGTTGCCCTGGATGAAGATGAAGTTATAACCTGCTGCATTGCTGACCTTTTCCATGTAATAGACAAAGTCTGCACTCAGCTTGGAGTCGATCTGAATACCGTCATCGGTGGTCAGGTAGTCATAGCTTGCGGATTCGGGATGGCAACCGAAAATGGCAATCAGGGTCGGATCCACACTCTTGACATAAGGAGCAAAAACAAGGCGGTACATTTCGGGATCGCAGGCATAGGGAGGTGTGCGGTCATGCACATAGTTTGCAGCATCCATGCGTGCAAAGTACAGATCGCCTTCTGTCATGCTTTCGCAGGCTTCGCGGATGGTTGCGGCAGAGCTTTCTACGATCTTTGCAAGCAGGTCTTCGTTGACACCGCTCTTGTAGTTTTCAAGGTCGCGGATGGTGAAGCGAAGCACATTGTTTGCAAGCGTGGAGATGGGAGCCGTCCATACACCCTGGGTGTCAATACTCGAATGGGTATGGGTAGCGGTTACGTTGATGGAGATGATGCCGTACTTTGCAAGTTCTTCTTCAGAAATGGCAGCACGGATCTTGCGGACATCCGCATTGGAAATACCGATGCAGTCGATGGATGCGAAAATAACGGTACCTCTGCCGTCGTTCATAGCAACGGTGCGGACCTTGATATCTTCGGGTGTGCCGTCTTCTTCGGTATATACTTCGGTGGTGAACCAGTAGGGAATGTAGCTGCCGCGGGTGTACTTGTATTCTTCCGTGCCGAAGTCATCGGGAAGGATGGAAGCACTTGCATAACCGAGCGACCATACAGCATCCTTTGCAGGTTTGTTGGGATCGGCAAAGACATCGCTGCCTCTGAGGAAGTTTTCAGCTTCTTCAAGGTTCACATCAGCATACTTGATGTACGGAGAAGAGTTGGGAATCAGTGCGGCGATGGTGCCAAGCAGGAAATCGTTGATGAATACGTTTGCAATCCAGCGGATGAACTTTGCAAACACCTGCATGAAGTCGTCGCTTGCTGCATCGTCAACGGGAGCTTCTGCAGATGCAAGATAATCTTCAATGGATTCAAATGAGGGCTGTGCTTCTTCTGCGTTTACGCTTACGCCTGCAACGGGAATCAGCATACAAAGGCAAAGGAACAGAGCCAGTGTTTTTGTCAGGAATCTTTTCACAATAACGTCCCCTTTCGGTGATAAATATATTTATTGTACCATTTTTTTGTAATCGGCACAAGCCATTTTTATTGTTCAAAACAGAGAAATAAAAAGTGCAGACTCTTGCAGTCTGCACAAAATTTTTATTTTCTTTTCAACAAACGAAGAACCATGTTGATTATATCGCGTAATTCCTTTGTTCTGAAGAAGATCAGCAGGTTCAGTATGTTCGGAACTGCAAGACACAAAATCGCTTTCAGAATCAGCTCAACGAACAGATTGTCCACCGTGACAAATCGTTGTCCCAGCCACAGTGTCAATGCCGTGTAACCGACCGTCAATGCGGTGTACAGGGCATATCTTGCATAATAGAGCAGCGGATTTTTGTGCAGAATCCGTTTGTAGACCAGAATCGGCTGTGTCCAGAACGGAACGCAGAACATACTGATGACATTTGCAAGCAGCAAACCGTCCACCGAATGCCATTTGTTGAGGAATATGATGCTCAGCACAATGTTGAGAATGGCTTCCCCGATGGAGAAAAAGCGGTCGGGACGGTAAAGACCTGCACTGTCTTTGGTCATCAGAATCACGCGACGCATTCCGAACAGGTAAAAATAAATCAGCAGCAGAATGACCGTGGAGTTCGCAAACAGATGTTCTTCCCCCGTACCGATCCACAACCGCATAAAGGGTTGAATGAGGACTGCGACCGAAACGGTTGCAAATGAAAAAATGAGGTAGTTGAAGAAGTAGATCTGTTTGAATTTTGCATACACGGTTTCCTTGCTTTCAACCGTCAGAATGTTGCCGAAGCTTGCCGTAATGCCGTTGAACACCTGTGTGATCAACGAAAGCAGCGTGTTGGTGATGAGGGTATAGTTGCCGTAAACACCGGCTGTGACAGTGCCTAAAAATGCGGAAATGAATGCAGACCCCGTTGCGGTGATGCTCACACCGCCTATGCGGTGACACAGCATGGCACCCATGTTTTTCATCAGGTCTTTCTTTTCATCCCCCGACAGGCTGTCCTTTGACTTGTCGGCAGCAATTTCAGGGTACATTTTTGTGAATTTTCTGCCGATGAGCATAGCACCGATCAGGCGGCAGATAATTTTGACCAAAGCATAAACAATGAAGTTTTTGGTCAGATACAAAAAGGCAACCTGGCTTACAAGCGTAATGAGTGAAATAAAGGCATTGTTGCGGTTGACGAGATAATTGTTCTGGTCGGCAACAATCAGGGCTTTGCGGTTGGCAAACAGGTAAGAAGCCACCGTATCACCGGCATACAGCAAAAACAGAATGCTGATGTAAACAGGTGACAGACCGCTGTCTTTTACGAAGAAATTGACAACCACGCACAACACCAGTGCACCTGCCGAAAAAATGGCGGAGATGACGGCATACGATTTCTTGTAAAAATTGAGAATGCGTTTGATGGCGGCATTGTCATGCTCTTCAAGCGGTTTGTAAAGCTTGTAGATGAGGCCTGTGCTCAGACCCAGTTCCGCAAGCGACAGCACGTGCAGGAAATTCTTGAAAGTGGTGTCCACACCTGCCATGCTCATACCCAGTTGAGATATGAACACCGAACGGGTGATAAAATTGCTCACCATCAGAATCAGGTATCCTGCGGTGCCGAATATGGAATTGATAAGAACTTTTTTACTTCTCATGATGCTTTCTTTTTGTTGCGTTTGCTGTCCAGAAAATCAGCAATGGCGTTGCAGGGAATTTCATCTTTTGTTCTCTTTTCATCGGGCAGCAGCGTCTGCAGGTAGCCTGCAAGCAGCCAGAACAGGAAAACGGAAAAACGGACAAGGAACAGCACCGTGACTTCCGACATACTGTTGAACAGGAACATCAGCAGCACCGAAAAGACTGCAATGGCAGTGGGAAGACTGTTGTCGTCGTCCTTGATTTTTTTGAAAAGAAGAATCAGCTTTCCGAAGAAAAATCTGAAGAAAAATGCAAATATGAAGAGAGAACCGACCGCACCGACACTGACAAGGCACTGAATGGGCATGTTGTGGAAGTGTTTGATGCCGATGTCAACCACTTTCTGATCACCGTGGGATTGCGGACCGTGACCGAATACGGGTTTTTTCAGGAACTCCTGCAAACCGTAAGACCAGATTTTGGGTCTGCCGGTCAGTGCACCGAGCTCTTCGCTGATGTAACGGTCAATGTCGGCAGCCTGCTGCGAATCCTGCGGTGTTTCGGTCGTTGACTGCTCAATGGGGTTGGGGATTCTTGCAAGCAAGGGTCTGACTCCCTGAATGCTGCCGAGTACCGCACCTGCGGCAACCGCTGCAACCAACAGCGAGACCACGGCGGAAACGGCTTTCTTCCGGTCTTTTTTCATCATCACACGCAGCACCGACAGGAATGTGACAACCGCTGCAAAGAACGCAACCGACAAAAAGGCACCGCGGGAATTTTCAAGGCACATACTACAGAAGTTCATAACCGAAGCGTATGCAAAGAAAGCAATGTGGCCTTTGTGCAGTTTTTGGTCTGCCTTGAGCGTGAAAATGCAGACGACCGTCATAACAAGACCGACACCGGAAGTCATGTAGCAGGGGTTTTTGTAAAGACCGAAGAGACGTTTGTCAACCCAGCCGATGAGGTTGATGTCGCCTGTGTAGTTGACGGAAGTGCCGTATTTGACCACAAACATTCCCATTGATATGGTGGAAAGCACTGCCGTGACGGCAATGAAAATCTGCAACAGAATGGTCAGTTCCTTTTTGACACGCTGTTTGTCGCCGTAGGCATGGTCGGGATACACAACCAACAGGAATACAACTGTGTGTGCAAGACTTGCGACATTGAGGTTGAAACTGTTTCTGAAATTCAGAACGACCGCCGCAGCAAACGCGGCAAGGAAACCGAGCAGCCAGAGCATACCGCCTGCACGCAGGAAACGTCTGTTTTTGAAGAAATCATACAGTCCGATTACGGCACCCCATGCAAGCATGATATACAGCAAGCGGTAGCAGATGCCCTCAAGCGGAGCCAGAATGGTGGGAACAAGGAGAACGATATAGGCGATTTTGAAAAAGAATACATTTGTCAGTGCGTTTCCGACTTTTTGTAACATTTTCATTGTACTGTACCTGATCCTCTTTATTTATTGTTGAGCAGGTTTTCAATGGCCTGCAGGTTGCGAAGACAGTTGTTGTTGTCGCGGAAACGGAAAGTTCTGTCCACGCGGTCTTCATACAGTCTGTCCATGCGGAAATCGTTGCGGTAAGAAGTAAAAAGACAATCTAAAAGTTCGTCTTTTGTGCGTACCACTTTTCCGAATGCATCGTTTTCGTAACTGAAATAGCTTTCGGGGTAGTGTCCTTTTCGGAAGTCCTCATAGTCAAACTGATACAGACACATCGGCTTTTTCATGTACGCGAAGTCAAAGAGAATGCTCGAATAGTCCGTAATCAGAAAAGCGGATTCCTTGAGGGCGGTCTGCACATCACTGTCTGCGGTGGAAGCAATGCGGATGCGGCTGTTGTCGGCGGTGAATGCTTTTAAGTACGGCTGCATCTGATTGTGGGGGAAGAACAGAATGTGCAGGTCATTTTCTTCCAGAAATGCGTGCAGACGTTTGTCCGCAAGCAGATCGCAGTAGGTTTTAACGTAATCGGAGTTTCTTACTTTTTCCAAAGCTTCTTCCGTGACTTTGCCGTAATCGGAGTACAGCCAGTTACGCCATGTCGGCATCAGAAGAATCTGTTTTTTGTTGACGGTGAAGCTGTTGAGCTGATCATAACGGCACAAGCCTGTCACGCACAACTGATTGCGGTCATAATGCAGGTCTTTTGCAATGCCGTCTGCTTCCGCTTCGGTGGTGGTGATGAACAGGTCGATCTTGTTCAGACGTTTGTCCAGAAATGCAGGTGCGTTCATCATAACGCCGTGCTGCAAAAAGACGGTTTTGCACGGAAACAGTCCGCGTGACTGCAGGAGTCTGCTCATCATACGTGTCGGCAGACCTCTGCCGGTTCTGGCACTGATGTCCGCCTGTGCTGCCCAGGTGTAAATGTGGTGCCGCAGCGAGCCGTGACGGATGACATTGCCCAGGGCTGCCACTTTTTCGTAGTCGGGCGAATCAAAACGGATGGGATAATACACGGGACGGTCGGGGTCATTCTCACGCAGGTATTTAAAAAACCAATAGCCGTTGTCGCGTGCGGTGTGTTCCATTTCCGAAACGATCCATATGTTTTTTTTGAAAAGCCGCAGAATGAGTCCGATCGGACAGGTCAGCAGAATCACAAACAGATCCCACACATCACGCGGCTTGATGACTTTCAGCAGGTTGAGGATTTTTTGTCGCATGGCACAAAAGCTCCTTATTTGTCTTTATTCTCGTTTTTTTTCATTTCCTTGATCTGCGTGGTGGAAATTTCGGGTGTGCGGGACAGATACACCACTTCGCAGAATTCTTTGAGGTAATCGAACTTGCCTTCCCAGTCATCGCCCATAACAAAGGTATCCACGCGGAATTCCTTGATGTCATTGACTTTCTGTTCCCAGTTTTCTTCAGGAATCACAAGGTCCACATAACGCAGCGATTCAAGCAGCATCTTGCGTTTGTCGTAATTGAAATAGCATTCCTTTTGTTTTTCGTTCCAGTTGAACTCATCCGTGGAAAGACCGACGATCAGATAATCGCCCATGGCTTTTGCACGCTTGAGCAGCTGAATGTGACCGTAATGCAAAAGGTCGAATGTACCGTAGGTGATGATTTTTTTCATGTTCTTTTCTCTCCTCAGTCGGAATAAGGACCGAAATCCAGGTTGACAACATTGTGTCTGTCTCCGCGTTTGTTTTCGGGAGGCGGTGTCATATAGTCACCGTAGAAATAGGTGAGATAGTCTTTGTAAGCACCGGGGGCTGCAATGGTGGTGTCCTCAAAGGGCAGCTCTGCAGAGGTGTCGAACCAGCTCTTTTTGAGCATTTCCTTTTTGTAACCGTATGCACCGCCGATGTTGACGACGTTTTCGGTGGGGATGGTGTTGTATTTGCGTATTTCGTTTTCGATTGCCGTGACGAGTGCTTTTCGTGAAATGAAAAGGGTAAAGATTTTCAGCATCGTGTAAACGATTTTTTTCTTGGTTTCGTGGGATTCATACACTTTGTAGCCGAGCTTTGCAAGCAGCAGACGACGCAGCAGGTATGTCTTTTTGTCTTGTGCGGCACGTTCTTCCTCGCTGTCGGGAGCATTGTCAAGCGGAAATACATCCACATAAATGCATTTTGCTGCCGAAGAACTGACCGCGGAGCGTTCTTCAAAAAGAGTTCCTCTGAGCATCAGTTTTGTAAAGGGAAGTGCATATTTTTCATCGGTTTCATAGTTCTGCAGGAACATACGGCTGTCAAGCTCTTCTTTTGCAACACTGAGAAAACGCTCATAGTCTTCACGCAGCATACCGATGTCCATATCATCGTCCCACGGAATGAATCCCGTGTGACGTACGGCACCCAGCAGGGTGCCTGCAATGGCAAAATAGCGGATGTTGTGTTTTTCACAGATACGTTTGATCTCTGCAAGCAGAATCAGATGACAGCGGTGCAGTTTTTTCTGGTTTTCTTCATACTGTCCCATTTGTTTTTCTCCTCATTGTGCTGCGGTGAGGGCACCGTACAGCGAAATGTATTTTTCGAACTGTGCGAATTTGTCAAAGGTTTGTGCGTGCTGCAGGCAGGCTTGTCGGTCGGGTGTCGCTTCGCAGGCTGCCTGCATCAGAAGAAGTGCGTTTTGTTTTATATTGCTTGTTTTCGGAATGACCGCACCGCAGCCATCTGCAACCGATTCACCGCTGCCGCCTGTCTGATAGGTAAAAACGGGTGTGCCGCAGGCGAGTGCTTCGAGATTGGTGGTCGGGAAGGTATCCTCATAGGTGGGATTCAGGAATGCGTGTGCCTGTGTGTAAAGGGCAGCGAGCTGCTTTGCATTTTCCGTACGTTCAATGCCGACTATGCCGTCGGGCAGCTGTGCAATCTGTTTTTTGGTCAGCCCGACGAGAACGATTTTGTATCCGTCAGGCAGGTTTTCTGCCATGATGCCGAAATCGGGCAGACCTTTTTGTTCGGTCCAGACACCTGCAACTCCGAGAAGGATTCTTTTGTCCTGCAAACCGTATTGTGTGCGGATATCCTCGTGCGTGGGTCTGAAAACCGAAAGATCGATACCGTTGGGAATCACACATACATCATATTTTCCGAGATAAGACTGTTTTGCAAGATCAGCAAGCCATGCGGACGGTGTCACAACGGTCAGCTTGTCCAATGAGGTGAACATTCTTTTCTTGTCGTTGTAATTGTGTTGCGAACCGTCGAGCAACAGGGAAGCGGGGTATTCTTTTTTCTGCGGACAGGCAGAACACTGTGTTTTCCATTTGTCGCAACCGATGCGGTCAAACTGTGCACAATGTCCCGTAAAGGTCCAGCAATCGTGCAGTGTCCACACCACGGGTTTGTCGTACTGTTTCAGAAAGTCAAACAGCAGACCGATATGCACGTAATAGCCGTGCAGGTTGTGCAGATGAATAATATCGGGGGCATACGTCTTGATATCGGCAATCAGCTTTTTGGTGGCTGCTGCGGAATAAAACGCATGACGGTCGGTGATACGCGAGAGCACACCGTGCAGCATCACGCCTGTGTCACTTTCAAAGCGGAAGGTGTTTTCACGGTTGCTGCTGCCTCTGCCGTAGGCAATACGGCTTTGCGAACCTTTTTTCTGCAGCACATCTGCAAGGTCGCAGGCGATTTTTCCCGTGCTGCCCGTACCGCAGACGGAATTGATCTGATAAACCTTCATGTCATAGCTCCTTATATTAAATCAGGACATAAACATACATAATACATGATATCATAAATGAATTCTCTTTGCAACTGTCTTTATATAAAAATATAAAACAGGAGCTGTTTTTCAGCTCCTGTATCTGTTCTGAGGCAGAATGTTTATTCGGCAGCGGAATCCGTTTCTATCGGTGCCTCTTTTTCATAAATTGCTTCGGTGTGTTCACTTGCCGCCTGTACACGTGCAACGAGGTCTTCCTCATAGATATCGCTGTACAAAAATGCATACACGGCCACGCCGTCAGGATCCGTTGCATACCCCCGGTCATCAAACGGAAGATTCAAGGAGCAGTCAATATCATAAAACGTGAGTCCCATATCGTCGGCGGCCTTTTTCACTGCCAGCAGAATCTCGCTCAGGCGTTCAACCGATACCGTATCGTCATGCACATTCAGATAAAGATGTCCTGTTGTTGCCCCCAATTCACGCAGGTCATACATTGCATCTGCCTGCAGGTCTTCCAGACGGAAGGCGGAAGGTGCATTTTCTGTTTCATAAGCATTGGCAAACTCCAGCATTGCAGCTCCTAAATGCGTATAAAAAGGCAGAAGACCGGTATTCTGAAACAGAGGGTTAAAGGACTGCATATACTCCCTGTTCAGACGCATTTCTGTGTTGCCGTGCAGCAAGACATCGTTTTCGTATGTTGTGCGGGAAATGTTACCGAAGAAATCCGCATACAATACAAAGTGCTTGTCAAGGCTGTCCTGTACGGCGGCTTTGATATAATACCCACCGATTTTGAAATCATAATTGTTGCTTACGATTTCATAGTTTTCATCCGCATGGTTTTCTGATAAATATGTGCGTGCAGCTCGTTTTGCGAGTGCTTTGGACACGGGATTGCCCACAAGACCGTTTGCAATATAACAGACACCGCCCAACAGACACAGGGCAAGCACAAGGGCAAGTATTTTCAGTATTTTCTTTTTCATTTTCTTACTCCTTTCTCAGTGCATAATGAAAGAGTGCCGCAATCAGAATGCCTGCCAGAATGAATATGCAATAAATGCCGCTTAACCACAGAATCATGTGCACCGACTCAGGCAGCACATCAAAAGCATAAGCAAGACCGTCTGTCAGCAACAGCAGCAACGGCAGCACAATGACCGCTTTCATGCGGAATGCAACATAACCGCAGGCACCGCAAACGGGCATGATGACGGCATTGTACATCAGCATAGCGTTTTCGCCGTCACTCTTGACAACCCCCAGAAACAACAGCATCACCGTTAAGGCAAAGCACATGGCGGAAAGGGTACGGTTTGCTTTTTTCATTATTTTTCTGAATGGTTTTATGTCGCTGTCGATCGGCTTGTTGACTGCCCGTGCACGGTCGGACTCCTCTTTTTGCATCTGTTCATATTCCGCATTGCAATCCTGACAATCCTGCAGGTGCAGGCGGATATAAACGGCTGTTTCGTCACTGACAAGATCTTCCGCATACAAAGGCAAAAGATCACGTATGACACAGCAATCAGTCTTCATTTTCCGTTCCCTCCAATCGTTCTCTGATTTGTTTTCTTGCACGGTGATAGGTGACGCAAGCCCAGTTTTCGCTTTTTGAAAAAATCTGTCCGATCTGTTTGAAGCTCATATCCGCAAACACACGCCACATGAAAACCTCTTTGTACGGTTCGTTGATTTCGTGCAGAATTTTCCGTATTTGTTCTGCTTCATCCGCACGCAGCAACTGTTCCTCTGCCGTGTCCGAAAGATCGGGCAGAATCAGAAGCTCACTGTCCTGCAGACTCTGTACTTTTTTCTGCTTTTTCAGATAAGAAAAATAACTGTTTTTGGCAATCTGACACAGCCAGACACGGATATCGCATTCACCGCGGAACCGATCCACGGAATGCATGGCTTTAAAAAAAGTGTCGCTTGTGATTTCTTCCGCAATGTGCTCATTGCCCGAAAGACGCAGGATGTAAAGAAATACATCATTGAAATAATCCGCATACAGTTTCTCAAAATCGGTCACTCCATCACCTCCTTACACCTATAAGACTTCCGGAAAACGAAAATCTTACAAAAATTGCAAAAAAAAACAAAAAAAACGGTACAATTCAGCACCGTTTTCATTCTTTTATTCGCCAAACAGAAAGCGGAGCAATTCTTCCGTCTTTGAAAAATCGGGAACGACGGCTTTTGCACCTGCGGCCAGCAGTTTTTCGCGTTTGACGGGGTTGATGCCGTATTTTTTCTGTTCGTCCGTTGCAACGGCGACGGCATAACCGCCCAATTTTGCAACCAGTTCGATTTCCACGGGGCCGTCACCGAAAGACAGCAGTTCTTCGCCTTTGATACCGTTCTTTTCGAGCAGGGTACGAAGCACCACTTCCTTGGAGCACTGTTCTGCGTGTTCGTCGAGTGCACCGTAAATATGCTCACCGAAATAGGACTGCAATTTTAACAATTCCGCTTCTTCACGTACCTGCGGCTGGTCGGTACCGCTTGCACAATAAATGCCGATGCCGCGGTCAAGAAGTCCCTGCAAAAACTCGTAAGAGCCTGTGACAAGCTGCTCTTCGGGGTCGATTTCACCCTTACCGAGTGCCACACGTTTGCTGTCGATGCGTGCCATCAGACGGCGCAGATATTCGGTTTTGTAGACCATCGGGTCTTCGGGTGTGCCGCCTCTTTTGCTGACTTCTTCCGCCAGCTGCATGCACTGAAAAATGGTCTGCTTGCCTGTCAGTGCATCCACAAATTCCGCAGCACAGGCATAAATTTCTTCCGCCGTTTCGTTCTGTCCGAGCGGTGTTTTTGCAAGTTCTTCGCAAAAATAGGGGATCATATCTTCACGCCAACCCTCACGGATGAGGCTCAGAGTGCCGTCAAAGTCAAACAATGCAGCTTTAAAATGTCTGTTTTTCGGAGCTTCAATGACTTCCAAAGAAAAATGATCGGTAGCGATTTGCTTGTGTGCGGTTTGCATGGAAACACTTCCTTTTTCACAATGTGTAAAAAAGTATAGCACACATTTTTTGTCCTTGCAAGAGTCAGTTGAGGTAGTAGGGGATGTTCAGTGTAGAGTCGTCAATGATAGGTGACACTTTTCTCAAAAAAATATGATGTTGAAAATTGTTTCCTGAGCCTGAGACAAAAAAAGGATAGAATTTGCTCAAAGTAGCCACCGCCGAAGGCGGCTTGACCTTGATTGATTG
>JAFSEF010000112.1 GCA_017435865.1 Clostridia bacterium
AGTTTTGAAGGTAAGATTTTTTTTCACAGGGACAACCGAAGGCTGCAGAAATACTTTGTGTCTTTCAAAGACTTCGGGTGTTCTTGTGGGAGAAAAGATTCCTTCAAAACCGTGTAAATCCCTATGTGAGCCCGCCTAAGGGCTGTCCATTTCTTTTGTGCTCACGGAAAAGTTGGGGGAGGAAACCTCTTTTTCAACGCACAAAAAAGGGAGCTGTTTGAGGCAGCTCCCTTGCACTTATGATATTTATTTTTTATTCGGCAGGCTTAAAGAGCATACTGCGCAACAGAGCAAAGAGCTTTTTGAAGAACTCAATAAAGACCTTGAACGGATTGTTGTTCCAGATGCCGTTTGTGGGGTCTTCTTCTGTTACTTCAACGAATGCACCTTCCACGTATTCATGGAACTGCGGGAAGCGTTCATCGTTCACCGTCAACTGACCGTCAGAAAGGAAGAAAGCGGTTGCAATGGGGTCAATCTGCACCAACTGGTCATGGTAAAGATTTTTGGAGAACCATGTGGTTTCGGGCAGCAGACAGGTACCTGCATATACCTTTTTGTCGGGGGAGAGGTACTTTTCGTTGTAGTCTTCCATGGCAGCAAACGAATCGAGCTGCGATTGTGTAAAGGTTTCACCGATCAGTGTACCCACACCGCCGAGTGACAGTTCCGTGACTGTGCCGCGGGCATCACCTGTCATGTTGCTGTCTTCAAACAGCGGAACGGTGGCAAATCCGTATTTGGCAAAAACGGCCGTTTTCATGCCGTATTTTTCTTCGCAGCGTTTGATGAGGGATGCATACAAAGGTTTGCCTGTTTCAGGCTCAATGGCACCGATAAGGTTATAATAATTATCAAGCTTTTCAATGAATACTTTGTATTCATCTTTGCGTTCCTGTGTGTTGAACACGGCAGCCTTGGCAGCATCATAATAACGTGCACCGATCATGGACCAGTAGGACGGGAAGGATCCGTAGCAGACAAGTGCTGCACGCGGAATCAGTTCACTTGCAATTCTTTTGTAGAATGCATTCATTGCAAGCGTTCCCAGACCCAACACTTTCATCTGGTTGAGAAGAGATACGAGAATGGTTACAAAATCTTCCATCAGCGGATCATCAAACAGATCGTGGTTGTTGGTGTAGTAGCTGACAAAACGGTCGATTTCATCGTCATCAAAATCAACCTGTCCCGACATCAATGCACCGATTGCAATATAGCCGTCCAGAGGTGTTGTATTCAGGCAAAGGTTGTTCATGCGGAAAGGTGTGTCATATTCACCTGCTTCACTTTTTGCGATGTACGCCATGGTTACGTTGGTACCGTAGCAGCGTGCATGGATGTTGACCTTTTCGACCTTTTCTTTCTGACAGACATATTCCACGAATCTGTGCAGTTCATCCGCTACTTCGTAGGGAGAAAAACGCCAGTCATATCTGAAATAATAATACTTCAGACCGCCTGCACCGATGGTGGGTTTCTGTACCGAGTAGTCCCAGCAGATGGCACCGTCAAGGTCTTCAGCATTGCCGTCAAGCACAAGGTCGGCATAAATGGGAGCCACGGCACCGATGAGTGCATCAAGGTACTCGTCATAGTCATTTGTCAGAATGGCGGTGGGCAGCTTGGACAGAACCGGTTCAAGCTGGGAAGTGATGTATTCCTCACGAGTCATTCCCATGGGTGTGTTGACGTTGTCAACGGGGATCATTTTGCCGTTTTCATCACGGGCGTAATCTCCGTTTTCGTCAAGCTTATAAATGGGTGTGTTCTGCTTGCCCACAATGTAAATGACGGGCAGTTTGCTTTCTTCGACCTGTGCTGCGGATGCCGATAAAACAGGCAGCAGACAGGTAGCAAGCATCAGCATTGCAAGCAATACGGACAAAATCTTTTTCATGGTATTCCCTCCGTTTGATTTTTTTGGTGAATTACAGGAATTCACTGTATGCTATTATTGTATACCTGTTTTATTGTATTTTGTTTCCAAAATGTAAAATCGATGAAAACATTTCTTTTTTTTTATAAAATTTTTGTTGTGTTGCAAGCGGAAAGTATTGTATACTGAAAATAATGAACAACTTTTGTTAACAAAAAAAGGAGGCAGCAGGATGAAAACCATTCCCGAACAGGGCAGATCCTATGAGGATGTTTTGCATCAGCTTGATACCTTTGCCTGTGAAGATCCTGCATACAAGGACGGAAAGACATGGAGTCTTGTGTATTATAAGGATGAGGAATATACCCATTTTTTAGGACAGGCACATGAAAAATTCATGTCTGCCAACGGTCTGAATCCCACTGCATTCAAAAGTCTGAAACGCTTTGAGAATGACATTGTTGCCTTTACCGCAGAACTGCTGCACGCGGATGAAAATGCGGCAGGCTGTGTTACGTCCTGCGGTACGGAGAGCTGTATGCTTGCCGTCAAAACCTACCGTGATTATGCAAGAAAAACAAAAGGAATCCGTCACCCCGAAATCATTGTCTGTGAAACCGCACACGTTGCATGGTTCAAGGGTGCCGAGTATTTCGGTGTCAAGGTCCGAACGGTTCCTGTTGACAAGGATCTGAAAATTGATATTGCTGCCGTCCGCCGCAAAATCAACCGCAACACCTGTATGCTGCTCGGCTCTGCACCCGAATATCCGCACGGTATCATTGATGATATTGTCGCTTTAGGAGTATTGGGCGAAAAATACAACATCCCCGTACACGTCGATGCCTGTGTGGGCGGTTATCTGTTGCCGTTCATGGTGCAGGCAGGTGCAAACATACCGCCGTTTGATTTTACCGTTCCCGGTGTCATGTCCATGTCTGCGGACATCCACAAATACGGTTTTGCTGCCAAGGGTTGCAGTTGCATACTCTACCGCAACCTCGACCTTTTCCGCAGTCAATGCTTTGTACATCCCGACTGGCCGGGCGGACTGTTTGCTTCCCCTGCATTTCTGGGGACTCGCAATGGCGGTGCCTATGCTGCCGCATGGGCTGCCATACAGGCAAACGGCAGACAAGGGTATGTCGAAAACGCAAAAAAGACCATGCAGGTTGCGGAAAAATTCCGCTGTATGCTGCGGGAAATTCCTGAACTTGAAATCATCGGAAACCCCTTGTGCAGCCTGGTTGCCTACCGTTCAAAGGATCCGTACAATGTCAATATCTTTGCTGTCGGTGATTATATGCAGCAAAAAGGCTGGCACATTGACCGCCTGTTGCATCCCGACGGATTGCACGCCATGATCACAGCCTCCCACGAAAATGTGCTTGAGAGTTATTTTGCCGATCTGCGTGAAGCGGTGGATTTTGTAAAGGGCAAACCCGAACTTGCCATGGCAGGGGAAGCGGCAACCTATTCCACCGTCGGCCATATTCCGCTGAAAGGCATTGTCCGCAACACCGTACTTGACACATTTTCAAAATCTTACAAGGTGTCGGAGGGAATGATCGACCTGTCTGACCCGTCGGCAACATCGGTCGGAAAAGCAGATACTCTCATCAGAAAAATCGTGATGAAAGACATCCGCACCCCCGGTTATGCAAAACATCTTGTACAAGGTGCCGTCGCAGGGGTCACCACGGCAGCAACCGCCGTCGCAGCTACTGCAGCAGGCATTGCATATTCCGCTATCAAAAAACGCAGATAACATTGCACACCGAAAAGAGGTTTTATTATGTATTTGTATATCATCCGCCACGGTGAACCCGGTGACGGCGGTGCTTTGACAGAACTCGGACACAAACAGGCTGCCGCGGTCGGGGAGAGAATGTACAAAACAGGTCTTGACCGCATTTTTACATCTCCTCTGCTCAGAGCCGTGCAGACCGCTGAGCCTGCCTGCAGACTGCTCGGAAAAACCGCTGTTGTGGAAGATTGGGCAGCTGAAATCGGGGACGGCAGACTCACCACTTTGCCCGACGGCAGCAAAAAATCAGTTTCCCTTTTGCAGAATACCCTGTTTTTGCAGGGTGACAATGCAAACCTCCCGTTTGAAAGTGCGTATGAATGTGATTATTTCAATACTTCGGGCATGAAAGATGCCGTCTCCTTTATTGAACAAAACGGAAACGCATTTCTTGAACGTCTCGGTTACCGCAAGGAGGGCAATGTCTACCGTATTGTAAAACCGAGCGATGAAAAAGTGGCACTGTTCTGCCATGCTGCTTTTTCGCGGGCATGGATTTCGGTGCTGCTGCACATTCCTGTTCACATCATGTGGGCAGGCTTTGATTATGAACATACGGGCGTGACCGTGCTGGAGTTTGAAAACAATCCCGACGGTTTTACCGCACCCACCTGCCTGCGGTATTCCGATACCGCACACCTGTATGCAGCAGGTCTTGAACCGCTGTTTTATGAGAAAAAAGAGATGTAACTCTTGGTACACATACAAAAAAGGAGCTGTTTTTCAGCTCCTTTAGCTGTTTTTCAGCTCCTTTTTTGCTTATTTAATTCTGTATACGACCGATGCATGGGGTGCAAGTTCTGCACTGACATCGCTGCCGAGTACGGTTTCTTCCTTTGTCCACAGATCGGTGGCGGTGAAGACTTTCTTTTCGGTCAGACCAAGTTCTGCAAGACTGATTGCAACCGTCGCATCCGTATCCGCGAGGTTGAAAAGACCGACGACCGTGCTGCCGTCACTGTCTTTGCCTGCCCATACGGCATGGTTGTCGTCGCTTTCAAGCGGCACGGCACCTTCCGAATAACGGCAGAAATCAAGCAGTTCCTTGTTTGTCAGCAGGCTGAGCGTGAAGTCATCGTTCAATCGCAGTTCGCCGCCCACCATCAGCGGTGAACGGAACAGGCACCACAGATTCATCAGTGTGTACTGTTCGTCTTTTGTGAAGCGTGTTTTACGGTTTTTGTATTTCGGATCGGTTTCGGTGAGCTGAATGGTACCAAGCGGCAACATATCGCAATCGGGCCAGCAGCCGGGGGAACGCCATGCATACCATTCGTCGCATTTTGTGAACATTTTTTTCAGTGCATCCCAGCGATCCCAGAAGTCACCCGTGATTCTCCACATATTCGCATTGCGGCACAGGTGCCCAGCATTGGCAACGGGAGCCGGTCCGGGGGACAGACTCAGCACCATTTCTCTGCCACAGTTGTCAATGGCATTGCGGATCATTTCGATTTCTTTGGCTGCGGAATAGGGTCTGTTGGGGAATTGTTCGGTGTTTGCAATGTCATCGACCTTGACATAGTCCACACCCCACGAAGCATACAGCTCAAAAATGGAATTGTAATATTCCTGTGCACCTTTTCTGCCGTATTCAATGCCGTACATATCGGTGTTCCACGGACAGATGGAATACTGCTGTGCGATGTCGCGTGCCGTGGCACCCTCGCATTTGATGGGGGTGTTGCGGTGCACCGCCTGACGGGGAATGCCGCGCATGATGTGAATGCCGAACTTGAGACCCATGGCATGAATTTTGTCGGCGATGGGCTTGAAACCTTTTCCGTCGGCAGCCGATGGGAAACGGTTGGGTGCAGGGATCAGACGGGAGTATTCGTCCATATGCAGTTCAACAAAATTGTTGTAGGCATAGCCGACCGCTGTCGGTTCGGACCACTGGATGTCACAAACGACATATTCCCAGCCGAACTCTTTAAGATGATCGCGTACATATTCGGCATTACCGAGCAGTTGTTCTTCATTGACGGCAGCACCGTAGCAATCCCACGAATTCCACCCCATGGGCGGAGTCAGGGCGCAATTGTTTTTGTTTGACATTTTATTCTCCTTTTTAATAGATGACAGCATTTGTGAAAGAGGGATATCCGTAAGGGGTGGTTGTGATCCCTTTTACGTTGGTATTCTGTAAAACGGGAGTCGAAAAATAATACAAAGGCATAACGACACCTGTTTCCATCAGCAGATCTTCAGCCATGTGCATCAGACGGTAACGGAGTGCAACATCTGTTACGGACCAGATAAGAGAGATGAGAATGTCATAGGTTTCTTCCCATGTTGCATTGATCACTTTGTAATTCAATCCGAGCGGTGTCAGATCCAGACTGTAGGCACCGACGGAAGCGTGAGCACCGTTGCCGAGTTGAGCAGAGTTGTTACCGGATTTGCTGTAGAACATTTCAAGGAAATTAACAGGATCATTGTAGTCGGCAATCCAACCGTCGCGGATCACTTCAAAGTCGCCGTTTGCTCGATTCTCGAGCAGTGTAGCCCAATCTGTTTCTTTGATGCTGATCTGAAGGCCGTATGCGGCGAGATCGCGTTGAATGCTCTGTGCAATGGCTTTGTGACCTTCGCCGTTGTGCAAAATCTCTGCTCCGGGGAAGTCTGTGAACTTGCCTGTGCTTGTGTTGTAGGAATAATATTTACGCAGGGTTGCAACAGCAGCATTGCAGTTTTGCTGATAAGCAAGGGGGAGTGTATCATAATAACCGTGATATTTTGTTGTTGGACCTGCATTTTCATAGAACAGCTCACCGGCACCTGCATCCGCTACGGTATTTGCAACAAATGTGGATGCTGCATTTTCAGCGGGCAAACCGACTGATTCAAGAATGGATTGTCTGTTGATGAGAAGTGCAAGTGCCCTGCGGATTTCAGCTTCTGCCTTTTCTTTTTGAGAGCCCTTCAAGGTGCTTGTCCGCGGCAACAGGGAGTGGTTTGCGTTGAATACATAATAATAGGTGCCCATGTTGTTAAGATTGCGGAAGGCAGGGTCGGAGGAACCATAGGTTTGTGCAGCTTCGATGTTGTTTGTGAAATGCAGATTTCCTGTTTGAAAAGCGGACAGCACGGCAGCTGTGTCATCGGTCACGGAAAATGTGATTTTTTCTATGTTTGCTGCATTGTGATAATGATTGTTTTTGGTCAATTGTATCGTGTTATCATCGGACCATTCCGATATCGTATAGGCTCCGTTGCAAACAAAGGAAGAAGCCTCATTTGCCCAATTCGTATTGTTTTCAACAACCGATTGTTTGACAGGCATGAAAATGCTGTTGGTAAGCAGATCAAACAAATACATGCAAGGCCAGGCAGTAACAACGGTCAGTTTGTTCCCCTGTGCATGCACATTGAGTTTTGCTGACGGATCATTCTGCATTTCCATGTAACCGTCAATATCATAAAACAGGTAATTGAAAGCAGCGTATGTGTCGGGGGCTGCAGCTCTGTTCCATGCATATACAAAATCGGCAGCTGTCAGCGGTGTGCCGTCAGACCATTTCAGATTGTCTTTCAGTTCAAAAACATAGGTGACTTTTCCGTCTTCAGCGACAGTGCCGACGGGCAAGGATTTTGCACAGTCCGCGACAATGTAATACTTACCGTTTTCATCCTGTTCGTATTTTGTCAGACCGGCAAACAAATGCTGAACAATGGTAAAATCATTGTAAGCAGAAGCAAAGGCAGGGTCAAGAGATTCGGGTTCAATACCGGTATTTACATGCAGGTGTTGCCGTGCGGCAGGCAGACGATCAAGATTGACTGCAACTCGCAGTGCGGTACGGGCATCGGATGCATCGTATTTGCCGTCTCTGTTTGGGTCAGCAGCCTTGCGATAATCATAATTCTCAGCATCTCTGCAATTTTCAGCCAGTGTTTCCCATGTTTCCAGATGAACGGAAAGACGGAGTATCGTACGGGCATCTGCTGCTGTAACACTGCCGTCGTTATCTGTGTCACCGGGCAAATAATATTTTTCTGTTTCGGCTACGACGAACACGGATAAAGGAAAAATCAGCAAACAAGTTAAGGCCAAGCATAAAAAACGTTTCATTTTTCTTTCACCTCTCTGTTAATTCTAAAAAGCAATTCTTACAAGAAGACAAAAAATGGCTGCCGTTTAGACAGCCATTTATCGTTTTTATCAGTCGCCTGCTTCTTCCGCTTCCTTGATGACTTCATCCGGAACCGCTTCACCGTGCTTGACGAAGACAAGCATGATGCATGCAAGGGCAAACATGATCGGACTGTAATAGAACAGTGACATATACGTGCCTGCAAACATACGGATGAAACCATACAGAATGGGGGATGCGATCTGTGCGGAGAAGGTTGCTGTGTAATAATAACCCGTGAAGGTACCGACCTTATCGACACCGCCGATTTCAAGAACAAGAGGCAATGTGTTGACGGTGATGAACATATTGGCTGCACCGCCGAGGATCAGAACGGGATAAATGAGAATACCGAGGATCTTGGTGACGTTGGAAACGGCATCCTGTACCGCGATGAGTGCTTCGCCGAAGGTGCTGTCTGCTTCGAGTTCAAGGATGTTGGTAGCGGCCGAAATAACAGCGGCTTCAATGTTTGCACCTTCATCACCGAGGTAAGTAACAAATGCTTCGTACTTGTCAGCTTCGCTGCCGTCAGTGAGGTAAGCAATGTAGCCGTCCACACTCAGGGTTGAACCTTCTTCAAGTTCTGTATCAGCTGCCTTTGCGGCATCAGACAAGTCAGCATTGTAAGAGTTGATCTTTTCGTTGACAGCAATGTAGGAATTGTTGACGGTAACGTACTTGTTGATGGAAAGACCCTTGCCGCCGAGCATGCCGACGAATACGCCGAAGAATACGATGAAAGCAACAAGGAATACGGCAAGACCGACAACGATGGTCTTTTTTCTGCCGAGCTTCTTACCCATTTTACCTGCCGGCAGTGCAGCGGCACCTGCAACAACAGCAAAGATGAGCATCAGAATGGTAGCTTCTGCAGTGGGTTTGTGAAGAATTTCCTGTGCGAACAGGGAGAAGAATGTGGTGATTGCGTTGGCACCGCAGAACAGGAAGAACAATGTGCCGAGCATGAACAGAAGGCTCTTTCTTTCACCCTTGGAAAGCTTGATAGCTTTTCTGGCAGCCTTTTCGGCTTTCTTGGCTTCTTTTTCAGCAAGTTTTCTTGCCTGTGCATCTGCGTAAGCATTGGCTTCACCCTGCAGTTTGATGCGGGAGTCGGGTTCCTTGACGAAGAACAGCAGTACAAGCATACCTGCGATCATAACAAGAGATCCGATTGCAAAAACATAGGGGAAGGAAAGGGTTTCGTCTGCGGAGATAGCTTCTTTTGAATAGCCACCGATCAGACCGCAAAGAAGAACACCGATGGTGCCTGCAACCATACCGACAGCAGAACCGATACCGCCCATGAGGTTGATGACGGCATTGCCTTCACTGCGAAGTGCAGGCGGGGTCAGGTCGGGCATGAGAGCAACAACGGGGGCACGCCACAGTGACATGGTGAAAACAAAGAGAATAATGCAGACCATGGTAAGAGGCAGGCTCTTTGTTGTCTGATAGATGATGGGAATCAGCAGGAAGAACAAAGCCGAAATCGGAGCACCTGCTACGATGAACGGACGACGTTTGCCGAGTTTGGAGTGGCATTCGTCGGACAGTCTGCCGAATGTGGGCTGGAAGATAACACCGAAGATGTTATCGAAGGTCATGATGATACCGATGAACAGAGGAACAAGTGTGAATCCGCCGCCTGCAAGGACAACTTCTTCACCCTGTGCTTCTGCAAGCTTTGCAAGAAGGGGCATTTTTTCGACAAGAAGATTGCTCATCTTCGTGACAGTGTCACTTTCGGTCAGAAGACGATTGAGGATCTTTGTGATGTAAGGATCGTAAATCGCCCATGCAATAGAAGTTGCCAAAAATCCGAATCCGGTCAGAATCGTCTTTTTGTAGTTGAGCTTTGTTTCAGCCATACTGATTTCTCCTTATATTTTTATGATGATTCAATAATATACCATTACGCCTTTTTTGTCAAACCATTCCTGTAAAAAAGATCAGGAATTGATTCCGAAAAGATCATCGAAACCTGTGTTCAGCACGAAGTTCAGGTTTTCGGTTGACGGTGCGGATGTGTTGTTATCCTGTGCATCGTTGCCGAATGCATTGTCCTTGGTGATATCCGTGTTTTCATCCAGAGAAAAATCTTCTGCGGCAGTGTCCGCGGAAAATTCTGCCGTGGAATCTTTCAATGTAATTTCTTCTGCAGGTGCATCCAGAGAATACTCTTCTTCAGCAGCAGTTTCCTCTTCTGCAGGCTGTACAGGGTCGGCAGGCTGTGTTTCTTCCTGTGCAGGCGCTTTTTCGGTGTCCTCTGCAGCAGAAAGCACGGGTTCTTCGGTTTGCTTGCGGATCTTTACTTTCTTTTCTGCAGTGCTTTTCTTTTTGCTGTTCTTTTCAAGCATGGCAGCCAACTGCGGAACGGCGATGATAACGGCAATCCACAGCAGTTGCAGCAATACGGCACTCCAGCCTGTTGCACGGCTGATGCCGCCGGTGAATGACAGCAGCAAGGCTGCAAACGCACCGATGAGGGAGCACAGTGTTGTGGTGACACCTGCCAGATGGGAATCGCGTTCGAGTGCAACCGCTTTTGCGGCACAGATGCAGAGGCCCTTGAATCCGTTTGCGGTCACAATGCCGGTGCTTTCTTTTTCAGCAACACCGTCATGCAGGCTGTCAAACAGTTCTGCACCTGATTTGGCAACAATTTTGATGCTGTTGTCGGGCAGAACGACTGTTTTTTGTACCATGTCGGGTGTAATCAGCGGATCATTGGAGCGAATCAGCAGGTTAACACCTGCTTTTGCAGCACTCTGCAGCCCCTTTGCCTTTTCTGCATCGCAGGAATAATGCAGTGCAAAGGCGGCAATGGGTTTGCCTTCCACGGCAAGGTGCAGCAGGCGGCAATCGGGATCTGCCTGCGGAATGGAGCCAGGCTCCACGTTGTGGTTGACAAGCATTTCTGCTGTGCCCAGCAGCACGCGGCAGTTGTCAACCCATGCACAGATACCCAGTTTTTCTTCATACTTGATTTCTTCGGGAACGGGTATCTTCTTGTCTTTCATGTTCATGTCCGCACAGAATGCCGTGCTGAGGGTGCCGCCTGCATGGTACGCAAGCACGCATGCTGCGGTCAGGGCGTTCTTTTCGGACACAGTATCGATGGAATAGGTCTTACGCAGTTCTACGTCAAACAGTTCATCCGCATCAAAGGCAAAGTGATCGACCGTCACAAAACCTCTTGCATCCTGCAAGCTGCGGATGTAGGACTTCTTGTTGCCGAGTTCCTTGTTTGCCGAACGCATCATCAGGCCGCAGGAAATCAGACTGCAAACGGGGAATGCAAAGCAGGATGCGGCAGCTGCGGCACTCAGACCCGTTACGGGACTTTTTGCTGCAATGGCGGTGACGATGCCGCTCAATATGCAAATGACCCAGACAGCCGGTACCAGAAAACTTCTGGGCATAGCGGAACGGGCTGCATCTGCACTGTCGGCAAAGAAGTCGCTGACAAAAGCGGTACGGGCACTGAAATCGGCACGCAGACCTTCGGTGTGGTATTCGCTGAGCAGTTTACGCAATGCTTTGGGGCTGCGTACTTCACGCAGGTAATGCTTGCTGCCTGTCAGTGTAATGGTACGGAAGCAATGACGCACACTGTCATACCACAGTGTTTTTGAGAACATATAAATCGCACTCAGCAGCACGGCGGCTCCCGTAAACAGATGATAGGAGGATTCGGGCTGCATGGCGGTGAAATACTGGCAGGCAGTCTGTATCAGGACGGTCACATACATTCCCAACAGAGCTGCTTCCGTACGCGGATGCAGTTGCAAAAGGGAGATGAAAGCGTTTTTGAAATCGGGCAGCAGCAATGCACCGGCTGCCAGCAGCAACACAAGGTTGACCGTGGTATATGCACTTACACTTGCACCGAACACCGTGAAGAAGCCGTTGTTTGCGGCAGCGGATGCGGTGGTGATGATGTTCATCAGCAGCAGCACAAGACCGATTCCGAGCAGAATGCCCGTACGGATGAGTGTATTGCTGCGGGTTTTCAGCAGTGCACGGAATGCAAAACGGTGTTGCTCATGGTTCTGATATTCTTCTCCTTTGACAGGTGCAAAGGGTGTTGCTTTGTCTGCGAAGCGTTCGGACACTTTTTTGACAAAGGCAGGCAGGCTTGCGGATTTGTTTTTGAAATCAGCTTCATTGTCATCCAGTTCGGGCGGTGCTGCCTGTGCACCGAGACCGAATTCTTCTATGCGTTTTTCACGGGCAATGCGGACTTCTTCTTCAATGGTGTCCTCGTCCGTGATTTCGGGCTTCGGCTGTTCGAAACCGGACATGGAAAGCTGTTCGGCTTCGGGGGCTTCTTCAATGGCTGCACTCTTTGCGATTGCACGAAGCAGAGACCCCTTGTCTTCTTCGGCGGCAGGGAAGAAGACGGAAATGTCGTCGCCGTCCGTTTTGCGAAGACCCGTGGTTGCAGCAACGGGATCTCCGATGTTGCGTGTTTTTTCGGGATTGGGGAGCTTGTCATTGCGGTTGAGAAGCTTTGTTCTCTGTTTGTGTTCGCGGTCTTTTTTCAGAGACGGCAGGTTGTGCAGCGTTCTTGTTTTTTCAAACAGACTGCGGGAAGATTGGACGGGTTCTTCTTTTTGCGGTTCTGCGGGGACAGCTTCTGTCGGTGTTGAGTCTGCAGTTTCTGCAGTTTCCGTTTGTGCTGTTTCTTCGGTTGCAGGGGCTACCTCTGCGGGTTCCTGTGTGACAGCTTCTTCTGCCTGTTCTGTAGTTTCTTCTGCAGCAGGTTGTTCGGGCAGCGGTGTGCCGAGGGCTTGTGCCATCGTCTGTGCTACCACTTCGTCGACAACTGCCTGATCGGCTTCGGTTGCAGTTTTTGCTTCTTCAACAGCCTGCGGTTCTTCGGCAGGGACTTCTTCGGGTGTCGGTTTTTCGAGGGCTTCCGCCAGCTCTCTGACGGCAGCTTTTTGTTCTTCGCTGAGAATTTCAGCAACCGAAACAACGGTATCTTCCTGCGGTTCTTCTGTCGGCAGGTAGTCAAAACTATTGTTACTCTGTTCTTCTTCAACCACAGGAACGGGACGTTCACGCTTGCGGATGAGTGTATCGGAAAGCGGCGAAGTATCGATCATACCGTCGGGCAACTGTTCCAGGAAAGCAGAGGGGGAGATGGAACTCTTGCGGGGTTCTTCCGCTGCAAGAATGGGTTTGCTGAGATCTTCTTTTGCAGCTGCCTGCTGCTGCACAGGGGGAGCATTGTCATTTTTTTTCTGCGGGGGAACACTGACAGGTTTGGCGGGTGTATCGCTTCTGCGCATCAGGTCAAGAAAGTTATTATAATCGTTCATCCGTATCTTCTCCTGTCTTTTACTTCGCACCCTTTTCACGGCAAGCGGTCACGCCTGCCATGAGAATGCCTGCCGCAACGGAAGCATTCAGGGAGTTGATCTGTCCTTTCATGGGAATGGACAGCACTGCATCGCATTTTTCACGAACAAGACGGCTCACGCCGTTGCCTTCGCTGCCGATAACCAGTGCAATCGGACCCGAAAGGTCTGCTTTGTACCAGGACTGACCGTCCGCATCTGCGGCATACACCCAAAGACCTTTTTCTTTGAGCTCTTCAATAACGGTGTTGAGGTTTGTCACCTTGGCGACGGGAACATATTCAAGTGCACCTGCACTGGCTTTCCCGACTGCCCATGTAAGGCCCACACTTCGTCTTTGCGGAACAATTACACCATGTGCACCGCAGCATTCTGCCGTGCGGATGATGGCACCTAAGTTGTGCGGATCTTCCAGACCGTCGCACAGAATGATAAACGGCGGTTCGCCGCGTTCTTCTGCAAGTGCAAGTATATCTTCCACTGTCGAATAGGCATGGGCGGCTGCGGTCAGCACAATGCCCTGGTGGTTTGCATGGCCGCACATAAAGTCAAGCTTGCGGCTGTCGGCTTCTTTGATAATAATTCCTTTTTCGCGGCATTTTGCAATCAACGGAACCACGGCACCGCTGCGTTCTCCTTTGGCAACAAAGGCACAGTCAATGGCTCTGCCGGATTTGAGTGCTTCCGCAACCGCGTTTCTGCCGATGATAAGATCTTCTCTCGGTTCCTCGCGGGATTGTGTGTCGCGGCTGTTGCGGCGGTCGCGTTTTTCGCCGTAATCATCGCGTTTGAAATCACCGCGACGTTCGTTATCTGGTTTTTTCATAAGAAATCTGTTTCTCCTCTTATTAAAAAAGAACATTAATAGGCATATTTATTTGTATTATACAACTAAACAGACACAAATTTCAATAGTCCGACAATATTTTTTCTGCATGACCGAAAACAAACAGGAGAATATGCAGAAAGATTTTGTTTGCATTCCCTGATATGACAAAAAATACCATTACACTGCTGTACAATAGAGTCAATAAAAGCAAGGAAGATGAAAAGTATGGAACACAAAAGAAAGATTCTGCAAAAATTTCCTGTCCGCTTGTCGGCACCGTTGCGGTTGCTGATGCAAAGACTTGCGGTGTGCGGTGTGGCATTGCTGCTGAGCAATGCAGCGGTGGTCGGTGATCTGCGTCCGTTGGGACTCGGCTTTGCGGCTGCGGCACCGACGGGACTCGAAATATGGGCGGCTGCAGGTGCGGCGGTCGGAAGTCTCTTGTTCTGCAATCTGCTGGATGCACTCAAATATACAGGTGCAGCGGTGCTGTGTGTTATTGTACGGATTACCCTGCACAAACCGTTGATGAAACTGCATCGGCAGGCAGCTTATCCGCTGTGTGCATTTATCTGCGTGCTGCCGTGTTCGGTTGCGACCCTTGCTGCATCGGGGTTTTCGGGAGCAGGTTTTTTGCTGTGCGTGTGTGAGTCCGTGCTGACAGGGGCTGCTGCTTTTTTATGGGGAAACCTGTTTTTGCTGTTGTCAGAAAACGGCCTCGTAACGCGGACCGATGAATATACACGGGTGAGTGTCCTGATTGCGGCAGGCGGTTTTGCACTGGCTCTGATGCCGCTGAAACCCTTCGGTTTTCCTGTTGCCGATGTGTTGCTCGGTCTGTTGATTCTCGTCTGGGCATACTGTGCGGGTGTGACGGGCGGTTGCCTTGCAGGTGTGTGCTGCGGCTGCATTGCAGGCATGAGTACAGAGGGTATTTATACCATGCTTTCCTGTGGCTTCGGCGGTCTGGTGGCAGGACTTTGTATGCCTGCCGGTCGTTCGGTTGCGGGGATCGGTTATTTTGTTGCGTGTCTGCTGACCATGATTATCGGCGGTGTGACAGGCAATCCCGTGCTGTATTGCGTTGCAAACGGGGTTGCTGTGATTCTGTTCGCAGTGTTGCCGCAAAAACTGCTTGATCGCATCAGACCCTTTGTGTCTCCTTATGATGCACACAGCACGGCAGAGCAGACAAGATCCCTTTTCAATACCTGCCTTCTACAGACAGGACAGGCGGTGACACGCTATGCCGATTCTGTGGAAACCGTTACGAAACGTCTGACAAAGCTGTCGCAGCCCGAAGTTTCCGACATTTCACGCACTGTGCGTGCCGCGTGTTGTTCGGATTGCCATCGTCATTCATTCTGTTGGGAGCATGAGCTGCCGGGGATGCGGTCTGCGTTTTCGCAGGCGGTACATATTCTGCAACGCGACGGTGTGCTGACTGCTGCAAGCCTGCCCGATAAACTGACGGTGTTGTGTCGTCGCAATGTTGCCCTGACGGAGTGTTTCAATGATTCCTACCGTCACTACCTGCAGCGTTGTGCACGTACCAAAGATATGCTCTCCGTACGCAGTATGGCGGCTTCGCAGCTCAAAACGGCCGCATTTCTGCTCGAAGATGTTGCACACAACCGCCTGAACGGACAGTTTGCAGCACCTGCTGCCGCCCAGGCTGCACGGTCGGTATTGCAGAACGGGGATGACGGTTTTTCGGATGTCAGTGCCCGTACCGATGCACAGGGACATCTGTTTGTCCATGTCAGTTTTACCGCACCGCGGAACCGCCATCAGCTCAAAAAAACTGCAGCCGCACTGGCTGCAGGATTGGGGGTGGATATGGCTGCACCTGTGCCGACCGATGACAGCGGATTGCATTTTTGTTTTGCCGAAGCACCCGATTATTCCGTTCTGACCGCAACGGGTCAGCAACTCGGTTCGGGGGAAACCTATTGCGGAGATTCCTATGCGGGCTTCCGTGATGCATTCGGGCGTTTTGTGATGATTCTCAGTGACGGAATGGGAACAGGGGAGCGTGCCGCACTGGACAGCCTGATGGCTTCGTCGCTGACCGCAACGCTTCTCAAGGCAGGTATCAGTGTGCAGTGTGCCGTGTCCATGGTCAATGCCGCTTTGTTGCTGCGGTGTGCACAGGAGACAATGGCAACGCTTGACATTGCCGTGATTGATCTGTTTACGGGGCATACACAGCTGTACAAGGCAGGTGCCTCTTTTTCCGTGTTGCAGAACAAACGCGGAACGGCAATCATCGAGCAGCAGACGCTGCCGCTGGGAATCCTCAATGATACCGATCTTGCCTGCACGGAGTTCGATTTGCAGGAAGGGGATACACTGTTGTTGCTGTCAGACGGTGCCGCTCCTTTGCCGGCATCCTGTTTCAAAGAGCTTCTCGGCAACCGACAGGCAATGCCGATCCGTGAAGCGGTCAATGAAATAACCCGACAAGCGGTCAATGCCTGCCCGTCGGGAAAAACCGATGATATTACCTGTGTTGCTGCTCAGCTTGTCAGACGATGATTGTTCTGCACTTTTTTAGATTTGCTTTTGCATCAGAATACGGTTGGCACGGATGCGTTTGTCTGTCGGGGCGAGTGCTTCCGCTTTTCGGACGGCCTCAAGAGCTTTTTCCGTTTGTCCCGTGTGCCACAGTGCAACGGAATACAGATCCCACGGCAGGCTGCCCCATGCTGCGGCTTCGGAGATGTAAGTGTCGGGTCGTTGTGTAATTTGCAGGCAGCGTTCTGCTGCTGCGGCACAGGCCATGTGTTCCTTGCGGTCGGCACAGTGCCGTGCAAGATCCAGCCACGGTTCACGAAGGTGCGGTGCTTCCGCACAGGCACGCAAAAGCCAACGCAATGCTTCATCGTTATCTCCCTTTTCTTTGTAAGAACGTGCAATATAACGCATGGATGCACAGCGTTCGTCTGCCCATACGGCAGTAGGAAGCTGCAGGTGTTGTTTTAGTATATTTATGCAATCATCCCAGCGGCGGTAATACATATATTCTCTGCCGAGGTAATGCATATTACGGTCATCTTCGGGGGATTCCCTTACGGACATTTCCAGCAACGGAAGGTATTGTGTGCGTGGTTTTGTGTTGTCTGCAAGATGATCGACCTGTATTCCTGCGGCTCTTGCTTTTTTCGGTTCACCTTCGCCGACCCATTGCAAGACCTCATGTACGGGATGTGTCCATTTCCATCCGTGTCGGGAGTGAATTTTTTCAATCATGAACACGGTTCCTTCGCTGCCGTCATCGTTGAAATTCCATGTATATCGGTAGCTGAGCTGTTGCACACCTTGTTCCCATGCGGCTTCGGCGGCAGCTCTCCAACCCTTGTGCAGCACTTCATCAAGATCAATGCAAACGCAGATATCTGCGTCTTCAGGTACTTTTTCAAGGGATCTGTTGCGTGCTGTATCAAACCGCCAGGGTGATATTTCTTCTTTGTAAACCTGTGTTTTCGGGCAGGCAGCAAGGAAAGTGTCCGTTCCGTCGGTGGATCCTGTGTCGAGTACAATGATGCCGTCTGCCTCTTTTACGCTGTTGTACCACCGCTGTGCAAACTGCATTTCATTTTTGCATATTGCATACACGTAAACAGTATATTTATACATATTTCACCTCGTTATTGCCGTGATACACCTGACAGACAGGAGCTGTTTTGTACAGCTCCTGTCTGCCGTTGTGAACGGAGTTTGCTTTATGCAGCAGGACCTGTCGGACCCTGCGGAATGGTAAAGTTGAGAACATAGTCGGGTGCGGTGCCTGTGATGGTTACAGCAGCTGCTGTGCCGGGATCACCTGTGGTGACGGTACCGATGGTGAATGTGGGTGTTACACCGTCTGCACCTGCAGGACCTGTGGGACCGACTTCACCTGCAGGACCTGTGGGACCGATTTCGCCTGCGGGACCTGTAGGACCGATTTCGCCTGCGGGACCTGTGGGACCGACTTCGCCTGCAGGACCTGCGGGACCGACTTCGCCTGCGGGACCCGTGGGACCGATTTCACCTGCGGGACCTGCGGGACCGACTTCGCCTGCGGGACCTGTAGGACCGATTTCGCCTGCAGGACCTGTGGGACCGATTTCGCCTGCAGGACCTGCGGGACCGATTTCGCCTGCAGGACCTGTAGCACCTGTAGCACCTGTCGCACCTGTCAGACCTGTAGGCCCGGTCGGCCCTGTCGGCCCTGTCGGTCCTGTGGGGCCTGTGGGGCCTGTGGGCCCGGTTGGTCCTGTTGTACCGCTGCCCGGGTCAACAGGCGGCGGACAGACAGGAATACAGCAGTTCTGACGGCAACAGTTGTTCTCGTCGCGAACAACATTGGTCGGAAGTGCATCAAAAAAGCAGCCGCAGGCATCGTCCTGAAAGTATTGATACTTAGCCATGGTTGCCTCCTTTTGTTATAAGAATTTGCGGATTGCCCGCAGTTCATTATATGTTACCGCAGGACAGCGGTTCCTGTAAAAAACAGGTATTTATGTCCTATTTAAGATATTTGTTGTACTCTCAATTTGCTGCCGTTGCAGGCAACTATGGTAAAAAATAAAAAGAATTATTAAAAAAGCTTGTTTTGTTGTGTTATGTATGCTAATATATATAATAAGCATGATGTATTCAAAAAAGGAGCGATTGTAATTGGCAGCAAAAACATCCCACGCACAGCAGCGTAAACAGCCGCAAAAAAGGCTGCACACTGCAGTTATGTTGCTTGCCGTTTGCAATGTTGCGGTGCTTGCCGCCATCGGTGTATTGCTGATTGTCAGTTCCTTTTATGAACCGCCGCAGCAACCGACCGAAAGTCTTGTAGTTATGACACCGGTTCCCACGCAGCCGCAGACAACGCAAATGCCCGTTCCGCAAGGATTCTTTGAACATGAAGGTGTGTTCGCGGACGAGTTGACGGCTGCATTGCCGCAAAGTCAGCCGCCTGCTATGATGCAGGAAAAATACAAAGCCCTGTATGCACAGAATCCTGACTTCATCGGCTGGATCACAATTGACGGAACAAGCATTGATTTCCCTGTGTATCAGGCACAGGACAACGAAAAATATATGCGTGCCAATCCGTATCTTGAATATGACCGCCGCGGCAGCATTTTTATGGACTACCGTTGTCAGACAGGGGTTTCGCGTGCACAGTTTTCTGCGTGTACAATCCTGTACGGTCATCATCTGATTGCCGATGACTCGTTGTTTGCCGAAGTGGAAAATTATTTGTCGGTTGCGTATTACAAAACCCATCCCGTTGTCCGCTTCAACACCCTGTACGGGGATTACGAATGGTTTGTGAGTGATGTTTTTCTGACCAATGTGGATGAAAAAGATGACAACGGCAATGCTTTTTACTACCTGTACACAAAATTTACGGACGATGCCGCCTTTGCTGCATTTACCGATGACATACATGAAAGAAGTTTTATCCGCAACCCTGCCGTGCAGATACAGCCGGAGGACAAGCTGTTGCTGCTTTCCACCTGTACCTATCGTTTGGGAGAACAGACCGATGCACGGTGTGTGCTTGTCTGCCGTCTTCGCAGGCAGAACGAAGCCGCTGTCCCCGATGTTTCCGCTGCTGTGCAGAATGACAATCCGCATCTGCCGCAGATCTGGTACGACCTGCATGAAAACGGGGAGAATCCATGGAAATGACGTTTAACAGAAATTGTTTAGTGATAAGGAGAATTGAAAATGGCTGAAAAGGAAAGAGATGCTTATTTGCCTGATTCGGATGAAAGTGTTGATGCAATTCTTGCGGAAGTACTCGGCACATCCGGCTCCAAAGGCAGCAATTATTATGAGCTTTACAAGCGTTACAATGTTGGAATGCGTAAAGATGCCAAGGATGTAATCAAAAAAGAAGAAGCTGCCGAAGAACCTGTTGCCGCACCGCAGGAAAAAGAGGCACAAAGTACTCTGCATACGCAGTATCGTGAAAAGGAACCGCAAAGAAAAGCGGATGACTATACTGCCGAACAGATTGCCGATACATATCGTGCCGCAGCTGCAAAATATGAGGTCAACGGCTATCATTTCTCGCAGCCTTCGCAGCCGTATTTCACAGGCTACCCGACTTATATGCCGCCTGCATATTCACCTTATATGCAGCCGCCTGTGTATACACCCTACGTTCAGCCTTATGCACAGCCTTACGGTCAGCCTTATATTCCGCCTTATGCACAACCCTACGCACAGCCTTACGGTCAGCCTTATGCACAACCTTATGCACAGCCCTACACGCAGCAGCCTTATATGCAGCAGCCGGGCTACAATGCTGCAGGTTATTACGCACAGGAAACAACGCAGCAGAACGAAGAAAAACAGAAATCTCCCACTTCTCAGTATGCTGCAGCGGCCGGAGAACGTGTGGTGTTTGATGCTGATTGGGAAAACGGAGCACCGCCGCAGCCCGGCAACAATCCGATTCCCGGCGGCAAACCAATCCCCGTAACCATGCACAATGACGGCAGACCGCTTGTCAATCCCGCTTTTATTGATCCTATTTCGGATGATGCGGAAGATCTTGATTTTGAAGACGGTGCCATCACTTTCAGCAGCCGAAAAAAAATAAAAACTCCTGAAGACAATAATCAGAATTTTTTTCCGGAAGGTTTTTCCGTAACAAATAAGAATGCTGCCGCAGACGGAAAAACCGTAAAAACGAAAGCGACAGAACAGGAACAGGTTTTTGATTCCGTTTCCGCCGAAGACGAACTTGCACACGCAAGCAAAACAGACTGGATGATGACTGAACAGGAGATTCAGCAGAATCAGGAGCAACTGCGCAACGAAAGCAAGGCGGAAAAGAAAAAGAAAAAACGCAGAAAATCAAAGAAAGAACCGCAGGAAGAAACGGTCATTCCCGTCGCTCCTGTTGAGGAAGAAAGCGTTCCGCAAATGCAGGAATCTGCAGCAGAAGAACAAGCGGAAGCGTCTTTTGATGAGTACCGCGAAGAAGACTTTGCAGCATATCCCGAAGAGACTTTTGAGGAGTATGCGGAAGAAGATTTTGCAGAATACTCCGAAGAAGCTTTTGAAGAATATGGTGAAGACGCTTTTGAGGACATTTCCGCACCGCAGCAACCGTCCCTGACAGCCGAGCAGGCTTTCGAGATGATGAACTACGGCAGTGCGAAGAATGCCGGCAGATCTGTTGCCGACAATGAAGCAGAAGAAATCGGTGAAAATTCTGCTTACGATTATGCGGGAGCGTATGACGATGCGCAGGAAGAACCGCAGATCAATTATTACGGAGGTGAACAGGATTTGTATTATAACAAACCCGAAGTCAACGAAAACGAAAACAAAAAAGTGAAGAAACCGGGCAAATTCAAAGCCTTTATTCTGCGCAATGTTCCGCATAAAGGACAAACAAAACGCGAGTTCATCAGTTGCCTTATCATGAACCTTGCTTTTGTGGTTCTCATCGGCGGACTTGTGTTCTGCGGAGTGTACCTGCGTAACTACAAGGACACACTCACCAAGGATGACGATCTGCAGAAGATTGTTGACGAAATGAGAGGAAAAGAGATCAATGACGTTGACCTTGACAACCTCTGGGGTGAGTTGAAAGCACTGTATCCCGATGTTGTTTTTCCCGACGGACTCAACCCCGTACTTGCAAAGCTGTATGCAATCAACCAGGATGTTGTCGGTTGGCTTTCCATTGACAGTCTTGACCTTTCTACCGTTGTGCTGCAGTCCTATGACAATGATTATTACCTGTACCGCAACACCTACAAGGAAAAGACCGAATACGGTACCCCCTTTGCTGATTATCGCAACGATATGAACTCCAAGCAGTTCAGCCGCCACACCATCATTTACGGCCACAATACCTATGACGGACTGAAGTTCTACAATCTGACCCGTTATACGGATCTGAGTGCCTACCGCATGGCTCCTGTCATTGAAATGGAAAGCAAATTCAACGGCACCACTTACTGGAAGATTTTCGGTATTGCCATCAGCGACTCCGAAACCGATGAATTTGAATACCTGTACACAGACTTTGCTTCGGAAGAAGACTTCCTTGCACTGGCAGACGAAATCAAGGCACACTCTATGTTTGATATTCCCGTGGATGTACAGGCAGGTGACAACATCCTGACACTGTACACCTGTTATCCCAACTATTTCCAGAGCGGTCGTCTTTGCATCTTTGCAAGACAGGTCCGTGCAGGGGAGGATATGACGGTCAACACCGCCCAGGCAGCTGTCAACATTGACTGTCTGTATCCCGATGCTTACTACGGCAAGACGTACGATCCCGATGCCACCATTCCCGGTGCGGATGCGGATGAACCTGATGCACAGACTCCTGCAACACAGGCTCCCACTGCTGCTCCCACGGAAGCTCCCACCGAAGCTCCTGAAGAAGCTCCCACCGAAGCCGAGGACGAGGATTACGGTTACGGAGAGGACTACGGTTACGGAGAAGACTATGGCTACGGTGAAGAAGACTACGGCTATGGCGAAGAAGACTACGGCTATGGCGAAGAAGACTATGGCTATGGCGAAGAAGACTATGGCTACGGCGAAGAAGACTATGGCTACGGCGAAGAAGATTACGGTTATGAAGAAGATGCCGGCGAAGTTGTCGGCTGAGAACTGATGAGGGTAAAGAAATGGGTTTGAATTTTAAGATATTGGTCTTTGGTACGCAGTGGAACAACAAAGCTGAAAAAATCGGTGATGAACTGCGTTATATGTTAAAGGGATATCTGCAACCGGGCAAGGAAATTGCTTTTTACGAATCCATGTCAGAAGCACTTCCTGAGTTTTATGCCCGTTTTCAGGGAACGGATGTCATCTTTTTGCTGGCGGATCCCTCCATTTATGCACAAACCAAAAAAATGCTTTCCGATGCACTGCGTCTGCGTCTGCAGGCAGAAGCTGCATATGTGGTCAGTGCCCGCAAGCGACTCGGTGACTTTGATGTCAATTCCGAGGAAATGCTTGCCCATTGCATGGTGCCCGAAGGTAAGCAGTCTTTCTGTATGGATGACGGTCTGTATTCAGGTTTTGCGGCAACCGCAGGCAAGCAGAATATGATTCTTCTGCCTTTTGAAAAAGAGCGTACCGTGCGAATGCTCGGTGAACAGGTGTTTCCGTATCTGAATCATTTTTATGATATTTCTCTTGATATTCATGCATCCGAACGCTACCATGCAAATCTTCTTGCACAACTGCTGGAAGAAAAAGAGAGCATGATTGCCGTTTCCGGCACAAAGACATCCGTCTTTTTGCGCAGCATTGCCGAACAGGATCCCGTTCTTGCTTCTTTGCTGCGTTTTACACCGTCTGCCGAAAGCATCGGCAATCTGCAGCCTGTGGAATATGCCGTCAACCTGTCCATTGCGGCTTCCGAACTGGAGGATTGTCCTTACGGTGCTGCCATCACCAATGCTTATTACACAGGCAACGATATGTCGGCTCCCAAAAAGGTCTTTATTGCATTCACGGATGAGGACGATTCCGCTGTGCGTGAAATCACTTCTTTCCCCGATGAAACGGTGGAACTTTTCCTGAACCGCTGTGCATTGGAGCTGATTGAGTTTGCCATTGAACGCATCACGGATGCAGAAGAAAAAACACAGGAAGAAGACGCACCGAAGGCCTTTGTCAGCCGCAGCACCATGACGGTTCTGACCTCCATTGCTGCCGTAGGTGCCGTGCTGTGTGTGTTGGTTTCGTTCCTTGTGACCAATCTTATGATCAAGAACCGCGAACAGGACAACAGCGGCATGGCAGATGTTGCGATAACGGATGTTATGCAACCGACCACGCTTGCCCCCGAATTGCCCACAGAGACGGCAACCACACTTGCACCCGAGCTGCCCACAGAAACCGCAACCACGCTTGCTGCCGTAACACCGACAGAAGAAGCAACAACAGTTTCAAACGAACTGAACTGAACTTTTTAACATTCCCGGAGGATATATAATATGGCTGTTCTTATTACCGGCGGTGCCGGATTCATCGGTTCTCACACCTGTGTCGAGCTGCTCAATGCAGGTTTTGACATTGCAGTGCTTGACAATTTCTGCAACTCCAATCCCGAAAGCTGCAAACGTGTTGAAAAAATTACAGGCAAGAGCTTTCCTGTTTATAACTGCGATATCCGCGACAAAGACGGTCTTGACAAGGTTTTTGCAGCCGTCAGACCCGAAGCTGTTATTCACTTTGCAGGACTCAAGGCAGTTCCCGAAAGTGTTTCCAAGCCGATTCTTTATTATGATAACAACATTGCAGGTACCGTTACATTGCTCAAAGCCATGAACGATGCCGGTTGCAAGTGCATTGTTTTCAGTTCTTCCGCAACCGTATACGGCGACAGCAATCCCGTTCCGTTCAAGGAAGATATGCCTGAAGGCAATACCACCAATCCCTACGGTACCACCAAACTGTATATTGAACGCATCCTTAAGGATCTGTGCATTTCCGATCCCGAATGGCACGTCTGCATTCTGCGTTATTTCAATCCCATCGGTGCACATGAAAGCGGCATGATCGGTGAAGCTCCCAACGGCATTCCCAACAACCTCATGCCCTACATCACCCAGGTTGCAGTCGGCAAACGCGAAAAACTCAGCGTTTACGGTGATGACTACAACACACCCGACGGTACGGGTGTGCGTGACTACATCCATGTCACTGACCTTGCCATCGGCCATGTCCGTGCGGTGGAACGTGCACTGAAAACAGCAGGCTCCGAAATTTTCAACCTCGGCACCGGTCACGGTGTCAGTGTTCTTGACCTTGTACACGCATTTGAAAAAGCCTGCGGCAAACCGCTGCCTTATCAGATCGTGGAACGTCGTCCCGGCGATATCGATACTTCTTATGCAGATGCTTCCAGAGCCAATGAACTGCTCAACTGGAAAGCAGAACGCGATGTCAACAAGATGTGCGAAGACAGCTGGCGTTGGCAGAAAAACAATCCCAACGGCTACGATGCCTGATGTGCAAAGGGATGATTTTTTGAAGCGTTTTATATCTTGTATACTGACGTTGGTTTTGTTTTGCGGCGTGTGCAGTGTGTCTGTGTCAGCCGCTGTCCCCTCGGAAATCACCTGGTGTTATGTTGAGGAGCAGGCAGATTCTGCTGTTCTTCATTTTGAAACACCTGCCCACCTGCTCTCTTCGGTGCAACAGTATGAGCTTTCCGCAAACGGTTCCGAATGGATGGTTGTCGCAGGCAGTGAGGGCGGCAGTACAACGCTTTCAAAGGGCGGTTATGTGCATTTGCGATGCAAAGGGGCGGACGGATATTCTTCCGTTTGCACGGTGTATGTCAGCTTCGGTGAAATGTACGGCATTGCGGATGTGCAATCGGGTGTCAGTTGCATCTATCGTGCATCTGACCTGTTTCCGCAGAATGCGTATCTCACCGCAGATTGTATCACCAGCGGCAAAGTATACGAAACGGTGCAACAGGCTGTGCCGACATCACGACCCTTCCGTTTGTATGACATTTATTACCTGTACGGCAACGGCAACACCTTCCAGACGGCAAGTGCACCTGTGTTGCGGCTTCCGTTGGATGATGTGTTCCTGCGCGGGTATTGCAATGCATATTACGTCAATGAAAAAAATCATACAACACAGATGCTTGATGTCAGTTATGACCGCACAAGTGTTTCGTTCCGCAGTTGCGGACCCGGCTTATATTATATCGTCAGCACTTACAAGCAGGGCGACCCTGTGTATGTGGTGACGGCGCCTGTGCTCGGTACTGTCTTTTCCTTTTACGGCAGACGTCTGCTGGCAGGTGATGCCGACGGCAATGCCATCATTGAAGCAGCCGATGCAAGACTGACTTTGCGAGCTGCGGTCGGCCTGGAGGCTCTTACCCCCATGCAGGAAGAATGTGCCGATGCTGACTGGGATTGTCACATCACGGCTGCCGATGCAAGACTGGTGCTGCGTAAGAGCGTAGGTTTGTCATAATGTGTGTTGAAAATTTACTTATTGAACACAATTGTGCAATATGATTGACATTGACAAATTATAAATTTTTTAATACAATAAAATCAGAAAACAACAGGAGGTCTTTATCCATGAAAAAGTTTTTGTGCGTGCTTCTTTCCCTGCTTATGACAGCTTGCGTAATCGCTCCTGCAGCCGCAATGGAAGTTGCGGATCCCACAGATGCACTCGCTCCGTATGCAATGCCCGTTACAGGTATTGTCGATGACGGTGAAGGTGAATTTACGGTTACTTTCAAGCAGCCTACCGTGAATCAGGAATATGGCGACTACTATAAGGACGGTTATTGGTTTGCCACATCCAAGGACGGCGATTATAACTATGTTCTTGACACCGATCCCGCCAGAAGTGATGAATGGAAATACGAAAACGATTTCCTGTATGACGAAAAGAACGACCGTTTTGTTCTTGCAAAGGATGTTATTGCTTCTTACTTCCCCGAAAATCCCGTTTACTACACGGTTGAAAAAATGCCTGAAAGCATGCCTGCCTCTGCCGGCCAGATTGTGACTTTCAAGGTTATGACTTCTCCCAAGTTCAACCCCACCACTGTAGTTGTCCGTGCAAACGGTGTGAATGTGCAGCCCAACGTTAAGGGTGAATACTCCGTTCTTGTCAATCAGGACATTGTTATTAATGTTGTCGAACGCAATGCAGCAGGCGAAGAAGTGCTGCTGCGTAACCATTTCTTTGTTTACCTGCCCAAGGGCGAAGACGGTGAATACCGCTGCCGTACCCTTGAAAACACCAACTATAAAGTAGTTTATTACGGTGACAGCTTTGATTTCCGTCTTGTTCTCGGTAAGGATACCGTTGTCAACAATCTGAAAGTAAGCGTCACAAGAGGTTCTTCCACCCTTGCTGACGAACTCGGTTTTGATCCCGGTGCCTTCCTCAGCCAGATCGGCCTTGTATCTCTTGAAACTCTCACAAGTTACGGTACGGATGCAGCCGGCAACAGACTTTACACTGTGCCCGATGTAACCACCGACGTAACGGTCAATGTAAGCGGTGTCAAGACCAAGGAAAGCTCCGATACGATGAATCTTATCATGCGTATCCTTCGTATGATTCTCAACTTCCTCGGTATCAATCTTCCCTTCCTGCAGGATATGAATGTGACACACGATGTCACCATCAAAAATGACTCCAATGTTCTGGACTACGCTGTCATGCAGGGTGCAACACCGGATGAGCTGCAGGGCAATGTCTATGCTGTCGGCGACGGCGACAATTTGTCCCTCGTTGTTTATAAGTACAGTGAAACCCAGAACGTAACCGTTACCTGGACTCCCGGTAATGAAGTGGGCGGACAGTACAGCAGTGAATGGTTGTCCGACTTCGATTCCAACACCGACACCCATTATTACTATGCAATTTATAACATCGACAACATCACCGAAGACACTGTTGTTACCATTTCCCTCGGCTGATGCCCCAAAACCGCAACGAAAGGATTGTCCGAAAGGGCAATCCTTTTTTACTTTATAGGAAACTGCGTTTTCTATAAAGTAAAAAATATTGTATGTCCCTCCGAACGCACGCTTCACGTGCTCGGAGATGGACGAATCGAAAACGGTCGCCGCGTTACGGCGAAGCCGTTTTCTTGGGTAAGCAGATGTTGGTTTTTGTCCTGTTCTTGATTCTCTGTCAGAATTGTAGTAAGATATAATAAAAAACGGAGGTTGCTTATGCTCAACAAAATTATTTCTGTGTTTTTTATGCTGCTGCTTACACTTTCTTCGGCTCTGGGCATTCCGCTTGACGGCCTTGAAGGAAGATCCCTTTTTACGGATGCCGATTTTTCGGACGGCTTCACCGTGCTTTCGCAGGAAACCGAAAACGGAAATGCGGTCGCACTGGGTGAGTTTGCATTTGCGGACTCTGAAAATGTACCTGCATGGATGATTGCACAGTGGAATGCGGGCGATTGTCTGTGGAATGACCGCATTGAAAGCGATGCGTATACCCTGACCGACGGCACATCCAAGTGGGTTACTTACAACAAGGATGAAAACAGTGTTGCTCTGCGGCTGAATGCGGCAGCGGTTTATAACGGACAGCCTGCAGGTTATGAAAACTGGCCGCACCTTTTGCTTGAGCAATCTCCTCTGGTGGATTATGCGGCACTTGATGAAAGTGAAAAGGCTGTTTACAATCTTGACAACAACCGTTTTGTGCTTGATCTCAAGCTGCGTCTTGCCGATTTCAAGGACACTACAAACACCGATGGTGTCAATGCCGTACAGTTCCTTTCTTATTTTTACCTCAAGGATACAGACGGTCACAACTTTATCTGGTTCGGTGTGGATCTGTTTGATAACAGAGGACACAATGACACCTACTGGGCAGTTGATACCGTCAGCGGAAACATGATTTATACCCTTTCGACGAAGGATACTTACGGCACAATGCGTACATTGCTCAGCGGTGGTCAGCCTGTTTTGTCGGACGAATGGACAACCGTCAGAGTGGACCTTACACCGCATCTTGCCGAGGTCATTGACAGAGCCAACGAGGACAATGTTTTCGGTGAAGAAGTTTCACTTTCCGATTTCTATATCGGCGGCACCAACATCGGCTTTGAAATTCACGGCAATTATGACTGTACGGTGGAAATCAAAGACTTCAACCTTACGTCTTATCATCGATAACGAAAATTTAAAATAAGCAAAAAAAAACAGGTACTTTTAAGTGTAAGCGTTGCTTAAAAGTACCTGTTAATATTTTATTGTACAGCGATATGGCTGTAAAAGAAATCAATCGCCGAGCAAACCGTGGTATCTGCCCATCCAGTAGGGAAGCAGGAAAACATACGGCTGCATGGAACACATTCCGTTTGCACCGGTGCCGGGCAGTGTGGAAGTACGGTTGACGATTTTTGAGTTGATCTGTACAAATTCTTCTGCACCCGAATCACAGACAAAGGGATTGCCGTCGTAATGCACAAGTACTCTTGAACCGAATTCCACGGGGTATTTCAGCTGTGCGGGCACGCCCATTTCTTCTTGCTCGGTATCCCATACAATGTCCTTGCGGTAGGAGTTGAACACAGGCCAACGAACGAGGTCGAGGTTCATTTCTGCCAGGCTCTTTGCTGCGTTTTCAAGGTCGCAGGAGTTGTCCGTCAGTGCACCGTAAACAATGTTGAAGAACGGGGAGCGTTCGGTGCGTTCATACTGCCAGTGGTGGGTCAGACCCATCTTGAACACTTCACGCTGTGCGGGACAATCGGTGTACATCAGCAGCGGATAAATATTGGTAAAGTCAAGCTGATCATCGATGTGTGCAACGTGACCGTCTTCACATTTGTATTGCATGCAGTTCATTGCATAGTGGTGCTTTGCAATGAGCATATTGTAAACTTCGTTGTATTTTTCTTCGCCCGTGACATGGTATGTTGTTTTCAGGAAAGACAGAATTTCAAGTGAATTGGTGCCTTTTTCATAATACCAGCGGTCATCGTTGTTCAGCAGGTCGGGTTCCCAGTTTGCCCATGTGGTCGGAACGCCGTCCACATCGCACAGGTGGAAATTGTTTTCGAGGATGTGATCGGTGATGGTTTTGACAACACCTGCAATTCTCTTCTTTTCATCCTCATCGGCAAGCAGATCAAAATAAATACCATAGGCAAAGTAATGACCTGTCATTTCGTCGCTTGAGGTTTCGCCCAACCATTCACAATCGGGGTTGTCTTCGCAGATATGCCATTCTTCGCGGTTGCCTGTGCCGAAGTTTTCTTCGTGGGCATAACGGGTTGCACGTGCGGTGAAACCTTTTTTACCTGTGACTTCGGTCAGCTTGATCATGGCTTCCACGGCACGTTTTGCATTGGATTTAGCCTGTTCGTCCCCTGTAACGGCATAACGGAAACACTGGCTTGCGCAGTAAAGACCCGTGAACAGGCCGTCATTATCGGAATTGGGCAGCCAACCCGAATCCATGTCACCGTATTTGCGTAATGCCCTGCTGACCATGTAGCCTTCGTTGCGGCAGTAATATTTGTCAGCGAGTGCATCAAAATGAGCTGCCTTTTCGGCAAGTGTCATGTATTGCGGTGTGATCAGGCTGATACCGCGGGGAGTTACGGCCGCAATGGTTCCGTCTTCGGAAACAGCAAGTTTTGTAACCGTGGGATGCAGCAGCCATGCACCGAAGGAATAGTAAGAGATTTTACCTTCAATGAGGGTGATAAGGCCTGTGTCGGTTGCAAAATATTTTTTACCGTCGGATGTGAAGTGCATATCGTTGATGCGGCCGTCGGGAACGGAATAAAAATCATTGCCGTTGAACCAGTAATTTCTGCCGTCGTAAATGTTTAAACCTTCGTCCGAACCGACCCACAGATGACCGAGTGCATCGGTTGCAATGCAGTTGATTTTTTTGCTCAGTGCACCGGTGATGTCGGGAAGCAGTTCTGCCCAGTGGCGACGTTTGCCTTTCATAGACAACAGGCCTTCTTCGGTGCAGCCGATGTAAACGGTCTCGCCGTACTTTGCCTTGTTGTCGCGTGCAGACAGGCAGACGGTATTGTCGGGTACGTCCACAATGTGTTCAAAAGTGCCGTCTTTCTGCAGGTACAGTGCGTTTTCTGTCAGCAGCCATACAGAGCCGTCCAGAGCAATGCTGATGTCAATGACAGGTGCATCGAAAGCAGCTGTCTTTTCAATCTTGCCCTTTTTCATTTCACCCAGCGAGTTTCCGATGGCGGCAAACAGCTTGCCTTTGCGGGTAAAAAGGCGGTCTGCCTTGTAATCGGTTTTCTGCAATTTGCCGTCCGCGTACACAAAAAGACCTGTGTTGTCGGCAATGTACAGGGTCTCGCCCTCAAAGGCAACACCGCAGACGTTTGCCGGATCAATGCCGTTTTCTGCGGTCAGAAAAACCTTGTCATACTGTTTAAAAGATCCAAAATAAAGGGTGTTCTTTTTCATTTTCCTTCTCCTGTTTTAATTAATAAATCCATTGTTTTTGCATAGTAATAAGCTCCTTTGCGTTCATCCAAAATAGCGATTTAAGAAAGAAGGGGCTGTTTTTCAGCCCCCCCCTGAATTTGTTATCTCTGAATTCTGCCCGAGCCGTCGCCGCCTGCTAATTTTTCGACTTCTGCGACGGTGACCATGTTGTAGTCGCCCTCAATGGAGTGTTTGAGTGCACTGGCTGCAACTGCAAATTCAACCGCTGCCTGTGTGGACTTGCCGTTCATCAGCGAATAAATCAGACCGCCGCCGAAGCTGTCACCGCCGCCGACACGGTCGATGATGTGCAGCTCATATTTCTTGGAGAAGCAGTATTCGTCTTCCTTTACATTATAAAGCATGGCACTCCAGCCGTTGTCGAATGCGGAATGACTTTCACGCAGCGTGATGGCAACCATTTCAAAGCCGAATTTGTCGGCAAGCTGACGGGCAACACTCTTGTAACCCTCACGGTTGATTTCGCCTGCATAGATGTCGGTAGCTTCTGCTTCAATGCCGAACACGTCTTTTGCGTCTTCTTCGTTGGAAATACACACGTCAACATACTGACAAAGCTCGGTCATGGCGGCTCTTGCCTGCTCTCTTGTCCAGAGCTTGCCGCGGTAATTCAGGTCGCAGGAAATTTTAATATTTCTCTTTTTAGCGGCAATGCAGGCCTGCTTGCAGATTTCAACAAGATTTTCGCCCAAAGCAGGTGTGATGCCCGTAAAGTGGAACCATTCTGCACCGTCAAAAATGCTGTCCCAGTCAAAATCTTCTGCACTTGCTTTCTGAATGGCAGAACCTGCACGGTCGTAAATGCAGACAGAACCTCTCTGTGAAGCACCTTTTTCGTTGAAATAAATACCCACTCTTTCACCGCCGCGGACGATCTTGGTGGTATCAACGCCGTATCTGCGCAGGCTGTTCACAGCTGCCTGACCGATGGAATGGGTCGGAAGTTTTGTAACGTAAGCGACGTCCATGCCGTAGTTTGCAAGTGATACCGCCACATTGGCTTCACCGCCGCCGAAGGTAAATTCGACATGATCGCACTGTACGAAGCGTTCATAATTGTAGGGTTGCAGGCGAAGCATCAGTTCGCCGAAAGTAATGACTTTTGCCATTTTTATATCCTCTTTTCAGTTGATGTTTTATCAGAAATTGCCGCCGTTCCAGCCCCAGTCGGAATAGCCCGTGTATTTGACATACACACGGTCGGGTGCGATGCCGAGGTTCTTCTCAAGAATCTCACACACGGCAGCGGTCATGTTGCTGCTTGCATTTTTGTTGACAGCACCCAACAGTTCCACATCCACCATGGCGGTGTCAGCGGAATTGTCGCCACGCATCCACATGGGAATGCCGTCTTCAATGGCAACCATGAGCCACTGTTCGCTCTTGCCGGGGAAATTTTCGATCGCTTTGCCGAAGTCGGCTTTGATGGCATCTGCTGTCTGCGGTGCCACCTTTGCGGTGGTGGTCAGTTTGATATAAGGCATGGTGCAACCTCCCGATCAATCGAATGCCGCATGGCGTGCTTCTGCACACAGTGCGGTGATTTTTTCAAAATTGCCTGCGGCGATGTCAGCTTTCGGGCAGACCCAGCTGCCGCCGACTGCATGAATGAAGGGAGCATCAATGTATTCACGCAGATTCTGTGCGTTGATGCCGCCTGTGGGCATGAATTTGATACCGACAAAAGGTGCGGCAAGGTTTTTCATGGCATTGAGTCCGCCGTATACATTGGCGGGGAAGAATTTGATGATGTTAAGACCCAGCTTGATTGCGGCGGTGATTTCCGTCGGGGTCACGCAACCGGGGGTGACGGCAATGTTGTTTTCAATGCACCAACTGACGATTTCGGCATCGAAACCGGGGGACACGATAAACTTTGCACCCATTTCCACAGCCTTTTTGCACTGCTCCATGGTTAGCACCGTACCGGCACCGACGAGCATATCGGGGCAGTTTTCGGAAACGGCCTTGATGGAATCGGCAGCAGCAGCTGTGCGGAATGTGATTTCCATAACGTCAATACCGCCCTTGAGCATCGCTTCGGCGGTGGGGACAGCATCTTTTGCATCGTCAAGTACCACAACGGGTACAATACCCGAACGGGCAAGTCTGTCAATAACGGTCATTTTATTGTACCTCCAAAAAGGATTCTTTCTTATTTTTAAACACCGCAGTAGGCCGAGAAGCCTGCGTCGATGGGCATGACAACACCCGTAACAGCGGAAGCGGATCTGTCGTCACACAGGAACAGTGTTGCACCGAGCAGCTCGCTTGCATCCACATAGCGGTGGGTGGGTGTGCCGTTCAGAATTTTTGCCGAACGGGCGGTCGGGGTGCCGTCAGCGTTGAACAGGAGCCCTCTGTTCTGTGAGGACACAAGGAAACCGGGAGCAATGGCATTGCAACGGATTCCCGTGCCTGCAAAGTGGGTAGCAAGCCACTGTGTGAAGTTGGAAATACCTGCCTTGGCAGCAGAGTATGCAGGAATCTTGGTCAGGGGTGTGTAAGCATTCATGGACGAAATGTTCAGAATGCAGCCTGCCTGCTTTTCGACCATATCCACGGCAAATGCCTGTGTGGGCAGCAGTGCACCCTGGAAGTTGAGTTTGAATACGAAGTCAACACCGTCTGCATCGAGGTCAAAGAAGGACTTGCCGCCTTCCTTGTGTTCGTGCTGGTATTCGTTGTCGGTGGTGGCACGGGGATTGTTGCCGCCTGCACCGTTGACGAGGATGTCGCACTTGCCGAGGTCAGCGATGACCTGTTCGTGTACGGCTTTGAGTGCTTCGGGGTCAAGCACGTTTGCTTTGTAACCCTTGCAGACAAAACCTTCTGCAACAAGTTCGTTTTCAAGATTCTTAACAGCTTCTTCGTTGAGGTCGAGGGCAGCGACTTTTGCACCGCACTGTGCAAAGGCTCTTGCCATAGCACCGCAGATGAGTCCGCCTGCACCTGTGATAACAACAACTTTACCGGTATAGTCTACTTTCAAAGGGAGATCGATCATTTTTTATATCCTCCTGTTTATTCAGTTGAGTTCAATGACACCGCCGTTGGCTTCAACAAGACCGTTGATATAAGCCGAACCGAGTGCACGGTCAAACAGACCGTAGCCGGGTTTGCCTGTTTCGCCCCAGATCATTCTGCCGTGGTCAGGACGGAAATAGCCTTCAAAACCTGTTTCGACGAGTGCCTTGACGATGGCGTTCATGTCAAGCGAGCCTTTGCTTGTGATGTGACCCGATTCTTCAAACGAGGTGTCGGGCAGAATTTTTATATTACGCAGGTGCATGAAACCGATGCGGTTCATGGCAGAGTATTTACGCACAAGCGAGGGCATATCGTTTTTCGGATGGCAGCCGAGCGAGCCTGTGCAGAAGCAAAGGGAGTTTGCAGGGCTGTCCACGATTTTCAAAAAACGGTCAAGGTTTTCTTCGCAGGTGATAATACGCGGCAGTCCGAAAATGGGATACGGCGGATCATCGGGATGAATTGCCATCACAACACCGCATTCTTCAGCCACAGGAATGACTTTTCTAAGGAAATAGGCAATGTTTTCCCAAAGTCCGTCTTCACCGATCTCACCGTAAGCGGTGATCAGTTCACGCACCTGATCCTGTGTGTAAGAGGAATCCCAACCGGGCAGGTGAATATCGTCCTTGAGGGGATCAAGTCCTTTCATCTGTTTCCAATACATGACAAGGCTTGTTGAACCGTCTTCGGCTTCTTTGTCAAGCTGTGTTCTGGTCCAGTCAAACACGGGCATGAAGTTGTAGGTCACGCACTTGACACCGTATTTTGCACAGCGGCGGATGGATTCGCAGTAATTTTCAATGTGACGTTCGCGTTCGGGTCTGCCGAGTTTGATTTCTTCGGTCACGGGGATGGATTCGACCACATCGAATACAAGGCCGTTTTCTTTGCAGCGGTCGGCAATGTATCTGATGCTTTCTTCCGGCCATACTTCACCGGGCTTTACATCATACACAGCGGAAACAATGGAACGCATACCGGGAATCTGACGGATATATTCGAGTGTTACGGGGTCGCTGTCGCCGTACCAGCGGAATGAACTTTTCATGGAAAATGCCTCCTTTGTGTGCGGTTATATAATAAGTATATATAAATAAATATTATCAAATGTAAAGCACATAGTCAAGAATATTTTAGCAAAAAAGAATGAACACGTGTTTTACAAAAACAAAATCGGGATACCCTTTGTGAGCAGGGTACCCCGATATCATTTTTTTGTTCAGTTGTTATTAAACCTCAGCCGATCCATGCTGCAACATCACGTTCGTAATGACCTGTGTCAACATAGCCGTTTTCGGTACGTATACAGCTGCCGAGTTTGCGTGCGATTTCCTCATAAGAGTCGGTCTCAAGTTTGGCTCTTTCAAAGCCGTCACGGCTGCCGTACAGGCACCAGTCGGATTCCCACATCATATGGCCTGCAGCCTTGTAGGTCCACAGCATCCAGCTGTAGTTGAAGAGTTTCATGGATCTGAAACAGCCTTCCCATGTGGTTTTCTGATGCGGATAGAATTCACCCATGAGCATCGGAACATTGGGATGCAGAATCTTCTGCAACAGCAGGAACAGGGCAAAAATGAAGTCGGAATTGTTGTAGAAATGTACCTGATACACAACATTTGTCCAACCCTTGAGCCATGTCTGCGGCAGTGCAAAACCTGTCCAGATGCATTCCATGGTGATGATGTGGTCGGGGTCCGCTGCACGGACAGCATCATAGAGGATGGTATAAATGAATTCATTTTTGACACGTCTGTCAATTTCGTTGGTCGGTACATCGCACATGGGTTCGTTGAGCAGGTCATACATTGCAACAGCAGGATGACCTTTGAAGCGTTCTGCAATGGCAGTCCAGAGTTCGACCGTCAGACCGCGGTAAAATTCGCCTTCTTCGGTCTGTTCATACAATCCGCAGGAGCCGCCTTTGCCGTTGTGGGGAGCATCACTCTGAAAACCGGGAGCACCGTGCATATCGAGAATCACATACAGTCCTCTTTCTGCACATTCGGAAACAACCCACTCCAGACGGGAAAAATCCCATTCGCCGTTTTCGTCAAGGATTTTTGTGCCGATGTCATCGTAATAGAAATTGCGGTACCAGAACGGAACACGCACACAGTTGAAGCCCATTTTTGCGATCTGATCGATATCGTATTCGGTGAACCAGTTGTCCATGTAAGTGTTCATCAGGTCATACGTCTTTTCAACACCGAAGCGTTCGGTCAGCACTTCAAAAGCATTGTAATGGTCGGTGGCTTGTTCATACGGACTCAGCCAGTCTTCCCAGATCATCCACGAACCGATGTTGACACCTTTGAGAACGATTTCTTCACCTTTGCGGTTGACAATTTTTGTACCCTTGGTGATCAGAAAATCGTCTTCTGTGAATGCACCGTAGGGACTATCGGCTGTTGCATCGGCAGCCACTGCCAACAGAGAAAACGGAATTCCCATGACTACACACAGCAGTAAGCTCAGCATTTGTCTGAAATGTTTTTTCATTGCGATTCTCCTCATAATTGTTCCTTGAAAAAGATACCGTGTATAAAATTATACAACGTCCGTCTTTATTGTAACACAGATTTTTGCCGCAAACAAGACAAAAACAACACAAAAAAAGGCTTATCTTACGAAAACGTAAGATAAAAGTCACCGAATCGTAAGATTTGGGGTGTATAATATAGTCATCAAAGGAGGTATTGCCCTATGCACATTCTGGAATGCAAAGATCTGAGAAAAGAATATTACAGCGGTGAAAATATCGTTTCTGCCGTGGACGGCATCACCGCAGCGTTTGAAAAAGGCAGCTTTACGGCTGTCATCGGACCCAGCGGTTCGGGAAAGTCTACGTTTCTGCACCTGCTCAGCGGACTTGAAAACCCGAACGGCGGTGAAGTGTATTATGACGGAAAACCCTTGAGCGGTTACAACGACAATCAGCTGTCCATTCTGCGTCGCAGACGCTTCGGTTTTGTCTTTCAGGCTTACAACCTTGTGCAGGAGCTGACGGGGTATGAAAACATTCTGCTGCCCATTATGCTTGACCGCAAACACAAGGACGAAGCCTACCTCAAAAAACTCATCGAAGTGCTTGAAATCGAGGACAGGCTGCATCATCTGCCCTCTGCCATGTCGGGCGGTCAGCAGCAGCGTATTGCCATTGCCCGTGCACTCGCCAACAAGCCTGCCATTCTGTTTGCGGATGAACCGACCGGTAACCTTGACGGCAAAAGCGGCAGGGAAGTGCTGTCTCTTTTGCAGCTTGTCAACCGTGAATTCGGTATCACACTTGTACTTGTCACGCATGATCTGTCCGTTGCCGAGCATTCGCAACGCATCATCCGTATTGAAGACGGAAAAATCACGTCGGACAGCCTGCCTGTCTGACGGAAAGGACTGAAAAATGAAAAAGAATCTGACCGTCAATCAGCTTGCTCTGGGCAACCTGAAAATACGGAAAAAGCAATATATTCTGCTCATTGTCGGCATCATTCTGTCCATTGCATTTTCGGCAAGCATCCTGCTGTTTTTCAACGCTTCGCAGGAAAGTACGGCAGAACGCCGCCTCAATCGCATCGGTGAACAGCAGTTCATTGTACTTGACAGTGAGGGGAAGGACCTGACCGACCTGTTCAGAGTCAGCTCCGCATGCGAAACGGTAACGGCAAAAAATGTCGCATATGCGTATCTGACCGAAGAAGAACGTGAACGCGGTATGTGCATTGCCGTGGGGAATGAAGAGTTCCGCACCATGACCCGACAGACCCTTGTTGAGGGCAGGTTGCCCGAAACAGCAGGCGAAATCGCTGTGGAAGTGTCCGCTCTTTCGCAAATGCAGTTAGAAGCTGCAGTGGGAGATACATTCACCCTGCTTGTCGAAATTCCCGACGGCAACGGCGGTGTATTTGAGCCGGTAGAGCAGACTTATACCCTTGTCGGTATTTTAACCGACAAACGCCGATCCCTTCGTTTTGAACACGGTTGGGAACGTATGGAATACTCCGTTTATAACGATTATCCTGCCGCCTACCTTGCCGATACCGAAACCGTTGCCCCCGGCGGAAAAGCCGTGGAGCTGATGTACGGCAAATGGAATCAACCGACGGGCAGAATGGTGACAAAACTGTATAATGAAACCGATTTTACAGACAAAACCATCGCCGGTGTTGAGTTCTTTTATGAAGGCTTTTACACCACCGAGGACACTGCAGGATTTGATACGCTTTATACGCTGTGTTTCCTGGGGATCGTGCTTGTGGTCGGTACGTGCTTCGGCATTGTCAGTGCGTTCAACATGAATCTGCAGGAGCGCAGACGGCAGATCGGTCTTTTGCGTGCAGTCGGCACAACCAAAAAGCAGATCGTCAATATTTTCGGCAGAGAAGCGTTGCTCATTGCCCTGTGCAGCGTTCCTGCAGGCTTGCTGCTTTCGTATGCGGGTGTTTACATTGTGGTAAGAATCATGGCTGACGGTTTTTCCTATCGTCCGGCATGGTATGTTTTTGTTCTCAGTGCCCTGTTGGGTATGGCGGTTGTCATGCTCGCCGCCATGATTCCGCTGATCAATGCGACCCGTATCACTCCCATGCAGGCACTTCGTAACACCGACATCGGTGTAAAAATGAAACGCAGAAAAATAAAAACAAAAACGCAGTTCCGTGCTCCGATGCTGCTTGCAAACCGCGAAATCAAGCTTCGCGGTGCAAAACAAAGCGGTATGGCAATCTTTCTTTCGCTCGGCATTCTGCTTGCCACTCTGGGCACGAGTGCATTGGTCGAAGAATTCAGCGACAGCTTCCGCTATCCGACCGATTTTTTCATCAATGCACAGCAGATGTATCTGTACGGCTGGATCAACGTGGACGATAAATCGCAGTGGTTTACTGAGGGGGATGTCGCACGCATCCGTGCAAACCCGTATGTAAAAGAAATGTATGTTTCCCGTGCCACCAATGTCTGCCTGGATGCAGGTATGCCGACACCTTATATGCTGGAGTGTGCAGGCCAATATGCCTATGAATTCCCCTCTATGACGGAAGATTTTAACACAACCATCATCTTTGCACCCGACGTAGCCGAAATGGTGGTTCTGCCTCAAATGCAACAATTCCTGAACAATCTGGAATTGCCCGAAACGGCATTCACCTTTCCGCTGATCGTGGTGGATGACAAGGCAGCCGAAGCACTGCTGGAGGTTTGCTATGAGGGCACAGGGAATATGGATGAAATCCATGCAGGACGACAGGTCATTATGATCGCCCCGAAAGGGTTTTACATGAATGACTACGGTAACGGTGGCTGGGGATCAAGCAGCTTTACAGAGCATACCACGCAAAAGGATCTTGACGAAGCTGCCCGCGTGGTTTACAAGGATGCTTTTTACCCCGGTGACAAGCTGACTCTGCACTGGCTCAACGGGCCTTTGGAGTATGAAGAATATCTCGGTACGGACAAGATCAAGCACGTAGTCAAGGAAATCGAGATTGGTGCGGTTGCCGACGGGGCAGGTATTGAAAGTATGATGGAATATCATTCGCAGGGAATTTATAACACCACCTGTGTTGTGACGACTGATCGCGGAATGCGTGCTTTGGGTATTGATGCAGGCGTACGCAACATGGACGTGAACCTGCGTGACAACACCGACGAAACCGCACAGACCACCGTGAAGAATCTGCTTGACGAAGTCGGAACAAGGGTCAATTCTTATTATCTGTTTTCCAATTATGAATGGGCACAGGAAATGCAGAAAGACAGAGCCGAAGTGGTGGTTATGCTGTTTGCCTTACTTGCATTGTTCTTCTGTATCACCGCTGCTACGCTTTGCAATGCGACCAATGCAAGAATCCGCGAAAGCAGACGTGTCATCGGCACTCTGCGTGCCGTGGGTGCTGCTGCGGCAGATCTGCGAAAAATCTATTGGCTGCAATATCTGTATGTGTTCGGCATCGGTTGCGGCATCGGTTACGGCGGTACGGCATTGTTCAGAATCGGCATTTTTGTGTATGAAAAAGTCATGCAGACCACTTTCTTTATGCACGACTTTACCCTCTGGCCGTCGTTTGTGTTTGTCGGTGCGTTGCTTGCAGTGTGTCTGCTCAACCTTGTTGTGCGACTTCGCCGCGAAACAAAGAACAGCATTGTCGATAATATCCGTGAGCTGTAAAAGAAAGGCTTTGCTATGAAAAAACTGATTACATTTCTTTTACTTTTTATATTTTCCGTTGTGCCTGTTTCCGCAACGTCAACGGACGGTTCGGCTGCAATGCTCATGCTCACACATTGCACCGTATCCGAGGGCGGGCTTGTTGCAGGTGAAACTGCGTATGTGTATATCACTCTGCAGAATATGAGTACAACCGCCGCGGCAACCGCGTGCAAACTGACCTTTTCCGAGGATAGCGGAGATATTCTTCCTGTCGGCACGGGAACACAATATGTTGATGCAATTGCTCCCGGAGAAAGCTATATATGGACGCTTCCCGTTGCAGTTTCCGCAAATGCGGCAGACGGAAATCACGTAGCACACGTGTCGGTCAGCTTTACGCAGGCTGACGGCAGCCCCGGTATGGCGGAGGATGTTCTGCGGCTGACGGTGCACCAATCCGCAAGACTCGAAATCGGCAGCAGGAACATTCCGTCTGCAATTACGGCAGGTGAGACGGGTAACCTCAGTTTTTCGGTGCTCAACACAGGCAAAAGTGTGCTCTATGGTGTCACCATGCACGTCTCTGCAGAGGGCATCGGCTCTTTGGGCAAAGATGCTCTCGGTGACATTGCCGCAGGGCAGGCAGAAAGCGGTACGGTCAGCTTTCCGACCGCAGGACTCGCGGCAGGGACCTACAATGCGGCTGTGCGTTTTGACGGCGAAACCCTGAACGGAACCCCTGTGAGTGTCGGTACTTATTTTACATTCCGCATTTCGACAACGCAGGAAGCGGAAAGCGAAGCTGACCGCAGCCAACCGCGACTTTCCGTGACAAGCTACAGTATTGAGGGGGACTCCCTCCTGCCGGGTGAGCAGAAAAAACTGACCGTGAAAATTGTCAACAATCACCCCGAAAAAGCGGTTCGCAACATCATGCTCCGCTTTGCTGCGGCAGACGGTGAAATTACCTGTGAAGGAGTCGGTTCGCAGTATCTGACCGCATTGGATGCAGGTGAAAGCTATGTCTGGACGCTTTCTTTGCAGGCGGCTCACACCGCGGCTTCCGGTGTGCACAATGCAAGCGTGAGCATGGAATACGAGGATGAAAACGGCGGCAGTTATCAGGCAAGCGATCCGTTGCGGTTGGCTGTCAGGCAGCGTGTGCAGCTTGTGTGGGACAGCCTGTTGTTCCCGCCGACCGTAGTCATCGGAGACACCGTCAGTTTGTCGCTGACCTTGCAGAACATGGGCGGTGCTGCCTTGCAAAATGTGCTGCTGACCTTTGATACAGAAGGTCTGGGCGGTGCAGGCAGTGTGCTTGTAGGAACCATTCAGGCAGGTGAAAGCAGCGGTGTCAGTGCCAATTTCAACGTCACGGCAGCGACACCGGGCGACATAAAAGGAACCGTGCATCTGCAATATGAGGACGATTACGGTGACCTGCACACGGAGGATATCCCGTTTTCCGCACAGGCCATCGAACAACCGCAGGAACCCGATGCCGAAACCGAAAAAAAGCAGCAGCAGGAATCCAGAGGGATGCGTTTGTGGTGGTTGTTCCTCACGGGCGGACTTGCAATCGGTGTCGGCGGCGGTGCAGGAGTTGTATATTCCGTATTCAGCCGCAAAAACCGTCTGCAGGATGAAGAGCGACTGTAAAAAGAAAAATGAAAAAGGAGCTGTGAATCCGTCTTTCACAGCTCCTTAAATTATGCTTTTTTTATTATTTCAGCCAAGTTTCCGTGTTTTCAAGACTGACAGCTGCACGCAGAATCATTCTTGCATCATCTGCCATGATTTTGCCGTCGCCCGTAATATCTGCGGCAAGTGACTGAATCGCGGACAGGCTTTCGAGGTTGACCGCTTTACGCAGGGTCATTCTTGCATCGTCTGCCATGATAAGACCGTCAGCAGCGATATCGCCGAGCACTGCAATTTCAAGTGTCGTGCCGTCGGGCAGGAAAAGGATGCAGCCGGTATAGCACAATACATCTTTTTCGAGAATAAAGCCGTACTCATTGGTGATGTACGAAGTCGGGGAAGCCTGTGCGAGCAGTTCTTCAATCGTGCGACCCTTGACGGAGGTAATCGTTTCGTCCTCTGTTTTCTGCGACAGGGAAGAGTCTTCAAACACGGCAATCAGTTTCGGAACAGAAGTACCTTCTTCAATCTTTTCACCGCAATCAAGGCAGTATGTGTCACCTGTGTAACCGTCTTCGAGGTAGGTCGGGAATTTTGCTCCGCGAATTTCGGTGTTGTAGTGGTCACAGGTAAGTTTGTATTCAAACAGACTCGGTATATTGAAAAAGTGTCCGTTCAGACCGTTGTAGCCTTTGTATTCAATGTCCGAAGTACCGCTGAGATTCTGTAGCAATTCTGCATCGTCACATTCCACATAAATGGTGGCGGCATGGAAATGCTCTGCATTGACAACGCAATCCTCGTTGCGTTTTGCATCGGCAGCAAATTCTTCCGCTGTCCACAGAGCTTCTTTGAAGAACGCACTGAGTTTGATTTCGTTATTGACTTCGGCTGCACATTCGGCAGTGAAGGAGTTAGCTTTGCTGTCGCCTGTTTCTGCAGCATCTGCTCCGTATTCCCAATAATCAAAACGCACATCTGCAAAAGACGGAACGATTATATAGGTTTCAAATGAGGTCATGCCGACACAGTCATTGAGGTAGACATCGAGCTTGTAATAGTTGTCATACTCTCTGTCAGGGCTGATGACCACGTTCACATAACCGTTCTCAGGCAACGGCAGAACAGGAATGACAGTTCCGCTTGCAATCTTTTCACCGCAATCGGTACAGAATGTATCACCTGTGTAACCTTCTTCGGAATGGGTGGCATCTTTTTGGTTGCGGATTTCGGTATTTTTGTGCGGGCAGGAGAGATTGAACGTCATCGGTACTGTCGCACCGTATACAAAACCGAGAGTTTCGTATGTCTTGTTGTTAAAAGTGTTGCCTTTGAATTCGATGTCAGCTGTTGCGGTGATGCCTTCAATGAGGGTCTGATCATCGCACGTCACATAAATGGTGGCAGCGTGGAATTTTTCGGTGTTGACCGTAACGGTCTGTCCGCGTTTTGCATCGGCGGTAAAACTGTCTGCCGTCCACAGGCATTCCTTAAAATAAGCACTGTACTTCAGAGTCCTGCTGTCAAGCAGATTGCATTCAGATGTATATGCATTGGTTTTGGTTTTTGCAAGTTCCTCGGCATCTGTACCGTTTTCATTGTATGAATATTCAACGGCATATTCTGCGGGCAGATTGAAGAACAGTTCATAAGAAGTAAGGCCGATGCAGTCATTGAGGTACACATCGAACACATACTCACCATAGTCTGCATCATAACTGACTTGAGCACTGATGTGTGCATTGTCGGAGATGCTTATAAATTCACCTGTCAGTTTCGGGATGACGGATCCTGTTGCAATCTTTTTGCCGCAATCAAGGCAGTATGTGTCACCTGTGTAACCTTCTTCGGAATGGGTGGCATCTTTTTGGTTGCGGATTTCGGTATTTTTGTGCGGGCAGGAGAGATTGAACGTCATCGGAACTGCCACACCGCTTACAAAACCGATGGTTTCGTATGTCATGCCGTCAAAGGTATTGCCTTTGAATTCAAGGTCAGCTGTTGCGGTGATGTTTTTAAGAAGAGCCTGATCATCGCACGTCACATAAACGGTGGCAGCGTGGAACTTTTCGGTGTTGACCGTAACGGTCTGTCCGCGTTTTGCATCGCCTGTAAAGCTGTCTGCTATCCACAGACATTCTTTAAAATAAGCACCGTATTTCAGAGTCTTGCTGTCAAGCAGATTGCATTCAGCCGTGTATGCGTTGTTTTTGGTTTTTGCAAGTTCTCCGGCATCTGCACCGTTTTCATTGTATGAATATGCAACGGCATATTCTGTGGGTAAATTAAAAAACAGCTCATAAGAAGTAAGACCGATACAGTTGTTGAGGTACACATCGAACGCATACTCACCATAGTCTGCATCATAATTGACTTCTACACTGATGTGTGCATTGTCATCAACGACAACCAATGCCGATGCAAAACACGGCAACAGGCTGAAAAGCATGCCGATCACAAGAAAAACAGACATTGCCTTTTTGTAAAATTTCATAACAATCGCTCCTTTTGGATATTGCAATTATCATTATGCTCTTTTTTTATTCATATTTCAAGTGCAAATCAGATAAAAAATAATTTTATTTTCAATAATAATTACTTCCAAAAGAATATACTTTTCTCAACAAAAAACCGCAAAAACCGTTTGGCTTTTGCGGTTTGTCTGTTGAAGTTGCTATCAGCCGATGGCGTGCACAACAGCGGTGGTGGGGACTTCCGTTGCAGGAACAACGGAGGATTGCTGCAGTCCGTTCATGGGCACCCAGCCGTATGTGTTGTCAATTTTGATTCTGCCCCAGTATTGCTGACTTTCAGCATCGTATTTGAAGGCCTTGACATCAAGGATGGTGTCTTTTGTCATGGCATCAAGGTAGTCGGAGTTGTCGCTTGCAGCCGAATACACGCCGACACCTGCATCGGCAGTAACAATGTAAGCACCTGCGGGCGGTTCTGCAGGCATACCGGGGATCTGTTCGTTGATGTTGACGGCAATGGTGGTTTTTTCGTTGCCGTTTGCACCGTTGATGACGGCAGGCAGGTCGAAAAATGTCAGGTTGTTTTTGTACATAAAGCCAAGACCGCAGCAGATTGCGATCAGCACCAGGCAGACAACAAACATCAGCTTGTTGGTGTTGCGGTTGATCTGGCGGCTGATTTTTGCATTGCGTTTGTCTTCTTTTGCCTGTTTTTTATCTCTCTTTTTTTGCTTTTTCGCATTTTTTTTGTCAATCCGTGCCTGCTTTTCGGGAGAAACAGGACGCGGTTCTTTGACCTTTTTTTCTTTTTTCTCTTTTTTTTGTTTCTTTTCAACAGGAGCTGCCACAGGTGGCGTATTTTTGTTTTCTTCCGTCTGTGCAGGATATTTTTCCATGTCGGCTTCGTAGCTTTCAATGATGCTGCTGCGAAGACGGCTCAGAGAAAAACCTTCATTTTCGCTGCCGTCAGAGAGTGCATCGGACGGTGCTTCTTCTTCCTTCTTTTTACGCAGGGTCACGGTGTGGTGGGTTCCGCAAACAGGGCACTTGACGGTGCCTTCGTTTTCTATATTGAATTCATTGCCGCAGCTGTCGCAAATAAAAATATCCATATTCTCCTCCGATTGTGCCAAAAATGCAGAAAAGTGTCATAACGTGTATATTATGCAATGTAAATTAAGTTTTGTCAATGGATTTTTATTAATCTTTATTTACAATTTTGTTACAAATAAAAATTAATAAATATAAAAAATATCTTGCAATTAAAAAGGTGATGTGATAAGATATATTTTGAATTTGTATGCAGCAAAAAAGGAAGGAGATGCTTGTTGAATGGCAAAAATACCTCTGATTGTGATCGGCGGAATCGGCTACAGCAAGGTCTTCCTCGGTGAAGGAGATAAAACTGCCTGGCCGCCGCAGCTTGAAATAGAAGATTTCAAGCGTGACTTCATGGGATTGTTCCTGAAAATGAGTCTGTTCCGCAAGGACAGCGGTTTTTCTTCAAAACTCAGTGAGCTGTTTGCATCCTGTATTTCTCCGTTTGCCGCAGACGAAAACGGCGATCTCCTCTGCCGCAGCCTGTATGTTGAACAGGATGTGACAGGACATGACAAACAAGCACTTTTGCAACGTCTGGCTGTGGAAGATCTGTTTTCGCAGGCCGGCGACGAAAATTGTTTTGTTTTCTCTTATGTTTTTGCCGAAGATCCGCTTGTAAACGGCAAAAAACTTTGTGCTTTCATTGAATCGGTCTGTGAACGC
>JAFSEF010000113.1 GCA_017435865.1 Clostridia bacterium
GCAGTTTTGAAGGTAAGATTTTTTTTCACAGGGACAACCGAAGGCTGCAGAAATACTTTGTGTCTTTCAAAGACTTCGGGTGTTCTTGTGGGAGAAAAGATTCCTTCAAAACCGTGTAAATCCCTATGTGAGCCCGCCTAATGCGGCGACCGTTTTCGATTCGTCCATCTCCGAGCACGTGAAGCGTGCGTTCGCCAGGGACATACAATATTTTTTACTTTATGGAAACGCAGTTTCCTAATAAAGTAAAAAATAACCTGCCCTTTGCAGACAGGTTAATCCTCTTTTGTGCTTATGAACAGATCCGAAGTGTAATTCTTGATTTTATCACGCATACGCGATACACGCACGCTGACTGCTTTGCTTGTGATGTTGAGCTTTTGTGCAACGGCGGCATATTTTTCTTTGTCCACGTGTACAAGTTTGTAAAGTTCCCGTTCCGCTTCACTGAGTTTTGTGAGGATGACATTTTTGAGTTGTTCGATGTCGGAAGCCTGCCCGGTTTGTATGTTTTCATCGGACAGTACGACTGCCTCGGAGGTGTCAGCTTCATCAAGATCGGTAAGCCGACGGGCATTTTTTTGATTTTCTCTGTATTTTTCAAATGTCTTTCTTGCTGCAACACCATACAGCCATGCACGGATATTCTTTTCTTCCAGTTCACCGGCTTTGTGCTGCAGCAGCAAAAAGACGTCCTGTGTGACATCCTCCGCATCCTGAACAGGCAGCTTTTGGGCACAAAAATGCAGAATATCATTGTAATACTGTTCTGCATACTGTGCAATTTGTTGCATATCAAGCACGGGGAGTCACCTCCTGTGGGCATGGATAAACAGAGTGTGTTTGAAATTACATATAAAGATTTACATAATTATATAATAAACATTTTTTTATGCAATGTCAATATATTTTTCCAAGAAAAATATTTTAAAAAAAAAGTAACAAAACAAGTGTAGTTTTTTTCGTAATTTGACATATATAAATGTAACTGAATGCGAGGTGATACCAATGGGCACGAAAGAAATATGATTCAATTCGAAAGGAGTTTTTTTAATGAAAAGAAAAAATAAAATAATTGTTGTTTCAATTGTTGTTTGTGTTGCTTTTGCACTTTTGACTGCCGGTTCTGTTTTTGCGGTTAAAACAGTGCTGACGGATGATTCTGTCACGGATAATCTGGCAAAACAGGATTTGTCTCTTCTCTTTGATGAAATCGATGAACATGAAGCACAGGGAAAAGGGCCGGAGGAATTGACTTATTATGCACTTGCATTGGTCGAAAAACTTGGTGAAAATATCAGTCAGGAGTTTTTGGAAAAAATTCTGAAATCCGAACGTTCCGACACCTTAAAAGTTTTGCTTTTGCAGTGTTGTGAATATGCACAGGCAGATATCGATTACACGGAGTTTGCGGATATGCTGCAGGATCAAACGATCGGATATGATGTTCGCAGTAATATTCTTGCTAATATATATACGGCAGCTGAACCCGATGTTTCTCTAATTGAAAAAACAGCACGAGGTGCCGATGAAAGGCTTGCCTTTACTGCTTTGCGGTATTTATGGAATGTAAATCCCGATGCGGCTTGTACGATAGCTGATGAAATTGTTGAGAACTACGATGAGGCGAGCACATATGAGGTGCGCGGTGCATTGATGATCATGAGTGCGGAATTTGAAAACGGTGCAACAAAGGAAAAAACGCAGCGTTTTCTTGACCTCTGTGAAAAAGTGATGTCGGATGACCGTTTTTCACCTGAAGAGGATATGCAGGGGAAGGTTTTTGTTGCACTTGCAACCGCAAAAACATGGGATGGATATGTCTATATCCTGTCTTCCGAGCAGTTTACCGCAGAACAGAAGATATATACCGTCGGTCAGCATGAGGAATTGATTTGCGAAAAGCTTGCCGATGAAAAATTGACACAGGAAGAACTTTCTCTTATTTTACAGGGTATCTCACTGTATAATGAAAAATCATGGATAGCGGAGCTGTCTGCTGCAAAATCATTCTTTGCTGCAAACGAAGCGTATGCAGCAGATATTGCAGATGTAATAACCTGTCTTGAAAAGAACGGTGAATGAAAAACGAAAGAAGAAATGCTGTCATGCACAATTGTTTTTGTTTAAAGCAAACCACAGCACCTGCGAACACAGGTGCTGTGGTTTTACGGATATGTAATATTTTTTTGTTACGCAGCAGTTTCCTTTGCAGGAGATTCCGAAAGTGAATCCGTTTTGTTTTTACGGTTTGTGTGCAAGCAGCGTACTGTAAAGACAATGCCGAGAATGCCGATTATTGCCATAACTGCAAATTGTGTACACCGCAGGGCATCTTCTTGAAAAAAAGGATGGAGAAGATCAATAATGTTGAGCAGACCGTAATACGGTGTTGCGAAAATAAAAACATACGGAATGCTGAATGTCTCAGGCAGATGCAGTCCGAGTTTGTTTGCTATTAAAAGCAATGAGCCGACACTCAGGGAAATACAGTACAGAAGCATTGTGATATCAAGTGGCGTTTTTCTGAAGCGGGTAGGTGTACACAGCAGCAACAAAACCATTGCCGTAAACAGGCAGGAAGAGAGGACGGAATGCAGCGTGATGTCGTCGTGACCGAAAATCAATCCCTCCGCATTGGCAGCATAAGCAAATGCGGTAATGCCGATAATAATAAAAAGCAAAAGGATTTTTATTACTGTTTTTATCTTTTTGTTTATATCTGTTTTGTTCATATTCTACACCTCCGAAAAGAATAACATTTGTGTGTTACAGGCGACTTTTTTCATTTTTTTTGAACAAGTGGTATTGTTGCATTTATATATGTCTGTTTTGCACAAAGTCTACACATTTTTTTATCCTTTTTTAATGAAAAATTTTCTTTTGAAAAAATACTTGACAAATGCACATGGGTTTGTTATACTATCTGAGCAAACAAGCAGACGGCGTCAGCCGCTCTCACCCGCAGAATTTCGTTTCACCGGGTAGATAGTCAAACAGTTTCGTGCAAAAACGGCATATTGTGCCGTATTGTGCGTTTGTTTACTGAGAGCAGCGGACGTGTCGAACGTCCGTTTTTTTGTATATATTTTCGGAGGTGTTTGAGTATCGCTACCAAGGAACTGCAAATCAATGAAGAAATCCGCGACAAGGAAGTCCGTGTTATCACCGATGACGGTGAACAGCTTGGTATCATGTCTGCAAAGCAGGCACTCGATGCTGCTGTTTACAGAAATCTTGACCTTGTCAAAATTGCTCCCCAGGCACAGCCGCCCGTGTGCAAGATCATGGACTACGGCAAGTACCGTTTTGAGCAGCAGAAGCGGGAAAAGGAAGCCAGAAAGAACCAGCGTATCATCGAGATCAAAGAGGTTCAGCTTTCTTTGAACATTGACACGCATGACTTTGAAACAAAGGCAAACCATGCCCGTCGTTTCCTGCAGGCAGGTAACAAGGTAAAGGTTTCCATCCGTTTCCGCGGCCGTGAAATGGCACATCCCGAACGCGGTATTGAAATTATGAACCGCTTCGCTGAAGAATGTGCAGAGCTGAGTACGGTTGAAAAGGCTGCAAAGCTTGAAGGTCGTAATATGCTCATGTTCCTTGCCGCAAAAACGGCAAAGAAGTAAACACCCCCTTTGAATGTGTTAATAATGAATGGAGGAAAATAAAAATGCCCAAACTTAAGACCAACTCCGGCGCTAAAAAGCGTTTTAAGCTTTCCAAAAACGGTAAGCCCATCCGCGCTCACGCCTACAAAAGCCACATCCTGAACAAGAAGTCCACCAAGAGAAAAAGAAATCTGCGTAAGACCGCCGTTGCCGATAAGACCAACGTAAAGCAGATCAAACGTCTTATTCCTTACAAATAAGAAGAACGATTTAGGATTATTGGAGGTAATTATCAATGGCACGTATTAAAGGCGCAATCATGACTCGCAAGAGAAGAAATAAAGTTCTCAAGGCCGCTAAGGGTTACTACGGCTCCAAGGCAAGACTTTTCAAGACCGCTAAACAGGCTGTCATGAAGTCCGGCAACTATGCATACATCGGCAGAAAGCAGAAGAAGAGAAACTTCCGCCGCCTGTGGATCACCCGCATCAGTGCTGCTTGCAAGGCCAACGGCATGAACTATTCCACATTTATGAACGGTCTCAAGAAGGCCGGCATCACGCTCAACCGCAAGATGCTCTCCGAGATCGCTATTTCTGATGCTGCTGCTTTCACGGCTCTCACCGAAAAAGCAAAGGCTGCTCTTCAGTAAATTTTTTAGGGACACTCAGGAGAGTGTCCCTTTTCTGATGCTTTTTATTCTGCAAAAAATAAGAAAAAATGAAAAATCTGAGTCTTGTGTTGTTTTCACATTGTTGAATAATTATAAAATTTGTTACCACGCTGAAAGGTGTTCTTATGGAACTTCTGACTTCTCGTAATAACGAAACCGTAAAGGCTGCTGCTGCACTCAAAAATGCAGATGCACGTCGCGAAAGCGGTCTTTTTTTATTAGAAGGAGCACGTCTGTGTGCTGATGCCGTCCGTTCGCAAATCCCTGTGACGGAAGCGTTTGTCACAGAAAGTGCCATGAATAAATATACAGAAGAATGTAATCTTTTAATGTCAGCTGCAGGCAGGTGCAGACTCATCAATGATTCAGTTGCCGACCGTCTTGCAGACACAAAAAATCCGCAAGGTGTATTTTGTGTGTGTAAAACACTTGACAAAACAAAAGATATTGATAAAATAAAGTATAATGGTATATATGCCCTTACGGATGCTTTGCAGAATCCCGACAATCTCGGGGCTCTGGCAAGAACCGCAGAAGCACTCGGTGCGGACGGTTTGCTGCTGTGCGGCGGCTGTGATCTTTACAGCCCCAAGGCATTGCGTGCGTCCATGGGCTCTTTGCTGCGTCTGCCCGTGTTCGAGGCGGACGATGCTGTATTTCTTGTAAAGGCTTTGCAGGCAAAAGGAATGCGAGTGTTTGCTTCCGTTGTGGACAGTGATGCAAAGGCTGTGCAGGATGTACCAAAAGGCGAAGGTTGCGTGGTTGTCATCGGCAACGAGGGCAACGGTGTTTCGCAGGCAGTCATTGACGCTGCGGATGAACGCATTACCATTCCCATGAAAGGCAGAGCCGAGTCGCTCAATGCAGCGGCAGCGGCAGCTGTTTTGTTGTGGGAGTTTCTTAAAAACTGAGAACGGAAGGGGTTGCGGATATGGCAGGAGCAGAATACTGGATCTGGTTGCAAAAAGCATTCGGTCCGCGTTCAACACTTGCCTGTAAGCTTGTTGAGCATTTCGGTGACCCCGAAAAACTGTATTGTGCAGGCAGAAAAGAATGGCTTGCAAGCGGCATTGTAAAAGAAGCACAGTGTGACAAACTCTGTCTTGAAAGTCCGTCGCAATCGATCGACGTGATGATGCAGTGTCTGAAGTATCAGCTTGACATTGTCACGCCCGACAGTCCGTATTATCCGCCACAGCTGCTGAAAATGAAAGATTATCCGTTGGTGCTTTATGTCTTGGGACGCACCACCTCTCTGCAGGCACCTGTCATGACGGCGGTGGTCGGTACTCGTAAGGCATCCCGCGGCGGAGACCGTTTTGCCCGTGAAATGACCGCACAGCTTGCCCGTGCAGGTGTGGCTGTTGTCAGTGGAGGTGCACTTGGAATTGACACGGCTGCCCATGAAGGCGCTTTGTCAGCCAACGGTATCACAATTGTTGTCATGGGCTGCGGTCTGGGGCACGATTACCTGATGCAGAATGAAGCAATGCGTAAGCTTGCCAGTGAAAAAGGGGCTGTTATTTCGGAGTTTCTGCCCGAAACACCACCCAGCAAAGTTTCTTTTCCCATCCGCAACCGCATTCTTGCCGGTCTGTCACAAGCAACGGTTGTCATTGAGGCGGCCGAAAAAAGCGGCTCTTTCATCACCGCAGGTGATGCACTGCATCTGCAACGGATGGTGCTTGCCGTACCGTCAGAGGTCACAGGATCGTTTTACAGCGGAACAGACAAACTCATCCGCGAAAACAAGGCATATTCCGTTTCTTCTGCCGGGGATGTTATCAGGCTTCTTCGCATGCAGAACGGTGATTGGTCGGAAGCGTATGACAAGGTGTACAATGCACCGCCGGTCGGTGTTCCCGTTGACTCATCCGACCTGCCCGAAGAACTGCGGCACCTGACAATCCGCAGCGATGAGGATGTGTTCACTGCATCCCCGAAACCGAAGAGAGAAAACACAAAAACAAAACAGAAAAAAATCATTGTTCCCGAGGAGATTGTTCCTGCTGCGCAAGTGCAGACAGCACCTGCAATACCGTCTGTCCCCGCATGGTTGACAGAGGATCTGCTGCCTGTCTGGAATGCACTGCAGGACGGTCAGAAAAGTCCGGACGAACTCATCCGCATCACGGGACTTCCGCCCGGAAAAGTTATGATCGCCATTTCAAAACTTGAATACAAAAACGCGGTCGAACGTGATTTCGGCAGTGTACGTTTAAAATAAATTTTTTAGTATTGGAGAAAGACAATTCATGTCAAAGCTTGTCATTGTAGAGTCGCCTGCAAAGGCAAAAACCATCAAAAAATACCTCGGCACTGGCTACGAAGTCAAAGCATCCATGGGCCATGTGCGTGACTTATATCCGTCCAAACTCAGCGTGGACGTCAATAAGAATTTCGAAACCAAGTACACCGTAATAAAGGGAAAGGAAAAGCTGCTCAAGGAGCTCGAAGAAGCCGCCTCCAAAGCAGACGAAGTCATTCTCGCAACCGACCCGGACCGTGAAGGGGAAGCTATTTCCTGGCATCTTGCAACGGTACTCGGTCTGGACATGAAAAAGAAGAACCGTGTCAAGTTCAACGAAATCAGCAAAAAAAGTGTGCAGAACGGAATCGAAAATCCCGAAAAAATTGACATGGATCTTGTCAATGCACAGCAGGCACGCCGTATTCTGGACCGTCTTGTCGGTTACAGACTCAGCCCCTTTATTTCACAGAAAATCCGCCGCGGTCTTTCCGCAGGCAGAGTGCAGAGCGTTGCCGTCCGTCTGATCGTTGACAGGGAAGAGGAAATTGCCGCATTTGTGCCCGAAGAATACTGGACACTTGATGCGAGCCTGACCAATCCGCCTGCAAGAAAAGCGTTCAAGGCTTCTTTTGTCGGGGATGAAAACGGCAAAATCAAACTTGAAAGCCGCGAGGATACCGACAAAATTCTTGCCCGTCTTGAAAATGCAAGTTACACGGTTGCCGAACTCAAAAAAGGGGTCCGCCGCAAACAGCCTGCACCGCCCTTTATCACTTCCACCATGCAGCAGGAAGCTTCCAAGCGTATGAATTTCACTGCAAAGCGTACCATGAAAGTCGCACAGGAACTGTATGAAGGTGTGGATGTTGCAGGTTACGGTACGGTGGGTCTGATTACCTACATGAGAACCGACTCGCTTCGTATTTCCGAAGAAGCAAGAGCTGCCGGCAATGCCGTGATCCGTGATATGTACGGTGAGAAATATCTTCCCGAAAAACCGCGTTATTTCAAAACCAATGCCAATGCACAGGACGGCCACGAAGCCATCCGTCCGACCATGCCCGACCTGACCCCGGAGGCTGCAAAGTCTTCGCTGACTCCCGATCAGTATAAACTGTATTCCCTGATCTGGAAGCGTTTTCTGGCTTCTCTGATGGCAAACTGCGTACAGGATACCGCAAAGGCTGAAATTCATGCCGTCGGTACCGCCGATGAAGGCAGCGACCGTTATGTGCTGTTTACCGCAGCCGGTCACACTGTCCGTTTTGACGGCTACACCGTGCTTTACAACGATGCGGACGATGCTGAATCCGGTGCACTGCCTGTACTTGCCGAAAATGATAAACTCCGTCTCAAGGAACTCAAGGACGAACAGCACTTCACCCAGCCGCCTGCCCGTTACAACGAAGCAAGTCTTATCAAGACCCTCGAAGAAACCGGTGTCGGCAGACCGTCCACATACGCATCCATCATTTCCACCATCGTTGACCGCGGCTATGTCGTGCGTGAACAGAAACTGATGAAACCCACCGAACTCGGTGTTGCAACCACCAAGCTTCTGCGTGAACAGTTCCCGAAGATCGTCAATACCAAATTCACCGCTGCCATGGAAGATGACCTTGACCGCATTGAGCGTGAAGGATATGACTATGTCAAAATGCTCCACGGTTTCTATGATGAATTCATCACAACCCTTGACAAGGCAAAGGCTGCCATGGACGGTGTCAAGATTCAGCTCGAAGAAGATAAAACCGATATTCCCTGTGAAAAATGCGGTGCCATGATGGTCATCAAGGTCGGCAGATTCGGCAAATTCCTTGCTTGTCCGAATTATCCCACCTGCAAAACCACCAAACCCTATGTCGAAAAAACCGAAGCAAAGTGCCCCGTCTGCGGTGGCGAAGTCATCGGCAAAAAGACCAAAAAGGGATATACTTTCTACGGTTGTTCCAACTATCCTGCCTGTAATTTCATGACATGGGATGTTCCCACGGCAGAGCAGTGTCCGCAATGCGGCAGTGCCCTGTTCCGCACAAGAGGCGGTGTCATCAAGTGCCATAAGGAAGGTTGCGATTACGAAACCAAGGCACGCCGCAGCAAGAAGGCGGACAGCGATGAATAAAACAGCAGCTGTGATCGGTGGCGGCTTTGCAGGAGTGGAAGCTGCCGTACAGCTTGCCCGCAGAGGGATTCATGTCGATCTGTACGAAATGAAACCGCATCGTTTTTCTCCTGCTCACAGCAGCGAAACGCTGGCTGAACTTGTCTGCTCCAACTCTTTCAAAGCAGAACGTCTTGCATCCGCAGCCGGTTTGCTGAAAACGGAAATGGAAAGACTCGGCTCGCTGTGTGTGGAATGTGCAAAACAGACAAAAGTACCTGCAGGCGGTGCGCTGGCAGTGGACAGAGAAAAGTTTTCTGCCCTTGTCACAAGCCGTGTTGCACAGATTGAAAATATCAACGTCATCCGCCGCGAAGTGTCAGAGCTTCCCGAGGCAGATTGTGTTATCATCGCAGCAGGTCCGCTTGCAAGCGATGCACTCTCGCCCGTTCTCAATACTCTTTGCGGTGAAGGACTTCACTTTTTTGATGCGGCAGCTCCCATTGTGTCTGCCGACAGCATTGATTCCGAATCTTCTTTCGCACAGTCGCGTTATGATCGCGGCGGCGAAGATGATTACATAAACTGCCCCATGAACAAGGAAGAGTATGAGCTGTTTTATGAAGCACTCATCACTGCCGAAGGGGCACATCTGCATGACGTGGACAAGAAAAAAGATGTCTACGAGGGCTGTATGCCTGTTGAAGTGCTTGCCAAACGCGGCAAAGATGCCATCCGCTACGGTCCGATGAAACCTGTGGGGCTCATCGATCCGCGTACGGGACATCGTCCGTGGGCGGTGCTGCAGCTTCGCAAAGAAAATGACAAAGGCACGCTGTACAATCTGGTCGGTTTTCAGACCAATCTCAAGTTCGGTGAACAGCAGCGTGTGTTCAGCATGATTCCTGCATTGAAGAATGCAAAATTCGAACGCTTCGGGGTCATGCACCGCAATACGTTTATTGATTCTCCGCGTCTGCTCAACAGCGGTTTTCAGCTCAGAAAAGATCCGCACATCTTCTTTGCAGGGCAGATCACGGGTGTGGAAGGCTACATGGAGTCGGCAGCATCGGGTATTCTTGCCGGCATCAACGCAGCACGGTACCTGTCGGGACAGGAACCTGTTTGTCTGCCTGCCGAAACCATGCTCGGGGCGCTGAGTGCCTATGTGGCGGATGAAAGCATTAAAAATTTCCAGCCGATGGGTGCAGCCATGGGATTGCTGCCGCCTGTCGAAGAAAAAATACGCGACCGTGCCGCACGGTATGAAGCACTTGCAATGCGGTCATTGGCAGCCCTTGAGGCAGTCATGGTTGAGGAAAAATTATGAGTATCGAAGAAAATATCGGCTATTCTTTCCGGAATAAGGCACTGCTGCGTCATGCACTGACGCATGCTTCCGCCTGCAACGAAAAGACTGCGGGACAAAACAACGAACGTCTTGAGTTTCTTGGCGATTCGGTGCTCGGTTTCATTACAGCCGAATACCTTTGGAGTGTGCATGAGGATCTGCCTGAAGGGCAGCTGACCCGCCGTCGTGCGGCTGCTGTCTGCGAAAAGGCACTGGCAGGCTATGCACGTGAAATCGACCTCGGCAGATATCTGTATCTCGGCAAAGGCGAAGATATGACCGGCGGCAGAAACCGTGCATCCATTCTGTCGGATGCATTTGAAGCATTGCTGGCTGCCATTTATCTGGACGGCGGTATCGAAGAAGCCAAAAAATTCTGCCTGCCTTACATCATCAACGGTGACAAGCAGACCGAGGATTTTGTCGATTACAAAACCGAGCTGCAGGAAATCGTGCAGAAGAATCCCGGGGAAGCTCTTTCTTATGTTCTTGTGGAGGAAAGCGGTCCTGCACACAACCGTCATTTTACGGTGGAAGTGCATCTCAACTCCAACTGCATCGGCATCGGGGAAGGTTCCAGTAAGAAGAAAGCCGAACAGGAAGCTGCCCGCAAAGCATTGCTTCTGATGGGGATCCGCGAGAAATGAAGCACCGTAACGTGTCGCTTTTTGTTCCGCACGAAGGCTGCCCCCATGCGTGCAGTTTCTGCAATCAGAAAGTCATATCCGGACAGAGCCGACCGCTGACGGTCAACGATATCCGCACAGCCTGCGAAACGGCACTGCAAAGCGGCGGTTACTGTACCGAAGAAAGTGAAATCGCATTTTTCGGCGGCAGTTTCACCGCCATTGAAACGGAAAAACAGATTTTATACCTGCAAACGGCAAATGAATACATCGGGGAGGGAAAATTCGGCAGCATCCGCATTTCCACCCGACCCGACTGTATAAACGAAGAAATTCTTGTCGTATTAAAACAATACAATGTCAGAAATGTCGAACTCGGTGCACAGAGTATGTCCGACGAGGTGCTGCTTGCAAACCGTCGCGGTCACACGGCAAAAGACACCGAAAATGCGGTTCGTCTGCTGCGTGAAAACGGCTTCGGTGTCGGCCTGCAGATGATGACGGGGCTGTACGGCAGCACGGAAGAAACGGATTTTTTCACCGCCCGTGAATTTGTCCGTCTGCAACCCGATACTGTCCGTATTTATCCGACCGCCGTACTTGAGCACACGTTTCTTGCACAGTTGTATAAAAACGGACAATACTGTCCGCAAACGCAAGAACAGGCGGTTGCAGCCTGCAGCAAAATGCTGCGTTTGTTTTATGAGCACAACATACGGGTCATCCGTGTCGGCCTGCACGCAGGCGGCGATGTGCAGGGAAATCTCCTTGCAGGGGTTTTTCATCCTGCGTTTGGTGAGTTGTGTGAAGGAGAAATTTATTACAGCGAAATGTGCAATGCTTTGCACAATGCCCCCGAGGGCAGATACACGGTTTATGTAACGCCGCGTGCGTTTTCACAGGCCGTTGGTCAGAAAAAGAATAATATCATCCGTCTGGCACAAAAAGGCTATACCTGCCGTGTGGCTGCGGATGTGAATATACCAAAATACCGTGTCCGTATCGTTTGTGAACGGACGGACGAAACAGAGGAAAACGAATGTATTTAAAAGCTTTGGAAATGCAGGGCTTCAAATCCTTCCCGGATAAGACGGTCCTGAAATTCGATAAGGGCATGACCGGCGTTGTCGGTCCCAACGGATCGGGTAAGAGTAACATCTCCGATGCCGTGCGATGGGTTCTGGGTGAACAGTCCACCAAGAGTCTGCGCGGCAGCAAAATGGAAGACGTTATTTTCAGCGGCACACGTGCACGTCGTCCCCAGGGATTTGCGGAAGTCACGCTTCGTCTTGACAACTCCGACGGTGCACTGGCAAGCGACGAAAAAGAAGTTTCCGTTACCCGCCGCTTTTACCGTTCGGGAGAAAGTCAGTATCAGATCAACGGCAACACTGTCCGCCTGCGTGACGTGCATGAGCTGTTTATGGATACGGGACTCGGTCGCGACGGTTATTCCATGGTCAGTCAGGGTAAAATTGAAGACATGGTTTCGGCAAAATCCGCTGACCGCCGCGATATGTTTGAAGAAGCGGCAGGTATTTCCCATTATCGTTACCGCCGTGCGGATGCACTCAGAAGACTCAATCAGGCAGAAGAAAATCTTGTCCGTCTGCGCGATATCCTGACTGAGCTTGCCTCCCGTGTCGGACCGCTTGCCGAACAGAGCAAAAAAGCACAGAAATTCCTTGTGCTTGCGGAAGAGAAAAAAGAACTTGAAATCGGTCTGTGGCTGTCCGTTCTTGATCGTTCGCAGGATCAGCTGCGTACACAATCCAATAAAATCACCGTTGCCCGTGAGCAATATAATGAAATCAACAGGGCTCTTGAAGAAGCAGCCGCTTCCATTGACACCTCTGCCGAAGAAGCACGTCGTATTACTTTACGCATTGAAGAGCTGCGTGACAAGGCTTCGCTGTATGATGAGCAGGCATCCGCACTCGATGCACAGGCTGCCGTTGCACAGGCAACTTACAATCACAACCTCGAAACCATTGCCCGTCTTGCTTCCGAGCGTGATTCGGAAGACAAAACAAGGCTTGAACTTGAACAGACCGTAAGTGAATCGCAGGCAGAAATTGCCGCTTTACGGGAAAAAGAAGAACAGCAGCACCGTCTTGCCGAAGGAATTGAAGCGGAACTCGGTGCCCTCAAGAGCAAAGACGAAGAATTTTCCGATGAATACAACCGTGTCAGCCGCGATCTGGATGCCTTGTCCGCTGAACTGTCACGTGTGGATATCATGGTTTCTTCTGCAGCATCTTCCGTAGATGAAATTGCAGGCAGAATGGCTGCCGTGGAAGAGCAGATACAGCGTCGAAAAGAAGAAAAAGAGCTGCTGCATACAGAAGAAGAAACGCTGAATGCAAAAATAAAGGTGGCTGAAGAAAACGTCACGAACCTTACCAATACATTGACAGGCTATTCACTGCGTGTTGCCTCACTGCGTGAAAAAGCTGAAAAGAAAAAAGAAGAATACGAAAACAAAAAGTTGACCCTGTCGGCAAAACAGTCCCGACTGGCCATCCTCGAAGATACCGAAAAGAGCATGGAAGGTTACCAAGGTTCCGTCAAAGCGGTCATGCGTGAAGTCCGCAAAGGCAGCCTGACAGGCATTCACGGAACGCTCTCTCAGCTCATCAGCGTTGAGGATGCTTATTCCACCGCCATTGAAACAGCCTTGGGCAATGCCATTCAGGACATTGTCAGCGAAACCGAAAACGATGCAAAACGTGCCATCGCAATGCTCAAAAGCAGCAACGCAGGCCGTGCAACTTTCCTGCCGCTGACTGCTGTTCGGGGCAGAAGTCTGGACGAAAAAGGTCTTTCTTCCTGCCGCGGTTTTGTCAGTCTGGCTCCCGACCTTGTTTCATGTGACGAAAAATACCGCGAGATCATTTCTTCTCTGTTAGGAAAAACCGCTGTTGCGGATGATCTCGACTGTGCCATCGAAATCGCCAAAAAATACAATTACCGTTTTAAGATCGTCACGCTTGACGGACAGGTCATCAATGCAGGCGGTTCCATGACAGGCGGCTCAAGAATTCAGAACGCAGGTTTTATTTCCCGTGCCAACGAGATTGAACGTCTCAAAGCCGAAAGCAGCACCCTTGCAGGGGCCATTGCAGCCTGCAGCGATGAAGTGAAAAAAGCCAATGCGGAATACGCAAAAGCTGCTGCAGAGCATGAAGGTGCACAGGGCGATCTCATGCGTGCCAATGAAGAAAAACTCCATCTTGAGAGTGATCTGAAAATCCTGCTCGGCAAAACGCAGGAAACGGATGCAGCCATCACTGCCCTCGAAGAAGAAAAGAAGACGGCTGCCGAACGTACCGATTATTATAAAGAATCCATCCGCATTGCAAAAGAAGAGCACGAAAAACTGCAGACCAAAAAACAGGAAATGACCCAACTGCTGCACACCGTTTCAGGCGGCAGAGATACGCTTGCCGAACAACGTGAAGCCCTCAATGAGGAGCGTAACAACGCACAGCTGCGTATCATGGAAATCCGCAAGGATGCGGATGCAAGAAATGAAAGCATTACAATGCTCAACAGCCGTCTGGCAGGTCTTTCCGACCGACGTGCGGAACTCGAAAAAGAAATTGCCCGTATTGAGCAGAAAAATGTTCTGCTTGCCGCCGATGTCAGAAATCAGCGAGACGGTGCAAAAGCACTGCGTGAAGAAGCAGCCGAATCCCGCAAGACGACACAGCTTCTTGCGGAAGAAAGATTGAAAACGGAAAGTGCTGCCGATTCATCGCGTGCCGAAGAACGCAGACTCACTGCGGATCGCGAAAAAATCAATGCTGATCTTGTCCGTCTGGAAGAAAGGCTGGCTGCCATTGAACGCGATGCACAGGAAATTGAACGTAAATTGTTTGAAGAATACGGTCTGACCCGTCGCGAAGCGGCAGAACTGAACATTGTGCTTGAAAGTCAGACACTGGCACAGAAGCGGTTGAGTGAACTCAAACACGCCATCAAAGCTCTCGGCAGTGTCAACGTGGCTGCCATTGAAGAATACAAGGAAGTGTCCGAACGCTATACTTTCCTGTCCGAACAGGTCGGGGATGCGGAAAAGAGCAAGCAGGAGTTGCTGCGGCTCATCGGGGAACTGACAGACAACATGGCAGTGCGTTTCCGCGAACGCTTTTATCAGATCAACGAGAGCTTCAAACAGACCTTTGCACAGATCTTCAACGGCGGTTCCGCAGAACTGCTGCTGGAAGATGAAAGCGACATCCTTGAATGCGGCATTGAAATCAAAGCACAGCCGCCCGGAAAAAATGTCCGCAGCCTGTCGTTGCTGTCTGGTGGTGAAAAGGGACTTTGTGCAATCGCATTGCTGTTTGCAATTCTGAAAGTCACACCTGCACCCTTCTGTATTTTCGACGAAGTGGAAGCCGCCCTTGACGATGTCAACGTTGCCCGTTTTGCGCAGTTCGTCCGCGGACTGACAAAAGAAACCCAGTTTATCCTTATCACCCATCGCCGCGGAACAATGGAAGAAGCGGATGTCCTGTACGGTGTTACCATGCAGGAAGAGGGTGTTTCCAAACTCTTGGAGCTGCACACTGCCGAAATGGCAAAACAGCTCGGATTAGATGAATAAAGGAGACCGCCATGGCTATTTTTAAGAAAATCAATTTCGGTCTGTCCAAGACCCGTAACAAAATGGCAGGAGCCATTGACGAAATGCTCGACTCTTTCGACGAGTTTTCCGATGACCTGTATGTGGAATTGGAAGAAATACTTGTTATGTCCGACGTCGGTGTTGAAACCGCTGTTGCCGTTGTTGAAGAACTGCGTTCGCGTGTTCGTTCCGAACGCATCAAGAAGACAAGCCAGATCAAAGAAGAATTGCAGAAAATCATTGCCGAGCTGCTTGACGGCGGGGAAGACATGGGGCTGATTACCATTCCCTCCATTCTTCTGATGATCGGTGTCAACGGTGTCGGCAAGACCACCACCATCGGCAAGCTTGCTTCCATGTACAAGGCAGAAGGTAAAAAGGTTATTCTCGGTGCTGCCGATACTTTCCGTGCCGCTGCTATTGAACAGCTTGACGAATGGGCTGAAAGAGCCGGTGTTGACATTGTCAAACACAAAGAGGGTGCCGACCCTGCAGCCGTTATTTTTGATACCATTGCTGCCGGTAAAGCCAGAGATTGCGATATCATCATCTGTGACACCGCAGGCAGATTGCACAATAAAAAGAATCTGATGGACGAGCTTGCCAAGATCTACCGTGTCATCGACCGTGAACTTCCTTATTCCGACCGTGAGATTTTGCTTGTACTCGATGCCACCACAGGACAGAATGCCGTCAACCAGGCACGCGAATTCATGGGTGTAGCGGAACTGACAGGCATTGTCTTGACAAAGCTTGACGGTACTGCACGCGGCGGTGTTGTGTTGTCCATCAAAAACGAACTCAAATTACCCGTCAAGTTCATCGGTGTCGGTGAAGGCATTGATGACTTGCAGCCTTTTGACCCCGCAGCTTTTGCAAAGAGCTTATTTGTAGAAGGAAACGATCATTCAGAGGAGGATGCGGAAATTGAAAAGTACATCAGAGAAAACGGAGCGACAGAATATCATCTTGACGACCTTGATCCCGATCCTGACGGGGAGCTTCGGCAGGCTTTTGAAGAAATACTCCAGGTCTATTCTGAAATCGGAGCTGACGATAGCGAAGACACAGATGACGAGAAATCGCAGGCTGACGAAGGAACAGAAGAAACGCAGAGCGAAAGCTGCGAAAATCGAAGCGAAGAGAGCCGCGAAGATGACGAGAAAGAATCAGAAGAAGATCTTCAGAGCAGAAACGAAAGAGATCAAAAAGAACGCGAAATCGCAGCTCAGAGAGAGCTTGAAGCAGCACAAAGAAGACGCGAAGATGAAATAAGAGCACAGGCAGAACGTCTTGCTGCCGCACAGGCTGCTGCAGAACGTCTTGCCGCCGAAAAGGCAGAAGCAGAACGCATTGCTGCCGAAAAGGCAGAAGCGGAACGCATTGCCGCTGAAAAGGCAGAAGCGGAACGCATTGCCGCTGAAAAGGCAGAAGCAGAACGTCTTGCCGCTGAAAAGGCAGAGGCAGAACGCATTGCTGCTGAAAAAGCTGAAGCGGAACGCATCGCCGCTGAGAAAGCTGAAGCAGAACGCATTGCTGCCGAAAAGGCAGAGACAGAACGTCTTGCTGCCGAAAAGGCAGAGGCAGAACGTCTTGCCGCTGAACAGGCAGAGGCAGAACGCATCGCTGCCGAAAAAGCTGAAGCAGAACGCATTGCTGCTGAAAAAGCTGAAGCAGAACGCATTGCTGCCGAAAAGGCAGAAGCAGAACGTCTTGCTGCAGAAGCTGCTGCAAAGAAACCCGAAGAAAAGAAGAGGAGAGGCCTGTTTGGACTTTTTAATCGCCACTCATAATTTAAAAAAACGTGAAGAACTGCAACGCATTCTGGCCCCCTTGGGTGTGCGTGTGCTGTTGGCAGATGAAATCGGAGTCAATCTTGTTGAAGCCGAAGAAACAGGCTCCACCTTTTATGAAAACGCAAAAATAAAAGCCGCAAGCGGTTGTTTTGACAGCTCTCTTGCCTGTATTGCGGACGATTCGGGCCTTGTTGTCGATGCACTCGACGGCAGACCGGGTGTGTATTCCGCACGTTACGGCGGGGAAGATCTTCCGTACCCCGAAAAAATGGCAATGCTCGTAAAAGAGCTTGACGGCGTACCGCTTGAAAAACGCACAGCCCGCTTTGTCAGCTGTGTTGTCTGCGTGTTTCCCGACGGCAGTGAGCTTGTTGCCGAGGGCAAGTGCGAGGGGTACATCGGTTATGAACCAAAGGGCGACAACGGCTTCGGTTTTGACCCGATTTTCTATACCGAAAACGGAAGCTTTGCGGAACTGACTGCCGAACAGAAGGATGCAATCAGCCATCGCGGAAACGCATTGAGACTGTTTGCGGAAAAACTGGAAGAATATTTGAAATAAACAGGAGAAAACCTATGCTTACAAGCAAAGAAAGAGCCGAACTCAGAGGCAAAGCCAATTCCCTTGAACCGATTTTTCAGGTCGGCAAGAATGGTCTGACCCCTGAATTCTTAGCACAGCTCGAAGGTGCCATTGCACTCAGAGAACTGATGAAAATAAAAATTCTGCGTGAATCGTCCCCCGTGGATGCCCGCACTGCTGCCGACGAAATCGCGGCATACCTGAACGCGGATGTGGTGCAGGTCATCGGCAATATCATGGTTTTGTACCGTGAAAATCCAGAACTGCACAAACCCGAACCCAAAAAGAAAAAGACCGATCCCGGTATCAAACCCGGTGTCAAAAAGGCACGTGCTTTTGCAAAGAGCCGTCCTGCCGAAAAGAGCGAACGTGCTTCTTCCGAAAAAAGAGGCGAACGCAGCTTTGCAGGCCGTGAAGAACGCGGCGGCAGAAGCAACCGGCAGGGCAGAAACGGCAGGGGCAGAAAATGAGAACCGGCATTTACGGCGGCTCGTTCAACCCCGTGCACCTCGGTCACAGGCGGCTTGCGGATTTTATGTGCCGTACACTGCAGCTTGACCGTTGCCTCATCATCCCTGCTTATGTTTCACCGTTCAAAGTGAACAAGACGGCAGCCGTAGACCCCGTACACCGCTTGCAGATGTGCCGTCTGGCTTTTGATGCACCGCAGTATGAAGTCAGCGACATTGAAATATCTGCACACAGCACGTCCTATACCGTGCAGACACTCGAAAAACTCAAAGAGCAATACCCCGATGACACGTTTTTTCTGATCATCGGTTCGGATATGCTGTTGAGTTTTGATAAATGGCATCGCTGGCAGGATATTCTGAAACTGTGTACACTTTGTGCCGTATCACGCTGTGAGGATGACCCCTTGCAGGAACTGACCGATTTTGCGGAATCGGTTCTGCAAAGGGAAGGCAATGTCGGCATTTTTCCTTTTAAACCGCTGGAAATCAGTTCTACTGTTGTGCGTGAGAAAATTGCTGCCGATGCACCGACCGATGCATTTTTGCATCCTGCCGTAGCACAATACATACGGGATCATAATTTGTATATTGAAGGAACACAATAACGTGATTTACGACGAAAAAACCTACCTTGCAGATCTGCGTAGCCGTCTGGATGACTACCGCTTTACCCATAGCCTCAACGTGGCAGACACCTGCCGCGAACTTGCCAAAATGTATGGTGAGGATGAAGAAAAGGCCTACTACACAGGACTTCTGCACGATATCTTCAAAAACGAAACCAAAGAAAACACACTCGCGTTTTTTGCACAGAACAATATTGTTCTGACCGACTGTGAACGCAATGCACCAAAACTGTGGCATGCCATGGCAGGCAGTGTCTATTTGCAAAAAACATACGGGCTGGATGCGGATTGTATCCGTGCGGTCCGGTATCACACCACGGGCAGAGCTGATATGAGCCTGCTCGAAAAAATCGTCTTCTGTGCGGATTTCATTTCCGCAGAACGCGATTACCCGGGTGTGGACGATATGCGTGAGCGTGTTAAAATCAGCCTTGAATACTGCATGGAAGAGGGACTGCGGTTCACCATTGACGAGCTTGTCAATGCGTTGCTGCCTGTGCATCCCGACACCATCCATGCGTTCAATGATATATGTTTGTTAAAACGATTTCCAAACGGAAAGAAGGAATAAGAATGGATAAGAAGTTAGAAATCATCATTAAAGCACTCGATGATAAAAAGGCAAGAGATATTCAGGTGCTCAAAGTTACGGATCTGACTGCTGTTGCGGATTATTTTGTCATTGCAGGCGGTACCTCCAATACCCATGTGCGTTCTCTTGCCGAGGAAGTGGAATTCAAGCTCGAAGAAGCAAACGAAGAAATCCGCGGTATCGAAGGCAGAGCCACGGGTTGGATTCTTCTGGACTGCTACGATGTGCTTGTGCATATTTTTATGCCCGAAGTACGTGATATGTACAACCTCGAACGTCTTTGGGGCGATGCAGAACCCGTTGACATCGAAAACCTCATCAGTGAATAACCGGAAAGGATAAATACAGAAATGAGCTACGATTTTAAAACAAGTGAAGCAAAATGGCAACAGCGCTGGGAAGAAGCAAAAATCTTTGAAGCACAGGACGATTTTTCAAAGCCTAAGTTCTATGGTCTTGTAGAATTCCCGTATCCCTCGGGTGCAGGTATGCACGTCGGCCACATCAAGGCTTATTCCGGTCTTGAGGTCATCTCCCGTAAGAGAAGAATGGAAGGTTACAACGTTCTGTTCCCCATCGGCTTTGATGCGTTCGGTCTTCCCACCGAAAACTCCGCTATCAAATTCAACACTCACCCCAGAATTCTGACCGATAAAAACATCGAAAAGTTTACAAGCCAGCTCAAGCGTGTCGGCTTTTCCTTTGACTGGACCCGTACCATCGACACGACCGATGAGGATTACTATCGCTGGACACAGCACATCTTCCTCGAAATGTTCAAGCATGGTCTTGTGTTCCGTGATACAGCCCTCGTAAACTATTGCCCGCATTGCAAGGTCGTTCTTTCCAACGAAGACTCCCAGGGCGGCAAGTGCGACATCTGCCACTCCGATATCGTGCAGAAGTCCAAGGACGTATGGTATCTGCGTATCACAAAGTATGCCGACAGACTGCTCACAGGTCTTGAATCGGTCGATTATCTGCCGCAGATCAAGCAGCAGCAGGTCAACTGGATCGGCAAATCCACAGGTGCTTTCGTGAACTTCTCCGTCAAGGGCGGTGAAGAAGGTGAAACACTTCGTATCTACACCACAAGACCCGACACCCTCTTCGGTGTCACCTTCATGGTCATTGCTCCCGAGCATCCCATGATCGAAAAATACAGAGATCAGATCAAGAACATCGCAGAACTTGATGCATACAAGGAAGAATGTGCCAAGAAGACCGAATTCCAGAGAACACAGCTCGTCAAAGAAAAGACGGGTGTCAGAATTGACGGCATCTGCGGCATCAACCCCGTCAACGGCAAGGAAATCCCGATTTATATCGCAGACTATGTTATGATGGGCTACGGCACAGGTGCCATTATGGCAGTGCCTGCACACGATGAACGCGACTATGACTTCGCAAAGAAGTTCGGCATTGATATCATCGAGGTCATCAAGGGCGGCAACATTGAAGAAGCTGCTTACACAGGCGACGGTGACATGGTCAACTCCGATTTCCTCAACGGCTTCACCAACAAAAAGGATTCCATCAAAAAGATGATCGAAGTCCTTGAAGAAAAGGGCATCGGTGAAGAAGGCGTTCAGTACAAGATGAAGGACTGGGCATTCAACCGTCAGCGTTACTGGGGCGAACCCATTCCGATTGTCCACTGTGCAAAGTGCGGTATGGTGGCTGTTCCCGAAGAAGAACTGCCGCTTCGTCTGCCCGAGGTTGAAAACTTTGAACCCGGTGAAGGCGGCGAAAGCCCCCTTGCAAAGATCGATTCCTTCGTTAACTGCAAGTGTCCGCAGTGCGGTGGCGATGCAAAACGCGAAACCGATACTATGCCCCAGTGGGCAGGCTCTTCCTGGTATTTCCTGCGCTATATTGACCCCAAAAACGACAAGGCACTCGCAGACCCCGAAAAGCTCAACTACTGGATGCCTGTTGACTGGTACAACGGCGGTATGGAGCATGTCACCCGTCACATGATCTATTCCCGTTTCTGGCATAAATTCCTGTTTGATATCGGTGAAGTCAATACCGATGAGCCGTATGCAAAGAGAACCGCACAGGGACTCATTCTTGGTCCCGACGGTGAAAAGATGTCCAAGTCCAGAGGCAACACCGTGGATCCCAACGAGGTCATCGACGGCTTCGGTGCAGACGTTCTGCGTACATACATCCTCTTCATGGGTGACTACGGTGCAGCAACTCCCTGGTCCGACAGCTCCGTCAAGGGCTGCAAGAGATTCATCGACAGAATTGCCGACCTTGTTGGCATGGTCAACGGTGAGGGTGCAACCCCTGCTCTTGAAAGTGCTTTCCACCGCACCGTCAAGAAGGTCACCGAGGATATTGAAAACATGAAGTTCAACACGGCAATCGCTGCCATGATGACACTTCTCAATCAGATCTACGAGGTAAAGACTCTCACCAAAGACGAGCTTTACACCTTCATCCGCATTCTTTGCCCCTTTGCACCGCATGTTGCCGAAGAAATCAACGAACAGCTCGGTAACAGCGACCTGCTGAGCCTCGCACAGTGGCCGACATGGGACGAAGCAAAGTGCAAGGACGATGTCATTGAAATCGTTGTGCAGATCAACGGCAAGATCCGTGCCCGTCTGAACATCGCAGCCGACGCAGAAGCAGCCGATGCCATTGCACTCGCAAAAGAACAGCCTGCCGTACAGGAAGCCGTCAACGGCAAAACCGTTGTCAAGGAACTGTATGTCAAGGGCAAGCTTGTCAACATCGTTGTAAAATAAGTTAAAACAAAAGTGCTTTCATCGCATTTTGGTGAAGGCACTTTTTTGTATTGCAGTAAACCGTGCCGCAGGAGGTGTGCTTCATTATGGTAAATGAAAAAACAATCAGCTACAGGATTTACCCTTATTCTCAAGAAGCAATGCTACAGGCAGGAATTGATATACTCATTATGGTATTTGCAGAAACGGTGCTTGCCGCTGCAAAGTTCCCTTTCAGTGTATGCATTGCTGTTGTTGTGGGGTATTTTGTGATCGCAACTGTGCTTCATTATCGAGTGTTAATGCAGGCGGTCATAGATAAACGAAAAGGCGATTATGTGACCGAAACAGTCAGTGTGAAGAACTTTAAAGAAGAATTTTCCTTTACCGGTAATTGGCTCGGACACAGTTATATCTGCAAATTCTACCCCAAAGAAATGCATGTGCAGAAGCATATTGTAAATGTAGTCAACAATCACGAGGAAGAAAAGAAATTAAGAGCAGTGATGTCGTTCAGACGAATCGTGCAGTTTGCTGTTTTGGATAAACAGCAAATTGAGTACCTGCAGGTTACATATCTGAAAAGATCAAAAATACTGATTTGGTGTGATCTGCCTGAAGAAGCAGAGAAAGAATTAAGCGGAAAGAAAAAAGAAGCAATTAAAAAAGCAATTCATTTTATCAACACATCAATTTAATGAATGTTTATGAAACCATTTGACAAAAATACTGCTTTTGAAATTGTCAATACTGATTGCATTTTCAATTCAGATGAATTGTTCGGAAAGGGGATATTCTGATGATTGATATTCATGAAGTAATTACCTCTCCCTGTGCTTTAGCCAATCGATATATTGTAAGGGATGGTTTTGTTTTTACTTCCATCACACATCCC
>JAFSEF010000114.1 GCA_017435865.1 Clostridia bacterium
GACGATACCGTGCATTTGATGCTATACTAACCATAGAAAATTCAACTCCTTCAGGTGTGTGTTTTTTGTGGTGATTAACATCATACCATATTTGAGTTGAATTTTCTTTTTTATTTGTCACCCATCAATTGTACCATAACAGATACATTCCATTGATATTTTCAGAAATAATAGCTAACGACTTGTTACAGTCATTAAGTATTCGCAAGGTATCTTTTTTGCTTGTTACCTCAAAAAGAATTGACTCAGTTTTACTTTTTATCCTATCAAACTCAGTAAACATCAATCCAATTCTTTTTACTTCTTCATATCTTTTTTCAAACAGTGCAATTCTGTTTTGCTCTTCGGCGATCTTTTTAGGAACTCTTATGGCGTAAAATAGTGCCAAAGCAGAAATTATAATTGTAACAACAGTTAATACTAACTGGACGTAATCCATCCAACTAAGTTTTCCTAATTCTTGAATTACTTTAATTAATTCTTCCATACGTTCTCCATATTACAATTTTGACAAATCAATGGAATATCCGTTTTTCTGCATTTCCTTTGCTAGCGAGAGTTTGGCGTCTTCTACATTATCCTTAAAAGGTATGTATATAAGCCCATGTATATCTGAAGGCGATTCCATATCTTCTGCTTGTGATAATAGAATTGCTACTTTTTCTCGTCCTTTTGAAGCAAGTAACATACCAAGTTCTAAAACTACGTTTTGACGAACACGATATTTTTTATTGGTTTCATTATCTTTTGAATATCCGATATCATCGGGAGTAGCAAGAACTATACCGAAATCAGCTTGTGCAGTATATTCTTCCAATTTCTCAATAATAGTTGCACCTGCAGAAGGTAACTGATCTAGTATCAGAGGCTCTAAATCCCAACGACGGAGCATAGCTTCTAATTGTGTGCGCGCATCTTTATTATGTCCGTACACAACAAACACTTTATTATTTTGAGGGGTGGTATTAGCAGATGTATTTCTAAATAATTGCTCTATAATATCTTTGTTTTTACCTTGACAATTTACGGTTCCTTTGTCCCAACAATTAATAACACAACCATTTTCTAATTTTAAGACCGTTCCTAAATCATTTCCAGATCGTGTTTCAGAAGAAATCTTGAAATTTGATTTCTTTAAAATTGTTTTTACATTTTCTAGTGTCATAATAATAGCCATTTTATTATCCCCTTTATATTTGTTTCATATTTGAATATCCTCGATATCAATCTCGCCGGACATAAGATTCGGCAAGAGTGTATCTCTTAATTCAACAAGTCGCAGTTTTTCAATTTGATTGATATGGATTGATTCAAAAAGCGGATTAACTATTTCGTCAAATTCCTGCATTGATTTTTCAGATGGCACCAATGCTTCAATAGCAGAAAATTGTCCCTTATTCAGATTGCATATGGTGCTACCTCCAGAACCAAGATTCTGTATCTTGTCAGACAAGGTCGTTGCTAACAGATATATGTAGTATGGCGAAGCAGTAGGAGAAGGAACGATGGAGTTAATCTGCTGATTGGTCTGACTCGGTTCCGCAACGAGGCATACTAATCCTGCGGTTCCAATACAACTTACGCAGATGCTGTTTCTGGGGAGCGTTTTTCCAGACTGCGATGATGCACCAACTGTTGACAAACTGCGCTCAGTGGAAATAGCATATATTTGGTTATGCATGTCTGGAATAGTGATAAACGGAACCTCGTTCCCGTAGTAATCGGAACGCTTGGTTGACGGGGTTTTTCCGCAAATTATAGTATCGGCTAAATCGGAAAGAGTTCCCATGTGCCATGCATCTGGCATAATTCCTCCAAAGGGCGTATAGTCAACAAACCAGCTTTGGTATAATGCCTGTGCCTGCTGCTGTAAATTATCGTTTATCTTTTGATTATTTTCGATCTTATCGTCAATAGAACGAAGGATACTACTGATTTTTTTCTGTTCATCAAGTGGTGGTAGCTCTATCTTGACATCACAAATGCGTAATGGAGATGTGTGCTTGACAGTTGAGCCCGATGCGGTAGCAACAATAGTTTTTTGATAATATGGTGTACGCATAAACCAATAAATATAGTCTTTGTCTGCTTCTGGGTTAAACACATCCACTAAACCGATCCGCTGGTTATGTAGGTATGTTCTGTTCGAATTAGGCACAAGGGCACTGAAACCCAGTGTGTCTCCTTGCTTGCTTAAATCTGTCATCGTAACAATCAGATCTCCAGCGTGCAGCACATAATCAACAGGATATTCTGCGGAAAAAAACTTACACTTTTTTTCTTTGAATCCTCCGCCGATTTCAAAGTTGCCAGGAGTGACAAGTACCACTCCATTGTCCTCTGTCGTGATATAGTCACCCTTGAAAGCAAATCCGTGTTTGATACGAATATAATCGCCAAGTATTGCCATATTGTTACCGTCCTATCCGATTGATTAAATCTAAATTACTTCACCAAAGCCACAATTAACGCTACCAGAGAAACAAGTGCAGAAAAAAGAGCGACTATATAATTGCGGTCTTTCTCACGCAATACTTCTATACCCAATATAATACAATCAAAGCCCAAGATTCCCATAATTACAAGTGCAAACTTCGAGATATTATCTTGAGCCCAATATATAGCTCCGTTTTTAAACAGAAGATAGAATACCACTATACCGAAAAACATTATGGGGATACCGATTGCCAATTTAAGAAATAAAGAAAACCCGTCTGGTCGTTCTTTAGTGTTTGTTGATATGTAGTGTGGCTTGGTTTCATCAACTATGCGGTTGGTTGCCCACTCTATTCTTTCGGTCAACTGTTCAAGATAGTTCTTCATCTGCTCGTCGTCGAATCGAAGTGTTTTAGGCTGTGATTTTAACTGTTTTCTCGTTTCCGACAGTTCTCGTTCTAACTGTTGAATTCTATCTTCTTTTCGTTCAGCCTTGCTTTGCTTAGAGCTCATAGCCAATAGCCCCCAATTTTGCTCTAATCTCCGCTTCAAGTTCGTGAGATTTCGCAAAGAGTTCTGATAACTCAGAAGTTAAGCGATTCATCTTATCTTCAAAAGGTTCGCCGTCGTCTTCCTGTTCTTCTATTCCTACATAGCGACCGGGAGTGAGGATATAATCCTGCTTGGCGATTTCTTCGGTATCAACAACAGCACAAAAGCCTTTTACATTTTCAAGAGTGCCGTCAGCGTATGCATTGTAAGTGTCAGCAATTTTTGCAATATCTTCATCTGTCAGTTCTCTGAGTTTTCGGGTAACCATTGTACCCAGTTTACGAGCATCAATAAACAAGGTTTTTCCCTTTTGCTTCTTGTTCTTTGCAAGGAACCAGAGTGAAACGGGAATCTGTGTTGTATAGAAAAGTTGAGTAGGCATTGCAATAATGCACTCCACCAAATCGGCGTTGATGATATTTTTGCGGATTTCTCCTTCGCCGCCGGACTGAGAAGAAAGTGAACCATTAGCAAGAACCATACCAATTTTACCGTTTGGAGCAAGATGATGAATCATGTGCTGAAGCCATGCAAAGTTAGCATTACCTGCAGGTGGCATACCGTACTGCCAACGTACATCATCTGTGAGCTTATCTGCACCCCAATCAGAAAGATTGAAAGGCGGATTAGCCATAATGTAATCTGCACGAAGTGTAGGATGGCAATCATTAAAGAAAGTGTCTGCATTAAATTTGCCAAGATCAGCATCAATGCCACGAATGGCAAGATTCATCTGCGCCATTTTCCATGTGGTAGGGTTGGAGTCCTGACCATACACGGAAATATCGTTGATATTACCACGATGGTTTTCTACAAACTTTGCCGACTGTACGAACATACCACCGGAACCACAGCAAGGGTCATAAACACGACCGTTATAGGGTTGTAAAACTTCAACAAGCGTTTTTACAACACATTCAGGTGTAAAGAATTCGCCTGCCAGCTTGCCTTCGTTCTCTGCGAACTTTCTAAGGCAGTACTGATAGGTGTTGCCGAGAATGTCTTTTTCGCTTCCGTTGTCGATCATTTGAATATTGGTAAACAGGTCAACAACATCACCCAGTCTACGCTTGTCAAGCTCGGGACGAGCAAAGTTCTTGGGTAGAATGTCCTTGAGTCGCTTATTTTCTTTTTCAATGGAACGCATTGCTTCATCAATGACGGTACCGATTTCAGGTGTATGTGCTTTAGAGGCAATAACATTCCAACGAGCATTTGCCGGAACAAAGAAGATACCTTCAGAAGTGTACTCGTCTACATCCTCCTCGAATCCGTCACCTTCCGCAACAAGAGCCTGATACTTTTCGTCAAAGCGGTCAGAGATATATTTTAAGAAAATAAGTCCGAGAACAACATTTTTATATTCAGATGCATCCATATTGCCACGCAACACGCAAGCCGCATCCCATATTTGTTTTTCAAAGCCGTTATTGGCAGTATTGTTTATAGCCATTTTCATTGCTCCTTTTGTTATTGTTCCCTCAAGCATCTACAAATTTCGCACTATTGGGTGCTATGAATTGTGGCTTGAGGAAAAGATATATGCGGGATAATAATTTGTTTATTCTTATACATTAGCTATGGAGCAGTATCTCCATAATGTCCATCACTTTATTGTAAACCCTCAGCTTCTTTGCGTAATCTGAAAGAGCGATGAGGTTTTTGTTTATATCGTTTGCATAGGCATTCACCGCTTTACTGAACATTTCGTTATCGACTTTGCCACGATGCTTGAACATATCACAGATGGTGCGCTCACGGTCGTAAATGGCAAAGGTAGCACCGTTTTCGGTGATTGTGGTCTTGCCGAGGTCGTAAATATCATCTTTAACGTAATAGACCTTTATCGGCACGGATGTATTAAGCCTGCGTGATGCACTTCTCGGAACGGTAATCGACCAAACTCTCGGCATAAAATCGCTGTAGCCATAGCGGAACAGTGCCGACTCCATACTGATGATCGCTTCAGGGATGGTAGAAGCGATTACCTGCTCGTCGGAAAGGATTAGTTCGTCTGCAAGCTGATAGTAGCCTTGGCGGACACGCTGAAGAAAGCCGTGTGAACACAGCTTATATATCTTCTCTTTTGGCACGCCGGCGGATGTGAGATCAGACAGTTTCGCAATACCACCGTTGGCACAGATTACATTCTTTATAATCTCTTTATGTTCCAATGTCCTACCTCCAACAAACGATAACACATTGTGTTTAATGTTTTCTTTTGTATTGTATCACAAACATAAAAATATATCAATAAAAAACAGAAACAAAAATCAATTTGTGTTATCATTTGTTGAAAATGATAATAGAGAATTATGACAAATAAATTCCTACATTTCTTCGTCGCCACACAGGCAGCAATCAAGGGCTAATCCTTAAACGGACAGTCAATCAATCCAATAAAACGTCCCCATCGGGTAACCGATGGGGATTTTGCTTACCATGTGAGAATGATTTCGGGATTTGCAAAAATTTCGTCCAGCTTTCGGATGAACGGCATTATGTCGGCAGCACCGCCGATTTTGTGATCAAAAACCAAAGTCAAAGGCAGAATCTTTTTTGTGACGAGTTGCAGGTTGCCGTTTTCGTCTTTGAAAACATATTCCTTTTCTCTTGTTCTGCTCACCCCGAACAGGAACACCTGCGGATATATTGGGGGGACATATGTGATGTTTGTGTTGAGATTGTCATACAGTGTTCCCCAGTTTGTAAAGCAAACTGACCCTTCGTTCAGCTCTTCCGGTCGCAGGCCGTCGGCAGCATAAAACGGTTTTTTACCCGTCAGCTTCAGAAAGTCAGATTTCAGAGATTGCGAAAGACGGATTACCTTTCCTTTGCCGAAGCAGGCTCGCACGGCCTGAAAAAAGGGAGTCAGGATTCTGCCGTGGGTCAATTCCCCGATCAGTCGCTGCCTTGAAACCTCATACATCAGCTCATTAAGATCCGTGTTTTCAAGTCGCCTTTTGGCATCTTCTATGAGCAACGCGGTTTCTTGCAGGGTTTTATCTTCGAGATGCATAATTTTGATCTGAAAGGTTTTGCATTCATCAAGACACACCGCCATTGAAACATCAATGTGCTTTTTGAGAATCAATCTTCCGGATGTTGAAAGATGGTTGTATATACAATGTGCATTCAAACGTGGAGCTTCCTTCAACCCTTCCACAAGAATTTTTGTCAGAAGTGCGTTGAGAGTCAATCTGTAGTCGCAGCTTTTTTTCAGACTTTCAAAAACCGCAAGAAGCCGTGTTACATCCGCCTCGTAAGTGCAGGCAACGCCGGGGGTGTTGCGTTGGGAATTGACGAGTGCATTGCTCGACATTTTATCCCGCAGGCTCATATATTCAATTCTGTCACCGCTGTCAGGTGCCAATCTTGCTTCCTTCAGGTATTTTTTTATTTTCATCCGGTTTGACTCGTTTTATTTTTCGTTATTGGAAAATTATATCATAATTACAAGAACAAGTCAAATATTTTATCAGTGATAATCAGCGTACTATATAAAAATCTTTGCTGCGGAATTGATGTGAAAAACTATGTTCCGTCTTTACAATGTCGGTTTTCCGTGTTATAATTTTACAAAACAATAAAAAAGGAGAATTTCCATGCTCAACAAATATAAAGGTATTTTCCCGGCATTTTATGCCTGCTATGACGATGAAGGCAATGTTTCTGCCGAAAGAACAAAGGAACTGGTTGAATTCCTCATTGAAAAAGGTGTTGCAGGACTTTATGTCGGCGGTTCCTCCGGCGAATGCATCTATCTGTCCGTGGAAGACAGAAAGAAAACCCTTGAAGCCGTTATGGAAGCAGCCCGCGGCAGAATCGCAATCATTGCCCACGTTGCCTGCAACAACACCAAGGACAGCTGTGAGCTTGCCCGCCATGCACAGAGTGTCGGTGCAGATGCCATTGCTGCCATTCCGCCCATCTATTTCCGTCTGCCCGAACGCGCAATTGCAAAATATTGGAACGATATTTCCGCAGCAGCACCCGACACGGATTTTGTGATCTATAACATTCCGCAGCTTGCAGGTGTTTCCCTGACCTTGCCGCTTCTTGACGAAATGATGAAAAATCCCCGCGTGATCGGTGTCAAGAATTCCTCTATGCCTGTGCAGGACATTCAGATGTTCAAAAGACAGGCTGCCATGGCAGGCAAGGAGCTTGTTGTTTTCAACGGTCCCGACGAACAGTTTGTCAGCGGTCGTCTGATTGGTGCGGATGCAGGTATCGGCGGCACCTATGCCGTTATGCCTGAGGTTTTCGTTGCAATGGACAAGGCTCTCGAAGCCGGCGATTTCGCAAGAGCCAGACTGTTGCAGAATGCTGCCAACGAGGTTATTTACACCATGTGTTCGGCAAAGGGCAATATGTATGCCGTTGCAAAGGCAGTTCTTAAGAAACGTACCGGTAAGGACTTCGGCTCGGTCAGAGCTCCCCTGCTTGGTCTTGAGGACGGCGACGAAGCAGTTGTGCAGAAGGCTTTTGAGCTTGTTGAAAAGGCAGTTGCACTGTAATTGTATACGCGAATCGCGTTTGCGTTTTCTTGCAGGATCCCCGTCGGATATCCGATGGGGATTCTTGCTGTATTGCAGAAATAATGTTGCATTTGCGTTTCTGTGTGTTATAATTATTGTATTATTGTTTTAAAAACGCAAAAAAGGGATGAGAAAAAAATGAAAAATGAAAATACGCTTGCCGTTGCAAGAAGAGAAGAAACACTTCGCTCTTTGCAGCAGCTTGATAAGAATGTCTGGACAATGGTATACAAGAGTTCTTATGGTCTTGACAACCTGCTGCAAAATGGCTCCAAAGGAATTATGGATGCGGTGAAACATCTGCAGAACGAAGTTAAAACGGGCGGATTGTATGTAAATCCCGCAAAAGACGGATTTGCCTGCTCCACGTTCAATGCACAGACCCCTGACGGAGAATACCTGCTCGGCAGAAACTTTGACTACAAAGCAGCTCCCTGTCTTGTTTGCTGGACCGCACCTGAAAACGGATACAGATCAGTGTCTGTGGTGGACACCACATTTTTCCTGCATGGGACAAAGTATTTCCCGATGGCAAAAGCAAAAAATCACCTTCGTACCATGGCTGCTCCCTACACCTCCATGGACGGCATCAACGAAAAAGGGTTTTCTGTGGCAGTGCTTGAAATCAAATCGAAGGCTACAAAGCAAAGCACCGGCAAAACACCCATCATCACAACCGTTGCCATTCGTGCGGCACTTGATAAATGTGCCACCGTGGACGAGGGAATCGAACTTTTTGCATCGTACGATATGCAGGATCTGCTGGGCATCAACTATCATTATCAGCTTGCCGATGCCAACGGCACAAGTGCGATCATCGAATATGTTGATAACAAAATGGTGGTCATTCGGCAGGATGCAAACAAAAAGAATCTGATTCTTACCAATTATTTCCTCACCGAAGGCGGCGACAATCACGACGGCCGCGGTTATGACCGTTATGCCCGTATTGAAATGGCCCTCACAGAGAAAAACGGTGTACTGACCGAAGCGAATGCAATGGATCTGCTTTCAAAATGCACTCTGCACTATCAGCACAAAACATTGAAACACATGGTCATTACACTCTGGAGTGCCGTGTATAACTGCAACGAAAAATCAATGCTTTTGTGTGCAGGCATGGATTACACAAAGAAATACAAATTCTTTGCGGACAAACCGGGTGAAGTGATCAGACTATAAGATAAGAATCCCATCTGAACGCAGGTGGGATTTTTTACTTGTATACCTTTACTTTTATAAACGAAAAATAAATACTGTTGCAATACTACTGTATTTTTGATAGAATTAATACAGAGCTATAAGGTGGTGAACAGCAGATGAATACAGAAAAAAAGCTTGCGCTGCGCAATTTTGCCCTTACGCTTCTGACGGTCTTTCTGGTTGTCGGGGCGGTTGAATTAACACTGATGATAAAAAACAGACCGCCTGCAAATTATCAGGCCGTCTGCAGTGAGAATATAAATATTCAGCTTTTGCAGGCGGAACGTACGCATGATGAAGGAATATTTTTTACCACGGCTGTCAATGTATCCATGTCAAAAGAATTATACGGATCGTTTGATATTGTTCCGAAGCAGCAATATGATTATCCCTTGCTCGGAATGAATAGAGAATCGGAGGATGAAGATGCCTTTAACATAGTTGTGATCGGCGATTCTTTTGTGCAGGGTGACTACAGCCTGAACAGAAATGAAATTTTCTGGCGGTTGCTTGAAGAGGATTATCGCAAAGAAGGAAAAAATGTGAATGTGTTCGGCGTGGGCATGTCCGGTGCAAGTGCGTATGAAGAATTGGCATGGCTGATGGATTATACACTGATTGAAGATCTCGATCCCGATCTTGTTATTTTCGGATATGTGTATAATGATCCTGATGATTCTATCACTCTGCACGGAAGTGAAGCTGTTGACTGGCGTCAAGAATTGCCGTTATTGCAGCCATTAAAGACACTATTTCCGAACATTTATAACAGGCTTGTTGAAAGAATCATAGCGAAGACAATGTACACCGACAAGTATTCGATTGGAGATTATGTCAGCTATTCTTCAGCACCGCCGATTCTGAAAGGTCGTTTTTACGAAAAATACAAAACTGATTTTGTTGAAAAACTGGAGGCCTTTGCCGCAACAGCGGATTTTTCGATCGCGGTCGTAACTTTGCCTACGATTCCTGACAATTATATGCTCGAACAGCTTTATGCCCCGTTGGAAGAATTATATGCGCAGTGTGAGTATGTTGATTATTATAATTGTGTTGAGGAGTACAGCGATTTTGCATCCCGTAAACACAGCAAGAATTATCAGGTGAATGTCGGGGACTTTCATCCCGGCAGTGCGACGAACCGCTTTTATGCCGATTATATAAAATCCATTGTCGATAAGCAGTTTTCGGATGTGATTTCAGACCTGCCTGCTGACTATGACGAACTGCATGCCGTTACGATCAACGAGTATCTTCCGTATCGTGTGTCGCCTGTAAAAATATACGAAGACGAAAAGGAAGTCAGATATCAGATCACCTATCCTGCAACAGAACAATCCTATTTCCTCGAAGGCATCGAAATTCCGCACTATTATCTGCTGCAACCCTTGGAAAAACAGCACATCAAACTGTCTTTTTCGCATGATATCAATATTACGGAAATAGCAACGCAGGGAAAGTATGACAATGTAGCGCTGTACTACACCCGTCTGAACGAAAAACTGCGGTACGACGATCATACGGTTTTTGATTTTGAACGCACAGACGAAAATACATTTGCTGTTGCAGCAGAGGAAAAAATCACCTCTGTTCTGGTCAGTGCCGATTTTTCGGGAACCGCTGACAGAACGATCACCCTTACAATGAAGAAAGCAGAGGTGCCGTCTGCATGAAAAATGTTTACATTTTGGGCATATCTGCTTTATATCATAATTCGGCTGCTGCCCTGGTGTGCAACGGCAATATCGTTGCGGCTGCCGAAGAAGAACGGTTCACAAGAATCAAGGGAGATCCCTCTTTTCCCGTTCATGCCATCACTTTTTGTCTTGAAAAAGAGAATATTACCATGGACGATGTTGAAAAAGTCGTGTTTTATGAAGATACGGCGGAAAAATTCGGCCGCATCGTCACCACGGCATTGCTCAACGCGCCGCAGGGAATCGGACAGTATCTGCACAGCATTCCTGCATGGATCACCGACAAACTCTGGATTCAGTGCAAGATTGCCAAAGAGCTTTCCGTCAAAAACGATAAGCTGCTGTTTATACCGCATCATCTCAGCCACGCGGCATCCGCGTTTTATCCGTCCCCGTTTGAAAGAGCTGCCGTGCTGACACTCGACGGTGTCGGAGAATGGACCACTTTGTCCTGGGGCGGATGCGATGAAAACGGAATCAGATTGTTCAAAGAGCTGCGTTTCCCCGATTCGTTGGGCTTGTTGTATTCCGCTTTTACTGTTTATACCGGTTTCAAGGTGAACAGCGGGGAGTATAAAATGATGGGTCTGGCTCCGTACGGAAAGCCCGTGTATGCAGACCTCATCAAAGAGCACATTGTACACATCTATGAAGACGGCAGCTTTGTGCTGAATAAAAAGTATTTCTCATTTACAACAAAAATGGATACCATCAACAAAGCGTTTGAGGACTTGTTCGGACACAAAAGACGGCAGCCTGAAAGTGCGATGGAGCCGTTTTATGCAGATGTTGCCGCAAGCATTCAGGCGGTTACGGACGAAATCATTCTGACACTTGCCGCGCACATCAAACAAGCAACGGGTATGCGGAATCTTGTGCTTGCAGGTGGCGTCGCACTGAATGTGACCGCCATGGGCAAACTGCGCAAAAGCGGATTGTTTGAGAATGTATGGGTGCAACCGGCTGCAGGGGATGCAGGCGGTGCTTTGGGTGCGGCGCTGTACGGGTATCACTGTGAGCAGAAACGGAAAAAAGAAGCCAAGATTCCCATAAAGACGGTATATCTGGGATATAAAATCAAGGATGCCGACAAAGAAGACGATGCACGGCTCCGACAGCTCGGTGCAGTATGGACGGTGCACACCGAAGGGGAGTTGCAGGCAAAAATCGCACAGCTTCTCAATGACGGAAAAACCGTAGCCGTTGCACGCGGGCGGGCAGAATTCGGACCGCGCGCCTTGGGTAACCGATCCATTCTGGCGGATGCACGCAATGCAGATATGCTGCAGCATCTGAATCTGAAAATCAAATTCCGCGAAGGTTTCCGCCCCTTTGCCCCTGCGGTACTTGAAGAAGATGCGGCACAGTATTTTGATATCGACGGCCCGTCCCCGTATATGCTGTGCACGTTCCCCGTCAAAGAAGAACGGCGACAAGCGGTTGTATTCGGGGAAACATTGGAACAGACGGCAGCCAAAGCGAGATCAGATATTCCTGCTGTCACCCATGTGGATTATTCTGCCCGTGTGCAGACCGTAAACAAGGAGCAAAATCCTTTCTTTTACGGCATTCTGCGGCAATTCAGACAGTGCACCGGTTGCAGTGTGGTCGTTAACACTTCATTCAATGTGCGCGGTGAGCCGATCGTCAATACGGCAGAAGATGCATATCAATGTTTTATGAAATCCGGAATAGAATATGCCGTGATCGGCAACAGACTGTTTGACAAACAACTGCAGAAAGGCGGGAAATCGGATGCAAAAGGCAAAGAATAAGGCAAAACCGTCCTCGTTCAGAGAAACATATGCGCAGAAAAACCGAATCAGAGCCATCAACGAATGCAGCCTTTTTTGCATTATCTGGGGATTTGCTGCGGCCGTGATCGGTGCCTATCAGGCAATTTGCACGCAAGGTGTTGCATATATTCTGTATATGCTTCTTTTCGTGTCGGGGCTTGTACTGATTGTTGTCGGCATTGTCGCCCCGCTGAAAATGCAAAAAGGGATCGGTTTCATAAAAAAGGCAGCATCCGTAGTCGGCAACACAATTCTCAAGGTGCTGCTGTTGCCTGCGTATGCGGCTATGAGTTTGATAAACATCTGCAGACACAAAACGTATGCAAAGAAATTCGGTTTTGTGAACTGGGAACAACGTCACAATGCAGACACGGCATTCCGTGATTACGGCAACTTTGATCCGTCCGCACACAAGTCTTCTGTTCTGCACACCGTCATTGACGTATTGAGCTTTTTCATTTCCAACAAAATGTATATTGTAATTCCCGTTATCATCCTGCTGCTGATTATCGGTGTTGTCATGTTTTTTGCTTCGTCGAGTGCAGTGTTCTCTTTTGTTTACACCCTGTTCTGATTACAGCAAACACAAAACCGCAATACGATGCCCGACTGTAAAATACCGCAGAATTGTTTTTTACTTTACAGGAAACTGCGTTTCCGTAAAGCAAAAAAAAGATTATATGTCCCTCCGAACGCACGCTTCACGTGCTCGGAGATGGACGAATCGAAAACGGTCGCCGCGTTACGGCGAAGCCGTTTTCTTGTTGCAATTGTTTTGTTGAAGAAGTATAATGAAAAAAAAGGATACAGGAGGCTTTGTTATGTGCAGGGAAAAACCGTTGGATAATTTGGTTGGTTCTTACAGCAACACCGCCATATTCAGAAGAATTGCCTTTATCGGCGACAGCCTTTCCTCGGGTGAGTTTGAAACCGTGGACGCAAACGGCAACCGCAGCTATCACGATTTGTATGAATACTCATGGGGGCAGTACATTGCCCGCAGCAACGGCCTGACCGCATTTAACTTCTCGCGCGGCGGAATGACCGCAAAATGGTATCTTGACAGCTTTGCGGATGAGAATGATTTGTGGAGCAAGGACAAGGCCTGTCAGGCTTATGTAATTGCTTTAGGCGTGAACGACATCTGCAATGCAGGCATGAAAATCGGCAGTGAGCAGGATATCACAGCAACCGAATTTGACAGCGAACGGCCCTTCATCAGCTATTATGCCGAAATCATACGACGCTACAAGCAAATCAGCCCCGATGCAAAATTCTTTTTTGTTACCATGCCCCGCGATACAATCTGGGGGGATCAGACAAAAATCACCGGTCTGCGCGACGCTCTCTATGCCTTGGCACAGCATTTTGACAATTCATATGTCATTGACCTGTATCAGTATGCCCCTGTGTATGATGATGCGTTCAGATCACAGTATTTCCTGCACGGCCATATGAACCCGATGGGTTATATTTTTACCGCAAGGCTCATTGATTCCTGTATTGACGATATCATCCGCACTCATCCTGCGGATTTCAACAATGTTGCCTTCATCGGAACGGATATAAAATAATGATTTTTTGCAATTATGAAAGCTAAATAACCTGAGAGCCTTCCCATGCGAGGTAGTTCTTTTCCACGCTGATTTCTTGCATCCAGGTACGCACCTCAAGAGTCTGCAGTTTGCCGTTGCGGTTGTCCCATACCCATGTCGGGGTCGATCACAGGAAAGCAGAGGAGTTCACGGCCTCATAGAATTCCTTACTGACACCGTACTGACCATAGTGTGATATTTTGACATTTGTTATTCTTGAAAAAAAGGAGAATTCAGGATGAAAAAATTAATTATTACAGGAATTTTGTTATGTATGACGATTGCTGTGGTTGGTTGCGGAAACACAGCCGATGACCTGCAGCTCGGTCATAGTGAGCATGACATGCAGCTCTGGTACAATGCAAATTGTCAGGCTCCCAGGACATGCGGAATTTGCGGTTATACAGAAGGCGAACTCGGTGATCATAGTGTAAAAGTCGGTACTTGCATACATTGTAACGAATTTCAGAATAAAGATCTCTTCGATGAAATCAAAACAGATCTGACTGAACTGACGAATAATCTGAAAGCTGCAAATGATTTATTGCAGGAAAAAGCAAATGACCCTGCAAGTACTGAAATTGTTTATGCTGCAGCAATTGAAACAGTTGCACCTGATTTTGATAAAGAAAAGGCAAAACTGGAAAATATTTTGGTTTTGTGCGGAGAATATGAAGAGCTTGCTGATATCAAACGGGATGTTGAAACAGCTGTCACTTATTTTCCTGTAAAACCAAGTGAAATGACTTCACAGGAAAACAAAACATATATCACCAATGCAAATATGTGTTACATGTATATCATGGAAGCCCTCATAAAAACGCAGTTTGTCAGCTGACAGAAAAAAGAATACCGTAACTGCCACCGGGTAGTTGAATGTCATAAACATTCGTTTGCACATCATTAGGTCTGAGAAGATGTGCATACGGATGTTTTTTTTGAGAGGTTAAATTATGAAACATTATTTTTCGAAAGCGGAGATTGCACTGTGGGTCACATCGGTGATTTTGATTATCGGGTCCTTTTGTCTGTTTGACAGAGAGAATGTTCTGACATTGCTTGCCTCCCTCATCGGCGTGACATCATTGATTTTCAATGCAAAAGGCAATCCGTTCGGACAGGTGCTGATGATCCTGTTCAGTCTGTTGTACGGGGTTATTTCATACGGGTTCCGATATTACGGCGAAATGATCACCTATCTCGGTATGACGATGCCGATGGCTGTATTTGCATTGATTGCATGGCTGAAAAACCCGTACAAAAACAAAAAATCGGAAGTGAAGGTCAACACCATCAGCAAAAAGGAAACTGCATGGATGCTGCTCGGTTCACTTGCAGTCACCCTTGTGTTTTACTTTATTCTGCAACACTTCAACACTGCAAATCTGCTGCCCGGTACACTCTCTGTTACAACCAGTTTCATTGCCGCGTACCTTACATTCAGAAGAAGTCCCCTGTTTGCACTGGCATACGCTGCCAATGACATTGTACTGATTGTACTGTGGATCATGGCAAGTATGTACGATATACGCTACGTTTGTGTTGTGGTCTGTTTTGCCGCCTTTCTTGCAAACGATATTTACGGATATATCAGTTGGCGGAAGATGGAACACAGGCAAAGTCAAAATGCCTGAAATTGCTTTTTCTGTAAAATAGAATAAACAGGCGGCCATACTCTTGACAAGCAACAAAGACGGTTGTAAAATACCATCGAAAACACTTTTTTAAACGGGGTGTGTTTGTGATCTATACGTCCGAAACCAAAAAAGCAATGAAGCTTTGTTTTGAAGCACACAAGGATCAGGTGGACAAAAGCGGAATGCCGTATGTCTTTCATCCGTTTCATCTTGCGGAACAAATGCAGGACGAAACAACAACCGTTGTTGCACTGCTGCATGATGTTATTGAAGACACTGATTACACCTTGCAGGATCTGACCGACATGGGATTTCAGAAAGAAATCACGGATGCTCTCGCTTTGCTGACACATGACAAAGATGTGCCTTATATGGACTATGTGGCAGCCGTCAAAGGAAATGCGGTTGCAAAAGCCGTAAAACTTGCTGATTTGCGGCACAACTCTGATCTGTCCCGTCTTGACGTGATCACGGACAAAGCACGTGCCCGAAAAGAAAAGTATATGCAGGCAATCGCATTGCTGGAAGAATGACAGAAGGAATAAGGAGAAAAAAGGAATGGATAAAAAATTGGTTGCAGCAAACATCGGAATGCAATTCGGCAGAGCACACATCGAAGGTGCATTGAGTTTCGGTGCCGAGATCGGTGCTATTTGCGACCTTGATGAACAATCTCTGCAATATGCAGGTGAAAAATACAACATCCCCGAAGACAAATGGTTTACCGATTACCATGACCTTCTCAACAACCCCGATATTGACATCGTAACGGTTGCCATCCCCGACCAACTGCACAAAAAAGTGTCGGTGGATTTCCTGAAAGCCGGCAAACACGTGCTGTGTGAAAAACCCCTTGCACTGACAAGAGAAGACATCTGCGACATCGTAAAAGCTGCCGAAGAATCGGATGCAAAGTTCATGGTCGGTCAGATCTGCCGCTTTACCCCTGCTTTTGTCAAGGCAAAGGAACTGATTGATTCGGGTGTGATCGGTGAGGTTTATTTTGCAGAATCCGAATATGCACACGATTATATGCACATTCTCAAGGACTGGAGATCGGATCCGCTTCGTCACGGCGTCATCGGCGGCGGTTGCCATGCAGTTGACCTGTTGCGTTGGCTGGTCGGCGACCCGACGGAAGTCATGGCATACGGCACACACAAGCTGCTGCCTGCGGTCGCTTATGACGATGCAACCATTGCCATTATGAAATTCCCCAATGACATCATCGGCAAAGTCTTTGTGTCCACAGGCTGCAAACGCGACTACACCATGCGTACCGTCATTTACGGCACCAAAGGCACCATCATCTGCGACAACACCTCCCCTGTTATGAAGCTGTATGAAATCGGTGAAAATGAAATGGCAACCGAAGCACAGGACATTCCCGTGGAAGTCAACAACCACAATGCGGCTGCCGAGTTTACGGTATTTGCCGAAAACATCATCAACAACACACCTGTGCTTGCCAATGCACTTGAGGGTGCAAAAACGGTGGAAGTGTGTCTGTCCATTGTTGAGTCTGCAAAAACGGGCAAACCCGTACAGCCTGACTACAATTTCTGATAATACAAAAAAAGAATCCGTTCTTGCTTTGCAGGAATGGATTTTTTGTTGCTTTTCGGTGCGGTTGCATATATAATAAGTATGTTTTTTTCATTTTCAGAAAAGGAGACTGTCGCTTTGCAAAAAGATATTCTGCACAAAATCAGGCAAGCTTCAAAAAAGGATATATTTCTCGGCATACTGATGCTTGCTACGGGCATTGCCATTACCATTGCAGGCATTCATTACAAGCAGCATTTCTTCCGCATTATGCCGCTGTATGTGTCGCTGATCATCGGTTTTCTGCAATCGCGTGTAAACCGCTACAGCAGCCTCATGGGCAGCATCAATTCCCTTGTGTACGGTGCGGTTTATTTTTATTACAATCTGTACGGGTCGGCACTTTCGGCGATCCTGTTTTCCTGCCCGATTCAGATGGTCACTTTCATCCGCTGGAACAAAAACAAACGGGGTGAATCCACCGTTTTACGCAAGATGACTGCCCGACAACGCATTGTGTTGGGGCTGACTTTTGTTGTATTTCTTGTAATTCTGTGGCTTGTGTTGCCGCTGTTGGGTGCCGAATATGTTTTTCTGGACAGTGCCTCGACCGTTCTTGGAATTATGATCTATTTCCTGACCATGTTTGCGTACATTGAATATCCATTCTTCATGATCATCAACGGACTCATCACCATTGCCCTTTACATCTCCATGCTCGAACAGACCCCCGAAACCATGAGCCATCTCATTTTTGCAATCTACTCTTTTGTCTGTACGGTGTTTGCCTTGTTTGAGGCACGCAAGCTCTATAAAACACAAAACGCGTGACGCATAACGCATTTGGCGTTATGGGTAATGCAAAAGGCAAAATAAAGGGTCGCTTCGCTCCGATTATAGAACATGAAGAAGTAAAATAAAAAAACAAGCATTGCAATTCCTGAATATTATTAATACTATCTGTGTAATCATTCTGAATAAACCTTAATTTAAAACAGTAAAACCAAAAATGACATTTTCTATAACGGCAACGCCATTCCGATAATTTTGCATTTTGCATTTAAAAAACATCGCCCACTGCGGGCAATGTTTTTTTACTTGTTATAAGATTTTTCCAGGCTGTTGTAAATGCGTTCCGAAAGGCGGTTCAGCGGGGCCAGGAAATCTTCGTCATACAGGGTGATCCATGTGTAAATGTGCCTGAAAAGACGGTTGAAAGCGTTGTCTTCGGAAAGCTCATGGTTTTTTCTTTCGCCCATGCGGCTGACGCCCATGGCAATGAAATCCTCATACAGTTGCTGACGGGCATTCATCCAGAGATAGGGATGTTGCAGTTTTGAAAACTCTGAACGTCCGTTGGAGCATTTCCAGTATCGCCAGCACAGTTCGGAACGCAGGATCTGTGACAGTTGCTCCTCGGTTTCGGCTGCCGCTTTTGCATTTTCCCACAGGGCATCGCATTGCTTGACGACCTTTTTTGACATTTTCCGCAAGGAGCGACGCGAGGAGGTTTCAAGCTGAATGTGCGAAAACCGGGAAGTCGCATGGTCGGTGATGATGTCAATGAATTCTTTTAAGTATGTGCCGCCCGGACCGTATACACCGAGCATGTAATCAAGCATGAGGGCGTCATAGTCAAGATAGGGATTCTGCATGAGCTTTGCAAGCAGATAAGTCTTCATTTCACCGAATTCCGCATCGCATTCGGCAATGTAAAACACGCCTTGCTCGTAAATGCCCTTGACATTGTGCTCATAGAAAATCTGAATGTTTCTTTGCAGCACACCGAAATTCGGATGAATGCTGACCGATTCGTCACAGTTGAGAACATAGTCCCATATGTACAGTCTTTTGCAGACGGAACTCCATTGACGCAGGTCTTCCATGAATGCCTTGTTTTCTTTACAGTCGGGATCGTCCAAGGTGTGACTGAAGCAGCATTCAATGGAACAAAGACGGACGATGATATTATCGGCAGGGACGACCTGCGACGGAGCCTTGCGTGTGTACTGATAGGCAAAGGTATCAAATGCGATATTGCCGTAATTTCCTGCGGCACACACACGGCTTGCAATTTCGTTGACAAAGGTCAGCATGCTGCCTGACTGTGAGCCGTTTGCTTCGTCGAGTGCCTTGCAGTTTTCGCATTCGCAGTATTCACCGTTGTCGGCTTGCGTGACGGATACGATCTGTACCGTGGCGTCGGGGTCGTGCTTTTCTGCAAGCAGGGCAAGAATCTCGTCGGTAACGATTTGTTTAACGTCTTCATTTGTCAGGCAAAGCTGCGTGTCGCGACGCTTGCCGTCGGACCAGGCGAAGTATTCGGGATGCTCTGCATAATAGTCGGCAGGTTTGCAGTAATAATTGACAAGGGAGTGGCTTGACGGGCCGAGATATTCCACGTCACCGCCTTGTTCATCCGTCAGATTTTTGTAAATGCCGCCCGTCTGACCGTTTGCGACTGCAAATTCGGGGTCACGGGAGCTTTTGGTGTCGGTCTCGGTATACTCAAAAAACGGTGTGTATTGAACATCAAGGTCACTCGGAACGGTCAATGCTTTGTTTTCGGGAGTCAGGATGACCGCATCTTCAAACCAACGGCATCCGCAACAGGTTTCAAGAAAAGCATATACACCGTTGATGGTGCCGTGGTTGCCCGCACCGCAGATGATGATGCTGCCGTCTTGGTTTTTGATAACATAGCTGCCGTCGGTCGCATCGGTGAAATCGGGTGCTGCATCGCATGCACCGACAAAAATTGCCGTTTTTCCCGCAACCGTTTCGCTGCCGATGGGCAGCTCGTTTCCGGTGACAAGCGAAAGATAGTATTGCAGACGTTGTGCCGCATATGCGTCTGTCTGCGTGGGCTCCGGTGCAACAACGATGACGGCATCATAAACGGGAATACCGTCGTCTGCGGCAAACGCAAACACGGGCAATACCGACAAAAGCAGAAGTACGGAAAGAAAAATACAGAGTCCTTTTTTCATGATATTTCTCCTATCAATATTTTATTTGTACTGATATGCTCTGACATAATCCACAATGAAGTCAGTCGGGGTGAAATTCTTATCCAATGCTTTTCCTGCCCAACTGTCTGCAGCCACACCGTCTGCACCGCCGATTTCTACGGACAGAATCAGATATTCGGGCACAAGGGAGGTGCCGCCGAAGTTACTTCTGCCCGTTTCAACGCCGTTGATGTAGAAAATATATTCGTTTTCGTTCCATTCAAGACCGTAGGTGTTGAACTCTTTGTAGGGGTCGTTGTTGAGAATAAACGGCTTTGCCACGGTCGTGCTTTGCAGGTCGTCACCGTAGCCGTCATAATGCACGGCACTGCTGACTCTGTTTTTGAACGCCGTACTGTAATATGCGGATTCAAAGATGTCAATTTCGGCTCCGTCTGTTCCGCCGTTTCCGACCTGTGCCATGGTTGTACTGTTCATCCAGAAGGCAGACCAAAGACCGCTGCCGGTCGGAAGAATACAGCGGATTTCAAAATATCCGTGTGTTTGCTCATAGAGGTCTTTTGTAAAGACAGCACCGGTGTACCAACCGGCTTTTCCGTTGCCGAGGTAGCCGTCTTCGTAATATTTTGCGGCAATGTGCAGATTGCCGTCCCGAACACTGACCATGTCCATGTTCCAATAACCGCCCTTGCGGACAACGGTCTGACCGGGAGCATGGTTGCAGCCTTGCCATTTAGCGGTGTCTAAAGTGTCGGAATCAAATTCATCGGACCACACCAATTCGAATTTGTCCATATCTGCCGTTTTGTTTTCCAACAGGGGGAAGCTCATGCCGAAGAGCATGGAACAAAGTGCCGCAAACAACGCAATGAGCGTCTGAAAAAAATCCATAATATCCCTCTTTTTTGTAAAATATCAATATTATTGTAGCAGGGAATAGGGGATGTGTCAATAAATTTCCTTTCAGGAAAAACTTTTTTTGAAATCATTTAAAGAAATATGGAATTTTTCTGTTCTTTGTGTTATACTTTTTTTATTCTTTCGGAAAAAGGAGTGTTTTTATGAAAAAAACAAGAAAAATTCTGAGTGTTTTTATGGCCGTTTTGTTGCTTGCACTTTCCGCAACCCCCGTTCATGCCGTGTCGGCTTGGGAGCTGTATTGGGCAGACAGCGAAGAAGCAGCCCGCGGCATCATCATGCAGCCGGGTTCCGATGAAACCGAACGCAATTTTTCGTGGTATATGCCTGCCGACACCACAAGCTGCCATATTGAAATCAGCACCAATCCGTTGATGCTCAATGAACGCAGTGTAAGCGGTGAAATCACGGAAGCTTACCAGGGTGACAAGGTTGCAAAAGTCACCGTCAGTGATCTTGTGCCCGGTGAAACATACTATTATGTCTGCGTGACGGATGACGAAAAGAGTGATATGTATTCTTTTGATACCGTTGAAGCTGACAGCTTTTCGGCACTGTACATTTCTGACATTCACATCACGGCTGACAACGAAGATACCGTAAAAGATACTGCCTTTGCATTTGCCGATCTGCTTGCGGATGCAAACAGCAGAGCTGACCTGAATCTCATTCTTTCTGCAGGTGACCAGGCAACGGACGGCCTTCGCCGCGAATACGAAGGTCTGACATTCTCCCCCATGAGCCGCAGTCTTTCCTTTGCAACCACCATCGGCAACCATGACCGTAAGGGTGTGGATTATCCTTGCTTTAACAATCTTCCCAATGAAGATGACGGCATGGTCAGCTCCTATCAGGGCGGCAACTACTGGTTTGTAAAAGGTGATGCTCTTTTCCTTTGCCTTGACTCCAACAACGCAAGCGGTACTGACCATTACAACTTTGTCAAGAAAGCCGTTCAGGCCAACCCCGATATCAAGTGGCGTGTTGTGATGATGCATCACGATCTATACGGCGGCTCCATTGAGCACCGCGAAAGCGAAAACGAACTGCTTCGCCTGCTGCTTGCACCGATTATGGATGAATTCAACATTGACCTTGTGCTGACAGGCCATTCGCACCATTATTCCGTTTCAGATGTGCTGTACAACGGCAAAACCGTCAGCAAGGTTGAAAACGGAGCTACAATTGAAAACGCAGGCGGCACGATTTACATGGTTTCCGCATCTGTCGGCAGAGCACGTGATGCAGAAGGTGAAATTCCTTACAGCGACCGCATTTCCATCGGCATGGATGAATACACCGACCGCCTTTACAACATCATCGACTTCTCAAGCGATGCCATCACCGTCACAACCTATGAAGTCGGTGCAGAGGATGCATTTGTCAGCTTCAGCATCACAAAAACAGATGACTACGAAGCACCGCAATTCAGCATTTTCAGAAAAATCTTCAGCAAGCTTGTCAACTTCATCGGTACTGTATATGCCGTATTCAACAACATCGGCAAATACAGCGATCTGAAAGAAGACGGTTATGAAATCGACTTCGGTGAAGCCATTTTCTGATCAACTAAGCACAAGAAAACGGCTTCGCCGTAACGCGGCGACCGTTTTCGATTCGTCCATCGCCGAGCACGCGCAGCGAGCGTTCGGCGGGACATATAATCTTTTTATTTCTTTATGGAAACGCAGTTTCCTATAAAGAAATAAAATCCCTGCAGCATGGATCGGCTGCAGGGATTTTTCATTGTTTCTGATGTTTATTTGTACTGATAGCAACGCACATAGTCCACAAACATTTTTGCAGGCAGATGTTCGCTTTCGTAGACATCTTCATTGACACCAACGGAAATAATCAGATACAGCGGCACTTCGCAGATACCGCCGAAGGAAGTTCTTGCGGTTTCAATACCGTTGACATAGAAAATGTATTCTTCCGCATTCCATTCGACACCGTATGTATTGTACTGATGATAGGGGTCATCCGCATAGAACCATCCCTGCATTTCCTGCTTGTGTGCCTCCTCATAAGCATCCACATGGATGGTGTGATACACCGAATTCAGGTACGGTGCTTCAAAATCGGTTTTCGTTTCGATCACATCAATTTCAGCACCCGATACGCCGCCGTCGGTATCGTCCGCCCACATACCGTCACTCAGCAGCCAGAACGCAGGATTCAAGCCTTTACCCTCGGGCAGCTTGCAGCGGATTTCAAAATAACCGTAAGTCTGTTCATATCCTTCGTAGCCTGCATCGTATTGCTTGTTCGGATTGGTCTCCATTCCGTAAGAATAATAAGCAGGTCCTGCCGGTCCGTCCTCTTTGTATTCCACGGTGATCACAAGATTTCCGTCTTCGGTAAAACTGACCTGATCACGGTTCCAGTAAGCGACATCACGTTTCTGTGTGTCATCGGCACCATACACATAATGTCCCTGCCAACGGGTCGTGTCAAATCCGTTTTCAAAGTCATCTTCCCACACAAGTTCAAACCGACTCATGTCGATCGCATCTCCATAGGGTGTGACCGGCGTATCATTGACAAACGCACCGAACAACTGGCCGAGAATCACAAACAATGCCGTTACGGCGGCAAAATCGGCTTTCAGAATGGTTTTAAAAAGTTTCTTCAATACAATTCCGATTCCGTCCAGAGATGCAAGCTGTCTTTTTGTAAATAAACCGTTCATAAGCTTTCTCCTTTTTTTGTATTTAGAATATTATAAATCATATCACCGCACATTGCAAGTCTGCAGCAAAAAAGGCAGTCTCCTATTCTTTTTAATTCTTAAGAATGCTTGATTTTCGAGGTTTAATGCATTAAAATATATATATATATATTATTTTCATTATATATAAGAAGGAAAAACGTATGATTCGCGAAAAATTTCTGAACAAACCGTTTTGCATTGTCATGCTGATTGTGGGGCTTATTTACGGTCTTGCCCTGCCGTTCTTCTGGGGCAATGACCCGACTTCCGAACTCGGCACACTTTCCCTTTTGTGTGAGGACCGCAAGTTCTTTTTCTGGCTGTGGGTACTGACAACGGCAGGCAGTGTTCTTTTGAACACACAGTATATGTACAAAAAATTCAACTGCCCGAGCAAATTCTTTGATGCCGTTTGTGTGCTTTCATTCCTCGGAATGTGCGGCGTTGCACTGACACTGGGTCACAGCATTGAGGACTGGAATCCGAAACGTGTGCTGCATTGGGTTGCAACCGGTACTTACATTGCACTCACTGTTGTTGCCATTGCGTTGTTTTTCATCGTCAACCGCAAAAAGCACAAACATTTTATTCTGCTTGCAGTGTGCACATTTTTGATTTTTGCCACCTTTGCCGTGCTGTTTGCAGCCATAGGAAAGAGTGCCGTTATGGAAATGGTACCGATGGCTCTGCTGAAAATTTTCCTGTTCATCGTCAATTTTACACCGCTGATCAAACCGCAAGAATCCTGACTCCCTGACACAGGGAGTTTTTTTTGCGGCAAAATGCCGTTGACTCCCCTGTTTTTCACCTGAATTGCAAAAAATATCCACTTCTTTTTGCAGTTATTGTTATTTCTTTTTTCAGAAAATCATGTATACTATAAGTACAAAAACAAATTACACTTTCAATAAAGGAGAGATCAATATGTTTGACATTCTGTTTACCGTTTTGTTTTTTGCCCTGTTCGGCTGGTGCATCAAGCTGGCACTCAAACTCGCCTGGGGAACTGCAAAAATCATAGCTATCGTTCTTCTGGCTCTCGCTGTGCCGATTCTGATTGTCTGCTTTGTACTTGGTACTACGGCAGCTCTGCTTGCACCCGTTTGCATGGTTGTAGGTGCTGTGACGCTGCTGAAATGCTTTTGCCGTTAAATACATTTTTGATGATTCATACCTTACCGCCTGTGTTCCGATCGCACAGGCGGTATTTTTGATTCTTCGCGGAAATAAATGGGAATTTGGAAATGTAAATTGCGGTTTGGCGGTTACGCACAGACCGACCTCCACCATCCCTTGTCGCCCCTGAAAGGGGAGATGCCCAAAGGGCAGAGGGGTTTACGAAAAGAACAGACTTTATTGACCGATTTTGTGCAGATTTGGTTAACCCCTCTGTCACTTCGTGAC
>JAFSEF010000115.1 GCA_017435865.1 Clostridia bacterium
ATTAACAGGGGACAATTCTTACGAAAACCTACCACATATAAAAACAATACTTCAAAAGGACACAATATATAGTAGACAGCAATTCTCGTTGGTCATTTATTCTGTTTTAATCGCTCAAAACACTACTTTTTCAGTGGTTTCAAACCGTCCCCTGATTGGTATGTGATTGGTATGTGATTGGTATGTGTTTGGTATGTAGAACCGTCGCCTGATTGGTCTGTGTCCTAGTGCTATCCCCGTCTGTTAAGTATTCGGCAAAACAATTTATATCCGTGTGGTGTTGTTAATGCAAAGAAAAACAAAACAATTGCATAGACAATTTCAATGATAATAAAAGAACAAATAATCATGAACCTTTCACCACTTCGGGCTTCGTTATAAAAATCCATGGTGTAAAACGTATTTTTTTCGCCGCAAATATCGACGATAACACCATTTTTCGGCAAATATCGAATCGTCAGTTGTTGTGTTCGTAGGCTTTTGAGAATTGTTTCATCTTTTATTATATCATTTGAAAAAAAATAAATGTATGCATTTGAATCATGCCAAACAATTACTTTTCTTCGATTGTCACCAATTGGTTTTCTTGTAACTTCAATGGAGTCAGCATAAAAAATCTCTGCTTGTGTGTTATTTTTGGTTGCAATTTTTGCCGCATCATACAGCAAAAAACAGGAACCGCAAATAATCAACTGAATGAGAATAAAATATATGAGTGATTTGTGCTTTTCCTTATTGTATTTTTTTGCCATATTCATCATCTCCGCATCATAATATCTGCTGTTGAGGAAGTAGTACCCTGTTTCCGCATCGTAGTAGTAACCACGGTTGCGAATGGGGTTCATGGCGGCGACTTCGTCGGAGAGGTCGGAGGCTTCGGGAATCAGGTTGCCCCATGCATCATAGGTGTAAGTGCCGATGACGGTGCCTGCAAAGTTGGTGATGGCAGTCACATCACCCTGAATGTTCTTGATGAAGAAGGAGGGGGCGTTGTTGTAATAGAAGCCGAATGCCGAGCCTTGGGCATCAAACATAAAGGTGATGCGGTCGTTGCCGGACTGTTGGGCTACAAGCTGGTCGCCGTCATAGAAATATTCAGTTGTTGTGCCGTTGACGGTTTTGGAAATACGATGGCCGGACATATCGCATTCGTAGGAATACGTGTCGCTGCCATCCGAGTATTGTGTCAGCGTTCTGTACTAACGACCGCCGAAGATGAACGCGGTGGATTCTGAAATCATCCTCGGCGGAGTGTGCAAAGTGGATTAAGGGACTGTCAGAGAATAACAATCGATCGATTTGTGATAATATTACAGCAAACAGACGATTTGTCACTCAATTATAGAACCGTCCCCTGATTGGTCGTGATGCGTTTGCCGATGTATTTAAGTGCTTCTACCTGTTCGGGGTCGAAGCGGCCTGTGTGATCCACAAAAACATCCACCGTAATGACAGCACCTGCGTCATTGTTCTTTTTTATGTATTCAGCCATGTATTCTTTGCTGCGACGCACCCCGGTGTTGCACCAGCCTGCACAGATATTGCCGTCTCTGTAATCTCCCATCGGAATCAGCAGATGATTCTGTGCACCGTCGGTGAACCGGGATTTGAAAATATAGGTAAAGTCATTGTCTTCGCCGCAGGTAAAGCCTTCGTTTGCAAACCATTTGATCGGTGTGTCATCACCGTCCTCGCTGACAAAGCTTGCCGTGCCGCTGTTGAACGCAGACAGCACATCCGGGTTGCCTTTTTTCATCGTTTCAAAATAGATGGACAGCAGCTCGTTGTTGTAGCCGAGACTTTTATAGCAACCGTCTACCCACCAGCCCTTGACAAGATCTCCGTAGCGGACGGCATATTCTTCGAGCACGGCTGCCCAGTTGCGTACAAAATGCTCGTCCACCGTGCCGCGGATGTTTGCCGCATAGTCTTCATAAAGCCCCATGGCAGGACCTGCAATCTTGTCAAAATGCGGTCCGTCTCCCGTAAAGTACAAATACAGGTCAATGTCATATTTTTTCAGTGCAAGGGCAAGATCCATAATCAGATCGCGTTCACTGCAGCCGTCTCCGGGTTGTATGCCGGTAATGCGTGTGTATGCACAATTGGGTGCAAGCATGAAACGTGTGCCCTGCATAACGGTAATGATGTAATAACCGCAGCCGATTTCCGAAAGTGTGCGTGCAAGCCTCTCTACATCAAACGAGCGTGTCTGTTCGCACCATTCCTTTGCCATTTGCGTCATGAGCGCATCAAATTGCTCAACCGAATCGGGATCAATGGTGGGATATTCTTTTTCGCTGTAATACAGGTAGTGATTGAATATACCCCATTTTTTCTGCATCATTCTGTCCTGTGCTTTCATGTTCAGGCTCCTTTCAGCTTAGGGTGACTGATTGGTTATGCTGTCTATTTGCATTTTTTGCGTTTTTTGTGCTTTATCAGTTGCTTTTCTTTCTGTTGATAATCAGAAATACTTATATGAATTTTTCCTTTCTTTTTCATTTTAAACAATTCAACATAGAAAGATAGTTTATCAATCAAAATAAAAAAATAACCGTGCATAAGCAGACTGATAAAAAAGAAGAAAATCACTAACATAATACATGCTTCTTTCTTTTCTTTATTATAATCTTCAATTGAAAAAAATACAGTCTTATCACTACGTAAATCTACTATAATATTTTGATTTATAATACTATTTTCATTCGGCAAATATGAAACCGTTAAAAACTCTGTGATCAATTTTTCATTATAATCTTTTTCATCATATGAAAAATGCCAATACATGGTAACACGATATGCGATATCATTATGCAAAATATACTTCAAAGAATGTCCACGTGCGTATATCGATTCCACAGCATCTGCGTAAAATGAAATTACTTTAACCTCATCTGTACGCACCGGACGGCACAAATACATTGAATATCCGCAAAGAATTAGAATAATTAGCTGAACAATGATAGTTTTTAGAATTCTCTCTCTGCGTAATCTTTTTCGCACACTTTCAGGAACTTTTTTCATGAGCTCTCCCCTCCGGAAAAACCACTCAACACACCATTTATAGCCAATCAGGGGGGGGCGGTTCTATGATTGGCTGCATTTGTTGCATTTTAGAGCCAATCACAAAACCATCCCCTGATTGGTCTTGATTGGTCCAAAACAGTTAAATTGTACCATCGGACAGTTCGTTTTCATCAGGATGCAGAACTGCTGTTTGCCCGATACTGATTCTTTCCATTTCTTTTTTACGCATCATCAACAGCAAAATCAAAACAATATCTTCGACAAAGGTAAAGGTTACAGTGTAGAACATAAACATTGACATATCTTTTGACATGATGACCCAGACGACCAAAAATGTGACAAGATTGATTCCATACAATCCCATGGTAAATATAAATTCTTTACCAATATCCTTCACTTTTATCTTTGCAATTATCAACGAAATCAATACAGCACTCCAAACGATCGCAGTAAAAAACCACGGCGTAAAAATGTCCGCTTCTTCTCGGGCAGTGAAAGAGCCATAGTTGCGAACTGCAGCAACTATCACAAATACAAAACAAGCAATAGCATCAATTATAGAGTCGGCACAAATAATGTGAGAGATTATTCTCCAACTTTTAGTTTTTTTTGTAAATAACAGTAAAATACGCAGAATAATGTATAGGAAAATCAATAAGATGGTCGCAATTAAGAGAATTTTTATCCCAATGATCTGCAATGGTAATGCATTAGAGTTAGTCGATTCCATTTGATCAAAAACAAACAGTACACCTAAAATATGATACAATCTCGGGCCAAAAAACATGCAACAAAATGTTGTTATGATATTCACAAGAGAGAATATCATCAAAAAATGGTTATACTTTTTCAATTATCTTTCATTCCTTTCCACCATGCCTTAACATAGTAATAACCCGTTACAGTTATTTGAGTTCCAAAACCCCAATTGCAACCGGGATATTCATCAAGATCAACACTACCAAATCTATTAGCAAATCCAATTCGCCCTAAAGCATTAGCGACAGAGTAAAAGGTATTGTGCCATTGCCATTCCGTCACCATTGGTTCTACTTGTCGATCATAGAACCGTCCGAAACCACTGAAATAGTGGCACTTTGAGAAAATCAGATGCTCAAAAACTGTTTAAGATTTTGCAAAAAGAAAATATTTTGAAAAGTTTTGAGAAAAATCGGAAAAATGCACGGATTTTGCGGCATTTTCTCATTTGAA
>JAFSEF010000116.1 GCA_017435865.1 Clostridia bacterium
CTCTCCTTTTGGAGTGCGTGCAGTTTTGAAGGTAAGATTTTTTTTCACAGGGACAACCGAAGGCTGCAGAAATACTTTGTGTCTTTCAAAGACTTCGGGTGTTCTTGTGGGAGAAAAGATTCCTTCAAAACCGTGTAAATCACTATGTGAGCCCGCCTAATGAACTGTTTCTGTTTTTTTTGGCTCTTGCCGGAAGTTTATAAATCTGATTTTATCTGTCGACTCCCCTGCTTTCCGTACACAATGTTTTTTGTAAGAAAACAAGAACTGATCTGCAGCTGATGCATAGTATGTCATTGAGAACACTGAAAGGAGGGAAAACAATGAACTTTCTCGGCAACAACTGCTGGATCATTCTTCTGATTGTTATTATCCTCATGGGTTCCGACAACTGCGGTTGCAACACCTGCAGAAGCTGCGGTTGCAACAATGGCTGCGGCTGCGACTGAACGTTTGACACCTGATGATCGCAACAAGGATTGATAAAAAAAGGCACCCGGATCAAATCCGGGTGCCGTTTGGTTTATTATTTAGCCGGACATTTTGCCGAAGAGCTGTGTGATGGAGGAGAAGAGCTTGTAGAAGAATGCCCACAGCTTCTGCCAGAAGGTCTTATAAACTTCAGCAATGGTAGAATCGGAAACAGCCACTGCATCGCAGGTATACGGTGCAGAATTGTCAACTCTGACTGCACAGGCGATGTAGCTGCCAACATCCTTATCGGTCAGCGTGTAGCTGGGACCTTCGGCAAGTTTGACACCTGTGTAAATGCTGTCACCTGCATTGTTGAGTCTGTACCATTCATATACAATGTGCTTTGCGGCAGCATTGTCAATTGCAGAGGTTACGATGTAAAGGGTTTCGCCTTCTGTGAAAGTACCGGAAAGAGCAGCGGAAACAGCCAGAGGCTTCTTTTCAACCGTCAGAGTGATGTAAGCGGTAATGGTTGCATAGTTTACACTGTCGGTCGGAATGAATTCTACCTTATAAACATCACTGAAAATACCGTGTGTTGCCGGGAAGGAAGATGCGTTTTCAAGACGGAATACACCGTCACCTTCCTTGGAACTTGTAAACACTGCAGAGGACAGCGGATTGCCGTAAACAACAGTTGCCGTGGTGGGCATGACAACATTCAGCGGCTGTGCCTTGAGAATGTTGACCGTCAGTTCCTTGGGATTGACAACAAGCACATAGTTGCCTGCTGCGGAACCGGTAACAACGGGAGCGGTGTAGTTGACAGCTCTGATGCCGGATGCATTGTTTTCAACCGTACCGGTCACAGTGTAAGAAGCAAGGGCAACGTTGCCGTTGTCGTTTGCAAAAATGTTGGTCGGCTGGCTGAAGTTGATGGTTACGTCATAGTTGGATGCATTGTAGTTACGATCCGTTACGGTTGCATCGACATACAGCGGACGCGGATTGACAGTGACAAGCCCCTGTACGTAACGGAAATCATAGTTTGCACTGGTGTAGTAACCGGTAACAGTTACGGGATAGCCGTCTGCACGGACGGGAGAACCAAGATCATAAGAACAGTTTGCAATTGCATAACCGGAAGCAACGGATTCGAGAGTATCAGCACCGGTAAGACCTGTTACGGTATAGCTGTAAGTGGGAGCCGGATCACCGTAAGTCAGGGTGTAGCTTGTGGCTGCAATGACGATCTGTGCTTTATTGATAACGAGAGTAACTTCCTTTTTAACTGTCTTGTAGTTGATGGTGTCGGCAGGCATGAAGATTGCAGTGTAAGTAGAAGTACCTGCACCGGGCTTGACACTACCGTTGACCCAGGACCAGCGGGAGTCACCAAGGAAGATATCGTCAAGCGTTCTGCCGCTGTCATAAGTCAGGATACCGACTTCGGGCATCGGATAATCGGGAGTTGCTTTGTCAATCAGAACCGTGACGTTGTCAAGGTTTGTGATTTCCCAGACATAGTTTGCAGCTTTGTCACCTGCAAGAGAGATGCTGCCGGTTGCAACGGTAACATCCTGCACACCTGCTTTGTCACTTGCGATGGTTGCGGTTGCATTGTTGAAGTAAACATCAGCATCGGTATCGCCCTGTGCAAGGGTAGAAAGATCAATATCGAATGCAACTTCAACATTGGTGTTGCCTGCTTCATATTCACGTTCAAAAGCCACAACAGCAGCCTTGAGGGTCTTTGCAGTGATCACACCGGCATTTGCATTGGTAATGGTGATGTTAAGCACATAGTTATCCTTGGAAGCACCTGTCAGAGCTGCACCGCCGATGGTAATGGTCTTGCCTGTGCCGACATTTGCGGAATCAAACAGGTAGTTGGTTGCAGCTGCATCGAATGCAACATCATCGGCAACACCGTTGTTGACAATAGCACCGTTTACGATGTCGGTCTTGCTTGCAGTTGCAATGTTGGTGCCGTCATATTCCTTGTCGGCAACCGTGACATTGACATCAAAGGGAGCTTTTTTGATGGTGAACTGACCGATGCTTACGTTGGATGCGGGAGCATAGATCTTCTGTGCACCGACATACGTCTGGGTTGCTGCATCGCCTGTTACGGTCATGGAGCTGAAGTTTGCGGGAAGTGCAATGTCAACGGTGACATTGTAAACACCTGCTGCAGTGGGGATGGTTGCGGAACCGTTGTACTTGACGGTAATGTTACCCATAAGCACTTCGGATGCATTCTTGTTGACTGCAGTGACCTGCTGCTGGGTTGCATTGTAAACTTTATCTTCAAGACCTGCGATCGTCAGAATGTCGTTGAGATCTGCGATGGTCAGGGACTGAGATGCAACAACGCTTGTAGAAGCAGAGCCGGTGTAAGGACCTGTTGCAGAAACGGTCAGAACGACTTCTTCGTTTGCATTTTCAACGGTGTAGGTCTTTTCGGTGGAAACCACAGCACCGTTTACGGTCCATTTATAGGTGTAATAGGTTTCATCGGCAGGAGTCATAGCCGAAAGGTCTGCACGCAGAGACTGGCCTTGCATCGGATAACCGGTGATAAGCAGATCACCTGCAACGAGTCCCTGTGTGATGATCAGTTTGACCTTCTGATTGCCGAGAACATTGTAGTTAACGGTATCTTCAGGAATAAAGGATGCGGAGTAAACGATCACGTTGGTGTTGTAAGGATCGGTGCTGTAAGGCGGTTTTGCATCAGCAGCATCGAACACGAATTTACCGGGAACGCTTGCAGTGAAGGCTGTGAAGCTTGCCTGCGAAAGCGGAGAACCGAAGGGTACGCTTGCTTCGGGATATACACTGACAACAGGATTGACCTTGTTGACAATGATCACACCTGCGGTGGTGGTAATGCTGTAGTTTGCAGAGGTAACACCGGAGAAATCATAGTAGTAAGTATAGCCTTCTGCGGTTACGGGAGAACCCTTAAGGTACGTTGTAACAGGAGTCGGTGTGCCGGAAACAGCCTGCGAAAGTTCGGTTTCGCCATGCGTAAGACCTGTCAGAACATAGGCATTGCTGAGGTCAACCTCTTCACCGTAGTTCACATTGACGGTGGTACCTGCAATGGTAAGCGGAGCCTTCTTGACTTCGAGAGTACCGGTAGCGAATGTGATTGCATAGTTCGGGGACATTTCATCGGCATTCATATCAACATAAATGTAGTAGTTGCCGGCACCGTAATTGGCGTTGTAATCATAATCAGAGCTGAAAATGTACTTCGGTTCGGAACCGGTCTTTGTCAGAGAGTTGGGAGTATCAACACCGACAAAGTCATCGGAATAGCTGACGGTTCTGCCGAACAGGGTGTTGAAAGCATCACCGTAGGTGATTGTTGCATTATCAGCTGTGACAGTAATGGTCTTGGGAGAAACTTTGATCAAACCGTTTTCGATGATCAGATTGTAGTTGCCGTTGACATCCTTATAGTTGGCGTTGGTCAGGGTAACAACATAACCTTCAGGAATTACACCGTCAAACTGGTCATAGGTTGTGGACGGATAAATATTACCGGACGTGACAACAGAGCCGATGGAGAATGCGGGATCGGTTGCACAGGAGTAAGTGTACTGTGTAAGGTTGGGTCTGGGATCACCGTAAGTCAGGTTTGCATTGTAAGTGATGTGAACATCGGATGCAAGAATTTCAACGGGGATATTAGCGGAATATGTCAGATAGTTGTCTGTATCAAGAGGCGTGAATGTAGCCGGATAGGTATCCACAAGAACCTGCGGATTGGTATTCGCATCATCCCAGCTCCATGTGCCGTCGATGACAGGAGTATAGCCTGCGTTGAGGTCAATATCATTGAGCTTACCGCCGAGGGTGTAATAACGGGTACCGGTAACAACAGGTACTGCTATCTGCGGCACTGCCTTCACGATTTCAACAAGCGGTTTTGCTTCGCCGCCTGCGAAGGACAGGAAGGAAACCGTATAATTCTGTTTGTCTGCACCTGACAGTGCTGCGGTTGCAACCGTCTTGTCAACATCTTCGACGTACTGTTTGCCGACGGTATTGACCTTCAGGTTACCGACAACGGAACCGATGGAGACAATATCACCTTCAAAGATGCCGTCGGTGATTGAAAGGTTAACAACAGCATTGTAGTTTGCAGGATCATATTCCCTGCTGACGGCTTCTGCATAAACACTCAGAGGACGTGCGGTAACTGCAAGGGCTGCGTAGCCTTCACCATAATTATAAACAACATTATAGTTAGATACAAATGCGGGAGCAGTGCCGATTTTCGGCTGAATGTAGTAAGAACCGACATTGATTCCGCCGGGCACATAAGCGATATAATCTGTGCCTGTGTAGTTGATGGTATATTCGAGTGCTGTAAGCAGGCTTTCCTTCTTGGCATCGGTATTGTCATTTGCAACAAAGCCGCTGACAATTGCACCGTACGGAGTGCTGAACTCGCTGTTACCGTAAACCACTGTTGCTGCTGTGGGAGCAATGGTCAGGGTTGCGGGTTTGACTGTGTAATAAACCGTAAAGGTGGTCTGCTGATAGTTGGTTGCAGAGGATGAAGGATTCCATGTGATGTGCAGAATGTTATTGGTACATACATTCTTGAAAGAACCGGAATCAGCTGTGCCGTTGGTGAACATGAATGAACCTGTGGGTGCTTCATTGTTAACACCCGATGCCTGCAGGCCGTTCAGGGACAGCTTGTCGCCCAGTTTTTCGCCATAGGTAAGTTCAAGATGTTCAACAAGGTTGCCGCGTTCGGCATATGCTTTATTGATACGCAGTGTGAAGCTGCCGGAAAGAGGTTTTCTGTTTTTCGAATAGACATCGTCTTCGCGGTCAATTTCGGTATCATCTTCAAGAGAATAAGTAACGGTATAGGTACCGGCATTGACAGGCAGACCGGAGCCTCTATCGTCTGCATTGTTATTATTGACATAGCTGTATGCAACATTCAGGAGGGTTGTGCTTTCGATGTTTGCAAGGTTGTAGTCCTTTGTCCAGTCCACACCCGCATTACCGGATTTGATGATTCTTGCAGCAAAGCCGGGAGTGACATTGGGGATAGGAGCATTACCGGTGTAGGTGACTTCTGCAGTATTACCGGAACCGAAGGTTGCCTGTATTGCAGAGCTGGGAGCCTGATAATAATCAAGGAAAACATAAAGAGCATCGGCAGCGGCAACATTGACGGTATATTCCATGTAGTTGTTACCTGCAGCAGAAGTACCTTCAGACAGCTTGGTCATAACACTGCCCTTGGAGGAGAAGTCAGCATCAACAAAATCATTGTACCAAGCTGAACCGCTCTGCATATAGCCGACATTAACGGTGGACCAATAGTAGGGATTTGCGGAATCATAAATTCTGACAACAAGCTTCTGCGGGTCATTGTTGTTACCGACAATGGAAGTGTTGTCGGTGTTCAGCGTGCCGTTGATGTACAGTTCTGCCTTGTTGCTGATACGGGCATCGTCAGTACCTGCAATGACATAGTCAATCAGATTGCTCTTACCTGTGGTTTCCCAGAAACGGTAAACAACGTGGATACGGGTCTTGACAATAGAACCGGTACCGTTGATAGCACCGCGCTGGACGGTCTTGACAGAAGCACCGTTGGAAGAGCCTGCAGAACCGGTGGTATGGTTTGCACCGGATTCATCAAGATATGTACCTGCGGAAGCGGCATTCTTGAGGGTGTTGAAAGATTCAGTTCCTCGACCGGGATTGACAACGGTAGGAACTCTGAATGCTTTATTAACTGCAGAAACGGTATACTGATTCAGTCCCTGTGTACAGGTAGCGGGATCATTGACTTTTACATTGAAGTTACCGTCCGTAACGGTCGGGTTCGTGCCGTAATAGCCGAGAACACCGATATTCATCGTTGAATACTCGCCTTTGACATCACCTTCACCGTCATACATACTGGAAACAGAAAAATCACCACCGTTGACCGTGATTTTGCCGGACGAAGCAATACAATAAGCTTCAGCAACAGAATAGACAGTGTCGTTGTTGGATAACTGCGGTTTATAATATGTTTCAGCATGCGCGGAAAAATTACTGCTGCCGTTGACCGTTACGGTACCGCCCAAAACAGATCTTGCAAATGCATACTCTGCCTGATTGTGATATTGGTCATATGCAATACCTTTGGATATTGCAGTGGCATTTACGCTTGCACTGTTGATTTCGCAAATGTCATCGTTGCTGACGTTATAAATAGCGGTTGCCATTGTAGACAAGTCGACATTACCGCTATCGATCCAAACCAAGGTGCTGTTTGCTGCACTGCTGTAAACCATTTCAACATGAGCGGTGATATTTACACCGTTATTAACAACAACTTTGTTGCTGTTCTGAATGGTGATAATGTTGCCGGTGCAATATTCAATTTCATCACCATCTTCACCAACTGCTGCTTTCATATCAGTTCTGGTGTTGTTGACTGTCAATGCGGATGTGCCGTTATACGGTTTGTCGGGCGTACCGGAAAAAATGTTCAGTGTACCCTTGTTGTCAAACAGGATCATCTGCACATTTTCCCAACCGTTATTTGTCATGGTAATGGACTTGTTACACATATACAGATTGACGGTGACCCCTTCTTTAACGGACAGTGTAGTACCGTACGGCACTTCGAAATTTGCCGTCATCTGCAGATTGAGCGTATCACCCGCGGCTGCACTGTCCATATGTGCATTCCATGTGCCGACAGTTGCAACACTGCCTTCTTTGGTTGCAGCCATGACACGGAAGCCGTCTGCAGGCATTGCAGCGACGACAAGACAGATCATGGCCATGACCAGCACAAAGCGGGACACGAATTTAACCATTCGTCTGCTTCTGTTTGTTGAGTTCATAAGAGTTCCTCCTTTGAATGCTGTGTACCGAAAAAACGGCACAAAAAGTTTATTTACATTCGTAATTATTATAAATAATAAAGAGAGTGGTGTCAATATCGGATTTGCAACAATTAAAAATTTTATAATTTTCACCAATTTTCTGTTTATTTTTTCAGCAATGTCACTATAATAAAATATTATTAATATAATAAAAAATGCTTGAATCAAAGTGACAGGCATGGTATAATACATTGTTGAAAAAATAATCATTCAATATACTCTGCGGAGGTAACAATATGAGCAAAAACGCAGCCGTTATTCTGGCAGGCGGTCAGGGCACAAGAATGCGTTCGGAAAAACCGAAAGTCCTGGCAGAAGTTTTATTCAGACCTATGATCGATTGGGTGATCGATGCTGCAAAAAATGCAGGAATAGAAGATATATGCGTGGTCACGGGCTACGGTGCACAGATGCTTGAAGAACATCTTGCAGGAAAAACACAGACAGTACACCAGGCCGAACGTCTCGGTACGGGGCACGCTGTTATGCAGGCAAAGGAATTTATCCGCAACCATGCAGACGGCAACATCCTGATTCTCAACGGTGATGCTCCGTTTGCAGACGAAAACACAATCAGAAATGCACTCAATTTGCATGAAAATGAAAACTGTGCACAGACCGTCATTTCCGCTTGTGTTGAAAATCCTTACGGTTACGGCAGAATTGTACGTGACGAAAACGGCAATTTCCTTTGCATCACGGAAGAAGCCTCTGCAAGTGATGAAGTGAAAAAAATCAATGAAATCAACTCGGGGGTTATGTGGTTCAACGCAGAGGAACTGTATTGTGTACTCGGAAAACTCAGCAATGACAATTCAAAAGGTGAATATTACCTTACGGATACGGTCGATATCCTGCTGCAGGAAGGCAAAAAGGTATCGGCATTCACATCCGACAATCCCGATGCCGTACTCGGTGCCAACACAAGAGTCCAGCTGCATGAGCTCAACGAAATTGCAAGGCAAAAAGCTCTTGAAAAGTTCATGCTCGCAGGTGTGGACATTCCGTTTACAGACGGGGTCATCATCACACCCGACTGCGAAATCGGCGCAGATACACAGATTTTACCCGGTACAATCATCAGAAACGGCTGCAAAATCGGCAGCAACTGCATGATCGGTCCGTCTTCCCTGCTGACCGACTGCAAGATCGGTAACAACTGCCATATCAACCGTGTGCAGGCAGAAAACAGTGTAATTGAAGACGGTGCAGACCTCGGTCCGTTCATGCACGTGCGACCCAATTCACACATCGGCAAAAACGTCCACTGCGGTAACTTCACGGAAGTCAAAAACTCCACCATCGGTGAAAAGACGAGCATTTCACATCTGACATATGTGGGTGATTCGGATGTCGGCAGCGGTGTCAATTTCGGTTGCGGTACGGTCACAAGCAACTACGACGGTCTTAAAAAATACCGCACCGTCATTGAGGACAACTGTTTTATCGGCTGCAATACAAACCTGATTGCACCTGTCAGAGTCGGCAAAAATGCCTACACCGCTGCAGGTTCGACCATTACGGAAGATGTTCCGCCGATGCATCTTGCAATTGCAAGAGAAAGACAAACCAACAAGGAGGGCTGGGTTGAAAAAACCGGCCGTAAGAAATAAAACATGGCTTTCTTCAAAAAAAAGATCACAACAAATTCACAGGCAGTCGGCAAGCCCGAATTCATCATTGCAGGTCTGGGCAATCCCGGAAAAGAATATGAACTGACGCACCACAACGCAGGCTTTTTGTGCCTTGACGTGCTGTGCAACAAGCTCGGTGTACGCTGCGACAAGGTCAAATGGCAGGCTCTTGTGACAACGGCAAACGTCAACGGACATCCGTGTCTGCTCATGCGTCCGCAGACGTACATGAACAGCTCCGGCAATGCCATCAAACAGGCTGCCGATTTTTACAAGATTCCCCCCGAAAAGGTCATTGTTCTTTTTGATGACATTGCAATCCCCTTCGGCACACTGCGTATCCGCAGAAACGGCAGTGCAGGCGGCCACAACGGCATCAAAAGCATTATCTATCAGCTCAACAGCGATCAGTTCCCCCGTATCAAGCTCGGTATCGGTGAACGCAAAAACGCGGATGATGACCTGAAAGACTATGTCCTGAGCAGATTTTCAAAAGAAGAATGCGAAACACTGAAGAAATCATTTGAACGTGCCGTTTGTGCCCTGGAGCTGATTGTGGACGGTGACACGGACGGTGCCATGAACAAATACAACGGATAAAAAAGGAGAAACCGATGGAAAAGCTGAGAGATGCCATTCATGCATTGTGTGCCGTCAGCGGTACTGTCATGCTGCAGATTGCCGTTCTGCTGTTTGTGAATACGTATGTCGGCAGTCAGACAGGTCATTTTTTTGAACCCGGCTCCTCACTCGGCGGTGCCTGCATGATTTTGTCCTTGTTTTTGCCGTTTATTTATACCATCATCTCCTTTACAACAGGTCTCATTTTCGGAAAAAGCGGCTTGCATCTTATGTATGCCTGTGTGGTCTCGGTGTTGGGAATCACAAACACCGTTTCACCGTTTTTTGTGCAGTTTGTGTTTGCAGGCGGCGTGAACAATGCGTTCACCAATTTCCTTGCAACGGTTGCAACCTTTTTCTCCATGCCTGCCCACAGCATGTCCTATGCTTTCAACGATGCGGTGAATTATTTCCTGCCCGACTTTGATGGCGGACGTGTTTTCGTATTCATCGCAACATTCCTGAGCTTTCTGCTGCCCGTGATTCTGACGGCAGGATATCTGCTCGGAATGATCGCCCGTAAAAAAGAACAGGAGAAGGAGCTTTTTGAATGAGTTGCTTTGCCCGTCTTTTGCATGATTGTCCCGAATACAACAACATACGGACAACAATAGAAAAAAATAAACTTCCGATGGGTGTCATCGGTCTTCCCCCTGCTCCGAAGGCACATCTGATTCATGCGCTTTGCGACGATACCGGCCGCAAGGCGTTTGTTGTCATGCCCGATGAAGCGGCTGCCGTCAAGCTGTGTGCCGACCTCGTTACCATGGGTACAAACGCTGTTTTGTACCCTGCAAGAGATTTTCGTTTTTATTCGGCGGAAAGTGTCTCAAGAGAGTATGAACAAAAACGCATCGGTGCTCTTTCGGGACTGCTGAACAATGAAACGGACGTGCTTGTGTTTTCGGCAGAAGCCGCCATACAGAATACAATTCCGCCCGAAGAACTCAGAAAACGCTGTCTGCGGCTGCAGGCAGGTGCACAGATTGCACCGCTTGACATTCTGTACGCTTTGTCTGCTGCCGGGTATTCACAGAGCGATCTTGTGGAAGGTCCCGGACAGTTTTCTTCACGCGGCGGCATCCTCGACTTTTTTCCGCCCGATGCACAAAATCCCATCCGTATTGAATTCTGGGGGGATGAAATTGACTCGGTTGCCTTTTTTGATGTACAGGCACAAAGAAGAGGCGACGCGGTAGAGGAAATCAGAATCACCCCGTCTTCGGAGGTGTTGTTTGATTCTTCCGTCGCTTTCGGTGAAAAAATAGAAGCTTTTGCAAACTCTTTACGCGGCAAACAATACGCTGCGGCAAGAGAAATGCTGCAAAAAGATGCCGACCTTCTCAAGGCAGATATCCGTCTTTCCTGTGCCGACAAATATTTGCCTCTTGCTTACGAAACAAAAGCAACGGTGCTCGATTACCTCGGCGATTCCCTGTTGTTTGTCTGCGACTCTTTCAACGTCAAGGAAAAAGCAAATGCCGCTTCGGAGCTTCTTTTGCAGGAAGTGAAGGAACTTATGCAAGACGGCACACTGTGCAAAGGGCTTGACAGTTTCTGCATCACATTCAAAGACATGGTAAGCGTGTTCGAAAAACACGGTGCGGTGTATTTTGACAACTTCACAAGAGGCAGTTTTGATACTCCCATCAAAGAGCTCATTACATTCAACTGCACACAGGGGTCAGGTTGGGACGGCTCTTACCGCCTGCTGACAGAAGACATAACACCGCTTCTCAACCGCGGTTACACGGTCATCATTTTTGCAGGTACGGAAAAAGCCGCAGAGGGTCTGATGGAAGAACTTTTGCAAGATGAATACAAAGCCGTGCTTTGCAGAAAACCGCCTGCCCTGTTCCAAAAGGGATTTATAAATGTCCTGCCCGGTGCTATTTCTTACGGCATCGATTACCCTGGTGAAAAACTTCTGTTTGTCACCTACGGCAGAATGGCAGGCAAAACACAGAAAAAGATCAAAAGCAGCAAAAAGAAAAATCCGAACGCATTCAACTCCCTTGATGAACTGCACAAGGGTGATTATGTTGTGCATGAAATCAACGGCATCGGTATTTTTGACGGAATCGAAAAGGTCGAAATGAACGGTTTTGTCAAGGATTATATCAAAATTCTGTATGCAAAGAACGATGTGTTGTATGTGCCCGTTACAAAGCTCGATCTTGTCAGCAAATACATCGGTCCGCATGAGGAAGACGGTAAGAGAACGGTCAAAATCAACCGCCTGGGTTCTCCCGAATGGATGAAAACAAAATCGAGGGTCAAGGGTGCTGTCAAAGACATGGCAGAGCAGCTTGTTAAACTCTATGCACAAAGACAGAACTCCCCGGGATTTGCGTTTTCTCCCGATATCGATATGCAGAGCGACTTTGAACGACGTTTTGAATTTGAAGAAACCGACGATCAGCTGCGTTGCATCAATGAAATCAAAAATGACATGGAAAAATCCTGTCCCATGGACAGACTTTTGTGCGGTGATGTCGGCTTCGGCAAAACCGAAGTTGCATTGCGTGCCGCTTTCAAATGTGCGGCTGACGGCAAGCAATGTGCCATTCTTGTACCGACGACCATTCTTGCCTTGCAGCATTACCGCACCATTTTAAGACGTTTTGAAGGTTTTCCGCTGAACGTGGACATGATTTCACGTTTCCGCACTCCGAAACAGCAGACAGCCATCAAAAAGAACCTCGCAGCAGGCAGCATCGATATTCTTGTCGGCACACACAAATTGCTCAGCAAAGAAATCAAATTCAGGGATCTCGGCTTGCTGATTGTGGACGAAGAACAGCGGTTCGGTGTTGCACAGAAAGAAAAACTCAAGCAGCTCTTCCCTGCCGTTGACGTGCTGACCTTATCCGCAACCCCCATTCCTCGCACATTGAACATGGCAATGACAGGCATCCGCGATATGTCCGTCATTGAAGAAGCACCGCTTGACAGATACCCCGTACAGACCTACGTCATGGAACATGACATGGGACTGATTGAACAGGCAATCGCCAAAGAATTGAGAAGAGGCGGTCAGGTATTTTATCTTTATAACCGTACGGACGATATTTCTTCCAAAGCCGCAGCACTCAAGGAACTCTTCCCCGATGCTTCCGTTGCTTACGGTCACGGCAAAATGGCAGAAGAACAGCTTTCCGACATATGGAGACGTATGACGGAAGGTGAAATCGATATTCTTGTGTGCACCACGATCATTGAAACAGGTGTGGATGTGCCGAATGCAAACACACTGATCATTGAAGATGCCGACAGACTCGGACTCGCACAGTTGCATCAGATCCGCGGCCGTGTCGGCAGATCGACCCGCAGAGCCAGTGCATATCTGACCTTCCGCAAGGACAAGGAGTTGTCTGAAGTGGCAAGAAGAAGACTCGATGCGATCCGTGAATATACGGAGTTCGGTTCGGGGTTCCGCATTGCAATGCGGGACATGGAAATCAGAGGCACGGGCAATCTCATCGGTGCACAACAGCACGGTCACCTTGAATCGGTCGGTTACGATATGTATATAAAACTGCTGAGTGAAGCCATTGAAGAACAATCGGGCAATCCGCAACCTGTCAAAAAAGACTGTCAGGTGGACATTCAGCTCAATGCACATATCCCCGAACCGTACATCAGTTCTTATCCGCAACGACTTGCCGTTTACCGCAGAATTGCCGACATCCGCACACAGGAAGATGCCATGGATGTGACGGATGAACTCATTGACCGCTACGGCGAACCGCCCGAAAGTGTACTGGGTCTTATCAAGGTTGCATTGCTCAAAAATGCCTGTGCAGACCGTGATATTTATGAGATTGTGCAACGCGGCAACAGCCTGCTGCTGTTTGTACCGAAAATTGACCGCAATGTGCTTGCGGCACTGGCTGCACAATTACGCGGCAGAGTCATGGCAAGTGCCACGGCAAAACCCTATTTTTCGGTAAAACTTGTCAGCGGAGAATCTTCACTTGATTGCCTTGACATGATCGTACAGGCACTCGCGACCATCAAGAACGAAGAAACCGAAGTGCAATAAGCATAACAGCTTCAGAGCTTTTCTGAAGCTGTTTTTTTGTTCTTGTTATGCAATTAAACTTTAAGTCGATTGCATTTTTGAGAAAATGAGGTACAATGAAAGCAGAAAGGAGCATCACCATGGACGAAAAATATACAGGCTCATGCATTTCGAGGATCAGAAAAGAAAAAGGATGGACGCAAAAAGATCTTGCAGAAAGACTTCACGTTTCCGCAACAGCCGTCAGCAAATGGGAACGCGGATTGAATTTTCCCGACATTTCTCTGCTGCAACCGCTGGCAGAAGAACTCGGTATTTCTGTTGCACAATTGATGGGACTTGAGAACGAAAGCGTTGAAAAAGCTGTGCAGACAGTTACACAGTTTTCTGCAAACGAAAAAGAAAAAACCGACCTTAAAAACAAAAAAAGGCTGCTCATGTTTTTTGCAATTCTTGCAACAGCATCGATAATCGGCACACTCATCATAATCATCGGCAGCAGCGACAGCGTGATTCCCAGCATCGGTCTTATGGAAAAACTGTTCCGCACGGGATTGCTGAATCTGCTTGCAATCGGTCTTGGAATCTGTGCGTGGGTGTTCGGTGTGCTTGCGTTCTTTTCAGACAAAAAAATCCATTCCCTTTTCAGTTTCCTGTTTTGTACACTTTCCGTTTACATTCCCGTGCTCATTACAGACCTGCAAGTCCGTTTCGGGGATTATGCGGCACTGGAAGATACCATTTGGGGGTATCATTTTGCTGCCATAGTTTTGCTGCTCGGCACATCTTTATTGAACAGTGCTGCCTTTTTTCGTTTTTTCCGTGCTGTCAGCAAGAAAAGAACTCCGTCAGCCTCAAAGCAAACGGAGTTGTAAAACTTATTCGATGTTGCCGTTTTCACGGAACGCACGCCAGACTTCTTCAAAGAATCCGCCGCCTTCGGGCAAAGGTCGCGGTGAACGCAAGGTGGAAACAAACTTTCCGTCCTTGTACTGCGTTTCGACCACCGCTTGTAAAAGTGCGGTATCTTCGGTCTTTTCTGCATCCGTCCATACGGCACCGCCGCGGACAATGCCGTGGTCTGCAAGCAGACAAAGTGCATCAAGCTGTGCGCATTGTGTAAACAGCGCATGACGGCATCTGTAGAATTGCGCATCCTGCACGGGTACGTTTTTTTCATACGGCAAAATCCGTTCGGAAAGCACACTCTGCATCTTTCGGCACTGCCGTGCATTGCGGATGGCACCTGCATATCGGCTCATAAGCCCACGGCTTACAAGGTTTTGTAAGGAATAGTCAAATCCCCTGCTTTGGTCTGCATCCGTAAACAGACGTGCGGCACTTGCAAGAAGTGTCTGCTCGTCGGTTGCTTGGTCTTGTCGTTTTGCATTGATGAACTGCGATGCACGCAAGGCACCGACCTGGCCTGCATTCAGTGCACTGCCGCCGGGACGGCGAACACCGTGGGTGCCTGCCGCTTCACCGCAGACAAACAAGCCTTCCACCGAAGACTGCCACCACACATCCACCGCAACACCGCCGTTGCAATGCTGTGCACACAGGGCGATTTCAAGCGGTTGCGTTGCAAGGTCAACCCCTTTGCCGAAATACAATTCATACGCGGGGGTATTCATCTGCAAAAGCCGCTGCAAGGGGGTCGCGAGCAGTGCATTTGCGTTTTTGAGATAGGATTTTGCTTCCGTGTCAAGCAGAGAAATGTCAAAATTTTCACCGTAAGGGTTGACGGTGTAATCCAGATACACCCGATTGCCGAGGTCTTTTTCCTTGTGCACAAGCAGGTCGATCTGTGACGAGCCGTGTTCAGCTTTTGCGCTGTCAAACGGCCATTCGTAGCCCTTGCGGAACAACAGAGAAAGACCCGTACCGACATCGGGAATGTATTTTTGCAAAATATCAGTACAACAGTAGTCCGCATCGACACTGATGAGTGCCGGCAGGCTCTGCATATAAGTGCCCGACACATTCCATTTCGGGTCCACACTTGCAAGACCGTATTGCCACTCGGTCAGATTCTGCATTTTTGCACCTGCCTGCACGGCAAGCCCCAATGAGCCCGTGTGACCGACGGGATACACCGTGTCCGAATACACCGCAGCATGACCGCCCGTGGCAAGAATCAGATTCCGACAGCCGATGAGCAGCCTGTTTTCTTCGTTTAAATCTGCATCGGTGCGGATTGCAAAAACACCGCTTACCGCACCGTTTTCGTCCTTGAGAATTTCAGCGGCAAGCAGCTTGTCAAGCAAGGGGATTTTGTATTTTTCAAACTCCCGTTCCCACACCTCGGTCATCATTTTTGATGTCAGCGGGCCTGCACTGGTGGCACGTCCTGCTGTGTCATGGTCGGTACGGTAGCCGACAAACTCACCGTAGCGGTTGGTCGGGAATGCAACACCCATCTGTGCAAGTCTGAAAAAGCACGGCAAGGAATTGACCGCTTCGCAGTAGGCCGTATCACCGTCCGTGGCACCTCCTGCAAAGAGGTCTTTTGCCATTTGCAAGGGACTGTCTGTGCCCATGGCACCGATGCCCTGTTTGTAATAGGTCTGCTTGTCGGACCCTGCGTTACGCGACGTGCCGCAGAGTCTGTTTTCGGTGAGCAGTGCAATGTTTTCATTGCCGCCTTCCCACAGACGGACGGCTGCAGCATAGCCTGCTGCACCGCTGCCCACCACAAGGGTATTGACGAAATATGCCTCGATTTTCTGATTGTAAATCGTTAAAAAAGTATGTTCCATAGTTTAGTTTATAATTTTCTGATATGCAGGCCGCCGTCAGCAATGATCGACTGCCCTGTTGTGAAGCCGAGAGAGCCGTCATACAGCGTTCTGACGGCCTTTGCAATGTCTTCGGGTGTGCCCCAACGGTGCATGGGGACAAGACCGTCTGCAATGAGTTTGTCATATTTTTCCTGCACGGGTGCGGTCATGTCGGTTGCAATGATGCCCGGGCAGACTTCGTTGACCGTGATGCCCTCATTGGCAAGACGGTCGGCAAAGAGCATGGTCATCATGGTCATGGCGGATTTGGAAAGACAGTATTCACCGCGGCTCACAGAGCTTGTGTAAGCCGAACAGGAAGAAATACTGACAATTCTGCCTCTGACACCGTTTTCGGGGGCATTTTTCAGCATTTCATTGGCGACCGCCTGTGTTAAGAACAGTGCACCTCTGAGGTTGATGTTCATAACACGGTCATAGCTTTCTTCGGTCATTTCGAGGATATCGCGGCGTACAGTCGGAGCAACCCCTGCGGTATTGACAAGTACAAAAATCTGTTTGCCCGTCTGCAAAGCGGTATCGAGCAACATTTTGCGATCGTCTGCATCCGCAATATTGCCGCTGACATATAAAAAGTTGTCACCGAGAGAGTCAATTTGTTCTTTCTTTTTTTCTGCTGCGGATGTCCCCATGCCGACAACATAATATCCGTCATCGAGCAGTTGTTTTGTCACGGCAAAACCGATGCCGCCCATACATCCCGTTACAATGGCACATTTCATGCGTTTTTCACCTTTTCTTTATACATCGGTGCATACAAAGCCGCATCACGGACAATGCAACCCGGTGTGCCGCCTGCACGCATCAGTTCGCTGCATTTGCCGCAGCAGATGCACAGTTTGTTCTGCTGTATATTGTTGTTTACAATATCCTTTGCGATTTCGGGGTACGCGAGTGTCTGCCGACCGAAGCCTGCAAAATCGAAGCCGGCGTTTTCAATGTAAGCTGCCGTACAATTTGCCGCCGTGATACCGAGGAACGAAAGTCCCGAACAGATCACAGGCACATCTCCGACTGCTTTTTTGATGATTGCCGTTCCGTCGAGCATTCTCTGCACACCGAAAAGAGGTTCTTCGGGCGGATCGTAAAGACCTGCCGCAAAGGGACGGTTGACATGGGGATTGACATAAGGGTTGCCCATGGTGATATTGATAAGCGGCATACCGAGTGAAACGAGTTCTTTGACAAGGCGGACAGGTTCGGTAAAATCGGGTGTTAAACCGCTGTCTTTGTTGACACCGAAACCGTAAGGGTATTCGAATCCGTCATAGATATTAAGTCGCGTAGAAACAATAAAATCCTTTGCACATTTGGCAATTGCTTTCTGTACGCTTTCGCGGAGTAATCTTGTGCGGTTTTCGAAACTGCCGCCGTAACGACCCGTTCGATTGAAAGCAGACAGCAGCTCGCTGTTGAGATAACGGTGACAGCATTTGATATCCACACCGTCAAAGCCTGCTTTTTCGGCAAGCACTGCGGCATCACTGAGCATTTCGGACACCGTGTCGAGGTATTCGTCCGACACAATGCGTTCTGCAGCAATCGGTTTGTCCTTTTCAAACAAAGGATTGTTATAAGCAATCAGCGGTGCAGGTGTGCCGTGCGGTTTGGAATACCTTCCCGAATGGGTAAGCTGACAGATGATAAGCGGTGTATATCCGTTTTCACGAAGGCAGGTTTCGCGGATCATGTTCACTGCATCCGCAAACGCAGACACATTTTCTTTTGTAATCCAAAGCTGCCGCGAATTGGCTCTTGCTTCTTCACAGACGGCGGTTGCTTCAAACCAGATGATGCCTGCACCACCCTTTGCAAAGCGTTCATAGCGACGAAGGGTCAGTGCATCGGGTGCACCGTCTGCAGTGCCGTCGCAGCCTTCCATTGCCTGATAACAAATGCGGTTGGGAGCCTGTTTTTTGCCGACACAAAGCGGTGTTGACAAGACGGAAAAATCATCAGTCCAAGGCAATACGGTGCCTGTTTTTTGCCCCAACATAAAAAATTCTTCTTTTGATTTCGGGATTTCAAACACAAAAATCCCTCCTTTTTCATTGCTTACATCTACTATACAGGAAATTTCTTTTCTTGACAATAGGATAAATATAATTTATCATGGTAAAAGATCATTTGCAAAGGAGATTTTTTTGTATGACGTTTCAGAATGCGGTTGAACTGTATCTGCTCAATCCCGTCAAGGAGAATCTTGCCGACCTCGCATTGAAGTTGTGCAACGAAATGACAACCAATGAAAAAATAAAAATGCTGCGTGGTCATGCCATGCGTGCAACGGTAAAAAATGTATTCAGGTATGCCCGTTATTACAATGCAACCCCCTACGGTGCAGGCGGTTGCAAGCGTCTGGGAATTCCGGAAGTGCGTTTCACAGACGGTCCCCGCGGTGTTGTTATGGGCAAATCCACCTGTTTCCCCGTATCCATGCTCAGAGGTGCAGCGTTTGATGATGACCTCGAATACCGCATCGGTGAAGCCATTGCAAAAGAGGCACTTGCACAGGGAGCCAACTATTTTGCAGGCATCTGTATCAATCTTCTGCGGCATCCTGCCTGGGGCAGAGCACAGGAAACCTACGGTGAAGACCCGTATCTGCTCGGCAGAATGGGTGTTGCACTTACAAAAGCCGTACAGAGCTACGGTGTCATGGCCTGCCCGAAACACTATGCACTCAACAGCATTGAAGACCTGCGTTTTTCGGTGGATGCAAAAGCTGACGATGTAACGCTGCGTGACGTATATCTTCCCCATTTCAAAAAATGCATTGATGCCGGTGCACTGTCCATTATGGCAGCCTACAACAAAGTCAACGGCACCTACAGCTGTGACAACAAAGAATTGCTGACCGATATTCTCCGCAACGAATGGGGATTTGACGGATTTGCCATTTCCGACTTCTTCTTCGGCATTCACGATGCCGCAATGGCACTGGAAGCAGGACTTGACATTGAAATGCCCTATACTTTCAAATACGCATCCCTGCCGCTGTTGTTAAAAACAGGCAAAGTAAGCATGGAAACGGTTGACCTTTCCGTGCAGCGCATTCTGCGTGCACTGATTGTCAATGAACCGAACACAAAACCGCAACCCGAAAGCGTTGTGCTGTGCACTGAACACAGACGACTTGCCAAAGAAGCCGCAGACAAGGGTATTACCCTGCTGAAAAACAAAGACAAGTGCCTGCCGATTGCAGAAGACAAAAGAATTGCCGTTATCGGCCGATATGCAGACAAGGTCAATGTCGGCGACCACGGTTCAAGCAATGTTTACAGCCCGTATACCGTTACACCTTACAAAGGATTGTTGCGTCGTTTCGGTGCTGAAAATGTAAAGCTCTACAACGGCTGCGACCTTGACAAAGCTTATGACCTCGCAAACTGTGCGGATTATGCCGTTGTGTGTGTCGGCAGCGACTATTTGCAGGAAGGCGAATTCCTCGTCAACTTAGGCGAAGTCAAGAAAAAACCGCAGGGTGCAGGCGGCGACAGAGTCAGTCTGCGGATTCCGTTGGAAGACATTGCACTCATCCGCAAAGTGGCAACCACCAATGCAAAGCTCATTGTCAACATCATGGGCGGCAGTGCGTATGTGATCGATGAATGGGACTCTCTTGCCGACGGTATCATCATGAGCTATTACAGCGGTCTTGAGGGCGGCACTTCCCTTGCAGGCATTCTTGCAGGTGACGTCAACCCCTCGGGCAGACTTCCCTTTACAATGGCAAAAGAAGAAAAAGACTATCCCGAATTCCGCAGAATCGGTGACGATACAAAGGAAATCAACTACGGGTATTATCACGGCTACACCTTGTTCGAAAAAGAAAACAAAACCCCTGCTTATCCCTTCGGTTTCGGTCTGTCTTATACGGAATATTCACTCTCCCGCGTGAGTGCCGACTATAAAAACAAGGAAGTAAAAGTTCATTTTGCCGTGACCAACAAAGGCGACAAAGACGGTGAATGCCCGGTGCAGATTTATGCTTCTTCCGAAAATGCCGACCGTCCCGTAAAGCTTCTCAAAGGCTTCAAACGTGTGTTCGTGCAGGCAGGTCAGACCAGGAAAGCCACCGTCACCATTCCTGTGGAAGATCTTGCATTTTATGACAGTGAAACAAAACAATACGTTGCAGATGCCGCTTACTGCTTCCATGTGGGTCTCAGCAGTGCCGACACAAAGGTGAGCAAAACCATCACGATTGAATAAAAAGGAGTAAAACCGTGAAACAGGATTTTCTGATTGATTCCTATATGCAAGGTCTGTTCGGGCAGGTTTACCGTGACCCGTTTGCTGACGTGCACAACAAGGAAGATGCGCAGGCTGTGTGCAGGGATTTGCAGAAAAAGCTGCAGACGGTTTTTGCTGTGGACCTGATTCCCGGTAAAAAAGAAAAAGCAGACATACGCTGTATCCGGGAAGATGACCGCGGCACCTACATACAAAAGAAGCTTGCCGTTACTTTTTGCGATGCACTGACCATGCCCGTGTATCTGCTTGTACCGAAAAACGGCAGTAAAAAAGCACCCTGCACCGTGGCATTGTGCGGTCACGGATACGGAGTGCGGCAGATTGTCGGTGTGCAGAAAAACGGCAGGCCGAGAAAGTTACCGTTTTTTGACGAGTATCAGAAGCATTTTGCCGTGCAGCTTGCCGAACGCGGCTGCATTGTGGCAGCTCCCGAATTGTTCGGTTTCGGCGAAATGAAACTGAAAAAGGATATGAAAATTCCGTTCTATTCTTCTTCCTGCAAAACCGTATCAAGCCATCTTCTGCCGTTCGGCATCACAACGGCAAGTATGCGTATTCTGCAGGCACAGGTGTGTGCGGATATTCTGCTGCAGATGCCCGAAGCGGATGCCGAAAAACTCGGTATCATGGGCATTTCGGGCGGTGGTCTGACGGCTCTGTATGCGGCTGTGCTTGATGAGCGTTTTCAAAAAATCTGCATTTCGGGTTATGTCAATTCATTCAGAACAAGCATTCTCAGTATGTGGCATTGTCCCGACAATTACTTCCCCGACATCATCCGTTACGGTGACATCGGTGATTTTGCGGCGGCACTTGCACCGCGTACGCTTGTGACGGAAAGCGGTAAAAGAGATCCCCTGTTTCCGATTGAAGGAAGTCTTGAAAGTATTGAAAAAATCCGCCGTGTTTACTCTCTGCTGGATGCAGAAAATAAATATACAGCGGATGTATTTGACGGAAAACACCGTGTCAGCGGTGCACACAGTTTTCGGATTCTGTCGGAATAATCTTATAATTCATTGCTGCGGTAGTGTTCCAGTTCTTTTTGGAACGCTGCCGTTTTGTCATATCCGCAGCCGAACATTTCGGGACAAAAGCCGCGGTAGACGCACTCACGCACCATGCAGTGTGCAAGTTCGGGTTCGCATTTTGCAACTTCATCCTTCACCATCTGCCAGGCAGCTCTGGTTTCAGGGCTGGCACAGGTGCAAAGACGTTTGCGGGAAATGTTGATCATGGTCTGACCGTCGCATTCGCATTCGTGCGATACGGGTGCATCCTGCGTTTTGGCGGTGCGGTCTTCGCCTGTACGGTCACTTCTCTGGCTCTTGACAAAATGCTCAATGCCGATTTTGTGGCGGACAAAATGGACACTGACCCAATAGGGCAGATCGATCCATCTCCATGAAAATTTAAGTTTACGGATGGGAGAATGCTCGGCACGGATGAGTTTGAGTTTCCATTCGGAGTCGGGGTATTTGCCCGTTGCTTTGCCGATGGTGTTCATGGTGGCATCCTTTACATCCTGCCAGTTGTCCTCGTGTTTAAAATTTTCTATATGAGTCATAACAAACCTCTGCTCAGTTTTTTTATATCTTATCACAGTTCAGGCTCAAATGCAATATTATTTATAAAGTTGCACCTTCACACGCAGTTTTCCTTTTTTGGAAACAGAATCAATCCCCTCATAACGGAATCTGCCGAAACCGCGTACGGAAACAACGGCTCCTGCAGTGACCGTGCGGCTGCCCTGCATTGCTTTGCCGTCTGCAAACACTTTTTCCTGCCTGAACAATGCGGCGGCATTTTCGCGTGACAATGAAAAAACGGCAGCCACAAGACAATCAAGTCTTTCGGATGCAACAAGCACCTGTTTTTCTTCCCGTTCGGATGCAACCCCCGCAGGCAACTGCTCGATCACTTCACAATGCAGTGTCGTATGCTTTGCGGATGACAGCTCGTTGCAGATCATCTCAGCCATGTGTGAGAGCACAAACACATAGGCAATATTGTCTTTCAGCAGGATATCACCGATGACTTCCCGTTCAATGCCAAGTCCCATCAATGCCCCTAAGACATCACGGTGGGTCAGTTTGTCGGCATACTTCTGACTGACAGGCGAACAACACAGCAGTGTGACAGGAAACACGGGTTCATATCCGAACAGTTCCGCATCACCGAAGGCAGCAATCACCCGTTCGCAATCGTCATGACCGCCCCAGAGTGACAGTCCTGCATAGGACAAACCGATTCTTTCCTTGTGCAGCAAAGCCTGTTCGTGCAAACCGATAAATGCGGTATAACGATACTTCCCCGTTGTGCAGGCCTGTTCGGCAAGATCATATAAGCGGTTGACAAAGACGGTTTCATCCGCAGGCATTGCAGTCACTCCTTTTTGCATTTTTCTATTGATTATACCACAATTTATTCCCTCGTTTTATTCTCTTTTTGCACAACAATCATCCTCTTATTTTGTTGATTCAAACAAAAAACGACTGCTTATAAGGAATAAAACCAAAATTATTGACGGTAATAAAAATAAATGTTAAAATATAGTATCTGTAATTATTTTTATTTTCAGGAAGTGTTTGACCATGAAGATAAAAAAGCTTAAAAATAAACTGAAGAAAAGCTTTCCTGCTTTTGACGTGCGTGAAGAAAACAACTGCCGCATCGTCACGGGTGAAAGCGACAACTGGAATGACATTATAAACGCCTGTTCCATGTGCGTTTCAAAAGACAAAAACGTGCACGTTGTCAATGACATCCGCTACACAGGGAAAGCCGAAGAACCGATGCGTACACCTGTTGAGCAGGATTCTTTCCTTGAAGGCAAAGAACCCGATGTGCTTGTCATCGGCGGCGGTATTTCGGGTGCGACCATTTTACGCGAACTGTCCAAATGGAAAGTCGATGCACTGCTTGTGGAAAAGGAAAGCGACCTTGCCATGCACGCATCGGGAAGAAATGACGGTGAAATCCACCCCGGTGTGGATCTTGCCAAAGGTTCACTCAAACAGCATTATGTTCTTCTGGGGAACCGCCTGTTTCCCGATCTGTCCGACAAACTTGATGTTCCGTTTGACCGTTGCGGTCAGTATGCCTGTTTCACACAGGGTGCATTGATCGGCTTTGTCGGCTTGTATGCATTGAAAAGAAAATACATCGACGGTTGCAGCGACACGAAGATCATTTCAGGCCGTACACTGCGGCAGAAGGAACCCAACAGCAACCCCGATTTTAAATTTGCACTATACAATCCGTCGGCAGGCTGCATCTGCCCCTACGGTCTGACCATTGCCTGTGCTGAAAATGCCGTGCAGAACGGTGCTGCCGTTTCCCTGAACACGGTTGTGACGGGTATGACTGTTGAGAACGGAAAAATCACAGCCGTACAGACCAACCGCGGCACACTGCATCCGAAAATTGTTATCAACGCGGCAGGTGTGTTTGCGGAAGAAATTGCAAAAATGGCAAACGACCGTTTTTATTCCATCCATCCCCGTCGCGGCACAAACTCCATTCTTGACCGCAAAGCAGGCAGGCTGATGAACGGCATTGCTTCCGTCAAAGTGTTGGAGCTGCATTCGGGTCACACAAAAGGCGGCGGTTTGCTGCACACGGTACACGGCAACATTCTGGCAGGTCCCGATGCGGTGGAAACGAACGAAAGAGAGAATTTTGCAACCACCCCCGAAAGCATCAACACGGTTTTCACAAAACAGAAAGTAACCGTTCCCGACCTGACCGAACGCGACATTATTACATATTTCACAGGTGTCCGTGCACCTGATTTTGAAGAAGATTTCATCATCGAAAACGGCAGAAACACAAAGAATCTGATTCACTGTGCCGCCATTCAGTCACCCGGTCTGACGACCGCTCCTGCAGTTGCAAAAGATGTTGCACGCATGGCGATCGATATTTTGCAGGCACAGAAGCTTGTGCTTCGCAATGATCGCTTTAAAAGCGAACGAAAAGCACCGCCAAGACTCGCTGAAATGTCCGTAGCAAAACGCAACAGACTTATCAAAGAGAATCCCGATTACGGTCAGATTGTCTGCCGCTGTGAAGAAATCAGCAAAGGTGAAATTATAGATGCACTCAATGCACCGATCTGCGTTCCGACCGTGGACGGTGTCAAAAAACGAGTACGACCCGGCATGGGACGCTGTCAGGGCGGTTTCTGCTCACCGCTTGTGGCACAGATCATTGCAGAGCATCAGGGCATTCCCCTTGAGCAGGTCACCAAAGCCGGCGAAAAAGCCTTCCTCCTCTTCGGAGAAACCAAAGGAGGCGATGCACAATGAAACAATATGACGTAACCGTCATCGGCGGCGGTCCGGCAGGTCTTGCAGCTGCCGTTGAAGCACACAAAAACGGTGCAAAGGTGCTGCTTGTTGAACGTGAAGCCCGTTTGGGCGGCATCCTCAAACAATGTATACACGACGGATTCGGTCTTGTGCGTTTCGGTGAAAAACTGACGGGCCCCGAATATGCCCAACGATTCATGCAGGAATTCAAAGACCTGCAGATTGAAGCTTCAACTCTGACTTTCGTCACAAAGATTGAACGCTCATCGGAAGGCTTTTTACTGACACTTGTCAACCGTGAAGGTCTGTCGAAAATTCTCAGCCAGACCATTATCCTTGCCACGGGTTGCCGTGAACGCACCGCAAAACAAGTCTTTATTCACGGCACACGGCCTGCAGGTGTTTTTACGGCAGGTACGGCACAGAACTTTGTAAACCTTTGCGGCTGTATGCCGACAAAAAAATGCGTGATCCTCGGTTCGGGAGACATAGGCCTCATTATGGCACGCAGGCTGACACTCGAAGGTGCACAGGTATTGGGTGTGTATGAAATTCAGCCGACCCCCTCAGGCCTGACACGCAACATACATCAATGCCTGTATGACTATGATATTCCGCTGCATCTTTCACACACCGTAACCCGTGTGTTCGGGCATGATCGCCTGACAGGGGTGGAAGTTGCACAGGTGGACGACAACAAACGTCCGATTGAAGAAACAAAACAGTTTATTGAATGCGATGCACTGATTCTTTCCGTGGGGCTGATTCCCGAAAATGAAATCGCGGAGAATCTCGGCATTCAGACGGATCCGCATACAAAAGGTCCGTTCTGCGATCAGAATCTGCAGACACTGCACGACGGTATTTTCTCCTGCGGCAATGCACTGCACGTCAATGATTTGGTTGATTATGTATCGGAAAGCGGCGAAACAGCCGGCAGAAATGCTGCAAAATGGAAACGATTCAACCGTTCTTTTGCAAGTATTGAACCGTCTGACGGCATTTCTTATGTTGTACCGCAACGCATAAACGTCGCTGACGAAAACATGAACACCATTCTGTATTTCAGAAGTGCAAAAGTATTTGATAAGGTGACATTGCAGATCCTGATCAATGAGAAGTGTGTGTTTGAAAAAAAATACAACCATCTGCGACCTCCCGAAATGGAACGTCTGCCGTTTGATTTTACCGCTTTCGGTTTAAAAAACACAGACACGGTCAAACTGCTCATCAAGGAGGATGCACAATGAAAGAAATGGTCTGCATCGTATGTCCGAACGGTTGCCTGCTGCATATTGACACGGATGGCAATGACCTGAAAATCAGCGGTCAGAAATGCAAAAAAGGTCTTGCGTTTGCAAAAACCGAAATGACGGCACCAATGCGTACGGTGTGTTCAACAGTAAAAACCGCTTTTAAGGATGTTCCCGTTCTGCCCGTCAGAACCGACAGGGAAATTCCGAAAGAAAAAATCTTTTCCGTTATGGCTGCCCTCAACAGCTTTGTGCTGCAGGAAAGATGCGGCATCGGAGAAGTGCTTATTGAAAAAATTTGCGGCACAGATGCCGACATAATAGCTACAAGTAACATTTTAAAGGAGTGACACAACATGGGTGAACCGCTTGTTTTGACGTTTGATATCGGCACACAAAGCATTCGTGCTTTACTTTGCAACAAGGAGGGTAACTTCCCTGCTTTTGTGCAGATGCGTTATGAAACACCGTTTATTTCCGAAGAACCCGGTCAGGCTGAACAGGATCCTGCATTTTATTACGATATGCTCTGCAAAGCGTCTCTGGAACTCAAAGAAAAAGCAGGAGATCTTTTCAACGACATCATTGCCGTGACCGTAACCACCATCCGTGACACCCTGCTGTGTCTGGATAAAGACAAAAAACCGCTTCGCAACATGATCCTCTGGCTTGACAGACGTGAAGCGAAAAATGACCTGCCTGCAGGCGTGATGAAGAAATTTGCATTTGAATATGCAGGCATGATGGAAACCGCAAAAATGCAGCACAGAGCCGCATTCTGCAACTGGATCAGAGAAAACGAGCCGCATATTTACCGCCGTACGGAAAAATTTGTACTGCTGCCGACGTATCTCAATTACCTGCTGACGGGTTCGCTGCGTGACTGTGCAGCCAATCAGATTGCACATCTTCCCTTTGACTACAAGAACCGCAAATGGATGGCTGCAGGCGAAATGACACGCTGCGTGTTTGACATTCCCGAAAGCAAGCTCTGCCGTCTTGTCAAAAGCGGTCAGAAAATCGGCGATATCACCGAAGAAGCTGCAGCTGCCACGGGCATTCCCGCAGGTCTGCCGCTGATTGCAACAGGTTCCGACAAGGGATGTGAAACCCTCGGTCTGTCTGTCAACAAAGCCGGCAAAGCTGCCATTTCTTTCGGCACATCCGCAACCATTCAGTTTGCAACACAGAAATACTTTGAGCCGCAGCAATTCCTGCCTGCCTACCCTGCCGTTCTCAATGACACATGGAACCCCGAAATTCAGATTTTCTTCGGGTACGCCATGCTGCGTTGGTTCATCGCACAGTTTGCACAGGAAGAAACAAGGCAGGCTGATGAACAGGGCATTGCAACAGAGGAAATTCTCAATGCACATCTTGATGAAATCCCTGCAGGCTGTGACGGACTGCTTGTGCAGCCCTATTGGGAACCCGGTGTTGCCAATCCGCTTGCAAAGGGTACCATTACGGGCTTCACCCCCATTCACACAAAATATCACATTTACAGAGCCATCATCGAGGGCATCAACTTTACCCTCATGGAAGGCATGAAGCTGATGGAAAAACGCTCCAAGACCAAAATCAGCGAGCTTTACATTGCAGGCGGCGGTTCGCAGAATGACACCATCTGTCAGATCACTGCCGATATGTTCGGTCTGCCCGTCAAGCGTATTCACACCCACGAAGCATCTTCCATCGGTTCTTCCATGGTCGCATTTGTGGCACTGAAAGAATTCAAGAACTATGATGCTGCCATCAAATCCATGGTCCGTGTGTGCGACACGTTCCATCCCGATTTCAAGAAAACCGCTGTCTATGAAGACATTTTTGAAAATGTTTACTCCAAGCTGTACAACAAAATGCTGCCCGTATTCAAGGGCATGAAAAAAACGGAGGAATAAGCAATGAGCACAAAACCGTACAAAGGCTTCGAACCGAAATGGATCAAAGAAGCTGCCCCTGCAAAAAGTTACCGTTCCGTTTTCCGTTGGGGTGATCCGCATTTTGTGAAGTATCCGAAAGAGTCTCTTTACAAGATGATGAAATCCACCTTCAAAATGACAGATGATGATTTCCGTCAGTACGACGGCGATATCGGTTGGGATGAAGTGGATTTGTCCGATTATCCGTCAAAAATCAGCGAAAAAGACCTCAATGCCATGCGTGCCATTGTCGGTACGAGTTATGTTTCAAAAGCGGATTACGACAGACTTTCGGTTGCATACGGCAAAACGGCTTATGACCTGCTGCGTATCCGTCAGAGACAGTTCCATTCGCTGCCTGATCTTGTTGTGTATCCTTCCACAAGCGAAGAAGTGGAGAAAATTGTAAAATATTGTACCGAAAACAAGCTTCCGTTGTATGTTTACGGCGGCGGATCTTCGGTCACAATGGGTGTTGAACCCGTCAAGGGCGGTATTTCTCTTGACATGAGAAAGCGTTTCAACAAGATTCTTTCTTTCAACGAAACCGATCAGACCATCACCGTGCAGGCAGGTCTGTCGGGTCCCGATCTTGAAAATGCACTCAACGATGCCGTTGCACGTTTCGGTGCAAAACGTGCATACACCTGCGGTCATTTTCCGCAGTCGTTTGAATATTCCAGTGTCGGCGGTTGGGTCGTCACACGCGGTGCAGGTCAGAACAGTACCTACTACGGCACCATTGCGGACATTGTACTGTCACAGAAATATGCAACCCCCATCGGCACGGTACAGACAAGTCATTATCCCAGAGAAGCAACGGGTCCCGACCTGAATCAGATCATGATGGGTTCGGAAGGCACATTCGGTGTACTGACAGAGGTAACGCTCAAAGTGCGTCGCTATATGCCCGAAAACCGCAAACGTTTCTCTTACATCTTCAAAGATTGGGAAACTGCCATGGATGCTGCCCGTGAAATGATGCAGTGTGAATGCGGATTTTCTTCCGTTTTCCGTCTGTCCGACCCCGAAGAAACAAACCTGATGCTGCGTCTTTACAACGTTGACGAAACACCTTTGCATCCGATGCTCGACAAGCTCGGTTACAAGGACATGGAACGCTGCCTGTTCCTCGGTTTTACGGACGGTGAAAAAGAGTTTTCCGCAAACATTGCAAAGAATATTGCACGCATTGCCAAGGAACACGGTGCCATGAGTCTGACATCCTTTGTCTGCAAAGCTTGGGAAAAAGGCAGATTCAACGACCCGTATCTCAGAGACTCCATGATGGATTTCGGTGTCTGCACAGACACACTCGAATGCACCGTCAACTGGTCCAATATGGCACAGGTGCACGCAGATGTACGCAAGGTCTGCCATGCACTGCCGAACACCATTGTCACCACCCATATGTCACACTGCTATCCGCAGGGTGCGAACCTGTATTTCATTTTCATCACCCGTATGAATGATGCAGCCGAGTTCAAGCGTTACCATGCAACCATTCTGGATGCCATTCAGAAATCGGGTGCTGCCGTCAGCCATCATCACGGCATCGGCAAGATGTTTGCACCGTGGCTGGAAGGTTATATCGGCAAGACGGAATACGGTGTATTCAAGGTACTCAAGAACTACTTTGACCCCGATTACAACATGAATCCCGGCGGCACGATCGGTCTTGATCTGCCCGAAGAAGAAAAGCGTTTTCTCATTGAAAAATAAATAATACAGAAACGAGGGCTCGTTCTATGAAACTCGCAGAAAGCTTCCGCGCATTCAAAAACAACCCCGATTTCACTCTCAAAGAACAGATAGGCTTTGCTTCAGGCTCCTTCGGCAACTGCATGGGACAGGACTGTGTAGGTACATATACGGATCAGTTTTTCTATGACTACATGGGACTAAAATCCAACAACATCATTGCCATAAAAAGCGTGACAACAGGTGTCAGCCTGATCAGCAAGCCCATCATCGGTTTCCTGCTTGACAACGCATGGAGTGCCAAAAAGTTCATGTCTTTTTCCGCAATCCCCATGACATTGGCATCCGTTCTTATTTTCTTTGTTCCCACTGGATCGGCGACCTTCCGTCTGATCTGGTCTTTCCTGCTGTATCTGCTTTTTCATGTGGCTGATGCATTTTATGACATCTCGCTATTGACACTGTCGGCAAGAATGACGACCGATCCCAATGCAAGAAAAACGTTTTACACCATTGCACAGTTTGCTTCCACCCTCGGTTCCATGCTGCCCGGCGGTCTGGTGCCGATTATCATCGATGTGCAGAAAGGTGATTACGCAAGCGAAAAATGGGCATTCTTTGTAGTGGCTCTGATTTTCGGCATTCTGGGACTGATTACCATGGTCATCCCCTGTCTGACACTCAAAGAAAGACTTTCCATTCAGCCCGTCAAGGAAAAACGTGCCGAAATCAACCTGAAAGTGATTCTGCTCAACAAACCGCTGCTGCTGTTGAGTCTGAGCCAGGTCATTGACTCTGTCCGTCAGGTCTGCTATGCAACGCTTCCGTTCTTCTACAAACAGACCATGCAGAGTTATTCCATGAAAACGGTGGTTGAAGTCTGCTCTTCAACGCTGTCTTACATCGGACTTGCAAGTGTGCCTGTGCTCGGCAAATATCTCAGTTCAAGGGATATGGTTTCTTACGGTTACCTGCTTACGGGCACGTGTTACACCTTGCTGGCACTGTTCAAGTACAAATACAAATGGATAGTCGGCCTGCTGATTGCCGTCGGCGGCTTCCCGAATGCCGCAATGGGTGCAGCAAGGAGGATTCTGCTTGCGGATTCCGCTGACTACATGGAGTGGAAGAGTTATCACAAATTCGGCACATCGGTGCGAAACGAAGGCATGATCTTCTCTTTCAATTCCACGTGCACAAGCATTGCAGGACTCTGGAAAGATCTGCTGATCAATTTCGGCATGAGCCTGATCGGCTACAAGAGTGCGGAAATTGTGAACGGTGAAAGCGTTGAAGCCGTGCAGACACCCGAAACCCTCAAAGGAATTTTCTACCTTGTGGCAATTCCCGGCATCATCGGCAATCTCATTCCCGGCATACTGATGCTCTTTGACGATTTCAACGGCAAGAAAAAAGAAGACATCCTTGAAGAACTCAAAGAAATCCGTGCACAACGGCAAATACAAGCATAAATACAAGCATAAAAAGAAGATCCTTACACTTCCGAAAACGCGGTGTAAGGATCTTTTGTTTGTTATTTTTATTCAAGCCATGCGATGTTGCTGTCGGTCATCAGGTTATCGAGTCCGTACACGAACAAGACCGAATCAATTCCCTTTTCTGCAACAAGAGGAGAAATGGACAGCTTATAATAACGCAGGTCAATCATATAGATGTCGCTGTAATGTGCGGCAAGAAAACCTGTCAGGCAATGTGCATAAGAATCTTTTACAATCAGCAATTTTCCGCCTGTTGCATTTTCGTTGCGGATATGCACATAGCCGTGGTTTCCGTCAAGGAACACAGGATACTGATCATCCGCATCCAGATGGTGCATAAAGAAAAGGCCGTCGTGTGTCCAGTCCTCGCTGCCATCCTCGGAAACATAAACCTTGACAGACAGATTTTCATCTTTCCAAATCTCCACCGTATCGGGTTTTGTAAACCACAATCCCGAACGGGAATAAGTCGTTCCGTAAAAATCTTCACTTGTCTGCACGGAAAAGCTGCTTCTTTGCACAGGCTGCAGACCGAACTGATTGCAGATTGCCTGATAGCAGAGATAAGAACCTGCACTGGTGATGTGATGGTCGGTGCGGTAATAAATCTGCTCCTGTGCAGAACGGAATGTATTACGCATATCGATCAACGGCATACGGCCGGCAAGCGAGTTTTGTATCAGTGCAAAAGCCTCTTCGTCAACATATTCTTCATGCACGGCAGGCAGCTTTTCATCCAGAATATACCCTGCAGTGGGCACTGCAAGCAGTGCAGCATTGAGATTGTTTTTTTCCGCAAACGTGCTGAGATAGCCTGTGTTACGGGTCAGACGATCCGCTTTGAGTGCTTCGGGTTTTGAAAAAAGATATCCGTCCGCACCTTTGTAAATACCTGTGGCTCCGTTGTTGCCGAGCATGAGCTGATAATAAGAATTTAGACCGACAAAAAACGAACGCAGCGGAAAATGGTCCGACAGATAGGTTTCAAATGCGGTTCCGAAAGAACCGTCAAAAACCGATTGTGCACTGACAGCAGGAAAATCCGACAGCACACGTTTTTCATTGGAGGAATACTCCTGCTTCGGCAAAACGATAAACAGAAGCATCAGCACAAAAACAAGGACAAGAAAAACAACTGAGGAAAGATGTTGATACAGTTTTTTCATATTCTCTCCTCCTTAAAAACGGAAATACAGGAACGGATTGTAGCTGTCATACACAAGCGATCCGACCGAAAGCAGCAGCGAGGCAACACCTGCAAGTGCATCCGTAACAGGTACAAATGCTTTGTTTTCAAGCTTTTGGCGGATTGTTTTTGCAAGCGGTGTGCAGGCAACAATCGCAATCAGCAGCAAAGGAAGCGAGGTCAAGATCGTCGCTGCCGCATTCTGCGATACCCATCCGTCTGCAAGTGAAAACAGCCGTCCCATAAATGAGAAGATGCCGTCCGTTGTTTCAAAGTAGAAGAAAATCCAGCTGATGACAACAAGGAACAATGTATAAATGTGCGAAATGAAAGCAGGCAGTTTTTTGAGTACTTTCAGCAGGAACAATTTTTCAATCGTCAGCAGAATGCCGAAATACACACCCCAGAACACAAAGTTCCAGCTTGCACCGTGCCAGAGTCCCGTCAGTGCCCAAACAACAAAAATGTTGAGAATCTGACGCACTTTACCCTTTCGGTTTCCGCCGAGCGGAATGTAAACATATTCTCTGAACCATGTGCCCAGAGAAATATGCCAGCGACGCCAGAATTCCGTGATGCTCTTTGAGATGTAGGGATAATCAAAATTCTTGAGGAAATCGAAGCCGAACATATGCCCCAGACCGATTGCCATGTCGGAATAACCCGAAAAATCAAAATAGATCTGCAAGGAATAAGCAAGAATACCGACCCATGCGGCAACAAGACCTGCTTCTTCGTCTGCACGCAGCACATCCCAGAGCTGACCCATTCGGTTTGCAATGAGGACTTTTTTTGCAAGACCGACAAGGAATATCTTCACGCCCTTGTCAAACTCGGCAAAGTTTTCATGCCTTGTATCAAGCTGATCCGCAACATCATGATAGCGGACGATCGGACCCGCAATGAGCTGCGGAAACAGTGAAACATACGCACCGAAAGCGACAAAGCTTTTCTGCACACGACAGTCACCGCGGTATACATCAATGACATAAGACATGGTCTGGAATGTATAGAACGAAATACCGATGGGAAGTGCAATTTCGGGAATTGCAAGTTCTGACAAACCGGGAATATGACGCAACATTCCGCAAACAAATCCTGCATATTTGAAATAACCGAGCAGCCCGATATTGACAAGGACGTTTACAATGAGAATGATTCTTTGCTTTGTTTTATTGTCACTGCATTTTTGCAGCAACAATCCGCTGCACCAGTTCAGTGTAATGGAAAAAATCATCAGCAAAACGAAAACGGGTTCCCCGTATCCGTAAAACAAAAGGTTTACAGCTAAAAGGAATCCGTTTCTGAATCGTTTTGGCAATGCGTAATACACCGTCACGGTGACAGTGAAAAACAAAAAGATAAACAGCAGACTTGAAAATACCACAACAATGTACCTTTATGCGATGTAAGAATCAAGAATGGAGTTCATGGCAGCAGCATCAGCAGACACGAACAAGACAACAATGTTACCGATGGTTCTGACTGCACACTGCTGTGCAAGTGCATAGTTTTCAGCATCATAAGACTGCGACTGATTCTTTACTTCGCGAAGACGCACATCAAGCTTTGCGGAAATATCGGCAAGAGCTGCCGCATCAACCGCTTCAAACATCAGCACTTCTGCAGGGAAAAGACCCGTGGGAACCATGCAGCAGGCAGCCTGCTTGTAAGATTCAGCAGCAATACCGTAAATATCAAACAGAGAATCCGCATTGATGGTGCGGGTTTCTGTCAGATTGCAGTTGGTTTTAATGGCTTCAAGAACAGCGTTCAGATCCACATTGACACTTGCAACTGCATTGTCAGAGGGAACAACGGCATCATCATTACCGCCGCAACCGACGAAGCAAACAAGCATGAGCAGACTCAGAGCAATCAATAAAAACTTTTTCATTATAATACACCTGTCTTTCTGATCAGAATTCAAACGTAAGTTTTATCCGACGTGGGTCAGCAGGTATTCAATCCATGCATGGCAGCCGGCATTTGTGAAGTGCATCCCCATTCCGTCGGGATCGCTGCAGTAATCAACAAGCAGATAGCCGTCGGCATCGGAAACAACGGAATAAATATCAAGATACGTCCAACCGTTTGTTGCACAACGGGTCTGCAGGGAGGTGTTGTAGGATCGGATATTTGCATTGTTCAGAACGGACTTTTCTTTGCCCTTGACAATGGGAGTACAGGACTGTGCATAGATTGCGGCATCCGGAGATTTTTCACGGATGGCGGAAACGAGTTCTTCATAATAATCCAGTGCACCTTCGATACCGTACAATGCAATGTCATTCATACCGAGCATGATAAACACTTTCTTTGCACCGATCATGGCAACGGAATCCTCAAGAAGCATCTTCTGTCCCTGATAAGTCGGGTGCAGGGAGTCGGAGCTGACAGGCAGCAAAGCTTCGGCACAACCGAGGCTGCCGGATGTCAGGAATTTTGCCTGACCGAGACAATCGCCGTAGTTACGCTGATCGGCAACATAATAGCTGAGCATCAGGGAAACGGAGTCACCGATGAAAACAGCATCATTGAAGAAAGCAGACGAAGCAGTCTGTCCTGTAATGGGAGCTGTGGTGGGTGTATCAACAATCACGGGGATGGTCGCCGTTTCGGTGGGCACTTCCGTAATCTGTTCGGTGACAGGTTCGGTTACGTACACAACTGTGGGTTCCACAAGCTCTGTACGATATGCTTTTTCATTGATGTAAGCGGAATCATCGCCTGCAAAACCGCTTTCCTGAATATCGGATACGGATTCTTCTTCCTTATTCTTGCAGGATGCAAAAGAAAAGACTGTTACAAGTACAAGACATACCGCAATGAAGGAATTGAAAAACTTATGATTCATGACAAAAGACACTCCTCAAATAATATTAACCTTATAGATTATAATTTATTTTTCTGATCTTGTCAACATGCGTTTGTTTACGTTTTCTGCTCTTGTGCGACAATATTCCGCATCCAGGAGTCACTTCTGACAAAAAAGAAGCCGACAAACGCTTTTACAAGTTCAAGTCCTTCACAAAGCAAATAAATCGGAACGATCGGCAAAGAGGTGAATCTTGCAAGCACAAAAGCAACGGGAACGCTGATCACCCAGATAAAACAGCTGTCGAACAGCATGGTGATAAAGGTTCTGCCGCCGGATCTGAGTGTGAAATAGGTTGCATGGTTGAATGCGTGCAGCGGCATCATCAGTGCGATGATGAGAATGAACATGGTTGCAATGGAATGCACTTCTTCGGTTGTGTTGTAAACCTTCGGGAAGAAGGGTGAAATGGCAGACATCAGCACCGCAATGACTACGCAGCTGAGCACCGAAAAGGCAATCATCTTGTTATCGGTATCCCTTGCTTCTTTCATCTTGCCTGCACCGAGCAGTTTGCCGACAACAATCGAAACACTTGAGCCCAGTGCAATAAAGACAACGCTGAACACATTAAAAACGGTGCTTGCAATGTTCAGTGCACCGACAACAGCAAGTCCTCGAGTGGAAAGACACTGACTGATGATGGTCTTGCCGGCTGACCACAGAAACTCGTTGATCAGCAATGGCATTCCTTTGCGAAGCACATCTGCTGACAATGAACGCGGAATATGCCGGTCGGAGAAAATTTTCTTTGCAAACGGGTATTCATCAAGATGTCGTTTTGTCCATGCATAAATGGCAATGCATTCGACAAATCTGGAAAGGACCGTTGCAATGGCAGCACCTCTGACACCGAGTTCGGGAAAACCGAATTTACCGAAAATAAGCAGATAATTGAAAACAAGATTTGTAACAACTGCCGCAATACCCGTTTTCATGGGTGCCATTGTCTGACCGAGCTCACGCAATGTGCCGACATAACATTGGTTGATACTGAACGGTACAAGACCGATGAGCATGATCATCAGATACTGCTTTGCAAAAGCAAGCGTTGCAACGGGATCCCCTGTCTGACCACCTTCATTCAGGAACAAGGTAATCAGCGGTTCCTGCCAGATCCAAAGAACGGCAATGCCGAGCACAAGCAGCAACACTGCAAGGATGAGCTTGATACGAAACACATTCCTGACACCCTCTTTGTTGCCGCTGCCGTTGAACTGCGAGGTAAAAATGCCAGCTCCCGACAGTGCACCGAAAATGCTCAGATTGAACACAAAAATCAGCTGATTGACAATGGCAACACCGTTCATTTCATCGGTACCGATTCTGCCGACCATAAGATTGTCAAGCATATTGACAAAATTGGTAAAGCCGTTCTGAATCATAATGGGAACAGCGATTGCCATAATCATTCTGTAAAATGCCTTGTCACCTATAAATTTATTTTTTAGTTTTTTTAACATACTTCTTGTCCTTATCATAATTTACTCCGCACAAGAAAATACCACAAAACATGAACAATGTCAATAGACAACAACTTTAGCACATTACAGTGTTTTTTTAAGAAAACACTTGACATCATGCAAAAAATTTATTAGAATAGAGTATAACTTTTTAAAAGCGTATGCAGAGTTTCTGTATTTTTATGTATTTTGGGGGGTTCCCTTAAAATAAAAATCCAAAAATCATATTTATGGAGGAACATTATGAAGAAACTTATCGCCATCCTGCTTGCTGCTATGATGCTCGTTTCCTTTGCAGCTTGCGCAAACGACACCAACGACAAGATCACCGACGGTGCTGCTGATGCATCCGCAGACGTATCCGACAACGTTGAAGCTACCGATGATGTTGCTGATACTGATGCTGAATTCCTTTCCACCATCAGAGTCGGTACAGGCGGCACAACCGGTACCTACTATGCATTCACCACTGCTGTAGGCCAGATTCTTGCAACTGACGCTTACAACTTCGAAATCCTTTCCACCGGCGGCTCTCAGGCCAACATCGAAATGATCGAAGACGGCGACATCAAGATGGCTATCGTTCAGAACGACGTTATGAACTACGCTTACAACGGCACCAACGGCTTTGAAGCTCCCATCACTTCCTTCTCTGCTGTTGCTTGTGTATATCCCGAAGTTTGCCAGCTCATCGCTACCAAGGCTTCCGGTATCACTTCCGTTGCTGACCTTGCAGGCAAGAACGTTGCTGTCGGCGACATCGGCTCCGGTGTTTACTACAATGCAACCCAGATCCTTGCTGCTGCCGGCCTTGACATTGATACTGACATCAACAAGACCGCTGCTTCCTTCGGCGACAGTGCTACCCAGCTGAAAGACGGCTCCATCGATGCTGCTTTCATCACTGCAGGTACTCCTACCACCGCCATCACCGAACTTGCAACTTCCACTGACGTTGTTGTTGTTGAACTCGGCGAAGACGTTATTGCTAACCTTCAGGATCAGTACAGCTTCTATGCACAGTACGAAATGACCGATAAGGATTATGCATTCGTTACCGAACCCGTAAACACTGTTTCCATCATGGCTACTTTCGTTGTTTCCAACGACATGAGCGAAGATCAGGTTTATGAAATCACCAAGGCTCTTTGGGAAAATGTTGACGACATCACTGTCGCTCATGCAAAGGGTGCTGAAATGAGCACTGAACTTGCTGCAGCTGCTATCGGTTCCGTACCGCTTCATCCCGGCGCAGAAAGATACTACAAAGAAGCAGGCATCATCGCATAATTTATAATCCTGTTTAACATTTCAAGAATTTCAGTAAATGCTGCGATTGCAAAACCGCAGCATTTATTTAAAAAGGAGGTAAAATAGTGGACAACGTCGACGTTAACATCAACAATATGATCGATGAACAAGTGGATGCGGATGCGATTATGCAGGAATTTGACCGCGAAAGCAACACCCGCGTATTCACAGGTTGGCGAAAGACAGTCATCACTGTCATCATGGCAGGTTTCAGTGTATATATGATTGCCATGGCATTGCTCATCCCCACTGCTACCAAGTTCACAAAACTGACAACATTCATGGGCTTTATAGTCTTTATCGGATACCTTATTTTCCCGGCATACAAAAAGCAAACCAAGAGAATCAATTATGTTCCTTTCTATGATATAATTCTGGCAGTCGTCGGCTGCGGCAGTTTCTTGTATTATGCAATTTTCCAGGAAGACATTATCCTTATGAGCCGTCGTATCGGCACATTACAGATTGTGATTGCACTTGTGTCCATCATTCTGCTCATTGAACTGGTGCGCCGTGCGGTCGGTTGGCCGATCATCTGTGTCTGCGGCTGTTTCCTTGCATATGCCGTATACAAAGCAATTGAAAACAACCCCGGTACTGCACTGCGTAACCTGATGTACAGCCTTTATTATGATGTTGCAAACGGTCTGTTCTCGACCCCTGTATATGTTTGCACCACTTTCATCGTTCTGTTCATCATCCTCGGTGCACTGCTCGAAAGAACCGGTATCGGCGGATTCTTTGTTGACCTTGCAAACTCCATTGCAGGCTCCTCTGTCGGCGGTCCTGCTAAAGTTGCTGTTATTTCCAGTGCTCTTGAAGGTATGTACTCCGGTTCCTCCGTTGCAAACACGGTCGGCAGCGGTTCAATCACCATTCCTTTGATGAAGAAGACAGGTTACAAACCTGAATTTGCAGCTGCTGCAGAAGCTGCTGCTTCCACAGGCGGTCAGATCATGCCTCCCATTATGGGTGCTGCTGCATTCCTGATGGCTGAAATGACAGGTCTTCCCTACTCCACCATTGCCGTAACGGCAATTCTTCCTGCGTTCCTTTATTTTGCAGGTATCTTCCTGATGATTCATTTTGAAGCAAAGAAACTCGGCCTCAAAGGTCTTCCGAAAGATGCGCTTCCCAATTTCTTCAAGCTGCTTCTGAAAAAAGGCTATCTTCTTTTACCCATCGTGATTCTTGTTATCGCAATGAATCACTTCAGCACAGGTGTTGCTGCTTGTTTTGCAATTCTCGGTGCACTGATCGTCAGCCTTGTTCCGCAGAATCTCAACAAGGACAACCTGTGGAGACTTGCATTCCCCGCAATTCCCGTTGTTGTTCTGCTTGCAATCTGGCTGCCCTTGGGCAGTGCATGGATGAGCAAAGCCATGTTCATATCCATGGTCGTCTGCGTGCTGCTTTCCTTTGTAACCAAGGATACAACCCTGACTCCGAAAATCGCGGTTGAAGCCTTTGAAAACGGTGCAAAGAACACAGTCGGTGTTGCAGTTGCCTGCGGTATGGCAGGTCTGATTTCCGGTGTTGTCACCATGACAGCTCTCGGTCAGCTGCTCATCAACACGCTTGTTCCCATTGCAGAAAACAGCACCTTCCTTGCTCTGTTCCTGACAATGCTCTGCTGTATTGTTCTCGGCATGGGTGTTCCGACCACAGCAAACTACGTTATCATGGCAACCATCACGGCTCCCATTCTCATCAAGATGGGCATTCCGATGCTGGCAGCTCATATGTTCGTGTTCTACTTCGGTATCGTTGCCGACATCACACCGCCCGTTGCTCTGGCAGCATATGCAGGTTCGGCCATTGCAAAATCGAATCCGTTGAAAACAGGTGTTACCGCCACACGACTGGCCATCACTGCTTTCATCGTTCCCTACATTTTTGCATATGACCCGACCATGCTGTTCATTGACGCACACTGGTATGACATTGTCCGTATCGCCATCACCTCCATCATCGGTATTTTTGCCGTATCTGCAGGTATGGAAGGATATATGTTCATCAAGTGTCCGTGGTGGCAACGCATCCTCTGCCTCGGCGGCGGTCTGCTGCTGATCATTCCGAGTCTTTCGACAGACATCATCGGTGTTGTCATCATTGCTGCTGTCATTCTGATACAGAAGCTGATGGAAAAGAAACAGAAAAATGCTGTTGCAGTTTCCGATGCGGCTCCTGCCGACACAAGCACGTCAGCATAATAGCCAAAAATTAAAAAGGTGATTTTCAGAAAATACTGAAAATCACCTTATTTTTTATTCAAGTATTCCTTTGTAAATCGGCTCTGTATTATTGAAACAAGCCCAGAAGCCGTTGCCGTAATCATAGTGCCACCACTCGGACGGCAAGTTGCAAAATCCTGCGGCAACCATGCAGTTATAAAGCATCCGTCTGTTGTTACGTACCGTTTCGTTGTCACTTTGCTCAAAAGCGGCCGTATTGGCAAGTGATGTGAAGTCATCGAATGCAGTCCCCATATCAAGCATATTTCCGTCTGCATCCGTTATGGTGACATCGACGGCACCGCCTGAAGCGTGCACAGAAGGGTTCATAATATCCGTTGACGGCGGAGAGACAAAAAAACGGGTTTCTTCCGCAAGTTTTTCTGCCGACCACTGCGGATTCTGTTTGCGCAGCTGCTCATAATACGTGTCATACAGTCCTTTCTGCACAGCATAAGGACGCCACGCATCAAAGACCAACAGACGGTAGCCTGCAGGTAAAAATGAGGCTGCTTTCTGCAAACGTTCAAAAGCACCTTTGCGTAACATCGGCTCTTTGACAGCTCCCGGAATCCCCTGTTCAAAATAAACAGGCTGACTCAGGAAAGAGGAGTCATCTGTGATGCACACAAGCGGCTCATCGGCAGCGACACCGACCGGCTTATTGACAGGGAAAGAAAAAACCGGAATGGGGTTATCATACGCAATCATAAACATTCTCCTAAAAAAAAGGGAAACCGTTGCAATACAGTTTCCCTGTTATACTTTTTACCAGCGTCTTCTTCTGACAAACACTGCAACCGACCAATAATAAATCGGAATCAGAAGGAACAACATCCATGTCGGATGCCAGATATGGAACATAAAACCGAAAATCAAGAAGAGCATTACAATGACAATCGGCACAGGCTGAATGAAAAGAAAACTCTTGAATGACTTTGCTTTCAAGGAAGCTGCAATCATATAGTAACACGGAATCAACAAAAAGAGAATCCATGCAGGATGCCACAGGTGCAGAACAGAACCTGCAAAAAGATATACCGCAACAACAATCAGCGGAAACGGGAATACAAACATGAGTCTTGCCGTTGTGGGAGCAAGTGCACCACCGAAAAGGCGGAATCCGTTTTTGAACACTTTTTTGACAAAATCACCTGCTGCCGCATTCACGGTTTCTTCCCATTGCTGCGAGTTCTGCTGTGCGTTTCCCTGCGGAGGTACATTGTATGCATTCCCCTGCGGAGGTGTGTTATAAGACGCAGACTGATTGTTTGCATTGTAAGTGTTGGATTGTGCGTTTGCATTGTACTGATTCTGTGTTGTGTTTTCGTAGAACTGTTGACGGGGCACATCATTCGGACGGACCTGAGAACGCAGAATGTCATCCACACTGACGCCGTACAGATTGGACAGAGACAACACTTCCTGCACATCGGGTGTAGCGGAACCGATTTCCCACTGCGTGATCACATCGACGGAAACACCGATTTTCTGTGCAAGATCTTCTTTTGAATAGCCGCTGTTGATGCGGTAAAATGCCAGACGGTCAGACAGACTCTGTTGCAAAACAATCACCTCTTTTGAATACTTCTGTTATTATACCTGTTTTTACGCCTTTTGACAAGAGTCTATTTACAAAAACTATTAAGAAAAGACAGTGAACGCACACTGTCTTTTCTGCTTTTCAGATTATTCTTTTAAAGATGCAACCAATGCTGCAAGATCACCGACGGTTGCAAGGTTTGCAAGATCCTCATCTTCAATGGAAATGGAAAAATGTTCTTCCACATCTCCGACAAGACTTACAAGAGTCAACGAATCTGCCCCCAATTCATACAGCAGATCGGTATTCTCATTGATAGAATCTGCAGGAATACCGAGACGATCAACAATAAGCTCTTTTACTTCATTAAACATGGATAACTTCCCCTTTTCTTTGATTGTATAATTCAACAACTGTTTGTCTGACAATTTTCAAAGTAGTCGTTTTTTCAAATTCCTTCGTAAACACTTCCACGTCGCCGACTCGCATAAATGCAGGCAACCGCAAGCAGGCTGCAATGATCTCTTTTTGTATCTTTTCTGCAATCTGCTGTTCGCTCATGGTCGGAAAATCTTCCGTTTTGACATATACCGCAGCAGCAATGACTTTTGTTTGTGTGCCGCCAAACTGTTTTATGCTTTCAAACACAACCGCTTCACGCAGACCGCTGACATTCTGCAACAGATACTGTTCAATTTCTTCAGGGCTTATGTTCTTACCGTTGTCAAGCACAATCAGATTTTTCTTTCTGCCTGTGATGAACAGCTCACCGTCTTTATCGATACGGCCGTAATCCCCTGTGCTGAACCAACCGTCTGCAAAGCAGGCAGCTGTCGCCTGCGGATCATTATAATACCCCTTGCTGACATTGGCACCCGTAAGCTGAATTTCACCGATGCCGTCTTCGTCCGGATTTGTAATTCTGAACGCGGAGTCCTTTGAAACAGGCACCCCCACGGCTTCCGGTTTTTTACGTGTTTTCAGATTGAGTGCTGCAATGGGTGAAGATTCACTCAGACCGTAGCCGATGAAAATTTCGAACCCTGCCGCTTGCATTGCCTGCAGGTAATCCGTACGGACAGGTGCACCGCCGCAAGCAAGATACGGCAATTTGCCGCCGAACTTTGCAGCAATTTTTCGTCTGACAAAACAGCGTACAGGCAGCGGCATTTTTGCAAGTGCCTGTGCTCCGTCTTTGATACCGCTTTTTTTGAGCTGCATATCAATTTCCTTGTACAGAAAATCAATGAAAGACGGAACCACAACAATCATCTGTGGCATACTGGCAACTGCGTTTTTCATAAAGTGCCGCAGGCTGTCATTGATATAAAGAACCCCGTTGATGGTCACGGCGGTCAGTACCGTGCAGCCGAGCTCAAAAACATGATTCATCGGCAACACCGACAGTGCACTCGCCATCGGGGGCAACAAGCGTGACAAACAAAATGCATTTTCAACAAGGTTGCGATGCGAAAGCATGACCCCTTTGTTGGCACCGGTTGTGCCGGAGGTAAAAACGATGGCTGCCGTATCGTCGGCATCGGGAGTACGCATAAAAGCAATTTCAGATTCGGATGCAAATTGCTTTTTACCATCCTCCACCAGCATCTGCAGCGTTTGCACATCTTCTTTGGCACCGTTGAGCAGCACACAACGCTGTGCACCGATCACAGATGACGCGGTTCTGTAAAAACGCTCATCGCAAAGGACAAGTTCTGCATCGGCTTTTTCAAGCAAAGTTGCAAGTTTTTCGCCCTGCATTTCCTTATCGAGCGGAACCACCGTGCCGACACCGCAGGCAATACCGAAGAATGCAACCAGCCATGCATAACTGTTCTGCCCGAACACGGCAATGTTTTTCCCCTGCAGACCTTTTGCACACAAACCTGCAGCGAGGCAGGCAGCATCGCGGTACAAGCGATCGACAGAATAAGCAACCTGCTCATCGCGTACAAATTCCACAACCTGTGTTCTGCCTGCATAGATAGCAGCCGACCGACACAGCATTTCATTGAGATTATACGGCTTCCCTGCTGCAAAATACTTCTCACGCAAAGGTGCAATCTGACGATTATAGGATTTGTTGTCCGGTACAGAGCTATTCACTTTTTTCAAAGTTTTCTGCGTTTGCATTTCAGTGCCTCGTATACTGTATTATGGTATATACTATAACATTAAACAAAAAGATTTTCAATCAACAATCTGTCTGTTTTTTGTGCAAATTATGCAATTTTATGAATTATTTATTAACAAATGGATAATATTTGTGACATTTTCGCTGCATTTGCACCTTTTCTATCAATATTATTCTTTTTAAGCACCAAAAAAACGTCGGCGTTGCAACACCGACGTCTGCTATAATTCAAATTATGCAAACACTTTTTCAGCAATACGGACAGCTTCCATTGCATCTTTGCCGTAAAAATGAGCACCGATGGAATCTGCATAATCCTGTGTAACAACCGCACCGCCGACCATGATTCTGCAATCAAGGGCAGCTTTTTTAAGCAACTGCACCGTTTCTTCCATTGCAGGAAGGGTTGTGGTCATGAGTGCACTCAGACCGACAAGAGACGCATTTTCACGCCTGACCGTTTGCACGATCGTTTCGGGTGCGACATCCTTACCGAGGTCGATGACCTGATAGCCGTAGTTTTCGAGCAGCATGGTCACAATATTTTTTCCGATATCGTGAACATCCCCTTTTACGGTCGCAAAGACGATCTTCTTGTCACTCTGCATGGCTGAGGGGTTCTGCTTACGTAACACCGCAAATGCAGCCTGTGCAGCTTTGGCAGCAGACAACAACTGCGGCAGGAACAGGATCTTTTTTTCGTATTCATCACCGACAGCGGAAAGAGCAGGAATGAGTTCGTCATCGATGATCTGCAGTGCTGTCTTTTCACGCAGCAGCTTTTCGGTCAGCTGCTGTGCACGTTCGGCAAGACCTTTGCGGACCGCAAACGAAAGTGTTTCATTTTTTTCAGTCTGCTGTGCGGATACGGCAGGAGCCTGTGCTGCAAAGGCGATATAGTTTTCGCAGTTTTCGTCCATCCCTTTGAGTGCTCTGAATGACACAACGGCTGTGCGTTCAGGTCGGCTCATGGGGTTGATGATCGCGGCAGTCAGACCGTTTTGCATGGCAAGTGTCAGAAAAGCTGCATTCATGCCGGGTCGGTCAGGCAGACCGAAAGACACATTGGAAACACCCAGTACCGTGTGCAGACCCATTTCCATATGCACCCGACGAAGTGTTTCAAGGGTAATTTGTGCGTTGTCCGCCTTGGTTGCGACGGACATGGTCAGCGTGTCGATCAAAAGCTCTTTTTTTTCAATGCCGTACTTTGCAGCTTCGGCAACAATTTTTTGTGCAATGGCAAGACGGCCTTCGACCGTATCGGGAATACCGTTTTCATCCAATGTCAGACAAACCACGGCTCCACCGTACTTTGCCACCAAAGGAAATACGGCATCCATGGATTCCTGCTTGCCATTGACGGAGTTGACGAGTGCTTTTCCGCAATAACAACGCAACGCTTTTTCCATTGCAACATAATTTGCGGTGTCGATCTGCAAAGGCAGCGAAACAGACTGCGAAATGATCTGCATACAAGCAGGCAGACATTGCGTTTCATCCACAGCGGGTGCACCTGTGTTGACGTCAAGCACATCTGCTCCGTTTTCTTCCTGGGCAAGTGCTTCACTGACAACATAATCCATATTGTTGTCACGCAGTGCTTCTTTGAGTTTCGGTTTTCCTGTCGGATTGATCCTCTCACCGATCACAATCGGTGCATCCTGCAGATCGACAAGCGTACTGTTGCTTGCAATTACGCTGCGGTTCTTTTTTGTCGGCACAACAAAGGGGCTGTCCGCAAATGCATCATGCAATGCTTTGATGTATTCGGGTGTGGTGCCGCAGCAGCCGCCGACAAAAGCAATGCCGTACTGCAGCAATTCGCCGACTGCCTGTGCATATTCGGTCGGCGTGATTTTGTATACGGTCTGTCCGTTTTCAAGTACGGGCATTCCTGCATTGGGATTCAGAAGAATCGGCAGCGATGTGACCGCTGCAATACGGGCAGCGATGTCTTTCATTTCCACGGGACCCAGACCGCAGTTGAGTCCGATGGCATCCACCCGTAAACCTTCCAGCACAGCGACAGCCGTTTCGGGGGTTGCCCCTGTCAGCAGCCTGCCGTCCGCACCGAAGGACATGGAAACAATGATCGGCAGATTGCAATTCTCTTTCGCAGCCAATACAGCCGCACGGATTTCCTGCAGATCGCTCATTGTTTCAATAATAATAAGATCTGCACCGTCGCTGCCTGCCTGCACCTGCTGTGCATAAAGCCGATAACAATCCTCAAATGACAGCGGGCCGTAGGGTTCGAGCATTTTGCCGCTGGGTCCCATATCGAGAGCCACCATGCCGTGACCGCATTCGGCAACCGCCTGTTTTGCAAGTCTGACACCTGCTGCGATCACGTCGGACGGATCTTCGTATTTGAAAGCGTTGGCACCGAAAGTATTGGTTGTGATGATGTCACTGCCTGCAGTCAGGTACTCCTTGTGCACGGCAAGCACAGCATCGGGGTGTGTCAGATTCCATTGTTCGGGCTTTTCTCCCGGTTGCAAGCCGCGTTTCTGCAGCAGCGAGCCGAAGCCGCCGTCAAAAAACTGCAATCGTGAAAACTGCATTAACCTGCCTTCTTTCTTTGTCTCAACCGAGAATCCCGGAGAGATTGTTCATTATGGCCCCTGCAACTTCGGGGCGGTTCATGGTATAAAGATGAATATGGTTGACACCGTTTGCAAACAGGTCAATGATCTGTTCGGTGGCATAGGCAATGCCTGCCTGTTTCATGGCTTTCGGATCATCGCCGAAACGATCCACGATCGCTTTGAAACGCGGCGGCAGCGGTGTACCGTTCACAGCACAGATCCGCTTGATGGATTTTGCATTGACAATGGGCATGATCCCCGGCAGAACGGGAATATCCATTCCTTTGCCGAGCATACGCATCCGGAATGTATAGAAAATGTTATTATCAAAAAACATCTGCGTGGTCAGGAAATCAGCACCGGCATCGATTTTGCGTTTCAGGGATTCGATATCCGCTTCCGTATTCGGGGATTCGGGATGTCCTTCGGGGTAACAGGCACCGCCGATGCAGAAATCACCCTTTTCTTTAATAAAACGCATCAGTTCATCCGCATGGCGAAAGTCCTTGGAAAACGCAAAATCACTGTTGGCGGGAATATCACCACGCAGTGCAAGAATGTTGCGGATGCCTCTTTCTTTCATTTCCGCGAGTGCCGCTTCAACCTTCTCTTTGTCAGACCCCACACAGGTCAGATGTGCGAGTGCGGGTACATTGTATTTTTCCATAATCTGCTGGGTCAGGGCAAAAGTGTAGTCCGACGTGCCGCCGCCTGCACCGTAAGTGACACTGATAAATGACGGTGCATAGCAGGACAATGCTTTTGCAACCTTTTTGGTATCTTCCAGTTTTGCCCATTCTTTCGGCGGAAAAATCTCAAACGAAAGTCGCGGTTTGTCTTTGCTGATGCAATCTCTGATCAATTTATTATCCATAACAAAAACCAACTTTATCTGAAAATCATACGTTTTCGGTCTGTTCGGCAACCTTGAGCATAATGGCACATTCAATGCGTTTTTTGTGCAATTCGCAGCCGAGTTTGTAAATACCCGTTATGCTGCCTGTGGAATGATATGCATTTGCAGCACAACCGCCCGAACAATAAAGACGTGCAAAGCAATCCTTGCATTCTTCGTGTGCATAAATATTGCAATGCTTGAACTCGTCAAGCACTTCCGGGTGCTGCACACCATCCCGGACGTTGCCGAGCAGGAATTTTTCTTCGGAAACAAACTGATGGCAAGGATACAGCTCCCCTGTCGGGGTGACAGCCATGTATTCCACGCCGACACCGCAGCCGGAAATACGTTTTGAAATACACGGACCGCCCATCAGATCGATCATGTAATGATAGAACGTAAACCCGTTCTTTTCACGCTGCCGTCTGAGCATTTCGTCGGCAAGAAGCTGATATTGTTCGCAAAGAGCAGGTACGTCTTCTTCATGCAGAGCATATTCTTCCTTCGGGTCACAGACAACGGGTTCCATGGAAAGCTCCTTGAAACCGAGATCCGCAAGGTGCAGAATATCCGCTGCAAAATCCTTGTTGAAGCCTGTGTAAGTACCTCTTAAATAATAATCACGCTGACCGCGCTGTTCGATAAACTTCTGAAATTTAGGAAGAATGATGTCATAGCTGCCAAGACCGTTGCGGCTGACACGCATACGGTCGTTGACACATTTTCTGCCGTCGATGCTCAGGACCACATTGCTCATTTCGCGGTTGCAGAAATCAATGACTTCATCGTCCACAAGAATGCCGTTGGTGGTTAAGGTAAAACGGAAATTCTTGTTGTACTTCTTTTCGAGACTTCTGCCGTAAGCGGTCAGTTGCTTGACAACTTCAAAGTTCATCAGCGGTTCGCCGCCGAAAAAGTCAACTTCAAGGTTGTGTCTTGTGCCCGAATTTTCAACCAGAAAATCAAGGGCACGCTTGCCGGTTTCAAAGCTCATAAGGGCCTTTTCACCGTTGTATTCGCCTTTGCCTGCAAAGCAGTATTTGCAGGCAAGATTGCAATCGTGTGCAACGTGCAGGCAGATGGCTTTGAGAACCGAATTGCGTTTTTTGAAATCCCACTGAAAATCGGCAAATTCATCCTCTGAAAAAAGCTGCTTTGATTCTTTCAGGGCAATGATATCATTGTAAATCTCTTCGAGTTCCGCTGCATCCACAGCAGGATTGTCAGTATATTTTTCGAGCACGGTGCTGATGAGTGTCTGTTTATCGAGCTTTTCAAACAGACCGATCATATCGTAAGCGACCTCGTCGACACTGTGTACGCAGCCGCTGTTGGCATCAATGACAATATTATAACCGTTGTTTTTATAAAGATGGACCATGGTAAAAAAACTCCCGTTAATACAGAAAAACCGCAGTCACCAAAACTGCGGTCGGTTTCTGTTTTTTACACTTAAGCGTTGTTCTTCTTGCACTGTTCGCACTGCTGGTTAGCAACAGAGCAGGAGGTCTTGCTTGCGGACTGGCAGGAAGTCTGGCATTCGCCGCAGCCGCCCTTAACAGCGGATTCATGAAGATTTCTGGTATTGATGGTATTGATGTGAGCCATAAGTATCCTCTTTCTCGCAGTAAACTGCGTAATTCTTTATTTTATATAATAGCACCATGCTTGTGTCTTGTCAAGAAGAATTTCAGCACTCCTGTCGGCAGACGTCAATTTCCTGCGGCATTTTTCCGCTGCTGCCCGTGATTTTTGCTCCGTAGTGCAGTGCCGTTTGTATATAATCGAGCACTTGTTTTGTAATTCCTTCGCCCGGCACAAGCACAGGTGTACCCGGCGGATAGGCACAGACATATTCGCGGCAGATTGCGTTTTCGGATTCCGAAAGCGGCAACAGGCTGCTGTCTTTTCCTTCGGCCTGCCACGGCAGCAAAACCACCTGCGGTTCGGGGCAGACAGGATATGCGGCAGATTGCAAGCTGCCTGCAACTTCCCCGTCAAGTGTTGTCAGTGCCTTTGCAAGGCGGTCAAACCCCTCTTTTGTGTCGCAGATGCTTGTCAGCAGCACCGTGTAATCGGCAAAAGACATTTCCGCTTCGATGCCGAAACGCTCCCTGAGTGCTTTTTCCAGATCAAAACCATTCACACAAAGCTGCTGCACCCCGACAACAATGCGGCTTTTGTCATGGTCAAAAACACCGTCATGTTCCGAGAAAGCCTCTTTGCCGTAGTTGAATACCCTGATATGCGACAAATGACGGACAACATCTTCAACTTGATTCAGATTTGCGAGCAAATCCGCAAACAATTTTTCTTTTTGCTCTGCAAGCAGACCGATGCAGGCATCCATGGCAGACATAAACAGATAAGACGGGCTGCTGGTTTCATAGATATCAAGATAACGACGGACATTGCTGCGACTGATGCGGTTTCCGTTGACAAGCAGCAGCGCAGTGCCTGTCGGTGAGGGCAGTGTCTTGTGCAGGCTGACAACAACCGCATCCGCACCGAGGTGAATTGCACTGTCGGGGAACGCAGGATGAAAACCGTGATGTGCCCCGTGTGCGGCATCGACAATGAGAATCATGTTGTGTGCGTGCACGATGTCCGCAATGCTCTTTATGTCGCTGACAACACCGTCATAGGTCGGTGAAGTCAGCACAACCGCCTTGCAGTCGGGATTTGCGGCAATTGCATTTTCGATATCATCAGGCTGAATGCTGCCGTTGATGCCGAATCCGGTCTGAGCAGGAAACACATAAACAGGTTGCAGGCTGCGTAAATAAACGGCATTGTACACCGCTTTGTGACAATTTCTGGCAACGATCACACTGCTGCCCTGCGGACACGCGGCACTGATGGCGGTCAGCAAGCCTGCCGTGCTGCCGTTGACAAGAAAATACGCATCGTCTGCACCATACAAAGCGGCTGCCCTGTTTTGTGCATCACGCAGAATCCCCTGCGGACAGTGCAGGTCATCCGCACCGTCAATTTCGGTCAGATCACGCAAAAACAAACCGTTCATGCTGTCAAATACGGGATTTCGTTTGTGGCCCGGCATATGAAACGGATACAGATCGCGTTCAAGATTGCGGCTTATTTCATCATGTAAGGACATAAAATCCCCTCCGCGGACAGTATCCCACATTTAATAAGAAAAGTCAAGAATTTAACTTGACAGAAAGATATAAAAAAGGTATAATACATTGAAAAGGAATGAGAGAAATGAATTTTAAAGTTACAAATTGCAATGTTTATAAAGATCGCCGTTTTTCATCGGAACCCATTTCGGTGAAGCACGGCTCGTTTTCTGCTTTTGACATGGAAGCGGAAAAGGTGTTTTCTTTTCCCGATTGTGTTATTTTTCCCGGTTTTATCGATGCACACGTGCATTTGAGAGAGCCGGGTTTTTCTTATAAAGAAACCATCCGCACGGGAACTTCTGCCTGTGCCGCAGGCGGCTACACCGAGGTCTGCTCCATGCCGAACCTCAGGCCTGTACCCGACAGCAAAGAGAATTTGCAGCAGCAGCTCGACATCATCGAAAAAGATGCCGTGATCGGCGTGCATCCCTTTGCATCCATCACGGTCGGTCAGCAGGGTGAAACGCTTTCCGATCTTGACGGTATGGCAGAAAACTGCATCGGATTTTCGGATGACGGCAAAGGCGTGCAAGATGAAGAAATGATGCGGCAGGCCATGCTGCAGGCAAAGCAGCTCGGCAAGATTATTTCCGCACACTGCGAAGTCAACGACCTGCTGTTCGGCGGCTACATTCACGACGGCGAATACTGCAAAGAGCACAACCACAAAGGCATTTGCTCGGAAAGCGAATGGAAGATGATCGAACGCGACCTGCGTCTTGCCAAAGAAACAGGCTGCAAATACCACGTCTGTCACATTTCTGCAAAAGAAAGCGTGGAACTCATCCGCAAAGCAAAAGCAGAAGGTGTGGATGTAACTTGCGAAACGGGTCCGCATTACCTTGTGCTGTGCGACAAGGATCTGCAGGAAGAAGGCAGATTCAAAATGAATCCGCCGCTGCGTTCCGAAGAAGACAAAAAAGCTTTGATTGAGGGCATCCTCGACGGCACCATCGACATGATCGCAACCGACCATGCACCGCATTCGGAAGAAGAAAAAAGCAAGGGTCTTGCAGGCAGCATGATGGGCATTACGGGCATTGAAACCGCCTTCCCGATCATGTACACACACTTTGTAAAAACAGGTCTTATCACACTCGAAAAGCTGATGGATCTGCTGCACAACAATGCAAAAAAACGCTTCGGCATCGGCACGGACATTGAAGAAAATGCACCTGCCGACTTCACGGTCTTTGACCTGCACGAAGCATTCACGATTGACAGCAAAAACTTTGTTTCCATGGGGAAAGCCACCCCCTTTGACGGATGGAACGTGTACGGAAAGTGCCTTCTGACCGTCAAGAACGGCAATATCGTATGGGAGACAGAAAGATGACAAAACAAGGCATTTTCACCATTCTTGAAAACACGAAACTGACCGACAATGTTTACAAAATGATTCTCGGCGGCGACACATCCGCAATCACCGCACCCGGTCAGTTCATCAATATTCAGCTCGACGGTTTTTACCTGCGCAGACCCATTTCCGTCTGCGATTGGAATGACAGCACCGTTACCATTATTTACAAGGTTGTCGGCAAGGGTACTGCCTACATGGCAACACTCGAAAACGGCAAAACACTCGACGTTTTAAGCGGACTCGGAAACGGCTTTGACACTGCAGAAGCGGGCGAAAATCCCGTTGTCATCGGCGGCGGTGTCGGTGTACCTCCGATGTTCGGCGTTGCAAAGAAACTGCTTGCAGAAGGCAAAAAAGTGACCGCCATCCTCGGCTTCAACACAAAAGACGAAATCTTTTACGAAGAAGAATTCAAGGCTCTCGGCTGCGAAACCCTTGTCACCACTGTTGACGGCAGCTACGGCACAAAAGGCTTTGTAACGGATGCACTCAAAAACATCGATTATTCTTACACCTGTGCCTGCGGTCCGGAACCGATGCTCAAGGCAATTTACAATGCAAGCACCACAAGCGGACAATACAGCTTTGAAGAACGCATGGGTTGCGGCTTCGGTGCCTGCATGGGATGCTCATGCAAAACCAAATACGGCAACAAGCGAATCTGCAAGGACGGTCCCGTACTTGTAAAGGAGGAGATCATATGGTAAACACAAAAGTCAATCTCTGCGGTCTGCTTCTTGACAATCCCGTCATTCCCGCAAGCGGCACATTCGGCTACGGCTATGAATTCCACGAACTGTATGACATCAATATTCTCGGTTCATTCTCGTTCAAAGGCACAACAAGAGATCCCCGTTTCGGCAACCCGACACCGCGTATTGCGGAATGTGCATCGGGCATGCTCAATGCGGTCGGTCTGCAGAATCCCGGCGTTGAAAAGGTTATCAGCGAAGAACTCCCGAAACTCAAGGAATGTTTCCACAAGCCCGTGGTTGCCAATGTCAGCGGTTTTTCACTTGACGAATATGTTGAAGTCTGCGAAAAACTCGACAAGGAAGAACAGGTCGGCATTCTCGAAGTCAACATCAGTTGCCCGAACGTACACGGCGGCGGAATGAGCTTCGGCACAAGCTGCGAAAGTGCGGCAGAGGTGACAAAAGCGGTCAAAGCTGTTACCGCAAAACCCGTTGTTATCAAACTCAGTCCCAATGTCACGGACATTGTTTCCATTGCCAAGGCCTGTGAAGAAGCAGGTGCAGACGGCATCAGCATGATCAACACCCTGATGGGTATGCGGATTGATCTGAAAACAAAAAAACCGATCATCAAAAACAAGACAGGCGGCTATTCGGGTCCTGCCATTCTGCCTGTTGCGGTACGCATGGTCTACAGTGTGTTTGAAGCGGTTAAAATTCCCATCATCGGCATGGGCGGTATTTCCACGGCAGAGGACGTCATTGAAATGATGCTTGCAGGTGCAACGGCTGTTGAAGTCGGTGCTGCAAACCTCATTGATCCCTTTGCAAGCAAAAAAATTGTGGAAGATCTTCCCGCGGTCATGCAGAAATACGGTATTCATAATTTAACAGATATAATAGGAGGCGCTCACTAATGGGTAAAGACGTAATCATTGCTTGCGATTTCAGCAGCAAACAGGCTTGTCTTGATTTTCTGGACAAGTTCACGGAAGAAAAACCGTTCGTAAAAATCGGTATGGAACTTTTCTATGCAGAAGGTCCGTCCATTGTCAAAGCGATCAAAGAAAGAGGCCACAAGATTTTCCTGGATCTGAAACTGCACGATATTCCCAATACCGTTATGAAGGCAATGAACGTGCTTTCCAACCTCGATGCAGACATCTGCAACCTCCACGCAGGCGGCACAAAGGCCATGATGGAAGCCGCAATCAAGGGGCTGACCAGACCCGACGGCACCCGTCCCCTGCTGATCGCTGTCACACAGCTGACAAGCACCTCGCAGGAAGCCATGACCGCCGACCTTCTCATCGACCGTCCCATCGACGAAGTCGTTATGCACTATGCAAAGAACGCTGCAGACGCAGGTCTTGACGGTGTTGTCTGCTCTCCGCTGGAAGCAGGCAAGGTACACGCACTCTGCGGTGAAAAATTCCTCACCGTAACCCCCGGTGTCCGTTTTGCAGACGGTGACGTGGGCGACCAGAAGCGTGTTATGACCCCTGCACAGGCAAAAGAAATCGGCTCCGACTACATTGTTGTCGGCAGACCCATTACAGCCGCAGAAGATCCCGTTGCCGCATACAGACGTTGCTGCAACGAATTCATCGGATAATTTAATAAGGAGTAGATAAAAATGAGTATTGAAAGAACCGTAGCAGAAGCCCTGCTTTCCATCAAAGCCGTATTTTTCCGTCCGCAGGAACCCTTTACATGGGCTTCGGGCATCAAGAGCCCCGTTTATTGCGACAACCGTCTGATCCTCACCGCTCCCGAACAGAGAAACATTGTCGAACAGGCTATTGCAGATACTGTTAAGGCCGAATATCCCGAAGCAGAAGTGCTCATGGGAACCAGCACCGCAGGTATTGCTCACGCAGCCATTGCAGCTTCCATTCTCGGCATGCCCATGGGTTATGTCCGCGGCAGCAGCAAGGACCACGGCAGACAGAACAGAATCGAAGGCAAGCTCGAAGCCGGACAGAAGGTCGTTGTTATTGAAGACCTCATTTCCACAGGCGGCAGCGTTATTGACGTTGTGGATGCACTCCGTGAAGCAGGTGCGGAAGTTCTCGGCATCGTCAGCATCTTCACCTACGGCATGCAGAAGGGTCTTGACCGCCTTGCAGCCGCAAACGTAAAGAACGTTTCGCTTACCAACTTCGACACCATTGCCAAGGTTGCAGCCGAAACCGGTTACATTGCCGACAGCGACATTGCAAAGCTGCTGAAATTCCGTGACAACCCCTCGGATGAAAGCTGGATCGGAGCATAAAATATGAGAAGTCTGATTGATATTCTCGACCTCTCCGTTGAAGAGATCGACGAACTCATTGAAACAGGACTTGACATCATTGCCAATCCTGCCAAATATGCCCACAAGTGCGACGGTAAAAAGCTTGCTACCCTTTTCTATGAACCGTCCACAAGAACAAGACTGAGCTTTGAAGCTGCCATGCTTGAACTCGGCGGCAGTGTGCTCGGTTTTTCGGAAGCAAACTCATCTTCCGCTGCAAAGGGTGAAAGCGTTGCTGACACCGCCCGCACCGTCAGCTGCTATGCAGACATCATTGCCATGCGACATCCCAAAGAGGGTGCTCCTCTTGTTGCAGCCAGAAAGAGTCTGATCCCCGTCATCAACGCAGGTGACGGCGGTCACAACCATCCGACACAGACACTGACGGACTTGCTGACCATCAAAAGAGAAAAAGGCAGATTCGACAATCTGACCATCGGCCTTTGCGGTGACCTGAAATTCGGCAGAACCGTACATTCGCTGATCAGTGCCATGTCAAGATATGAAAATGTGAAGTTTGTGCTCATCAGCCCTACTGAACTGATGATCCCCGAATATGTCCGTCAGGAATACCTGCTTGAAAGAAACATTGAATTCGTGGAAACGACCGACCTTGTCGGTGTTATGCCCGAACTCGACATTCTTTACATGACCCGTGTACAAAAAGAACGTTTCTTCAACGAAGCGGACTACCTTCGTCTGAAGGACAGCTACATTCTCACCCTCGACAAGATGGCAAACTCCAAGCCTGACCTTGCTGTTCTGCATCCGCTGCCGAGAGTCAACGAAATTGCGGTTGAAATTGACGACGATCCCCGTGCCTGCTACTTCAAACAGGTTTTCAACGGCAAGATCATCCGCATGGCTCTCATCATGAAGCTGTTGGAGGTACAATAAATGATCATCAACCCCATTACAAACGGCATCGTGCTCGACCACATCAAACCCGGCGGTGCCATGCATATTTATAATGTTCTCAAACTCGGCAACCTCGGCTGCACGGTCGCAATGATCATGAATGCAGACAGTGTCAAAATGGGCAAAAAAGACATCATCAAGATCTTTGATCTGATCGACATCAACCTCGATGTCCTCGGATATCTGGATCCCGGCATCACCGTCAGCATGATCAAGGAAGGCGTTCTGGCAAAGAGAATTCACCTTGAACTTCCCGAAGAGGTTCACGATGTCATCCGTTGCCGCAATCCGCGTTGCATCACCTCCATTGAACAGGAACTGCCGCAGATTTTCCGCCTTACAAACCGCGAACAAAGAATCTATCGCTGCGAGTATTGCGAATCCAAGGCTAAAGACGACTAAAAAAAACAAGCCGCACACTGTTGTGTGCGGCTGTTCTTATGCAATTCATTATTTCTGCAACAACGCTAAAATATCGGCTACGGTTTTGGTGTTTACCATGGCAAGGTCATCGAGCTGAATGCCGTATTCATCTTCAATGGCAACCGCCATATCCACCAGCTCCAGAGATGTCATACCCAAGTCCCCACGAAGATCAGCCTCGGGGGTAATGGTATCGGGGTTGACATTGATATATCTTGAAATAATTTCTTTGAGTTTTTCGGTCATTCAGAACACTCCCTTTGGTTATCTTCATTTTATAAAAGTTTTTTGCACAAGTCAATTGACATTTTCAATATTCATGTTATAATTGTTACATGATGTAATTTTTCTGTAAGGAAGTGTTTCTATGGCAGCCACGAAAGAATACAGTTGCATCCGCAAAACCAAGCGTGCACTGGCAGAAAGTTTGGCTCTGCTGTCGCAGGAAAAACCGCTGAACAAAATCACCGTCAAAGAAATCTGCGAAAAAGCAGAACTCAGCCGCAATGCCTTTTATACCCACTACCCAGACATCAACGGTCTGCTGGACGAAATTGAAAAGAATACACTTGCACGTGTCAGCGAAATTCTGCAGGAATTTGTGGACGGTGCGTTTCCGCAGAATATGCTCACAACTTTACAGAGATTGCTCGATCTTTTTACTGCAGAAAACAAAAACACAATGCTCATGCTGCTTGACAGTGCAAACACTGCGTTTCTGAACAATTTCAAAAAGATGCTCGGTGAGTTCTTTTTTGAGTATTTCAGGGACTTTGACAATGCGGGATTTGAAAGAACGTATGACTATTTCTTTGCATTCATTGCAGAAGGCATGATCGGTATGCTGCGTCTGTGGCTGCACAACCCCGAAAATATGTCAAAAGAAGTATTTTCATATATGTGCTACGTGATGATCCGCAGATTGCTCCCCATGGAAGGCTAATCCTTTTTACGTCTGCCGTTTTCAAGTTCATCCAATCCGAGATCCCCGTGTGCACTGTGACCGAAGGACACCACCTGTCTGCCGTATTTTTTGCGAAGGACAGCCATGGTGTCTTCTATTTTTTCCTGTCGGTCGTTGTTTTGCTCTTCTGCAAAAAAGCTGACCTGATGAAAACTTTCATCCGCATCATACAATTCCGCAGCCGTGACTCCTAACAAACGGATCGGTTTTCCGATGCTCCAGTTCTCTGTCAGCAAATGCAGTGCAACATCGGTGATTTCACGCTGCAGCCATGTCGGCTGATGCAATGTTTTTTGGCGGGAAATGGTGCGGAACTCATTGTCCCTGATCTGAATCTGCACGCAAAGACACTTTTTGTTTTCATCACGCAGACGCACCGCAACAGAGGCGGAAAGTGCAGACAGGGCAGATTTGATCTCACTGAGCTGCCGCAGATCACGGTAAAAGGTCATGGAGTTGCCGATGGATTTGACTTCCCTTTTTTCAAAATAGGATCGTACCGGTTCGTTGTCTTCCCCGTTGACGGCTCTGTGCAGACTTGCACCCTGCTTGCCGAACAGCTGCATAAGTGTCTGCACCTGCGTGTGTGCGAGATCACCGATCGTATACACACCGGCTTTTTTCAGCCTTGCAGCCGTCGCAGCTCCGATGAACATAAAATTTTCAACCGGTTGCGGATACAGAATCGTCTGCACGTTTTCGCGTGTGATGCAGGTTGTGGCATCCGGTTTTTTGTATTCACTGCCCATTTTTGCAAAAACCTTGCAAAAACTGACACCGATCGAAACACTCACACCGATTTCTGCCTTTACACGATGACGGATTTCGTCGGCAAGCTGCTGCGGTGATTTGCCGAACAAACCGATGGAGCCGGTGACATCAAGGTAAGACTCATCAATACTGAACGGTTCAACAAGATCCGTATACTGCAGATATATTTCGTTGATGCGTTTTGAAATCTGCATATAAAATCCGTGGTGCGGTGCAACAGTAACAAGGTGCGGACATTTGCGGAATGCCGATTGCACGGTTTCTGCCGTCACGATACCGTATTTTTTTGCTTTTTCATTTTTGGCAAGAATGATGCCGTGCTTCTTTTCCGGGTCCCCCGCTACCGCCATGGGAACATCTTTCAGAGATGCATCCAACAGCTCTTCACAGGATGCGTAAAAAGCATTGCAATCGCTGTGCAATATGATTCTGTCCGCATTCAAAACAATCACCGCCTTCTGTAATCATTATAATATATTCAGAAAAAAGTTGCAACTTTTTCCGAAAACACATGAGTCTGTGCCGGATGCTTAAATTATTATAAAAAAAAATAGAAATTAAGTCAAAAATATCCTTGACTTTTAAACTGTGATGTTCTATAATGACTACAAAGGAGTGATTAAAAATGAAGAAATTTATCGCACTGTTTCTTTCTGTCCTGCTTGCAATGGGCACCATCGGTATGACTGCATCTGCATCCAGCATCGTTGGTTGTGACGAACCCAGACCTCCCAGACCCACCAGACCGGTCACCACAACCTGTGCTCCGACTACCTGTGCGCCCACCACCACTGTTATTGTTGACAACGATGTTACCATCAACAACGTTACCAACAACAACATCTACATCGAAGCAGAACAGGATCCGACCACAATCATGGGCTTCCTGTACAGAGTCATCAAGACCATCGTTCCCTTCCTGTACAAGATTCTCAGCTTGTTCAGCTTTTCCGTAAGCTTCAATGATCCTGCAGCTTGTTCTTGCACCTGCAACTCCTGCTCCAACGGCGGTCATTGCGGCAACGCCGGCAACTGCGGCAACAACAACGGCGGCGACGTTATCGTCATCCCCTCCGTTCCTTCCAAGCCCGCAGAACCCACCACCACCCCCGGTGGCAATGTTGATACCGATTCTTCCGACAGCGATTCCGGCAGCGGTATCCTCGGTGATCTGTTCGGTGATCTCTTCGCAGGTTCCGAATCCTGAGTATGCACAAAACAAAAATGAGACCGTGTGAAAACGCGGTCTTTTTTTTGTGCTTCACGGTGGTACGATGTTGGATTTAATAAAAGAAGATTCAAAAGAATAATCAACTGTCTTCTGTTGCGTTCACATCGCAATCAAAGACAAACCCGTAAACCTGTCAGTCAGATTTACGGGAGCATTTGTTTATTTTTATTCTTCTTCGTCGTCCTCGTCATCATCGACGGAACCTTCGGCAAGCTTACGCAGTTCGTCGGGAGTGAACGAATAAATCTTCGGGCAGAAATGGCAACGCACCTGCGTACCTGCATCTTCTGCCATTTCAAGCAGACTCTCTCTGCCTGTGCTCAGCAATGCAGCTTCCACACGTTCCTTGCTGCAGTTGCAGACATATTCGGGATGTTCTTCATCCAGCACACCGATTTCAAAATTGGGAACCACTTTTTTGCAGATATCAAGCGGACTCATTCCCTGTGTCAGCATTTCGGTAACCGACGGCAAGCCCTGCAGACCTGCTTCGACGCGGTCAATGATGGTATCATCTGCTGTCGGCAGCAGCTGAATCATGAATCCGCCTGCTGCGGCAATGCTCAGATCGGGATTGACAAGCACACCCAATGCACAAACGGTCGGCACCTGTTCACTGATCGCATAATAGGAAGTGACATCTTCCGCAATTTCGCCCGAAACAATGGGAATCTGACCGATATAAGGGTCACGCATACCGATGTCCTTGATGACGGTGAGGTGGCCGTCTTTGCCGACAGCACCGCCGACATCCAGCTTGCCTTTTTCGTTCAGCGGCAGTTCAATGTGCGAGTTCATGACATAGCCTCTGACGTTACCGTGCGGATCACCGACTGCAATGACACTGCCCGCGGGCCCACCGCCGTTGATACGCAGGGTCAGGCTGTAGTCATCACTTTTCAGCAATGTCCCCATCAGTGATGCAGCCGTCAGCAATCTGCCGAGAGCCGCAGAGCAGACTTTTGAAGTTTCATGGTATTGACGTGCCGTTTCCACAAGTTCTGTGGTATCAGCCGCCATAACGAGGACCGTTCCGTCCTCGGATAAACAACGAATCAGATTATTCATTTTTTCCTCCCTGTCCTGTCGGGGTTATTTTCCGACACACATAATACACACGCTGTTCCGTTTCGGCAGGTGCATGCTGTGTCATTTCACCGTATCTTTTTTCGACGCTGAAACCTGCCTCTTCGAGCATTGCAGTCAGATGTGCATCCGTGTAAGCACGCTCACAAAAACATTCTTCCTCGCGAAGATAAGAACCGTCTTCCTGCTCGGAAAAGATGTCCAATGTGATTTCAACAGAACAATCATCTTCACAATAGTCATTCTGCCACACGCAAAAAACGCCGTCATCTTCATACACAAAGGTATTGTCACCAAGGACTTCCCTGTGTTTATAAGGTGTATTCACGTCAAAAATAAAAACACCGCCCTGATTCATGAACAAAGAAACAAGGCCGAAGCATTCGCGTACATCCTCTTCATCCGTCAGATGATTGATGCTGTCCAGAGAGCAGACGGCACAATCAACCGTACCGAACAAATCAAGCTCCGTCATATCCTGACACAAAAGAAGAATGCGGTCACCGTAGGGTGCACATTTTTCTCTTGCCACAGAAAGCATCTCAAATGAGCCGTCAACCGCGACCACTTCATAGCCTTTGTCGCACAAAAGCGTGCTCAATGTTGCTGTACCGCAGGCGAGATCAAGCAGTGTTCCCTGTCCGCAGCCGGCATTTTGCAGCAACATAAACAGATAGTCGGCCCGCTGTGCGTAGCCGACATTCTCCGTCAATGAATCATAAACAGCTGCAAACCGGTCATAACCGGCCATTATTCTTTCTCCATTCTGTTGAAGACAATTTCATAACCGCCGCAACCGTAAGAAAGGCTGCGATTGACACGGCTGATGGTTGCAGTGGATGCACCTGTCAGACGTACAATGTCATTGTACACTTTCTTATCAGACAGCATTCTTGCAACCGCAATACGCTGAGCCATGGCCTTGACTTCGGGAACCGTGCAAAGGTCCTCAAAGAACGCATAGCATTCGTCGCGATCCTTCAACTGCAAAATAGCATCAAAAAGAAAATCGGTATTATCGTCTCTGATTTTACTTGCCATAATAACGCCTCGCTTTCAATCTTTCGAACATTACTATTTTAACACACCAAAGACCAAAAGTAAAGAGCTTTTTCATTGGTTCAGCTATTAAAAAGCAACTCCTTTTTTTCGTACAAAATGCCAAATTTTTGTAAGTTTTCTGCAAGACCTTGACATTAATTGTCGGAAACAGTATAATTTTCGTGAGGTGAGCAAAATGACAACGGCTAAAGCAAAAAAGATGTGCAACATTTTTTCTTTTCAGCCGTATTATTTTTATTTCACCTTTTAACTGACGTTTTTTTCGGCGTCGGTATTTTTTTTGTGCAAAAAAAATAAATAAAAAGGAGAATCCCCATGAAACTGATCTACGGTATCAAAGACAAGCCCCCCTTCGGGAAACTCGTACTGTTTTCCATCCAGCAGCTGCTTTCCATCATCGCAGCTACCATCCTTGTTCCCATGCTCGTCAACTACAACGGCGGCTACGAAACAGGCACGGTTCTTTCCACCTCTTCGGCTATGCTCGGTGCAGGCTTGGGAACCATCGTATACTTCCTGTTCACCAAGGGTAAGAGCCCCGTTTTCCTCGGTTCTTCCTTCGCCTTCCTCGGCTCTCTTTATGCCGCAACCGCAAACGGTTACATGGGCATCCTCATCGGCGGTTTGCTTGCAGGTCTTGTGTATGTAATCATTGCCATCATCGTCAAAATCAGCGGTACGAAGTGGATCTCCAAGCTGCTTCCTCCCGTGATCATCGGGCCCACGGTTGCCCTCATCGGTCTTTCCCTTGCAGGTTCGGCCATCAACAACGTGCAGAACATTGCAGCTTCTACCGACAACTACAACCTGATCGCCATTCTTTGCGGCGTGATCACATTCATTGCAACCGTTGTTGCATCCTGCTACGGCAAAAAGACTCTCAAGCTGATCCCCTTTATCATCGGTATTGCAGCAGGTTACATTTCTGCTGTTATCTTCACCGTGATCGGCATTGCAACCGAAACTCCCTATCTGCAACTGATTGACTTCAGTGTATTTGAATCCTTCTCATTCAAGACCATCGTTTCCGTTCCCGACAATATTGTTCTGTTCAAGGCAATCGGTGAAATGGGCTCCTTCGACTGGAAGAACGTTGCATCCATCGCACTTCTGTTCATGCCCGTTGCTTTCGTTGTTCTTGCCGAACACATTGCTGACCACAAGAACCTCAGCTTCATCCTTTCCGACGGCGACAATCAGGTTGACCTTCTTGAAGATCCCGGTCTCTCCCGCACATTGCTGGGTGACGGTGTCGGCTCCATGATCGGTACCATGTTCGGCTGCTGCCCGAACACCACTTACGGCGAATCCGTCGGTTGTGTTGCCATTACCAAAAATGCATCCGTTTACAGCATCATCGGTGCGGCAATACTGGCTATTGTAATGGCTTTCATCACTCCGTTTGAACTGTTTGTCAGCTCCATTCCGACCTGCGTCGTCGGCGGTATCAGTATTGCTCTGTACGGCTTTATTGCAGTTTCGGGTCTGAAGATGATCCAGAAGGTTGACCTGAACCAGAACAAGAATCTGTTTGTTGTTGCAGCAATCCTCATCCCCGGTATCGGCGGCATGACCCTCAACTTCGGCGGTGAAGATCCCTTCAATGCTCCCGTTATCAAAATCACAAACATTGCAGTCGCTCTTATCCTCGGTATCATCGTCAACGCTATTGTTTCCAAAGCAAAGGCTGACAATGAAGCATAAAAAGGCAGGTAATACAAAATGGCAAATATCACAATTTTCGATCATCCGCTGATTCAGCACAAGATTGCCGTGCTTCGCAATGAAGCAACAGGCAGCAAGGAATTCCGCGAGCTTGTGAAGGAAATCACCATGCTCATGTGCTATGAATCGCTGCGTGATCTTCCGTTAAAGGATGTTACGGTAAAGACCCCCATCACAGAAACCGTCTGCAAGATGGTAGACGGCCCGAAGTTTGCAATCGTTCCGATTCTGCGTGCAGGTCTGGGCATGGTGGACGGAGTGACAAGCATTGTGCCCGCAGCACGAATCGGTCATATCGGTCTGTACCGTGACGAAGAAACCCTTGAACCGCATGAATACTATTGCAAGCTGCCTCCGCAGATTGAAAAAAGACAGATCATCGTTGTTGACCCGATGCTGGCAACAGGCGGCTCCGCCATTGCTGCACTCAACTTCATCAAGCAGCACGGCGGCAAGAACATCAAGTTCATGTGCCTGATCGCAGCTCCCGAAGGCATCAAAGCCCTCAGTGCGGCACATCCTGATGTACCGATCTTCTGTGCAAGCAAAGACGAAAAACTCAACGAAAAGGGTTATATCGTCCCCGGCCTCGGTGATGCAGGCGACCGTATTTTCGGAACAAAATAACAACACAAAAAGAAGCAGAGAGATGTTTTTGGCATCTCTCTGTTTTTTAGTTTTTACTTTTTAATCGGTTCAAGTGCTTTTCAAAAAACGCTTTGTAGGTGTCAAAGTTTTCGGCTTTGTTGTGGCCTTTGATTGCATCAAGCAGCAAAAGACAACTGTTCGTTTCGGTGATTGCCGCCTGCGTGTTGCCTTGTTCCTCGTAATATTCTGCCAGCTTCCACATCATCTGCAAAAGGGTTTCAAAGGAAAGCCATTTCTGTTTTTCGGCGGCATCGTATTTCGCCTGCCCTTTTGTGATGAATGCCAGTTCCGACAGCTTCGTAAAGTAGAGTTCGGGAATCTGCTCCATGCAGGCAACCGCCTGTTCGTCCTCCCCTTTTTCGCTGTAGGCATAGGCAAGAAAACGCAGTGCATCAAAACGGACTTCTGCATCATCGCTCTGTGAAAGCGGCAGTGCAAAGCGGATTTTTTCATCAGGGTCTGTCACAACATACAAGAGATTGTTCAGCAGAATCTCATTCCCGGGGTACTTCTGCAAACCGTCTTCGAGGATGGCACGGCTCTTTTTGTAATCACTCTCGCGGTATTCAAAGGCATGCAGACAGATCCTTTCGATTTCTTTTTCCATTTCCTTTTTGTCAAAACCGAACAGCACATCGGTAGACACATTGAAAATCCCTGCAAGCACGGGCACAAAAGTGATGTCAGGCAACGCGATACCCGTTTCCCACTTGCTGACCGCCTGTGCCGAAATATTCAGCAGCTCCGCAAGCTGCTCCTGCGTCATGCCTTTTTCTTTGCGTAAACGGCGGATTGTAGCTGCAAAATTCTGATTCATCGTCATAACAATCAAGCTCCTGTTGTGTTTTTACAAACTCACAATAACACAACAAACGCCGTTTTGCAAGCACCCGTCATACAACACAACTCAACCGCAGGTTGAAAACGCTGCCTTATAAAGTAAGCGTATGCAGCACATCCAGGAATTCGTCAAGTGTATACTGTGTAGTTGAAAAAGAATACTGCACATTATCAAAAACAAGAATTGCTTTCAGCAGTGCAGGCATATCTTCCGAGGAATAAAGCACTGCTTGCGTTTGCAGTTGTTCAAGCGGATACGTACCGACGTAGGTTTTGCCGCCCATTGCATCCGTCCCCTCCATAAAAGGATAAATATACCCCTCTTCAGCAGAAACGGAAAGCATTGACACAAGCAGATTGATTTCCTTTGTACCGTTTTCCGTGATGAAGGACGGACACCACAAGTCAACACGAGCAACAGTTTTTCCGTCAGAATTAACAGCTGTGGAGTAATTATAAACGGTCGAATCAGCAGAAAGAGGACTGTGCAGAATGCCGAAGCCAAGTGTTTTTTCGACTTCAGCACGTGTCATTTCCATCATGCATTCATTTTCGCATACAACAGGCACATCGTCGGGAATCTCTTTAAAAAATGCATTTTCCGAAACCGTGACCTTTGTCCCGTCATGAAATGTCATAGAAGCGGTCCATTCATACAAATGTGCACCTGCATATGCTGCAACACTGCCAAGAAAAAGGCAGGCGGCAATAATGGCTGCAACAGCCAACCGACTGACGGGTCTGCGAATCCGCTTGTTTTTTGCGGCATGGTAATTCTCTGCTTCCGCGATATAGTTTTCATGTATACTGTTGATTGCCATTGACAAATCCTCCTGTTTCAAATTTCTACACCTTCTTTCTCAAGAAATATCCGCAGTGCCTTTCGGATGCGATTGAGGCGGACAGATACATTGTTTTGTGACAAGTGCATCCGTTCTGCAATTTGCGGAATACTGTCACTGAAATAATATCTTCTCACAAAAATGATTCTGTTTTCGCTTTTCTGTGTGGCAAGAAAACTGTTGATCAGGTTTTCAAGTTCTGTCCCTGCCAGAACCTGTTCCACATCGTTCGCATCCGGCAAACAGTCTGCCAGCTCCTGCAAAGCAACGTCGTAAAAACTGTTGCGTTTCACAGCTGTGTTTGCGTGGTATCTTTTTACGGCTGTGTTTCTGACTATACGCAAGAGGAATGCTTTCAAATTGTCGGGGCTGTGAGGCGGAATTGCATTCCAGACAGCAAGCCAGACATCGTTCAGGCATTCGCGGACATCTTCTTCATTTCTTAAAATGTTTACCGCAGTTTTTCGACACAGTTTTTCATATTTTTCCAACAGCACAGCAATTGCCTGCTCCGAGCGCTCAAAAAGCAAATCAATAATTTGGCTGTCTTCCATATGCATCACTTCCTTTCCTGCCTCATCCATATACTACGGATCGGAAGAAAATTCTTACACATTTGTTGCATAAAAAAAGTAACCGACACTCTTGCGGAATGTCGGTTTGGTGTTATGAATTCCTCAGCATTCGGGCATCGTGATGCTCACGCTGCCGAACAATTTTGCAAATGCGTCTTTGAAGAACTGAATGATGCTGTCAATAAAGCGTTGGAAATAGCTGCGTTCGTCCGTGACTTCGGGTTCGGTGACGGGCACAAAGGCATCATGTGCATTGCACTGCATAAACTGCGGATATGCTTCGTTGTCAAATACCGTCAGCTGTGTGTCTTCCGACAGCAGCCATGCCACAAAGTCTGTATAGGCATTGCACATATCAAGATGTCCCTGATAACGCATCAGCCATGTACGGTCGGGATACAGGCAGGTGGATGCATCCACCATGAGGTCGGGAGAAAAATACTGCGGCAGGGTTTCGCCCTCATAGCTGAGTTTTTCACCCGTTGCTGCACAGGTGGCACCGAGGGTCATGTAGTCGGTATCAATGAGCATATCGCTCTGATAAACCGCATCGTCATATACGGGAATGGGTGCGATTCCGTAGCCTGCAAGAATGTAAAACGGAATGTTCTTTGCTTCCAGATCGGCAAGAATGGCAGGCATCTGTGTCTGCACACCGTAGTGATAGGCATCAATAACGGGAATGATCTCTTTGTGTTCTTCTTTCTGAAGCATCACTTCTTTGGCTTCTTCATAGTATTCATCGGGCACAAATCCCCAGATACCGGGCATGGTTGCAAACATATCGATGAGTACATAGTCATACAGTGCATCCAGTGTGGAATCGAGGAACAGATCAACCGCCCCGACAAGTGCATCCAGCACACCTGCTTCGTCGAGCACCCCGATGAGGTTGACAAGGGTCTGCTGATCGGCATTCAGACGCATAAACGTATCGAGGAAAGCGGTCAGTGCAGGTGCTTTGCCGGCAATGCTGATATCGCGGGTATACAGCTGACCGACAAGACGAAGCCCCTGATAAGCAGGACTTGTGAAAATCACCTTTTCAATATCTTCCGTACCGAATTCTGAAAGGTATGACACGGCAATGATGTTACCCTGGCTGTGTGCCATCAGAACAATCTTTTCGTGTCCGGTTGCTTCTTTGATTTCCTGAATGTAAGCATCCAGCAATGCGGCACTTGCAAGAGGATCCAGTCGCCAGTCCTGATGGAAGGTGTAAAATGTTTCAAAATTCTCAGCATCAGGGTTCTTTTCGTTGTAAGCACGCAGATGAATTGCAGGATCAGCAGGTGTGTTCGGACCGACACCGATGTCAGCAACCGAAGTGCCGTCTGCGTTGCAGTACAGATTGCCTGCAATCACGTCCACAATCTCTTTGACAGCCTTTGCAAAACCGACATCGTCACCAAAAGTCAGCTTACCGAGGGCAGACATGATATCAGGCACAAGCGCCATCACGTCCTCAGCGGTCATGGAAATCAGTGCACCCTGTGAGCCGTCTTCATTCACGGTATACATCGGCGAGCCGAAACCGTGTACAAGAACCACAGGGGCATTGCCGCAGTCGCAGGTGTCATCCGCAAAAGCGAACACGGGCAGACTCAGGCACAAAACAAGTGAAAGCACAAAACAAAGAATCTTTTTCATAATTCCAATCCTTTCCTGTATATACAATTCATTGTAATACCGAATGGAATTGTATTTGTTTCCTGTTTGTTTATAAATTGTGAACAATGTGTAAACAAGAGAATTTTCATTTTACTCTTGCATTATATTAAAAAAAAATATATAATAAATAAATCCGATGTTTATCGGACAAAACAAATGGCGTTATTCGCCGGGAGGTACATCATGAAAAAAACACCCTATTACATTACAACCGCAATCCCCTACACTTCGTCCAAGCCCCATATCGGCAACTCTTATGAACTTGTGTTCACCGATGCCGTAGCACGTTTCAAACGAATGCAGGGTTATGATGTATGCTTCCAGACCGGTACAGACGAACACGGTCAGAAAATCGAAAACAAAGCAAAAGAACAGGGCATCACATCCAAAGAACACGTTGACCGCATTGTTGCCGACATTCAGAATGACTACAAGCTGCTGAACATCAGCTATGACCGTTTTCTGCGTACAACGGACGAAATGCACGAACGTGTGATTCAGAAGATTTTCAAAAAGCTCTATGAACAGGGCGATATTTACAAAAGCTCTTACGAAGGCAAATACTGCGTCGAATGCGAAAGCTTTTTCACCGACAGCCAGCTTGTGGACGGTAAGTGTCCCGACTGCGGCAGACCCGTCAAGCTCGAAAAAGAAGAAGCTTATTTCCTGCGTCTGAGCAAATATCAGCAGCAGCTGGAAGATCACATTGAACAGAACCCCGATTTCATTTATCCCGAAAGCCGCAAAAAGGAAATGCTCAACAACTTCATCAAGCCCGGTCTGCAGGATCTTTGCGTTTCGAGAAGCACCTTCACATGGGGTATTCCCGTAGACTTTGATCCCGGTCATGTAGTATATGTATGGATCGACGCACTTTCCAACTACATCACGGGTATCGGCTACGATCCCGACGGCAGCTCGGACGATTACAAGAAATACTGGCCCGGTATTCACATCATCGGTAAGGACATCGTAAGATTCCACACCATTTACTGGCCTGTCATCCTCATGGCACTCGGTGAGCCGCTTCCCAAGCAGGTCTTCGGTCATCCGTGGTTGCTTTCCGGCACCGACAAGATGAGCAAATCCCGCGGCAACGTCATCTTTGCAAAGGACCTCGTTGAAACCTTCGGTGCAGATGCCGTGCGTTACTACGTTCTCAGCGAAATGCCGTTTGCACATGACGGTACGATCTCTTACGAAAACATCATCGAACGCTACAACACCGACCTTGCAAACACCCTCGGCAACCTTGTCAACCGCACCGTTGCCATGGTCAACAAATATTTCGGCGGCACACTTCCCTGCAACACCGCTGCTGAAGAACTTGACACAGAGTTCAAAGAAACCATTCTTGCCTGCGTTCCCGCATCCGTAAAACTGCTTGACGAATTCAAGATGGCAGATTCCATCGAAGTCGTCATGAACGCAGCAAAGCGTTGCAACAAATACATTGACGAAACCGCACCCTGGGCACTTGCAAAGGACGAAGAAAAGAAAGACCGTCTTTCCACCGTGCTTTACAATCTGCTCGAAGGCATCCGTATTGTCACGCTGTCACTGTCGCACGTCATGCCCGCAACGGCAGAAGCAATCTGCAAGCAGATCAACACCGATGTAACGGACTACGAAAGCCTGTTTGCATTCGGCGGCTACAAACTCGGTACTGCTGTCGGCGAAGCAACTCCCCTGTTTGCAAGAATTGATGCTGAAAAGCTGCTTGCAGAACTCGAAGCCGAATACAAGAAACAGCAGGAAGCTGCTGCACGCAAAGCAGAAATTGCAGGCGTTGCAAAAATCGGCATTGAAGATTTTGCGAAGGTTGACCTGCGTGTTGCGAAGATCGTGGACTGCGAACCCGTCAAGAAAGCCAAGAAGCTCCTGAAACTCACCGTCAATGACGGTTGTGCAAACCGCACGGTCGCATCGGGCATTGCCAAGTGGTACAAGCCCGAAGACCTTGTCGGCAAGAGCATCATTCTTGTTTCCAACCTCAAGCCCGCCGTTCTTTGCGGCATTGAAAGCCAGGGCATGATCCTTGCAGCCGATTGCGGTGAAGACGATGTGAAGGTTATTTTCGTAGACGGCATGCCCGAAGGTGCAAAGGTCAGATAATGAACAATATATTCGATTCCCACGCACACTACAACGACCGCCGTTTTGACGATGATCGTGCATCCGTTTTGCAGAATCTCCCCTTGCAGGGAGTGAAAACCGTTCTCAACTGCGGAACCACCATTGTTTCGAGTGAAGATTGCCTGCAGTTGGCAGAAGAATATGATTATCTTTATGCCGCCTGCGGTGTGCATCCGCACGAAGCAGAACAGGAAGAAGACAAACTGGATGCTCTGTGTGCACTTTTAAAGCACGAAAAATGCCTTGCAGTGGGTGAAATCGGTCTGGATTATCACTATGATTTTTCTCCGCGTGACACACAACAGCGTGTTTTTGAACGGCAGATTCAGATTGCAAACGAGTTGCAGATGCCTGTCATCGTGCATGACCGCGAATCACACGAAGACACCATGAACCTGCTCAAAAAATATAAACCCGCGGGTGTTGTGCATTGTTTTTCGGGCAGTGCGGAAATGGCAAAAGAAGTGGTAAAACTCGGAATGTATGTCGGTTTCGGCGGTGCATTGACATTCAAAGGAGCCAGAAAACCTCTGGAAGCTGCCGCTGCGGTGCCGAAAGACCGCCTGCTGCTTGAAACGGATTGTCCTTACATGGCCCCCGTACCGCACAGAGGCAAACGCTGCGATTCAAGCATGATTCCGCTTGCTGCCGAAGTGATTGCAGGCATATGGAATTGTACAGTGCAGGAAGTGCTGGACACGGCTGCCGAAAACGCAGAAAGATTGTTTTTCAAAAAATAAAGAGGATACACAAAACTGCAAGCCTGTGAAAAGGTTTGCAGTTTTTTGTTTTTCACGGAACGCTGAAGGACAAATAATGAATTGCGGTTTATCGCGGAGGTCTTTTGCGAAGCTTCGGCACACTTGTACGTGCAATCCGTTCCGCAAGCTCCAGGTCATAAGACGCAGGTGACGTCATAAAATCGTATGACACGGGGGTTCTTGTGTCAAGTGTTGCGGTGGTCTGTTGTTCACGCGACGGGGCGTTGTTGTTCGGTTTTGCAGAGGTTGCATTGTTGGTCTGTTTTGCAGGTGCTGCGGTTTCATCTTTTGCAATCCATTCGCACAGTACCGCAAAATCGTCCTTATACTCCTTGTCGGTTCTTCGCTTGTAAGCCGACAATCTGTCAACATAACTCTCAGCCACGGCACAGCGTTGGTGCAGCTGCCGGTTTTCTTCTTCTGTCAGGAGTACATTTTTGAACATACCGTAACTTGTTTTCGGTTCGGATTCGGATTGCGGGAGTGTGTCCTGTCTTTCTTCATCGGTCTCTTTTGACGACTTTGCCTGACTGTTGTTCTGCAAGTCTTCGGGGGTTTTGATGGTGATCAGCATATGGCGGTTGCGGATATTCTCATACGTCAGAAACTGCATTTCTTCAAGTTTTTCAAGAATATACCGCACCTGGCGTACGGAAAGCTTGCACCAACCGGCAATTTCGGGTGCACTTGCCAACAGCTGACCGGGTTGCAATTCGATGTCATCCTGTATTGTTTTGGTGTAGCGTGCACGTGCACTCAGATGAATCCACACATGCATATAAACACTATCGCGGGACATGAGGAAGTTAATAACATCTCTCGGAATTTTGATATAACCTGTCATTCGTTTCTCCTTTGTGTTGTCGGACAGTCCTGTTTTTGTGTAACTTTTTTTGTTCTGCAGTGACTGTATGGTAACAAAAAAGAGATATTTTTTCTGCCCCGGTTTCTCAGACACAAAGTGCCGAAAAGCCCGATTCTACGGGCTTTATGAGGTGTAAAAATTTTAAATTTTTGTATTTTTAACTCATTTATCAATCAACATATCCGCTTTATTTTTACTCTGTTCATCAAGCAGTGAGAGTCCTTTTTTCCGACAAAAAACCGATCTTTCTTTTTTCCGACGGCTGTGCTGTGTTTCTGATCACAACGCTTCTCTTATAATATAATAATTTATTTATTTTGCGTACGCGTTTATGTGTAACATTCTTTCAATTCTTTCTTGTCTTTCTTTCTATATAATTGTATGTCGGAATGACAATCGGTCAGACAACAAAAAGAGGCTTGTCTGCAAATCGGTACACAAAAAACGGAAAACGCATACTGCCGAAAACCCTTTGCTGACGGGCATCGGCGGCACACGACGGTGTGAAAATCGGTATACCAAATTGCAGACGCTTGTCAGACACGCGGTATACAAAAAAGTCTGCTGCAACAGTATGAAGATGCTTTTTTCTCTTCACACCTGCATAAAAGAGCCGCAAACGGATTACAATACAAGTGGAGGGATTTACATGATAAACGAAAACAAAAAACCGAATCCGCAGAAAAAGAACATCAAAGTCAACAGCCTGCCACCCGATATTCTGCCGTTGCCGTATCACTCGAACCAAAAAGGCACACCGCAGATCGATGACGACACGCAGAATGCGGCGGATATTTATGACTTTTTACCCGACGGAATCTATGACCGTTATTCGGATTGAATGAAAAAAACCGTACCTTATGCATCAGCGAAGATGCACGGTACGGTTTGCTTTTATCATAACCTTATCTGCCGTATAAACTGTCAAAATAATAATGGCTACTTTTCTTGGATTGAGGATATCGCGGTGTTTCAATTTCTTGTTTTTCCGCATTCAACAGCACCGGAAAGCCATGGATATTATTCTGATCGGGAATCACAAACAAATCAAGCACAAAGTTATTTTCCACGGGACAAAGATATTCAATCCCGTCATTTTCAAAGGTATACCACCTGGCATCCTTCGGGGGTTCCCCACAGCAAAAAACCAGCACAGCCGTCCCGTCGGAACCGCCGATATTCAGCGAGGTCATCATACCGGGCGCAAAATACGGTTTTCCACCGCCCGGATACCAGCGGTTGTGAAAAATACGGTCACGCTCAAACAGGCACATACACCAGAATTCACCGTCTGTTTTCGCAAGCACTGCCATGTAATCGCCGCGAATCTGCATATCAACGATGCTGACACTTTTATACTGCACATAGCCGTCACGTTTTAACGCAGGGCTCAGATAGGCAACCATTTGCTGCGTTATTGCATCTTTGTCCGTTGTTTTTACGGTATCTGCATATCGGGAACAGAGGAAACCCGAAAACAGCAACACAACCACACAAACAAAACTGATAACCGCATACAGTAAAAAAATCCGGCGGTTCTTTTTGACAATCACGTTTTCTGCCTGTTCTGTGGCAAAAAAGGATTCTTCAATTTCAAAAAAGGCAAGCAATGCATCAAGAGAATCACGGCTCGGAAGTCCAAGTCCGTTTTCCCACTTTGCAACCGCACTGCGGCTGACATAAACCGCATCTGCAAGCGCCTGTTGCGAAATGCCTTTTTCCGTCCGCAGTTTTTTGAGTTTCACTCCAAACTCCATAAAATATACCACCTTTCACCTGCATTATAACACAAATCAGGCAAAAAGTGGTGTTACTTTGTTGTTACTTTTGAAAATTCTCTTCATTGATTCCGCTGAAGGCGATGCCCTGCATGATACTCAGCACCAATGCGGCGGAAATGATAAAGCCGAAAGCCGCTTTTTCAAATTCCGCTATGGCAAACACAGCGGACACAATCAACAGGATACCGCCGACAACAAGTCCGCCGACAATAATATGCTCCGTTTTGCCGAACGAATGAAAAATGCTTGCAACTTTTTCATTTTTCCGAAGCAAAATAAGAATGACAGCAATCGGCAGACCTGACAAAGCAACACAGATCAGAATCCAGTCGTTCATTTTTTCTCCTTCTTTCTTTTTTAAAGAATCAGACATTGTCGGTCAACAAAGGAATCGTAGGTCTTGAGTGTGTCATACCGCATACGCACACTCATCATCACACGTTGTCCGTTTGTAAGTAGCACACTGTCGGTTTCAATGGCACGGATGTAGTGCATATTCACAATAAAACCCTGATGGGTTCTTACAAACCCATGCGGTTGCAAAACCGTGTAAATATCCGATATTTTGCCGACAATTTCAAAATTTCCGTTTGTTGTGTGTACGATCAGATGGCGGTTGTAGCCCTCAATAAAACTGATTTCATCGAGTGCAATGCGGATTCTTTGATTCTGCCATTTCACAACGATACTCTGATTGAGTTCCCTGTATTTTTTGACAGCCAAGGTGAACACGGCATTGAACTCGTCTTCACAGATCGGTTTTGTCAGACAGTAAAACGCCTGCGAACTGCTCAAACGGCTGTATGCAGTCAGAAAAATGACAATCGTTTTCGGAGACAACGCTTTGAGCTTTTCGGCAACCGCAATGCCGTTATCTTCCCTGAGATCGACTGCAATAAAAACAATGTCATAGTGATTTGCATTTTCAGCACTTTCAAAAAACTGACCGACACTGTCAGTCAGGGTCAGACTTATGTCGGAATCCGTCTTTTCAGAATCCGTTATAAGGCTGCCCAGTTGCCTGCACAAAGCGGCATCATCATCCAGAATACAGATTTTCATCATTCACACCTTCCAAAAAAAAGTATAAAAAAAGCACCTTCGCACAAAACGAAGATGCCGAAAATAATCACTTTTCCGTCAATTGATAGCAGCGGATAAAATGGCACTTCGTTTGTATAGAATTTTCACAGAATCCATAAGTTGTACCATACGTACTGTCATTTTATCCACCACCTTTCTTTTTGTTTTTTCGTTGAACACACAATAACACAAGATGCCGCTTTCGTCAACCCAAAATGCAAAAGTGTTGACAAAAACGGCATCTTTGACTGTTCTTTCATTTTTTAATCAGTTTCTCTTTTGTTCCGTCGGGACGAAGGACGTACGTGCTGTCCAACTGCGACACCAGCGATTCTTTGAATGCGGCAACATATTCGGCACGAAGCACCTTTTGTTCTTCACGCTCTTCTTTCGTCAACCCTTCGGGGGTCTTGGACTTTCTTGCAAGAACATTGATGCGGTCAATTTTTTCCTGTGTAATCATATCTCTTACTCCTTGTTTTGTGAGGGATCATAGAAGCCTGCAAATTCGGCAGGATCAAAGTCTTTTTCATAATCAAAATCATCTTCGTCGGTGCCTGCAGCAGGTTCGCTTTCATCGGGCATATCGGGTACCCATGCAATCACTTCGAACTTGCGTGCCTGCGACCAGATCATCGGGGTAATACGCAGTGTATAGCCGCAACCGTTCGGGCAGACCCAATCGGTCATGGGACGTTCGGGCAGACCGAATGCAGACAGAATTGCCATCATAACACCGCCGTGGGTGATAATGGCAGCATCTTCCACACCTGTCTGTAAAAGACCGTCCACGATCATTTCAAAGCAATTCCGCACGCGGATGGAAAAATCCTCGTTACTTTCACCATAAGGCGGTGCAGCTTCGCCGCCACCTTTGAGCCATTCACCGAACGCAGGGTCAGATGCCAGTTCTTCGGCGGTCTGGCCTTCAAATTCACCGAAATCGTATTCAATAAGATCTTCAAATACAAGCGGCTGCATATCGGGGAAAATTACGTTTGCGGTCTGCACACAGCGTTTAAGGGGACTTGTCAGCACGGCTCCGGGCTGCGGATAACCGTATTCATCACGCATTTCCTCAAGCTGTTTTCTGCCTTCTTCGGTCAGTGACACATCGGTGTGACCGATATAACGCCCCTCTGTGGCACCTTTGGAAAGACCGTGTCGGATGAGATGTATTTTATAAGTTTTCATAGAATTCTCCGTTTTGTATTTACAGTTTTGATTTTTGATGTTATAATTATACTATCTGTTATATGAGGTGAGAGTATGCAAACAGATTTTCCGAACAAATTGAGTGAACTGAGAAGATCAAAGGGTGTCAGCCAAAAGGAAGCTGCCGCAGCGTTGGGGATTTCGCAGGCTTTGCTTTCGCACTACGAAAAAGGCATTCGCGAATGCGGACTTGATTTTGTAAGAAAAGCAAGTACGTATTACGGTGCATCCACCGACTGGCTGCTTGGGCTTAGCGATACCCGTCTGGGAGCCAATGAGATTTTTGAAGCCAATGACAGCCCTGCTGACGAAGAAATGCGGCTTCGCACCATCCTGCGTTGCTATGTGCGTCTGAGTGAGGAAATGAGCAGCCGCGGTGAACAGGCTCGCGGATTGCTGACAGACTACATGGCATTGAGCCTGTACCGTTACATAGCGGCACTGCGTTTTGCAGACGGCAGTGCACCGCAATGGGTCAAGCTTGAAAACAACGCGGCAAACCGCTTGTCGGGCTTGTTACTGAGTGAAATGACCCAGGACTTTCCGCAACTGCGGGAATCGACTGCAGAGCAGGAAAAACCGCTTTGTATGCAGACGCTGATTGAATACTGCGAAACACTCATCCGAGATGAAACCGCGGGGATGCTGCGTTATCTCTGATCAATACTACATATGTTAACACAAAACAGCACAGAATGCAACGTCTGATTTGGCAAGGTTAAATATACTTAAAAACCGTTGTAACGACACCGAGGCAGACAAGAATGCATCCCGTAGCACGGTTGAGCGTTTTTGCACTTGCCCTGTTTGCAATTTTTGCGGCAATGCGTGCAAAAATGAAGGTAAACACAACGCACAAAACAAAGCATTGCCAATCCGGTGCACCGTCGAGAGCAAAATGGCTGACCGATCCGGTAAATGCCGTAAAGGTCATAATAAAGACACTTGTTCCGACCGCTGTTTTAAGCTCATAACCGAGAATACTCGTCAGCACAAACAGCATCATCATTCCGCCGCCGGCTCCTACAAATCCACAGATAAATCCAATCATGATGCCGCCGATAACGGATTTTATGATCTTCTTTTTCGGGTCCTGTTCAGCCATTGTCTCTTTGGTTGCCGTAACGGGTCTGACAAGGAAGCGTATGCCGATAAACGCCGTCATGACCGTAGCAAAGCCACCCATGGTTTCAGATGGCAGGAAGGAAGCGGCATAGCTGCCGATTGCAGTAAAAAGCAAAACCGTCAGCATCATAATAATACCGTTTTTAACATCCAGATTCTTGTTTTTTCCGTATGTGTAAGAGCTGACCGCACTTGCGAGCACATCACTTGCCAGTGCAATACCGACTGCCTGATAAGCAGGCATATCCAGAAATGTTGCCAGCATAGGCGTAATAACGGCAGCGGCACTCATTCCGGCAAAGCCGGTTCCGATTCCCGCACCGAATCCCGCAATCAGGCAAACAATTATCTTTTCGAGCATAGAAATACCGCATCCTTTCATAATGACCGGGTGCAATCCGCCCGGCTCGTATACAGCTGTTGTCAGGTGTTTCTCTAAAAAAACAAACAACGACAAAACAATAAATAATTATACTACTTAATTGTGAATTTTTCATTTCTTTTCAATTGAAAGAATAAAAAAAATATGGTATAATAAGTGTAACTTTCAACAGGAGGGCGAACATGATAACAGGAAAAAACATTGTTCTCACCGGCTGCAACAGCGGTATCGGCCTTGAAGTACTTAAAATTCTCACAAAAGCAGACAACCGCATTCTTTGCGTGGACAAGAATACGGATAATCTTGTAAAATTTGACCCGAAAAAAGTGGAAATTATGCAGGCTGACGTTTCCTCACAGGAAGCGGTGGATGCCATTTTTGAAAAGGCAGAATCCCTTTTTGAATTTATTGACATCTTTTATGCCAACGCAGGCTATCCCTATTATGAAGAAATGAATTACACCGACTGGGACCGCGTTGCCGCCATGTTTGAAACCAACGTCTACTCCCCCATTTATTCCTATCAGAAATACGTAAAATACCTGGACGGCAGAAAGGGTATTTTTGCAATCACCGTTTCTGCAATCGGCGAAATGGCAATGCCCGGATTCACCATTTACAGTTCATCCAAATTTGCAATGCACGGATTCCAACAGGGTATCAGACTCGAAAAACCCGACAACGTACAGCTGACCTGCCTGTACCCGGTTGCAACGGAAACCAATTTCTTCCGCACCGCAAACGAATACAAATTCAAAAAACCCTTCCCCGTACAGCAGCCCGATGTGGTTGCAAGAAAAATGGTGGACGGTATTGAACAGGGCAAAGAAATCGTCAGTCCCTGTACACTGTTCGGCATTTCAAAAGTGCTGATGAACTTCTTCCCCATTGTCAGAAAAATTTACTGGGGTATGGAACAAAAGGGATTTGAAAATTACAAATCACAGCTCAAGGACGGAAAGGCGGTCAAGTGGGATGAGTGAGAAAATGCTGTTCACACCGATGCACATCGGCTCTTGTGAAATCAAAAACCGTATTGTCATGGCCCCCATGCTCATGGGATTCGGTCAGTTTGACGGCAAAGCAACCGAAAAAATGCTCAACTACTACGAAGAACGTGCCAAGGGCGGTACAGGTCTTATTATTACCGAAATCACCCGCATTGACGACAAAACGGGTTCTGCTGCCTTTGCACAGCTGTCTGCAAGCACGGACGAAAACATTGCATCCCTGTCGGAGCTTGCACAACGCATTCACAAACACGGTGCAAAAATATTTGTGCAGCTGCATCATCCCGGCAGACAGAACATCGGTCTGCTTGTGGGCACGGTTCCGCTGAGCATTCAGCTTGAAAAACTGACAAAGGGTATGTACGGCAAGCTTTTGTACAAGCTCACCCCTGCCGTCGGCCCGACACTGATTAAAAACAACATCGCTCCCCCGTCCGTTGCTCCGTCTGCGTGCGATCCTGCTTATTTTGCAGGCGGCAAAGTCAGAGCACTGACGATTGAAGAAATCAAGGAACTCGAACAGGAATTCATTGAGGGTGCCGTCCGTGTGCAGAAAGCAGGCATTGACGGCGTGGAACTGCACGCATCCCACGGCTACCTGCTGCAGCAGTTCTTCAGCCCCGTCACCAATCAGCGTACCGATGAATACGGCGGCAGTTTTGAGAACAGAATGCGTTTCATCACCAATATCATTAACGGCATCCGTGAACGCTGCGGCAGAGAATTCCCGCTGATTGTCCGCCTGACCGTGGACGAATGCTATGACCGCATCGGGCAGCCTGAAAAAGGATATCACCTTGAAGATGGTATTCAGATTGCAAAAGCACTGGAAGCACTCGGCATTGATGCCATTGACGTTTCTTCTGCAGGCTATGACACCTTCAACTACTGGCTTGAGCCGACCTCTTTTGAACCCGGCTGGAGAAAACACATGGCAAAAGCGGTCAAAGAAGCGGTCAGTATCCCTGTTATTGCTGCCAACCTCATTCGTTCCCCCGAACAGGCAGAAGCACAGTTGCAGGAAGGCACACAGGATTTTATTTCTCTCGGCAGACCGCATATTGCCGATCCGCATTGGGCCAAAAAAGCAGAAAACGGCGAAACCATCCGCCGCTGCATCTGCTGCCTGAACTGCATTGAAACCATGCAAAACAACGCTTACATCGGCTCGCACGGTGAATGTGCCGTCAACCCCTTTGTCGGCAAAGAGGGCACTGCACTCAAAAAGAACGGTGGCGGCAGACGTGTTGTTGTGTGCGGTGCCGGCCCTGCAGGTCTGATGGCAGCCGATATTCTTGCACAAAGAGGCTTTGACGTGACTGTTTTTGAAAAGGAAGAACAACCCGGCGGTCAGATCAATCTCGCCAAAATGCCCCCGAAAAAGGACAAGATCGACTGGTTCACGCAGGATCTTTACAAGATGGCAGTTGACCACGGTGCAAAGTTCCTTTTCGGCAACGAAGCCACGGTTGAGAAAATTGCCGACATTCACCCCTACGCCGTGTTCTGTGCCACAGGCAGCTCCTCTTTCAAACCTTATTTTGAAGGACAGTACACCTATGACGATCTGCTGACATTCGACGATATTCTTTCAGGCAAAGTCAATCTCACCGATAAGAACGTAGCCGTGATCGGTTCCGGTTTCACGGGACTTGAAACTGCCGAATACCTCAATGAAGCAGGCAACCGCACAACCATCATTGAAATGGCTTCTGAAATTGCTCCGGGTGCATGGATGCAGCACATTGATGATATGCTGCCCCGACTCAAAGCGGCAGGCACTGTGATCCGTACCGACGAAAAACTTTGTGCGGTTTACAAAGATCACATTGTTTCACAGAACACAAAAACAGGAAAACGCACCGAAATGCCTGTGGATGCGGTTGTGCTTGCACTCGGTTCAAAAGCTGATATGAAGCTGTTTACGGAGCTGAAAAAGACCAACTGGCGAGTTTTCGGTATCGGTGACACCAAACGCTTCGGCAACCTTGCAAATGCCACCAAAACGGCATATGAAGCAGCTGTCGGATTGCAGTAATATAAAGACATCCAAAGGGATTACCGCTGTGGTAATCCCTTTTTGGTTCTTCACTGAAAGTTTGGGGCTTATGATGAATCAAGAATCAAACTTTTTGTGAATCCCCCCCATTTTTGCTGCATTGTAAAACCGCCTGCGGATTTCCGCAGGCGGCTTCTGTGTTGTTTAATCCAAGAGTCCTTTGAACCATTCGGCGATCTGTTTGAAGAGATCAATGAGTTTCCGGAAGAGCTTGATGAATCCGTTGGGAACCAGTTCATCGCGATCCAGAATATCTTCAAAGTTCTGATCGAGGAAATCACCGAGTGAAGATTCGAGATTCTTCAGGAAGTCAACGTCGCTGTGTTCAAAGAGGTCATTGAGGAATGCGTAGTTGTCGTTTGCATTGTCATAGCCGCCTTCAACTCCGTCGGCTGCAGCCTTTGCGGAATAGAAGATGTAGTAAACGGTGTAAAGGATCTTATCCATACCGTCTGCATTGCCTGCCATGTCTGCAAAGTTGTCAAGCAGAGCACATACAAACTTGTAGCCGTCCTCGCTGAGGTCGTCCTTGATCATGGTCTTGATGACTGTTACGTTTTCACGATCGGAAACGAAGGCAAGTGCAAGACGAAGCACAACCGTAATCATGTCGGCTCTGTCGCCGCCTTCAGCATACTGCATGGTGTAAGCGGTGTCGCCGTTCTTGGAAGTGAATGCAACCACTTCGCCGACGGTCAGTTCGTTGATTGCTTCCATTGCAACTTCTTCAAGATGGAAGCCGCTTTCGGTTTCGAGATCCTTGAGAAGCTGACGGATGATGTTTTCGATATTGATGGTCTTGAAGTCAAAACCGATCAGTTCGTAAATATCAACTTCATCGATTGCAGGTTCAAGGTTTGCAAGCACACCGAGAACTGCATTGATGATGTTTTGGAATGCGGTATCAAGTCCGTTGCAGTTGATGAAGTAAATGACACCGGGAAGAACGTCAAAGATTTCATTCAGCGGATCTGCAAGAATGACATCCACCTTGTTGAGGATCGGATCAATGACATTTCTGAGAAGCAGTTCGGGATCATTCTGTGCTGCAGCCTTGAATTCGGCAGGCGTCATGGTTGTATCGTGGCAACCGAGTGCTTCCATGACGGGGATGATACCGTAAGCATAGCCTTCTGCACCGTCAATGACGATCAGGTCGCGTTCGCTGCCGTCGTTGCTGTGGAAGAATGCAATGTCTTCGTCTGTCAGCAACCATGCAAGAAGCGGATAGAAGGGCTTGAGCATTCTGAGAAGTTCGTTGACAAAGCTTGCACGATCACCTTCGGTGATTTCGGCAACGGTGTAATTGTCCCAATAAGTCAGATCCACACCGAGAGCCGTATTCACAACAACAACGATCTTTTCGTAAAGTTCTGCATCCAGGCTGCCGCTCAGGTTTGCAAGCAGGTCTTTGAGTGCAGCGAGAATCATTTCAAGATATTCTGTCTTGTAAACGGTTTCACCGACATAGTCATCCAGAATTTCTTCGAGGCTTTCGTAGGTCACTTCGCTATCGCCGATCTGAATGCCGAGCAGATGAATCATGGTGTCCACAAATCCGGGGAAGTTTGCTTCCATGTATTCTCCCATTTCACGGGTGAAATACTTGCCGTAGACATAATCATAGATGCTGCCCATGACAACGGGAGAAAGAACTTCGCCCGTGCCTGCATAAGAAGTCAGCTGCCAGTCATAATCCTGCATTCCGACTTCGATTGCATTGTCGGAAATGTATCTGTAAATGATGGTATAGATGTCTTCACCGATCCAGCCGATGAGTCTTCCTGCATTTCTTTCGTCAGCAACTGCATCACCGACGAAGGAGATCAGGCAAGTGATCATATCCTTGCGGGTTTCTTCTTCGCTGTAGGTCATGTGGTAAGCGGTCTTACCGTTTGCGGAGGTGAACGGTACCACCTGACCAATGAAGAATTCGGAAAGGAAGTCGATGGTATAATCCGGGAAGTAGAGATCGAGAACGTCAATCAGAAGATCCTGTACGGCATACCAGTCAACATTTGTGATGTCGATCTGTTCAACGATGGTTGCAAAGTCAACCTTGACACCCATGGGTTCAAGATGTCCGAGCAGTTCGTTGACAGGCAGAAGCAGGTTATTGACAACCACTTTCAGACCATCCGCATTGACGAAGTACAGGAAGTTGGGCAGCATATCGAGCATGGTGCCGACAGTGCCGTTGTTTTCCTGATCTGCAAGATCACCGCAGATGACATACAGCCAATCCGTGACAGCGGAGAATACATCTCTGACGACCTGTGCCATGTCGATGTTGCCGTTTTCATCTCTGAAATCGTCGGCAGACTTGATGGCGGTCTGTCCGTCAGCGTAGGTACCTGTCATGCCGGGCATCTTTGCACCGACACCTTCGAGCAGCGGTACAAACGCATTGTCATAACCCATAGCACCCGTCAGAGTGATCAGCGGTTCGTTGGTTGTGCCGTTGAAGAAGGTATAATCTTCTGCAAACAGAAGCCATGCAAGCAATCTGTAAGCAGGTTCAAGAGCGGTTACAAAACCTTCGACGAAAGCGGTACGCTTTGCATCGTTACCGACTGCGGAATCAATGCCCCAGTCTTTGTTGCAGACAACAACGGTTTCACCGTTTTCATCGATGGAGATGTCACAGTAGGAGAACCAGTCTGCAATCTTTTCTGCACCGAGCAGGACGCCTGCTGCGGCAACAATCTCTTCATAATCGACAAGCAGTTCAACGACCATTTCAATGAGGCTGTTGAGGATGCTGTCCTGATACAGACCCTTGGAGATTGCATTGTCCAGAAGCTGACCGACGGTGCTGCCGTCATTTCTTGCAGCATCAGTGATATTCTTGACAAGTGAATCGAGCACTTCGTCCACATATTCTGCTGTTGCTTCGTTCCAGTTGTTTTGGTACTTGGTATAAACTTCGTAGGAGTCGCCCGTACGTTCGGGAAGATTGTTTGCAGCAAGCTGTGCAAGTGCATCTTCGTCTTCATACATATAAGCCCAGTTCATTTCTCTGTAAACGAAGGGTTCGGCGGCACCGCGGATGAGGTTGTAAACTGCCCAATAGGTTTCTTCACCGAGAAGCTCCGAGAACAGTTCACGGTTGAGATTGAATGCATCCACTGCGAATGCAAGGACGATGGTAAGCATATCGTGGTAATCTTCTTCTTCCGTGAAGGTCATACGGTATGCATAGTTGCCGTTGGCTGCAGTGAACTGAGAAAGCTCGCCGACATAGAAGCTGCAAAGAATGCCTGCCATTTCTTCGTTGAGAACGAAGCCGTTATCAAAAGCAAGAGTCAGCAGAGCTTCCATGGAAAGGTCGGAAATATCAAAGTTGATCATATCGGCAAGCAAGCCTTCAACGGTCAGAGCTGCATCACCGTCGGTAATGACGGACGACAGCTTTGCAATAATGCCGTTGATGCCTGCAAGCAGGTTCTTGACACTGACGGTCAGACCGTCGGCATTGACGAAATAAATGACATTGACAAGAAGATCGAGTGCACCGTGGATGGGATCTGCAGAGATTTCATCAACCTTTGCAAGAAGTGCATTGAGCATATCTTCCACAGCAGCACCTGCATCGTATGCACCGCCTTCGGTCTTGTAAGCATCGGCACTCTTCATGGTGCAGCCGAGAGCTTCAAAGATGGGAGCCAGACCGTAAGCATAACCGTGGCCGCCGTTGAGAACAATGATGTCATTGTATTTGTAAGAGCCGTCAGCATTCTTTTCGGTTCCGGTGAAGAATGCATAACCGTCACCGAAGAACAACCATGCGAGCAGCTGATTTGCAGGAGCAAGCACTTCCCTGAGACCTGCTACGAAGAGATCCTTCTTGTCTTCTTCGGCAGCTTCGTCGATGCCCCATGTCTTGTTGCAGACATACCTGACAACGGTTTCGGTCTCGCCTGTTTCTTCGTTTACTGTTTCTTCTTCAACAGCTTCGCACATTGCGAACCACGATGCGATATCCGTATCGAGCACAACGTCAATCACATTACGCAGGTTTTCGTCAAGTGCACAAATGGCATTGACCACGAGTTCCACAATGGCAGCAAGATTCTGTTCTGTGTACAGATTATCCTGCAGCACAGCGTTGAGAAGCTGTGCAATGGTGTTGCACTCTGCGACTTCATCAAGGATGAGAGCAATGATATCATTGAGAGATTCTTCAACCGTGACCGCAACATCTTCTGTCCAGTCGGTTGTGTAATCAAGGTAAACGATGCTGTGTGCGGGCAGGCTGACCTTTTCGGAGGCCTGCATATCGGTTTCGAACATATAGTCCCAATCGGGTGTTGCATATTCAACAGAAACACCCTTGATGAGATCCGTAACGGCTGCATAAACCGCACCTGCTACAGCTTCCTTGCCGTCAGCAACAAGACCTTCGTCGATCATATCGCAGATGATCTGACCGTTGGTTCTGCCGTCTGCAGTTACAAACTCAGCAGCTTCAAGCACTGCGGAAAGAACGATGGTAAGTGCATCGGGAGCATCCATGGTGGACTTGTAAGCGGTCTGGGTCAGAACGGAATCGTATTCCACAATACCCGAGCACAGGCTCTTGAGACCGGGGTTGACAAGCTGGCTGCCGTAGAGGTTCGTGCCGAGGAGTGTATCAACGATGCTGATGATGTTTTCAAGAGTCAGAGCACCGAGGTCGATGTTGAACCACTTGTAGTCAAGGTCATCGTTGACATAAACACCTTCGATGAACTGCAGAAGCACATCTGTGTTGATTTCACCGTAGTTGATGAGGTCGGAAACAAGCAGAGATGCAATGCTGTTCAGATCGATATCGATGATCGGACGAACGGTGTCGAGAATGATGAGAACAGGCAGAAGAAGGTTGTGAAGCACGGTGGAAAGTGCGTTGCTTTCGATTGCATAAACAATGTTGGGCAGCAGTTCAACAATCTTCTGTACGGTGTTGCCTTCCAGAATGTAGCCGTCAAACCAGTTGAAGAGCTGTTTTACGGTGTAATTCAGAGCAGCAACGTCGCCGTTGGCATCACAGTAGGCTTCGTATTCAGCCTGATCCATGACGTCTTCGATGCCGAGGATTTCAAAGAGAATACCGATGGAGTCTGCATAGTTTTCATAACCGAGGAATTCGATTGCATCGTCAAACAGACCGATGGAATCCCCGCTGAGCATGGTTGCAAGAACGGGAGCAAATTCCTTGATGGCTTCGCAAAGAAGATCGGTGAATGTTTCGATGTCGCCGTCCACAAATTCGGTGCCGTTGTAGGACCATGTGATGACGGTTTCGGTCTCGCCTGTTTCTTCGTTGACTTCTTCAGAAGCGGTTGCGGTAATGGCGTAAATATTTTCGTAGCCTGCTTCACCGGGCTTGAGAGGTTCAACAAACTCTTCGCCGGCTTCGGCAGCTGCCTGACGGTCTTCATCGGTCACGAACAGATAACCGAATGCATCGTACATAGCAGTGAGGTCTACTTCGAGTTCGCGGTCGATGAGTTCATAAATGAATTCTTCACCGAGTGCGGTACCAAGAGACGAAAGCACGGAAACAAGTCCTGTGATTACATCATTGGTAAGAATGTTGTTGAAGCCGTCCTGAATGAGGGCATTGATCTGAGTCTGTTCGGAACCGGTCATTTCGAGCACGGATTCAAGAATGGCATCGACATTTTCAATCAGATATTCCGCATCGGATTTCTGCCAGTCGTTGCCGTAGGTCAGGTATACGATGGAGGCATCATTCATGCCGTCGATGCCTGCGTAGTCATACTGAGAAGCAACCCAGTCAATGTCTTCCTTGTCATATTCCTGCGGAACGAAGAGTTCAACAAGGGCTGCAAGGGCATTCATGGGATTGTGATGCACGTTGTTGATAATCTGATAAACAAGTTCGGGAAGCTCGATGGTTTCAATGTCTTCGGGTGCGGGTGCATCGGGTTCGCCGTCACCGTCGGTGTCCACCGTCAGCTCTGCTTCGGAGTAAGCAATGAATTCAATCAGATCCTCAACAAAGGTTCTGTCGCCGACTGCAGAAACGATGTACTGCAGCAGGAAGTAGAATACGTCTGCTCTGTCGGCAGTGAACTTGATTCGCTTGCCGTTGCCTCCCTGAGAAGTTGCATTCTTGTTGACGGATGCACAGGTGATGATTTCACCGGCATTGATGATGGGCAATTCAACATCCATGCCGAGGGTTTCAAGAAGGAATGCAAGCAGTTCGTTGAGGTTGGTGTATTCAAAGCCGAGCAGATCAACAAGGTTGACCATGTCGGAGAGCTTCAGCGGAATATCAAAGGACGGAAGCAGGCCGTTGATGGTGCCCTTGAGCAGGTTACCAAGCCATGCAAGGTCAGGCTCCCAACCTAAAATTTCAATAATTTTAATGTCTTCAAAGTTTTCAATTTCGATATCTGCATGAATGTCGATCGTAACGGCATCAATCATGGACTGAATGGTATCAAAGGAAAGCGTGTAAACCAACTGCGGCAGCATGTCAACAAGCTTCTGCAAGGGCATCTGCTTGAGTTGTTCAATGAGAACGAGCAGCGGATAGAACATGGCATCTGCAATTTGTGCTGCAGAGGAAGAAGCGGAGATGGATTTGAACTTATAAGTACCGCTGATGCCGAGACCGGAAAGGTCATAGCCTGCATCGGTTACACCGAGAGATTCCATAAGCGGAATCCACATATCCTTATAAAGGGTCTCCCCTGCAATCTGCAGTGTGATGTTTGCAAAAGCCTCTGCAGAGGTGATGCTGATATCGGGTTTGCCGAGGAAGCCGAGATCAAGAGCATCTTTAACAACCATATCATAAGCCTTGGCATAAGCAAGGTTTGTGATTTTCTGCGAATAAGCAGTGCCGGTAAGCACGGTTCTCAGCAACGGCAGAATGGAATCGAAAACAGTACCGATAACGCTGACAAAGCTGTTGTAGTCGGTAACACCCCATTCAAAGTCAAGAACAATATTGCCGTCTGCATCAGCAAGCTTGTTCCAGTCAAGACCTGCACTTCTGAGCCTGGAAGCAATAGAAGAATACTTTGCAGGAAGTTTCTTTGCAAAGGACTGCGGATAAATGTAAATGCCGAGTGTTTCAAAAACGTCAACAAGCTTTTTGGTGTTATACTGGCCGTCAATGTAAAGGTCAAGATAGCCCTTGAATGCCCCATTGGAAAGAGTATTCAGGTTGAATCTTGCGATTGCGTTCTTGTCGGGGGATGCACTGATGCCGTCCACACCGAGAGCACTCAGGTCACCGAGAATATCATCGAGGGTCTTGCAGACCATCGGGAACAAGGAGGAAACAAGCGTGTTGACAAGATCATCCGTAAAGAATGTTGTCTGAATGATATCATCAATGGCATCGGACAGACTGTTGTAAGGATTGTCGTTTTCATCTTTGAATCCGACAAGAGAACAGAAGTCTTCGCTGACAAGGAAGCTGTCAAGCTTTACGATTGTCTGGTTGACCTTGGTGACATCAACAACATAGTCGTCTTCTGTGCCGTCTCTGGCAACATCATTGGGATAGCCGATCTGATCGCCGTTTTCGTCAAGCCCCTGATCGCCTGCGTAACGGGTGGTATAAATATTTGCTGCATCGTGGTAATGATTCTGCTTGAATCCGTTCAGTCCGCCTGATTCAACAAAAGCGTTGTATTTGACAAGCAGATTGTTGAGTGCATTGTAGATCTTCTGACGGTCACTGTTGACAAGTCCTCTTGCCTTTGCATCGGCATACAGGTCATGATCAACATTGTTAATCAGAGACTTGATCATGACGAAGTTGGAGAAGTCAATCACAAGAGCTGTGTCATTGACATATTCGCCCAGAGGATCAAGCTGATCAGCCACTCTCTGTTCCATGCAAGCCTTCAGAGAAGCAATGTAAGCATCAATGACATTGATGAAAGCTTCTTCGCCTGCACCGAAGATCTCTTCCATCGCAGGGGTGCCGATGAGTGCTTCATATTTATTATACATTGTAATATAAGCACTTCTCTTGCTTTCTGCATTGGGAAGGTTGGGAACGTTTTCGGGAACGTTCTTGCCGTAGATGACAGCACTTTCGTACTTGGTAAGGTCGGCATAGGTCAGCGGAATGAACCAGTCATAGAAATTGACGTATTCAGCAGCTGCGTTACGGTAGTCAACTTCCCACTGGGTTTCATCTGCAAAGGTCTTTACATAACTGACACCTTCGGTAAACACGGTTGCAATGTTTTCATCCGTGAATGTGCCGTTGGTAAGGGCGGTGTAGTAACCGTCAATCTTGTCATCCAGGGTGAGAAGAGTCAGGTTTTCGTTGATGTAGTTGCCTTCGGCATCGGTATCGATGGCTGCAATGGCAGCGGCATCGGGATAGGTTGCACGAAGTGCATCAACAGCAGTTTTGATTTCTCTGAGTTTATAAAGCTCGATATCTTTTTTAAGCTGTGCATAGAATGCCTTGGCATTGTCAAGCGAGAAGCTTTCGTAGCCGGGGAAATTTTCACCGACGTATGCAAGAACATCAGCTTCGTAAGAATTGAGATTTTCAAGATGCGGGGTAAGCGTTGCATACATGCTTTCCATGCCTGCAAGATCCTGTGCATCGTAGCCTGCGGTCATGGCATTGTTGAATGCATCGATGGCAGGCAGTGCGTTGGCAACCTTTTCTGCATACACGACGTTGTCCATAAAGGTCTTGATCTGCGTCATGTTGAAGAAATGGTTTTTAATGGAATCCGAATAAGAATTCAGACGGTTGTATGCAGTGGTGTTAGCAGAGATCAATGCGGTCAGCTCTGCAGGGGTAAATGTGGTTACGAGCTGATAAACCGTATAATCAAGGTAAGAACCGTTTGTTTTGATAAAGTGGTTATTGAATGCCTTGATATCGCCTGCTGCGGTGGTATTCTGTGAATTGACGGTTCTGGTGACGGAGTTCAGATAATTCCATCTGTAAGCGGTACAAACATAACCCTTTCTCCAGTTGTAGCTGCCGTCACTTGCAGTCTGGCTGTAGGTGTGTCCCCATTTATAGGTCACATCAAGCAGAATGGTGGACGGAATGGAATCAATGGTGGATGCATTGTATGTTTTCAGAACATTTTCGAGTGTAGCGGCAACGCGGATCGTCTTTGTGATATTGTTTCCGTTGAGGCTGGGATACTTGTGATCCTGACCTGCCCAGTGACGGTCTGCACGTTTTACCTTGTTTTCATAAGCAATAACACCGGTGCCGTTGGGGTTGATAAGACGGCGTAATGCAGCGTTGTTATTGCCGGATGTATAACCGGTATCGGATGCAACCTTGGCCATGATAGTGGTGGTTGCGTTACGGCTTGAAGTGGTGCCCGTGCCGCCTCTGACGGATGTGGCATACGCATACACCTCTTCGGCTGCAGCCATGACGGAGCCGTCATCGCCCGTGTAGGAGTAAGCATTGCTGCCCTCTTTGCCGCCTGTTGCAATTTTGTTTGCAACTGCAGCAGTCAGCTTCGATTTTACACTCGCAGCTGTTGCGGCTTCAGCATCAAGAAGGGACAGCGGCATAACTCCGACCTGCACACAGCCGAAGATCATGAGCACTGCCAGGAAGATGCTGAGAATCTTTTTGCCCTGTTTCATAATAATACCTCCGTTTTTTGCATTCGTATTGAAGATACAGAATGCCATTCAACCATTATATTAACATATAGTTTATAAATAATCAAGTAATATTATTTATTTTTTGTTTATTGTCACAACTGACAGTGTATAATTTTTTATAACTTTTTGTTTTTTTGTAAAAAAACAAAGACAGCAACAGAAAAACATCCCGTTACCGTCTTGTTGATATTTTACAATTCATTTATTCTGAATTATCTTTTGGAATTTTGCAGCCACGTCTTGCTCTTCAACCGCAGCAAAAACAAAACACCGCGTACAAACAACTCAATGCACATGGCAAACCAATAGCCTTTCAGACCATAGTGAACGGACAACAGTGCCGCCAACGGCAAGCGCACCGCCCACATACTGACAAGATTCAGACAACTCGGCACAAGGGTGTTGCCTGCCCCTCTGAATACACCGTTTGCGACAATGGATGCCGCATAAAAAGGCTCCACAAAAGCGGCAATCCGCAGCACTTCGGCACCGAGTGCCACTACATCAGGGTCAGGTGTCATAATGCCGATCATAAAGGGAGCAAAAATGAACATCAGTACGGCAGCAAAGCCCATGACAAGCATTCCCAGTCCCGTTGTCAGCCAACCGAGACGACGTGTCAGATCGAACCGCTTCGCACCGATACTCTGCCCGATGAGCGTTGTTGCCGCATTGCCGATACCGTAACCGGGCATATAGCAAAGGCTCTCTGCCGTGATTGCAAAAGAGTTTGCAGCAATGGCGACTGTACCCAAGGGGGCGACGATGCGGGTCCCCATCACCTGTGCACCCGACATAATCATCTGTTCCGCACCGACAGGGATCCCGATTTTAGCAGCTTTTTTCAGACAATCGGAAGTCATGCGGAATTTTTCTTTCCTGCGAAGATGCAGATTATCCGAAGACACAAGCAACACCAGCGTCATGATGACAGCAACACTTGCGTGTGACAATGCAGTTCCGAGTGAAGCACCCGCAACTCCCAACCCCGCACCAAAGACAGTCACAGACCCCATTTGCCGTGTCGGAAAAATAAAGAAGAAATTAAAAACAACATCCAAAACACACATCAGAACAAACAAAAGACTCGGCGTACGCATATTTCCGCTTGCCTGCAACATGGCAGCCGAGACATTGTTCAGCTGTGCAAAAGGCAGCGCCAACGCATAAATCAGAAAATAAGCACTTGCATCCGCACAGATTTCCGCATTGCCGCCAAGCATCCCCGGCAGCACACCGCTGACAGCAGCACCGAGTGCACAAAGCAGCATCGCAACACCGATTGCGGTTATGAATCCCTGTTTCATAACCGAACGTGCATCCTTGTCCTTCCCCGCTCCGATGAGTTGTGCGACCTGCACGGAAAACCCCGTCACCGCTGCCGAACAGATGCCATTAAAAAGCCATGTGCTTGACGACACAATGCCGATGGATGCCGAGCTTTGTGCACCGAGCTGACCGACCATGGATGCGTCAATATACTGCATGACAATGCTCGACAGCTGTGCAAAAATGGCAGGCAGACTCAGCTGCAGAATCAGCAAAATCTGCTGCCGCGTATTCAGTTTTTCCCCGTCACGCAAACGGAGCAACAAATTCTCTTTCATGCTTGTCCCGTTTCATTCTCATTTTGCAGAGCCATGATAACAGATTTCTCCCCGACTTGCAAGCACTTTACTATTTTTTGTAATAAGAAAAAAAAGCGAAGTCGTCAAACTCCGTTTTCTGAATGTTTTGCCTTTATTTGATCTCAATACTTTTCCAATATTGCCAACACTCAAATCGAAATGCAGAACAGCTCACCCATTATCATTACATATCCGGACACATACACGAATTCTTTACATAATTATTATAAGTCATACCGTAGCACTGCCAAAACAATAGCCAAAAAACGTTTTTCTGCATTGATATTCATTTCGTTGCATGCCTCCTATTTTTTGATTGTTCAGTTTTTATGTACCACAGCCAAATTAAGCCGATTATTACCGAAAGTACAGCCCATATGTGTGCCAGATGCAAAACACCAACCTGCGTTGTAAACTCTTCACGAAAGAATTCACATACAAATCTTATGATGCCATAAGAAATCATATATACAGGATATACTTCTCCGTTGGTTTTTCCCTTTAAAATTCTTCCTGCAAAGATGATGATAAACAGAAAATAGAAAACCAGTTCCGTTTCTCTTAAAGGCCATCTCTCGCAAAAATCAAAAGGAAAAAGAATTCCTTGACAACAGCCCTGCGTCATACAATTCAAACGTCCTGATATGGCTCCGAAGATTACGCATATTGCTGACATATCTGACGTCAGATGTATGTCTTTGTCTGTCTTTTTTGCCCATAGATAATAAAGAATCGGTAAAACAAATACTGCTCCGAATAATCTCATATTTGCTGCTTTTTCAAAATTGAAACCGACTTCAATCAGTGCCAACAGTTTCATGCAAGTCCATCCCAGAACCACATGAACCAAAGAAATTATAATCCCTTCATGCAACTTGATTTTCAGTTTTTTTTCAAATTTGAGAACCCAAAAAGTGTTGACTACGAAGATAAGCAATGCAAATATTGCAAGATTATGTTTTACAAACCATGCGTAAATCATATTTTCTTTTGCTGAACAGGTGCAAAGAGACTGCCGGAGAAAAAGACAACAAGCAAAAACTTCATTATGTAAAGCACTGCCTTTTCCCGTTGGGTGTCTGTTATTTTTCGTTTCATTCCGCAAACAACATCCTTTTTTATATAAATGTCTTATCGATACTTTTTGCAATAACTAAACAATATATTATCACATACATTCCATCTTGTAAAGACATGAATCCTGAAAATTCTTTCATAATCGAATTATATCACCCTTGTCAGGCAATGTCGTTATCTTAATGAGTCCGCCAATCAGGGGACGGCATCCGTATACAGCAAGCAAAGCTGCATACAAAAAATACATCATAACAGATTTGCCTCGGTTTGCAAACATTATCTGTTTCATATATAACAAAAAAAGCGGAGCGTGTGCTCCGCTAATGGCATAACAGCAATGAAAGACACCGTCATTCAGATTTCAATTGACAGTGTTGTCCGACTCAGCCTTTATTTGGTCAATTTATTATTCTTCATTGACAATAAAACAGCGTGTGCAATTCCCGGAATGGTTTCCCCCTGCTGCACGGACAACGGAGACATCAACGCTCCTGTGCCGACAAAAAGCACATTCTGCAGCAAACCGTTTTCAATTCTCCGACGAAACAAAGTGCTGACCAGTGCAGCCGAGCAGCCGCAGCCCGATGCACCTGCGTGCACATCCTGTTTTTTTGCATCAAACAGAAGATTACCGCAATCCTCATGCACGGCACTGATGTCGATTCCTTTTTGAAACAGAATCTGACACAACAGCCGCGACCCGACCGCACCGAGATCCCCCGTCAGAATGCAGTCATAGTCAACAGGTGATGTCTGTGTCTGTGTCAGGAATTTTTCAATGGTGTCCGCCGCAGCAGGTGCCATGGCAGCACCCATATTGGCAGCATCGGTGATTCCCAAATCCTGAATGGTGCCGATGAGGGCAGCATCGATGCAGCAACCCGTTTTGCTGTTGCCGACTAAAACTGCACCTGCAGCGGTGGCGGTCCGCTGTGTGGTCGGCTGTCGCTGATTTCCGTATTCCAGCGGAAAACGGAACTGCTTTTCGGCGGAACAAAAATGGGAAGACGCAGCCACAAGAGCATATTTTGCTGCATTGCAACCGACAAACACCGCCGAGAGTGCAAGCCCCAACGCAAATGTGGAACACGCACCGTACAAGCCTGTCATCGGAATCTGTAAGTCTTTTGCTGCGGTGGCACTGGCAATGCACTGATCAAGCAGATCCCCCGAAAACAAATAATCAACTTCCTGAGCATTTGTATCGGCCTTTTTCAGTGCCGTCAGCAATGCCTCTTTCTGCAACGCACTTTCCGCCTGCTCCCAGGTTTTACAACAGATATAATCATCCTCATAGCAACGGTCAAACTCGTTTGCACACGGTCCCTGTCCTTCTGCTTTGCCGCCGATTGCTGCCCCTGAAAGCAATACGGGACGGGACGAAAATGAAAGCACTCTTCCCTGTTTCTGAATCATAACAAACCCCACAAAATCAAAATATGCTTTTATTGTTTCCGCTTGCCGTGCAATTACAATAAAAATTTAGTGTAAAATATTTACTTTTAAAGCATTCAGTGGTAGTATAAAAATCGGTTATGCAGAGGAGTGAAATTTATGTGGAAACAGAAAATCGGTATTTCAGTCGGCAACCGTTATTGCATACCGACATTGCAGGCTGTTGAACTGTTGGCAAAAATCGGATTTGATGCAATTTCTCCCGAATGGAGCGATCGCGAACAACTGTCGGACATCGTTGCGTGTGCCCGAAAGAACGGTATGGCTGTACAATCCCTGCACGCACCGTTCGGGAAAGCGGCTGCCATGTGGAGTGATGATGAATCCGTCAGCAAGCCTGCCCTTGATGAATTGCTACTTGCTGCCGATATCTGCAAAGAACTGCAGATTCCCGTGATGGTTGCCCACGCATGGATCGGCTTTGAATACACCTTTGAAGCTGACAAGCTGCATTTTGACAATTACGATGTCCTTGTGCACCGTGCTCAGCAAAACGGAATTCAGATTGCATTTGAAAATACCGAGGGTGAAGAATATCTTTTTGCACTGCTTGACCGTTACAAAGACAATCCGACGGTCGGTTTTTGTTGGGATGCGGGACACGAAATGTGCTATAACCGCAGTGAAGACCTGCTTGCACAGTTCGGTGACCGTCTGCTGATGACCCATCTGAATGATAATCTTGGTATCAGCCGTTTTGACGGCAAGACATTCTGGACGGACGACCTGCACTTATTGCCCTTTGACGGTATCGGTGACTGGGATTACAATGTAAACCGCTTGCAGAAAGCAAGACACATGGAATACCTTAATTTTGAGCTGAACATTCAATCCAAACCGAACCGCCATGAGAATGATGTGTATGCAAATATGCCGATTGAGCTGTATTTTACCGAAGCTTACAAACGGGCTTGCAGAATAGCTTATAAATATCAGAAATAAAAGGAGAAACAATCATGGAGCACCGCATGAATCCGATTCTGCATCCGCAGACTTTTGTACCAGACGTCGAAGCACACGTGTGGAACGACGGCAGAATGTACCTGTACGGATCTCTGGACATTGCCGGCAAAAAGGACTATTGCTGCGGCGAATACCACGTGTTTTCGTCTGACGATCTGCTCCATTGGGTGGATCACGGTGTTTCGTTCCGATTGAGTCAGGCAAAATGGGCAGAAGGCAACACAGCTTTGTATGCACCCGATTGTGCATACAAAAACGGAGAGTATTTTTTATACTACTGTGTTCCCGACGGTCGCTGCGGTGTTGCAAAATCGACAAGTCCATACGGTCCGTTTGAGGACATCGGATATATGGAACACCTGAACAGAATCGACCCTGCCGTATTCACGGACGATGACGGGCAGAGTTATATCTATTGGGGACAGTTTGACGGTGTGCGAGTTGCAAAACTCAGGGACAACATGACAGAAATTGACCCTGCAACCATCACACAGCCGTTGAGCGTTGCCGAGCACGAATACCACGAGGGCAGCTCGGTCAGAAAAATCAACGGAAAATATTATTATCTGTTCACCGACACCCACCGTCACGGCGGCCGAGCCACCTCTTTGGGGTATGCCGTTTCGGACAATCCGATGACAGGATTTGAATACAAGGGCGTTATCATTGACAACTTCGGTTGCGATCCCGAAACATGGAACAACCACGGCTCACTCGAATGTTTCAACGGACAGTGGTATATTTTCTATCACCGTTCCACACATTGCTCGCAATGTTCGCGTCATGTCTGCATGGAGCCGATCACGATCAACGAAGACGGCAGCATTGACGAAGTGAAAATGACCACCTCCGTCGGCACAGATGCCGTTTGTGCAAACCTGCCGTTGGCAGCACACAGAGCCTGCGAAATGGGCGGTACGGCTTATATCAAAACAGATAACAAATCAACGGACGGACTTGTAATCCGTGCATCACGATCGGGTGACAGTGTTACCTACCGATATCTTGCCTTTGACGGCGAAGACACTTTTGGAATTATGATGTCTGCCGACAGCGATTGCAGGGCGGAAGTTTATATCGATGACAAGTATCTTGCATCTTTGCACATAGAGAAAAATGAAACGGATGAAATTTTCGATGTTGAACATTCCCCTGTTTACGGTACGCATACGGTGACAATTCGGCTTTTCGGCGATTTCAAGGATGCAACACTTTCATTATTTCTCTTTGAAAAAAGTGAACAACAACTCAGAAAGGAGCATGCAATGAAATACCCGAATACAGCGGAAGGTCCCTATCAACTGGCTGATTGGTACTGGAAACACGGTTTGCACGATGCAAAAATTCTTTCAGTCAACGAATTGCAACTCACACCTGACTACAAAGAAAAAAGACCGAAAAGAAACTGTCTTGAATTGTATCTCGACTGTCAACAGGCTTTGTATGAAAGAAATATCAAAAAAATCTGTTTTTATAATTACAAACTAAAAACATACGATGTTGATCTTATGCAATTTGATCATCGTTGGTGGATAAACGATACCATTCAACAATTAGACAACGGGCATTATCTGTTGGAAATTGAAGTTGAATACAAAGCAAGAAAACAAATTCAATTTGTTATAGAATTTGAATTTGCAGAAACAGAAAGAACATAAAGGGAGGGTTGCTCATTGCACTCTGACAGCACTTCCCTGACCGAAGGGTCTGTATGGAAGTCGATGCTGCTGTTTGCCATGCCTGTGTTTTTGGGCAATGTGTTTCAGCAGCTATACAATACATTCGACGCATGGTGTGTCGGCAATTACATCGGTGACAATGCACTGGCAGCGGTCAGCTCGTCAGGCAGTCTGATTTTTATGATGGTCAGCTTTTTCAACGGTGTTGCCATGGGTGCCGGTATCGTGATTGCCCGTTGGTTCGGCGCAAAAGAATACGATACCATGCGAAAGTCCATCCACACTGCCATTGCATTCGGACTTGTTGTGGGCGTTGTGCTGACGGTTGCAGGGATTGGGCTGACACCTGTCATTCTTCGTTGGATGGGCACACCCGATGAAGTCTTCCCCGAATCCGTCGCATATTTCCGCTATTACTTCCTCGGTGCGATCTTTGTTGTAATGTACAACATTTTTGTGGGGATTCTGCATGCCGTCGGTGACAGCAGACACCCTTTGTATTATTTGATTTTTTCGACATTTCTCAACATTGCACTTGACATGCTGTTTGTTGCGGTGCTCGGTTTCGGTGTCGGCTCTGCAGCGGTTGCGACCACCATTTCACAGGGTGTCAGTGCTGTGATGTGCTTCATACACTTATTACACATTGATGCACCGTACAAAGTGCGTTTTCGTGAAATCCGTTTTCACAAAGAAAGCCTCAAAGAGATCATCCGCTACGGTCTGCCGTCGGGTATACAGAACAGCGTGATTGCCATTGCCAATGTGGTGGTACAGACCAACATCAACAGCTTCGGCAAAGCCGCCATGGCAGGCTGCGGTTCTTATTCCAAATTAGAAGGATTTGCGTTTCTGCCTGTCACCTGCTTCACGCAGGCTCTTTCCACCTTTGTCGGACAGAATCTCGGTGCAAAACAGTATGCAAGAGTCAAAAAAGGGGTTGCATTCGGTGTTATATGCAGTTGCACGCTTGCTGAAATCATCGGCGGATTGTCCTATGCACTTGCACCGCAGCTCATCGGAATGTTCACGGATACGGCTGAATCGATCACACTCGGCACACAGCATATGCGTACCATCTGCCTGTTCTATTGCCTGCTTGCATTTTCGCATTGCATAGCAGGGGTCTTACGAGGTGCAGGTAAACCGAGTGTACCGATGATTACGATGCTTGCCTGTTGGTGCGTTTTCAGAGTCAGTTACATTACGGTTGCGTTGAAGTTTTTCAACGAACTGACCACCGTCTCATGGGCATATCCGATTACATGGACTTTGAGCAGCATTATCTTCCTGATTTATTTCCTCAAAGCGGATTGGATTCATTCCTCTTTTCAAAATGACACAAAAAGCAACAAACACTTCGGGAAAGCAGGTGCAAAACAATGAAGAATACCGACAGCCTTGATACACTTTGCAGTGCATTGACCTATGCCATGGGGATCACC